>DATJWQ010000025.1:0-166035 GCA_035501175.1 Verrucomicrobiia bacterium | reverse complement strand
GGTTTGGCAGGCTACCGCAGATGAAACGGGCGGCGCGGTGGGAGGGGCTGGGGAGGGGCGAGATGGGTCAGGGAAGGGGGGTGAGGTTGAGGATGCGCCATTCGGCCCAGTCGAGGGGGTCCTCGCCGAGGTAGGTATGGACGCAGGTGAGGACGCGTTGAGGATTGTTCATGGCCTTGAGTGGAATGCGGACGGTGAGTTCGCGGTCTTCGCGGTGGAACTTGATGGTTTCGGGGGGCAGCTTGCGGGTCTGGTCGAGGACATCGTGATGGAGGGCGCCGACATTGATGCGGAGTTTGGGCATCTGTTCGAAGGGCCAACTGTCGCGGTAGCCGAAGGCGAAGATGGAGGCGGACACGGCATTGCCCAGGGGCCGGGACAAGCGCACCTGCATGACGAGGTCGTCGGAGTCGCGCCAGGTGTGGACCTGTTCGATGCCGACGAAGCTGGCTTGTTCCTCCTCGGTCAATTGATCGAAGAGTGCGGGGGAATGTTCGCGTCGTCCGGCGAGGAACGGATCCTCGGCGGGCGCGGTGGCGACGGCAACGGAAGGGAAGTCGCCGAACAACTCGTTGGCGCGGACGAACGAGAGCAGGTAATTTTTGCTGACGTCCATCTGACTGCGGTGGGCGCGGAGGGCGGCGGCCTTGACATGGATCTGAGGTTCGGACAGCGGGACAATGCCCCAATCGACCACGTGGCTCAGGTACGCGGGCGGGAACATGGAGCGGGTGGTCAGCAGGCCGCGGGGCACGGGCCAGTGAATGAAGTGAACGAGGTAGGGATAGATGTCCGGATGGATCTGGCTTTCGAGGTTCCACAGGGCGATGCGGGTGAACAGGTAGAGCGCCTGATGGTCGACATTGTGGTCGGCGGGATGCGAGACGAAGACCTTGGTGGGACTGAATTCGCGGAAATTGGCCTCGAGATCGCGGACGATGTCCTCGCCTTTGTAAGGGGCGCCGGGGCGATAGGCGTCGTCATAGGGTACTTTCGAAACCCGCGTCAGCATGCTCTCGAACGCGGGCCGGTCGGCCCAGTGCCGGTACCAAATGGTGAGCGTGCCGAAATCCGGGTAGCCGAGAAAGGCGAGTTGATTCGATTCCACACCGAGGATGTTGGCGGCCGCCACCGCTTCGTGGTGGCGGACCTCGCCCATTTTGCGAACGGCTTCGGGGAGCATGACGATGTGTTTGCGATAGAGGATGAAGGACCATTCGTTGTTGTCGCCGTAGGTGAGCCAGACGATGCGGACGGGGAGTTTCATGGCGACGGCTTGTTGGATGACTCCGCCGCAGCCGATCGACTCGTCATCCGGGTGCGGCGCGAGAACCATGATGCGGTCATCGGGGCTGAGGGTCGGGCACGAAGACAGCGGCAGTTCCTCGGCGGGTTGGGCGAAGGTGGTCGTGAGATGCAGCGCGATGGTACAACCAAAACCGAGAAGAAATGTGCACAACGCAGCGAAGTGGAATCGCGCGAGGCGGTCGGCGAATCGACGCGGGAAGTGCGGCGCATGGACGGGGAGGCTGTATTTCACTCCTACCCTTTGGCGTACCGCAGCGGGGCGTGTCAATGCCATTTCTGGTCGGCTCGTGAGAGTCGGCGCGCCGGGGAGGGCGTCGAGGCCGTATCCGCTTGCAAAACTGCCGGTATTGGCTACGTTGTGCTCGTCGCAGTGCCCGGTGAATGACGGATCAGTCGAACCATGGAGTGGTGAACCATCGTGAAAAGCGATCGTAATCGAGAGTCCTCGCTGGGGACGGAGAAATATCGGGTTCTGCTGGTGGACGATCATCCGATTCTTTGCGAAGGGCTCACGCAACGCATCAACGGGGAGGCCGATCTGGAGGTGTGCGGTCAGGTTCGCGATGCCCGGGATGCCCTGGCCGCGATCGAGAGATTGCGGCCGCATGTGGCCGTGGTGGACATCGCGCTGGGGGAAGGAAACGGCGTGGAACTGCTCAAGGACATGAAGATCCGGTTCCCGCGATTGCCGGCGCTGGTGCTATCCATGCACGATGAGGGCCTGTATGCGGAGCGGGTCCTGCACGCCGGTGCCCGGGGATACGTCATGAAACAGGAACAGCCGGAGGTGCTGTTGCGCGCCATCCGCCAGGTTTTGACCGGGCAATTATACCTGAGCGAGAAGGTCAAGAACGGGATCGTGAACCGGCTCGGCGGGGCGACGCTCGTGGAGAACGCGTCGACGATGGTGGGGCGGCTGAGCGACCGGGAGTTGGAGGTGTTCGAGTTGATCGGTGACGGCTTTGCGACGCATGAGATTGCCGAGCGGCTTCACCTGAGCATGAAGACCGTTGCGTCCCATCGCGAAAACATCAAGAAGAAGTTTCACCTGGCGACCGGGGAGGAACTGGCGCGGTTCGCCATTCACTGGCAGCGATATCGAGGCGACCAGGGCGCAGTTCCGCCGCTGGCCGATTCCGAGAAGGAGACAACGGGAAAAGAGGAATCACGCCGTCCCCGAACCAGACGGTCCTGATCTCCGTGCTGCTGTCGATTACACCTGCAGGTTCTCGCGCACGGGGAGAGGCGGAGGCGGGGCGCCGATGGTCATGATGGGAAGCGAGCAGGCGACGATCGTCCCGCCGTGAGTGTCGACGCAAATCTCAAACCGCGCTCCGATCATCCGCGCGCGATGATCCATGATTCGCAGTCCCATGCCCTTGGTTTCGGCTGTGCCCGCTGGCAGGCCCACGCCGTCGTCCTTGACGATGAGGGACAAGTGTTCGCCATCGCGTGTGAAGCGGATGGTGATCTGGCTGGCCTGGGCATGTTTAACGGCGTTGTGTACGGCTTCCTGCGCGATGCGGAATAATTGAATGGCCGCCGGGCCGTCGGGTTCGATGGCGCCGGGTTCCTCGACCCGGACAACGCAGCGCACGCCGAAGCTTTGCTCGGTGGTGTGGGCGATTTCCTTGAGGGCGAAAAACAATCCGCGCCGTTCGAGCTCGACGGGATAAAAGCCCCGGGCCAGATTGCGAATCTGCTCGACGCTTTGCTGAAGGAGCTTCTCGATTTTTCGCGCGTCGCGCGCGCCCGGATCCGCGGCACGGTCCATTTTCACCTTCAACGCGCCCATCATGTACGAAATGCCGGCGAGCTGTTGACCGAGCCCGTCGTGCAATTCCTGCCCGAGCCGGAGTTGCTCGCCCTCGATGGCGCGGGTGATTTCGACTTCGAGGCGTTTGCGTTCTTCGATCTGGGCCTGGAGCTGTCGGTGCGCCATGGCCAGTTCGACCGTGCGCTGCTCGACCCGCAGTTCGAGTTCGTGACGCCATGCCTCCAATTCCGCCTCGGTTCTTTTGCGCTCGGTGATGTCCCGCAGAATGACGGTGAACAGCTTTTGTCCCTCAACCTCCATGTGGGAGATGGATGCCTCGATGGGGAACTCCTCACCGCTGGCCCGCATCGCGCTCAGCGCACCCAGCGCCCCCATGCCACGGTTGGTCACGCCTCGTCGGCCGAATTCTTCGATGTGCTGCCGGTGCGCCTCGTGAAACCGCCGGGGAATGAACCGGTCGATGGACGCCCCCATGGCCTCCATGGCGGGACAACCGAACATTCGTTCCGCAGCGGGATTGAAGAGCACGACGCGCTGGTTGGCGTCGATGGTGATGATGGCGTCCATCGCCGAACCGATCAACTGGGTGTATCGCGCCTGGTTTTCCCGCAACGCGGCCGCGGAACGGCGCTGCTCGATGAGGTCGGCCGCCTGACGAACCAGGAGATCGAGCATCCGCAACTCGCGCGGTTCCGGACGATGAGGTGTCCCGTAGTGAGAGTTTAGCATGCCCACCAGATCGCCCGACCGGCTGTACAGGGGCGTGCATTGCACCGATCTCACCCCGGCCTCGAGCAGCACGGCCATGGCAGGCGTCCCCACAAACAGGTCGCTTTTGGTGATGTCCTGGATGACGAGCCGTTCACCTCGTTGCGATGCGAGGCCGCAGGCGTTGTTCGAATCCGAAGCCAGTTCCTTTTTGAAGAAGTTAAGAAAAGGCGGTTCAAAGCCGCGTTGGGCGGCGATGGTCAATACGCCCGAGTGCGCCTCTCGAAGTTGGAGAGTGCCCTTCTGCGCTTCGGTGACGGCAATCGAAGCATCCAGGAGGGCGTCCAGGAGCGATTGGAAGTCCTCATGCTGGACGAATCGCCGGCTCATTTCCTGCAATCGCAGCGTGTCCTCAAGGTCGTGGCGAATCTGTCGTTCGTTATCGCGCAACGCGGCTTGATTCCGTCGGTTTTCCGAGACGAGAGCGCCCAACACGAGGTTCGTCAGGGTGAACGCGCTCAAGTACACTTGCAGCAGGATCAGCGAGTCGTTTCGGTTGATCGATGCGAACGGTCCGTTCCCGTGCTGGGTTTCGAAGATGGCGATGAGCGAGATGAGGCCAGCAGCACTGATCGCGCCTCGTTGCTCAAATCGGTACGCCGCCAATAGCGCGGTCGGATAGAGCAAGAACCGGGGATAGCGACCCAGGGCATCTTGCGGCGAGTCACTGAAGGCGAGATAGGAAATGCCCCATACGAAGGCGAGGGTCAATGCGGCTTCGGTGATTTGGCGACGGTTCCATCCCGGGCCCGGGCGCGTACCCCAGATCAGAAGAAACGGCGCCACAATCAGGGCGCTGACGGCGTCTCCCAACCACCATGTCTGCCAGATGGAACCATATTGAAACCACGGCGCGTAGCCGCCGACGGCCAGGCATGTGACACCAACCGTGGCACTCAGGATCGTGCTGAGAATCGGCCCCACCAGCGCATATCGAAAGATGTCGGCCGCGCGGTCGAAGGCATGACGTCCATTGGCGAAGCGGTCGATCATCCACGCGCCGAGGATTGCTTCCAGGGTATTTCCCCCTGCGATTCCAATGGAAGTCAGGACTGAGCCGGCGGTGGTGATGTTGACGAGGAAGGCACCCAGCCAGACGCCCGGCCACAAGCGATACCCGAACATGAGCAGGACTGCCAGCGCGATTCCCGTTGGCGGCCATACCGGGGATGCGCTTCGATGAAGGAAAGCCAGTTTGAGCCCCAGCTTTCCGGCAACAAAGTAGACGGCCGCGATGGCAGCAACTTTCCATGCATCCGCGAGAAGATACCTTTCGTTTCCCACGGATGGCCGAGTGATTGTTGAGCGACCCGTTTCCTCGTGCATGGCTGTGCAATCAACCTGCATGTACGTGCACCGCAAGCGAACCCGATGGACAACAAACCAATGGAGTACCATGGCATCGAAACGCCATTCTGTAAACCATCACGGAGATCCGCTGCGCTTCCGCGCGGACTCGTGACATTGCGGAGTGAAGGTCCTCAGGCTGTTTGCATCGCCGGGGAAACCTCAACGTCCCCGTCATTCACTGCCGTGTGTTCACAATGGGCCCCAGCCAGTTGGTGGATCAACGCGTCCACTTCCAGAAGATAGATCGCGCGGTCATCCTCGGATGTCTTGAGCACGATGTAGGACCGATGGTTGTCGGACCGAAAGGCGTAACTGAGAAGGACGTTGATACCGGCGATCCGCAAGCGTTCCACGAGGATCGCCAGTGCTCCGGGTCCATCGGGTACCTCGACCAGCACCACAAAGTCCACGTCGCATTCGAAACCCGCGGCGGTGAGGGCGCGGCCTGTGCGCGCCGCATCCTGCGTCACGAGTCTGACAACGGTGCCCGAACCGTCCCAATGTGAGGAGGCTACCAGCACCTCCGCGCCGCAGGATACCACCGACGCGATGAGTTTGCTCAAAAGCGCGGGTTGATTGTTGGCGCGGACTGTGATCTGGATTTGTCGAGTGGCTCCTCTCATAACTGCCTCCCTCCATCGTTGTTGTGCGGTTCTCCGAATTTCGCAGTTTGATCCGATATCACCTTATGCCCAGTGGCGGCCTGACGACAATGGGGAGGCTGGCGGATAGTCATCTAGGAAAACCGCCGCTCATGACATAGGAACATTTCCTTGCGCCGGGCGCGGGCGTGAGGTTGCGGCCTTCTGTAGGAATTCATCCTAGACCGGTTTCAGCCCGCCGCCCAATAGCTCTTCGCCTGTTTCTCTATATGCTGGTGTCAGGTTGTTTGAATCGGTCACGAGGAATCGCCAACAGGAATACCGAGAAAGGAGCAGCGCCAATGTCGACCAAACTCTATGTAGGCAACCTGCCATTCCGCACCCGGGAGGAAGAAGTGACGCATCTGCTGGAGGCGGCCGGGACGGTCGTCAGTTGTCGTTTGATTGTTGATCGGGTGACATCCCTGTCCAAGGGATTCGCCTTTGTTGAGATGGCCTCTGAGGAGGAAGCGGCGCGGGCGATCGCCTGGTTCGATGGCAAGGAGCTTAGCGGCCGGCCATTGAAGATCAACGAAGCGCGTCCACGACAGGAGCGTGTTCGTGTGGGCGTCGGGGACGACACCGACGGCGACTGGC
The DNA here is from genome assembly GCA_035501175.1 of Verrucomicrobiia bacterium. Lineage (GTDB taxonomy): Bacteria > Verrucomicrobiota > Verrucomicrobiia > Palsa-1439 > Palsa-1439 > Palsa-1439. The sequence goes on along the minus strand of DATJWQ010000025.1, from coordinate 159,594 downwards.
GAGCCGAGCGCCGGTGGCGTTATTGATTCGATGGAACCTACGGGCAGACCATGGAAGCGAGGTCGGGGAAAGAGCTTCGGGACGGATTGTCGGCCATGAATCGAGAACCTGGCAAGAATGCGCACGACCGGTACGGTGTGCTCATCATTGACGATCATTCCATTCTGCGAGAGGGGCTCGCCATGGTCATCAACGAGGAGCCGGATCTGCAGGTGTGGGGGGAGGCGGCAGATGCCAGGGAGGCTTTTGAGGCCCTCGGTTCGATGCTGCCGGATGTGGCAATTGTCGATTTGTCGCTGGCCAGCGGCAGCGGACTGGACTTGATCAAGGATCTCAAGGCGCGGTTTCCCGACCTTCCGGTGCTGGTGCTCTCATTGCATGATGAAGCCCTGTACGCCGAGCGCGTGTTGCGAGCTGGCGCCCGCGGTTACGTCATGAAGCGCGCGTCCACGCCGGAATTATTGACTGCGTTGCGCAAGGTCCTGCACGGCGACATCTACCTGAGCGAGCGAATGGCCTCGGCGATGGCCGCGCAGGCGGTCACACAGCGCAACCCCGATGCCGGGCAATTGGGATTGCTCAGCGACCGCGAACTGGAAGTGTTCCGGTTGCTGGGAGAGGGACACGGGACGCGCCGCATCGCGCGGGAATTGGGTTTGAGCATGAAGACGGTGTCGTGCTACCGGCAGAACATCAAGAACAAGCTCCACCTGAAGGACGCCACCGAGTTGATGCAGCAAGCGGTCCATCTGACCGCAGACATGCCCGGTCACGAGAGCGGACATACCGATCCCTGCGTCGACGGGAACAGTCAGGCCCGGTAACCGTTCAGGCTCGTCCGGGACCGGCCCCTTGGGAAGGTTTGTCTTCTGGCGGATTGATTTCGTACCCCAATTGCTGGAAGTGCTGGAGTTTGTAGAGGAGGGTGCGGCGGCTGATGCCGAGGGCCTTGGCGGTCTCGGTGCGATTGTAGTCGTGATTGCGAAGAGCCTGGAGAATGGCCTCACGCTCGACTTCTTCGAGGTGCCCACCATTGACGGATCCCGCGTGAGGGCTCGCCTCGCACACGCGCGACGGGAGATGTTCCGGCAGAATCAGCTCGCTGCGGGAGAGTAACACGGCACGCTCCATTGCGTTGCGCAATTCACGCACGTTGCCCGGCCAGGCATAACCCTCAAGACAGGCCGTCACGGTCTCTGAGAACCGGGCGCGCCCCCTGGCGAATTCGGTGATGAACGTGCCTGCCAGCGGCAGGATGTCCTCCCGCCGTTCGCGTAACGGCGGCACGTTGAATTCCACCACGTTGAGGCGATAGAACAGGTCTTCGCGAAACCGACCCTTCTTGACCTCCTCGTCCAAATTGCGATTGCTGGCGGCAAGGATGCGCGCGTTGGTCCGAATCTCGCGATTCGAACCGATTCGCTGGAATCGTCCATCCTGGGTCACGCGAAGAAGCTTGGCCTGGAGCTGCTGGGTCATCTCGGCAATCTCGTCGAGAAAGATGGTGCCGTCGTTGGCTTCTTCGAAACGGCCGATGCGTTGCGCGTGCGCGCCAGTGAACGAGCCGCGTTCGTGCCCGAACAATTCGCTCTCCAGCAGCGACTCGGGAATCGCCGCGCAATTGACTTTCACCAGCGGCCCGGCGGCTCGGGTGCTCCATGCGTGAATGACGTCGGCCACCACTTCTTTCCCGACCCCGCTTTCGCCGGTGATCAGCACGCGCGTGTCGGACGGAGCGATCAGCGAGACATCGCGGAAGAGCGATTGCATGATGGCGCTTTTCGCCACGACGTAGGGCGGCAACTGCTTGTTTTCGTTGTAGCGAAGGGGCGTGGACATCGCCATGCCGGTCGCCTGTTGTACCGATGTCAGCAATTCATCCAGGTCAATGGGCTTGGCGAGGTAATTCACCGCTCCATCCCGCATCGCGCCCACGGCTTCGCGGATGTCGGCATACGCCGTCACCATCAGCACGGGCAGGGTGGCGTGGATCTGGCGGGCGCGACGCAAGGTCTCCAGGCCCGTCAGGCCCGGCATCCGTACGTCGGAAATCATCATCGTGACATTGCCGGCGCGCAACGCTTCCAGCGCTCGCTCGCCGGATTCGACCACCGTCGTCTCGAACCCCTGGCTCCGCAGAAAGGTATCCAGGAGGCTGCGCTGGCCCGCATCGTCGTCCACAATCAAGATCCGCACGGTCGATGGAGTGCCTGATGCCGCCGTTTTCAATTCTTTCCCGTGAGTTTCAAATGTGCCACACGGAAGATAGCACCTTTCGGCTCGTTGGGAAGGCATTCAATTTCCCACCCGTGCGCGTGCACGATCTGCTGGACGACCGTCAGGCCGAGGCCTGTGCCTTTTGGGTGAGTCGTGAAATAGGGCTTGAAGATTTCCTTGCGTTGCTCCATCGGCACGCCGGAGCCGTTATCACGGATTTCCAACGTGGCTTCGGAAGCGTTTTGATGCGCCATGACGATCTGGATGACCCCGCCGCCAGCATCAACGGCCTGGACCGCGTTCAGCAGAAGATTGAAGAGCGCCTGCCGCAAGAGTTGTTCATCCGCTTCGATTGACAGTGACTCGCCTTTGATCTCGACCTGAACGCGTTTCTCTTCGATGTCGTATCCCAGGGTGTGCACGACTTCATTCACCACCGCCGACAACGTCAATGGCGTGCGCCGCACTTCGCGTGGACGTGAGTAATTGATGAACTCGTTCAATTGCACCGTGACCTTGTCGGCCTCATCGACAATCGCGCGCGATTTTTCGCGAATCTCGGCGGGCGTATCCGTCTGTTTGGAAATCATCTGCGCCAGGCCGCGGATGATGTTGAGCGGGTTGCGCGTTTCATGAGCGAGGCCGGCCGCGGCGAGATTCATTTCTTTGAGATGAGTGGTCAATTCGCTGGCGCGAACCAGCCGTAGTTGCAGGTCCGACGACTTGGTCAGGTTGCGCCACGCCAATCCCGAACCCACCACTGACACGGTGGCCAGCAGACCGATAATACATCGCAGCCAGAGATCCTGCATGCTCGCAGCCACGACCGGTGTGGTGGACATCACGATGACAAAACTGCGCACCCCCTGCTTTTGCAGCATCGCGTTGTACACTTCCTCGCTCATCCACGGCGGCCGACCGAAGCGGGGGCGGCCCTGGCCACCGCGAAACCACGGCCGATTCGTCGATGACGCCGATTCTGCCGGCTCATTCGTCGCCATGGCCGCGCGATTCGATTCCTCTTCGGAGGGCGGCGGCGGTGGCGGCTCAGGTGGGCGGCCCTCGTGCTCTTCCCGACCTTCCGCAAAACGGTTGGTCTCGGATGGATGGAAGAACTGATCTCGCGGGAGGACAATCGGCGGACGGCTGTTCTCAATGTCACGAGTCACGTTCGTGCCCAGGTCCACGAGGTTCATCAGGGTGACGGTCTGTTGGTTCCATCGCTCCGCAGGTCCGTCAACGTTCCTGGCCTGGAAATCGCCCAACGTGCCAGCCGAAGCCACCACGTCTCCCGCCGCATTGAGCAGGGCGATCCCGTGAAGCTCGCCGGGACGAACGAGATCATTGAGCGCCGATTCCAGGCGCTCTTTGGAAAGAACCCCGAATCGGCGTTGCGATCGCAGCACGATGCCCAGCGTGTTGGAAATGTCCTGCGCGCGATAGATCAACTGCGCCCGCGCGGCACGACGCACGCGGAAGTGCTCGGCCGTCTGCCATCCCAATACCAACACCCACGCGGCCAACAGCAATCCATAGATCAATGTGCTGCGACGGCTTATGTCCATGCGCAGGGCTCCATGCTTGCGTGGCTATTGTACCATGCTCGACGAGCCGGAACGCGTGCCCTTCGGTTGTTTTGCCGGCACCTTGTCGAGGAATCTATCCAGTTCCTGCTCGGAATACGACTTCGGAAGCAATGTCCGCGCGGCGTCAGCCTTTGAGAACGAGGCCAGCTGCGACGGCGCCTGGATCACGTATGGTGTCAGAAAAATCAAAAGTTCCTGATGGTTATTGCTCGCGGTCCGCCGCTTGAAGATATTCCCCAGGAACGGAATGTCCCCAAGGATCGGAATCTTCTCCTCGGTCGAGGTCTTGTCGCGCTCCATCAAGCCGCCGATCACGACGGTTTGACCGCTGGGCGTGATGGCGACGGTGTTTGCCGATGTCGTGTCGATGACCGGGGCATTGACACCCTGGGCGATGTTTACTGTCAACGTCGGGTCGATCGATGAATCCGTTGGCGACACAATCATTTGGACCAACCCGTCGCTGGTGATATACGGCGTCACCGTCAGGACGATCCCCACATCGGTATAGGTCACGGAATTGATTGGCGCTCCGGAGATCGTGTTGTAGCTGACACTGGTGATCAAGGGAACTTCCTGCCCCACAACAACACTGGCCGGTTGATTGTTCCGGGCAAGGATCGACGGACGAGAGAGCACCTCGGCTTTGCCCGCCGCGGCGATGGCGCGAAGGGTTGCTTGAAAGTCGCTTCCCAGAACCTGGTACATCCCGGCGCCGGGGCCGGATGCGAATGGGGCGATCTGGGAGAAGCTCGATATCGGCAGCCCGAACGCATTGAGCGTTGGAGCGTTCGATCCCGTGCCGGACGCGAGCGAGGACAACCCGAACGAATTGACGAACGACCCGGTCTTGCCTCCACCGATGCCATTCATCCAACCACCTTCCACGCCGATGTCGGTTGCATCGCTGTGCGTGAGTTGCAAGAAGACCACCTTGATAAGGACCTGGGGCTGCGGGTGATCCAGCTCGGCAATGAGCTTCTTCATCTGTGCCGTCGTATCCTCGTCGGCGATGATCGTAATATTGTGTGAATCCGGGTCGTAAGAGACTGTGGCATTGCCCACTGTTCCGTTGGCGTTGTAGGTCCCGGTGCCGGAACTCGAGCCGCTACGATTGGCGCCGCCAGAGCCGCCGAAACCTCCGAATCCGCCAAACCCGCCGAATCCGCCTCCGCCGCCGGGGCGCTGAGCCTGTTGCGCGTGGATGTTACCGGCCCCGCACAAGCAAAGGCCGAGGATAACCGCGAGCCGCAATGTTGATTTCAAAAATGTACCATTCATAGGTTCCTTGGATAATTCAGTGCTTAGAATGCAGCTCCTCCGAGGCCGCTGCGCGAGGTTCCGAGACCTGTGGTTCCCATACCGGTCCCGGTCGTGGTCGACGTGCCCGTATTCTGTTGAATGCGAGTCTGCAGCGGGCTCAGCTGGTTCTGGCTGCTCCGCGGTGTTTGGCTGCTCTGGAACATGTCCTGCAAGACCTGTTCCACCTCTTGTGGGTCGGCATTCTCCAAATGAACGACGCTCACTCGCGGGACCCGTGGTGATGGCTGATCAAGTTGCTCGACCATCTTCGCGATCTGCTCCATCATATCCTTCGACGCCGTGACGGCGACCGAGGACGTGCGCGGATCGGCCACGGCAACGACTTCCTGCCGTTTCTTGATCCTTGCTGCCTGCGAATTCGCCGGCGAGTTGGCTGATGCGGCCGCCGCCATCCGCGCGGCAAAACCGCCGAAGCCGCCGAAACCACCCGGTCCGCCAAACCGTATCGGCGTTTGGCTGGTGCCGCTATTGCTTTGGCTCGAAAACAGGCTCGTCAACAGACTCGCGATTTCATTGGGGTCGTGATGTTTCAAATGAAACACGCGCAACTCGGTTTCATCTTCGGCGCTCGAATCGATTGCCTTGATGATTTCCACCAGATGTCGGATGTTGGCTTGGGTATCGGTCACGGCGATGGAATTGCCGGCCTCGTTGGCGACGATGGTGGCGTGGGACGAGATCATCGGCGACAGGTCCTTGATGAGTTGCTCGGCCTCGACGAACCGAATCGGAATGATCTGAGTGACAATTTCGTCGTTTTTTGGAATCAGATCCGGATCATTGCCGGTCTTGACCGGGATATCCCCGTGAATCGCGTCGTCCTTGCTAACAATGGTCAGCTTTCTTCCGTTGCGGATGGCGGCGTACCCGTTCTTATTCAGCATGGAGTTCAACAAGTCCACCGCTTCGTCTTTTGTCACCGGATGCGTGCTCCATACATCGACCCGGCCCCGCACGGGCGTGTCGACTTCAATGATGAACCCCGCGGCGTCACTGAGATAGTTCAACACAAGATCGATGGGCGCATTGTGAAAATTAAGGAACAGTCCCTTCCCGACGCCCGTGTCTTCCGGGGCGGTTGCCGGTGATGAAGTCGGTGGTTCGGTGGCCGCGCCGTTCTCTGTGGGAGCGGCCTCGGGTTGGGGTACCGTCGGTGGCGGCGCCATATTCTGGTCATTCTCGGCGGGCGGGGCCGCTTCCTCTTGCGGTGTCGTGGCGGCCGGCGTCTCGGCCTGCATCGGCGCGCTGTTGCTGATGGCATCAGCCGACGGTGGTTCGGGAGCCGTTTGCGCTCGCACCACAACCAATCTGCCGCACAAGGCGATCGCTGTCAGAATGCACAAGGTTTGGGTTCTCATTGTAATTCTTTTTCCCTCTGTTGCATGAGGCGTTTGAGTACGTCGTTGCCTTCGCTACTGGAATCGCTGGTGGTTTCTGTTGTCTCGGCGGGCGCTGACTCCATGTTTTCCGCCGTCTCGACCGGAAGTTCGCTGCTTGCGACCAATTGCCAGGAGCCTTTTTCTTCCCGCCGCATCTGTGCACCGATTTTCATGACCAATTGTTTGTCTCCATTGGTCAGCTTCACACTGGTCGGAGTGATGTCGGTCACCCGGTAGCCGGCGATGGTGCCGGCGTTTGTCAGCGCCTTTCGGTATTCAGAGGTCGTGCCGTCGAAGAAGGCGAACGTCCCCTTCGCGTAACTCATGGTGCCCACGAGCGAAAACGCGTCGGCCACCGCTTCCGGCCGATTCGTCCGTCGTCGGCGGGCGATCCGATTCGGATTGAAAATGTTCCGCTCGCTGATGATCTGAAAGTTGGAGAAGTCCGCCTGGCTCACGCGATTCGTTTGCTGGGCCAGCGTGGTAAGACCATCCATGATTGCCAGCGCGGCGATCACCACCACCATCCGTGTGCGCCGCGTTGGAAGAGAGTTTGTTCGGGTTCGTTTCATTGGGTTTGAGGTGTCAGAACGAGGCCGCTGACTTCGAGCGCGAGGCTCAATTGCTGGCCGATCGTGTCGTGGGAACTCAATTCGGCCGAGACGACCTTCAAGGCCGTCGGTCCCTTTTCCACGGCGTAGAGGAACCGTGCGAGGGTATCGAGGTCACCCGTGGCGTCGACTCGACATTCCAGCGTCATGTAATCATCGGCGTCGTGCTTCCACTGGGGCGTGATCGAAGTGAGGCTGACCCGGCTTTCCTGTGACCACGTGTCAAATGCCTTCAGCATCTGCTGCTCGGCCAGCGAAGCGTTGTTGGGCAGTGTGTTCGTCCGCATTTCCTCCCAGCGGCGGCGGATGGGTTGTTCCCGCTGCAATAGTGCAGAGCCATCCATGACTTCCTGACGAAGTTCGGCGATTTGTTTCGAGCGCGCCTGCCAGAGATGCGTCAGGGGCGTGAACACGAGCCAGTCGGCAACCAACAGGCCGAGACCGCAGATGGCCAGAATTGCCAGTAGTTGCTGACGGTTCTTAATTTGCACTGGCTCCTCCCTGACCCCATTGAAAATCAAACGTGAACTGCATCGGGGCTTTGCCGCGAATCTGGTCCACCTTCAGGCTGTTGACGCCGCTTGTCGAGCGAAGTTGCGTCAACGTTTTCAACAGGGCGCTGTTGTCTCGCGCTGTCCCCGAACAAGTCACGGTGTTGACATCGCGGATTTCCACGGTCTTGGCCGAAACGATTCCGTCCTCGGGAAACGCCAGCGTCAGTTCCCGTAACACGCTCAGGCAGGGGAACGACCGGTCAAACCACGGGCGGTACTGGCGGATCTGCTGTTGGAGACCGTCAAGTTCGGTTACTTTTGCTGACATGCCGCGCCACCGGGACCGCAACCGGGCGAGTTGCCATTGCTGGATCAGAAAGAGACCGGCCACCAGCAGCGCCAGGGCGCCGGCCGTCGCGCCAACCATGCGAATCCGGCTGGATGAATACCGTTGCGCGAGTTGCTGCCATGGCGCGATCCTTGGCCGAAAAAACTCCAACGGAGCTCCGTGCCGGGTGAGGTACAGCGCCCCGAGGCTGAACGCCCGCGAAGCTCTGGCGCCGGCCGGCAACTCCACGCCGAAATTGCCCCCGGGATACGCCTCAACCAATTCCGTGCTCAAGCGGATCGTGGCCAGCGGCGCTTCAATTTCGCTGGCCAGCTCCCGGGCAGGTTCCGTTGGCCCGAAAATGCGCACACCGCGCAGGGCGTCTCGGAACTCCGAAGGAAGCTGGCCGAGAGTGATGCGCACTTCGCGAGCGACGACATCGGAGTGAAGAAGTTTGCGGGTGCCGTCGATTTCCAGCGCGCCTTCCAAAGACCGCAACGCGCTCACGCCGCCGCCGCAGTTGATTTGCAGATCGATACCGTCTTCACCAATGGCCAGCGCCAAGACGCCATCCGTCGAGCTTTCGCCGGGCGGTTGAAGCGCGGTAATCCCGATGGAAAAACTGACGACCTTCAAATGCGCCGCTTGCAGGGCGCGCTCGAATGCCGCCAGGTGATTATCGGGGATTCCCACCAGCGTCGCATGTTGCTTCCCGGAGGGCGAACGCCAGCGTGACGTGGACATTCGCAGGGTGGCGACATCGCAGGGGAACCCGCGCTCCGCCTCGATTTGGAGAAAGCTCGCGACATCGGTCTCGGGCAATTCTGGCAGCTCGATGTGAACGACCAACGCCCATTTCAGGGGCACGCAAACCACACAGGTTCGTTCGCGCACACCCGCAGCGTCGAGGTGATTGCGAATCTCGCGCCCAACGAGTTCCGCGTCCGCCGTCAACGGGTCGAGCGAAAGCGTCTCGGAGAATGACTGAAGCGTCTGGAGCGAGCCATTGCTGCGCCGCAATACCACGCCTTCCAATCGGTCACCGTCCAGCGATAGCGCCAGCACTGAGGAGTGGCCGTTCCGCTTCAGCGCCCTGATATCGAACCAATCCATCATGATGCCTCCCGTCCCATTAGCTGTTGACGGACGTCCTGGCCCAACGCCCAACCGAGACGGGTCAGATCCTGGCGGTACAAGATCCTCGCGGTGCCGTCGCTGATGTCGAAGACAAATTTCACCCGACGGTAGCCCCGTCCGTACGCGCCGACCGCCGCAATGTCCGCCGTGAATTGAAAACTGCGAGTCGTAATGTAATCACCAGTCTCCAATCCGAGGGTCCCCGTGCTTCCCCTTCCCAGCGCATCCACGATCCAGGCGATCGATCCGAGGTTGCTCGGATTCGACTGGCGATAGCTGACCACTTGTTGCGCGGTGCCAATATCCATGCCGGGCAGGCAGGAGAGGACGGTCGCGCTGGCGGTGTTGATGTTGACCCGGCCCTGCGTGTACGCCCCGCTGCCGACGGCGAGGTCGGGATAAATCTGCTGAAATTCCGGCTCGCTCAGCCCGCTGCGAAGATAAAACTGAAGCAAGCCGTTGAAGCTGACGGCGGTTGCTCGCGCGGGGGTATTGGTCGCTCCCGGGCGCGTGACCGCTCTCCCGAATCCAAGATTGTTCATAATCGTGTTGGCGCGTCCACCGCCGAAGTTGCTCTGCAGGAGCGCCCGCAATTGCGCTTGATTGTTGATATTGACCAACGCGCTGCCGTCGCTATGCGAGTTTGGTTCGCGGCTGTACACCGTAAGGTACTCAAAAATCCCGGGATCGACCTGGCCGTTTCCGTCCTCGTCCGGTTCGTTGGGATCCAAGACTCCGTTCCGGTTGATGTCGTCGCCGGCGAGGATATCCATCGTGGTGCCGTACACGAGGCGGAGCTCATCGACGGACTCGAACGGCGCGCCCTTGCGTTGATACGGCGGCTGCGCCATGGCGTAGTACAATTCCGTCCCGCCGTTGCTGTTCGGGTCGCGCCAGTCAAGGATGCCGTTGACCACGTCGGCGGTCATGCGCGGCAGGAAGCTGAGGACGTTGGTGGAGGCCGTGTTGACATTGAGCTTGGACGATTCGTCAATCAGACCGAATGCCACGCGGTCCGGGTGTGTCACCGGATAGCTGTTGTCGCGGCCGATAATCCAAAAGTGCGCATTGCCCACGGGGACGGCTTCGGCCTGGTATTCGGTGAGATCGGGCATCACGCCATTGGTGGCATACGCGGTAAGAATGTAGGCGACATAACGCGCCGCGCCTTCGATGGCCTCATTGGCTGCAACTCCGCTGGCACGGTTGTCCGAGGCCCGCAGTTCCATCGCCATCGAGTTCGCAAAATAGAGCGTGATGCTGACCAGCCCGAGCATGATCCACAAAACGATGACCAACACCGAACCCGCGGGCGATTCCGCGAGTGTGGTTCGGAAATGTGAGGGGTGAAAGTGTTTCATTCAGCTTCCGGCACTCGGCACCTGGTTGGTTCGCGATTCAGAATCGATTGGGACAAACAGAACAATGGGCTCGCGCGCGCGCGGATCGTCAGGATTCTCTCCGGCCAATTGGATGGTGACGCGGACGGCGATCGGCAAATTGGTGTCACCCGAAGTTGTGTCCCACGTGTTGCGCCACTGTGTGCCGTCGTAACAATCGAATGTCAGGTTCTGCACGTTGCCCATGATCCATTGGTCCTCGGGCACGGGCGTGACGGTCGCCAGCACGTCCCGGCTCACACTGCGAACCAGGTCCTGACCGCGGGCGCCGTTGGTCGCGCGACGCAATTCATACGTGACTCGCTGGACTTCGCCCCAGGGCGCGTCGTCGTGGAGCGCGCCGGTGGTCGTGTACATTTCAATGGAGACGTTCTCGTTCAAACCGAGGCTGGTGATGTCCCCGATGCGAAAATCTCCACTCATGTAACCATTGGTCGTCGGCGGCATTACCGATGCCAGGTCGCGCTCAATGGTGGTCAGAGCCAGCTGCGCCGGCTGCGACTCGTCCACGGCGCGAAGCGTGGTGTCGCGCAATCGCAATGCGCCGAAAAACATGCCGTTGATCGCTGCCAGCACGATCGCACATACCGCCATGGCGAGCATAACCTCCAGCAGTGTGAACCCGCAGCGGGAATCTTGCCGGACGCGATCTGGTTGAAGGAGTTGTTTCATTGTTGCTGCGGCAAAGTCACCAGGTTGATCAGCGTGCTCAGATGAGTTGAATAGGTCCGGTCCCGCGCGACGAATGTCACTTCGATCGTGAGAAGTTGCATGGAATCCTGCGGCCACAATTCGCTGTGCAAGGTCCATTGATAATCGTGTCCGTTCTCCTGTACCGTGCCATTCTGCGTGGTTAGTCCGCCGGCGGAAGTAACAGCGATCTCGTTCAATACGCGCTCGCCCACCCGCACCGCCTCCGATTTGCGAACGGCGAGTTCCCCCGCGGCGCTGGCGATGCGCAGGCCGTCCACCGCCACCGGGATGACGATGGCCATGAACGCCATCGCCGCCAGCACCTCGGCGAGCGTGAAGCCGGCTTGCATCCGTCGAGCGGATGATGTTCTACTGGTTGACATTCTGAATCGCATAGCTCATGTGATTGGTTTGTTCGACCAACCAGAGAATCGATCCGTCCGCGCCCGAAACGCGTAGCGCTGATGGACTGGAGTCGTCGATCGTTCCGTCGGGCAGAAATCGGATGGCGGGCAGTTTTTGTCTTCCGATGGCAATCGGCGTGGCATCGGGCGCGTCAACGCGCAGGCCATCCGCCACGGTGAAATCCTCGGCCTTGGGATCACCCAGACGCGACGCATTCTCCGATTCCAGGCCGTACTCGCCTTGTGAATCATCAATCCACAGCAGCGACGCTGTCCCGTCAGACACAGCCCGGCTCTGCCCGGCGCGGGTCAGGGACAAGAGGCGGCGCGCCTCGGAGTCGAGAACGCGTCCATGGAAGAAATGGGACAACACCGGCGCCGTCACGGAAATCGCGACAACCAGCAACGCCATTACCAGGACAAGTTCGATCAATGTAAATCCGTGGGGTCGGGCAACCGCTGGTTGTCCGCATCCACTGTTCACATTCGCGATCGTCCAACTCATTTACGCAGTGTCCAATTGCAGATATCGTCATCGTTCCCGAACCGGCCGTCCGGTCCCGCGGAGGAAACGTCGTAGTAACTGGGGTTGTGTTTGCCGGGGCATTCGTACAGGTAATCGTTGCCCCACGGATCTTTCGGGACCACGTCGCTCTGGAGGTACGGCCCGTGCCAGTTGGCGGCATCGCGCGGCTGCACGATCAAATCGGCCAGCCCGTTCCGGCCTTTAGGGTAATACCCCATGTCGACTTCGAAAGCGTCGAGGGCGGTCTTGAACGTGGAGATCTGCGTGGCCGCGGCCGTCACCCGTCCGCGCTGGGACACGCCGGAGAATTTCGGCAATACGATGGCCGCCAGCGTGCCAAGAATGACGAGCACGAGCAGCAGTTCGACGAGTGTGAACGCGCGACGGTCCCGACGCGCACCATGCAATTTATTGATCATGTTCTTCATAATTCCACGAGGGTTATTTGATGTACTGTTGCAGTGTAAAAATCGGCAGTAGCATTCCGATAAAGATGGTGCCGATGAATCCCGCGATCAGAAACAGCATCAGCGGTTCCGCGAAAGCAACCGCGGTTTTCAACTGACGGTCCAGGTCACCTTCGGTCACGTTGGCGACTCGGACCAATTCGGTATCCAGCCGTCCGCTTTCCTCGGCGACTGAGATCATCTCGAGCACGGAACTGGGGAACAATCCGCGGCATTCCGCCAGGCTCTGCCCGAGGCGGGCGCCTTCCTGCACGCGTTCGATGGACGTGGATACCGCGTCGACGAGAATTTGGTTGCCGATGGATTTTCGTGCGACGTTCAACGCCTGCACCAGCGGCACGCCGGCCCCCAACAAGGTGCCGAGCATCCGGCAAAAGCGCGCCATCGCGAATTCCGCCACCAGCGGCCCAACCATTGGCAAACGCAGGATCATCCCCTCCCAAACACGGCGGCCTTTCTCGGACGCGAACCAGCTGCGCACCAAGAACGCCCCCGTGCACAGTCCGGCGAGAACGAACAGTCCATAGGATCGCACGACGTGACTCGCGGCAATAATCAGTTGGGTCAGCATTGGCAGCGAACCGCCAAATCCCTGAAAGAGCTTCTGGAAATTCGGGATGAAATAGACCAGCAGAAATGTCAACACACCCAACGCCAGGAAAAGCAGAATTGTCGGGTACAGCATCGCGCTCGTCACCTTGGAGCGCAATTCCTTCTCACGGGATTGAAAATCGGCGATCTGGGCCAGGACCACGTCGAGAAAGCCGCCGGTCTCGCCCGCCTGCACCATCGCGACGTACACACGCGGGAAAACGTCGGGCGACTTCGCCATCGCATCGGCCAGCGACATGCCGTCGACCACGAGATCGTGAATCTCCCTCCACTTCACCCCGGCGGCCGGCGTGGAAGCTTCGGAATACAGTATGACCAGGGCGCGGCTCAGGGACACACCCGCCGCGAGCAGGCTCGAAAGCAGCCGCGTGAAATTCTCCAGTGACCTGGCGGAAACGCGCTGGGGCTGCAACTTGAAGGAGAAATCTCCGAGTTTACCCAGATTGGGGCCCGTCTGTTTCTCGGTCGCGGCGCCTTCTGTCAGGCTGACGGGGCGCAAGCCGAGCCCTTCCATCTGGCGAAATGCGTCGGGGCGTCCGGTGGCCTCGATCTGTCCCTCGGCGAGGCCGCCATCGGTTTGCAATGCTTTGTACCGAAAGGTGGGCATGATCGGGAATTATCCTGCTGAGGGAGCGGCCACAGCGTTGGGGCCGGCGACTTCCTGTTTGGTCACGCGCGCCACTTCCTTGGCGGTGGTGACACTCAACACCTCTTCGGCGGTGGTAATGCCGCGCTGGACCAGACGCCAGCCGTCTTCGGCCAGCGTCTTCATGCCGGTGCGACGAGCGGCGTCACGGATCTGGTCGGTGGAGGCATTCATCAGGATGAGTCGGCGGATGTCTTCGTCCGTGTCCATCCACTCAAAGATTGCGTGGCGACCAAAGAAGCCGGTGTTACGGCATTCCCGGCACCCCACGGAGCGATAGATCGGCACGTCGGCGGGAATGCCAACCTTGGTTTTGAACTCCTGCGCCGCGGGCGATCGATCTTCTTCCTTGCAATGGACGCACAAGACGCGAACGAGACGCTGCGCGAGCACCGCTTCGAGCGAGGAAGCGACGAGATACGGCTCGACCCCCATGTCCACGAGGCGGGTCAAGGCGCCCGGCGCGTCATTGGTGTGCAAGGTGGAGAACACCAGGTGACCCGTCAGGGATGCTTGCACCGCGATCTGGGCGGTCTCCTGGTCGCGAATTTCGCCAATGAGAATGACGTCGGGGTCGTGGCGCAGAATCGAACGCAGGCCGCGGGCAAACGTCAGCCCGGCCTTCTCGGAAACCTGAATTTGGTTGACGCCTTTGAGCTGGTATTCGACCGGGTCTTCGATGGTGATGATCTTGCGCAGGGCGTCGTTGATTTCGTTCAACGCGGTGTACAACGTCGACGTCTTGCCGCTGCCGGTCGGGCCGGTGACCAAAATGATTCCGTGCGGCAACTGGAGGACGCGCTGGAAGCCGCTCAACTCGCGCGCATCCATGTCCAACTGGACCATGCCGCGCAGGGTGGCGTTTTGTCGAAGCAACCGCATGACCACCGCCTCTCCGTGCAACATCGGGATCACCGACACGCGGATGTCCACTTCGCTTTCGTCGATGCGGATTTTGATGCGACCATCCTGGGGCAGGCGTTTCTCGGCGATGTTGAGGTGGCTCAGGATTTTCACGCGTGAGACGATGGCGGGCTGGAAGCGCTTGAGCTGTGCGGGCACGGAGGTGTCCTGGAGCACGCCGTCGATGCGGTAACGGATGCGAAACTCGTCTTCAAAGGGTTCCAGATGGATATCAGAAGCCCGCAAATCGATCGCGTCGCGCAACACCTGGTTCACGAAACGAATGATGGAGGCTTCGTCTTCGGCAGCCTCGTCCAGGTTGGTATCGTCGATGTTGTCGTCGACAACCTGAAACGATTTTTCTTCATGAAGCGTATCGATCGTGTCGGCGCCGACGCCGAGATGTTTTTTGATTTCGCGCTGGATGGCTTCCATGGAGGCCAGCACCGGTTTCAGGCTCAGGCCGGTCAGGGTTTTGAGCGAATCGAGGCCCTGTGTGGCGAACAAGCGGCTGGTAGCGACCTCGGCGGAGCCGTTGAGGCGGCGCAGAGGGAGAAGTTGTTCCTTGAGGAGGATTCGGGCGGGAAACAAGGAGAGAAGCTGGCGATCCGGTTCGATGTTCTCCAACGTGGTGTACGAGAGGCCGTATTCCCCGGCCAACCACTGCAGGACATCTTCCTCGCTCTGAACGGTCTGTTTGGAGCGAGCCAGAGCTTCCGCATCGACTGCGGACAGTTGCTTGTCGGACACCATCCGTTCCAGCAACGGTTTCGAGGGCGAGTCTTTGGTGAACGTTTCGCTCATGGCACGAACCGCCAGCTTCCCTTCCAATCGATCAGGTTAGTTCAGCAATCCCATCAGGGTGGCCGCTGCCTCCTGCTTGGTGGTCAGCACCTTGCGAAGGTCGTCCCTGGCCTGCTCCAGCTTTGTCTCTTTGTCCTTCTGCGACGCCCGGTATTTTTCCAGGAGGCTCTTGATCTGGGCTGATGGGGCATTATCGTCGACGGCCTTCTGCAACGCTTCCGCGTCCGGACTCGGCGCACCGAAGAAGTTCCGGCGACCGCCATTGTCCCCGCCATTATTGCCGCCACGCCGCATCATGCCCATTCCGCCGAATCCCACGTCGCGACGGGCATCCATAACCTTCTGCACCAGTGGCTGGACCGCCGCCCAGTCGGTGTCATTGGTGAACGCGAGCCCATCGCGGACACGCTCCATCATGCGCTGCTGCATTTGGGCGGGGTCGAAATTCCCGCCGCCCCGACGGCCCTGGCCAAAGCCGCCACCTGCATTCGGGTTAGTGTTGTCCTGCGCGAAGATCGTGCCAGCGCACAAACATGTGGCGGTGATGATCCCGCAGATTCCCAAGATTGTTCCGAGCTTCATTCGACGAATCTCCTTCTGCAGCCATGTTGTTATTGTTTGCTTCGAATCGGTTGCCGGGGCGTTCTCCACCGCCCTGTCCGCAAGCTGCGCCCGGCCCTATCGCAGGGAGTGTGCCATGCCACAAAAGCCAATGAAATCAGGGAGAAACGATCCTTGGCGTGCGCAAACTCTGCTCAAATCCATTTGGCGCGCGCAGATTTTGCGCAGGGTTGATCGCCCGGCAGTTTGCCTGGCGACCATGACTCGGGCTCGAGCCCGCACCGTGAGACCCGCACGTTGGCCGCTGTCCCCCCGTCATGTCAGCCTGGCATTGCTTGTCTGGTTTTGCTCACGCTGTCCAGAAAGGTATCCATTTGGCGAGCCCCGGTTGCTGCCGACGGAATTGTCGGCGGGCACGGATGCTCGGTCGGACCGATTGCCGCCGCGGGTTGGGCGTCATGGTGCAACTGTCTGATTATGAGCTTATTACATTCAGACATTCGCGCTAGGGCGAAGGCCTTCCGGACTTGACCGAGCCTGTCACATCGTGCATGGTCTAACGGCGTGGCATTCCCTCTGCTAAACGCGTGCTGGAGATTGTGTGGGCGGGTGTAGTTGAACCAACAGATCGCTCAGGGTCATGAAATTCGCCTCTTATCAGACGGGATCACTTTTCGATGAGATGTTTGGGGAGAACGACTCGCCGCGAGCCGTCGCCAAACCGCTGATCGACATCATTCAGTCTTTACCCAACGGCGAACTACTCCGTCGCCAGCGTTCTGCCGAGCGCGCCCTGCTGCAGATGGGGATCACCTTCAATGTGTATGGTGACAGCGCCGGCACCGAGAAGATATTCCCGTTCGACCTTGTTCCCCGCATTGTTTCGTCGGCGGAATGGAGTTGGTTGGAGCGCGGCCTGAAGCAACGGCTCACCGCACTCAATTTGTTCATCGACGATATTTACCACGACCAAAAGATCATCAAGGACAAGGTTGTGCCTGGCGACATCATGCGCTCGGCCAAGAGTTTTCGGGAGCAATGCGTGGGGCTGAATCCGCCCCTTGGGATCTGGTGCCACATTTGCGGCACGGACCTGGTGCGCCATCGGGATGGACAGATTTACGTGCTGGAGGACAACTTGCGTTGTCCGTCGGGCGTCTCGTATGTTCTGGAGAACCGTCTGGTGATGAAGCGCACGTTCCCACGGGTATTCGAAGCGTCGCGAATCCGTCCCGTGGCGGAATACCCGAGCCGGTTGCGCGACATGCTGGAATCACTGGCTCCGCCGGGCGTGGACATCCCGCGCGTTGTGGTCTTGACGCCCGGTATCTACAACTCCGCCTATTTCGAGCATTCCTTCCTTGCCCAGCAAATGGGCGTCGAGTTGGTCGAAGGCCGGGACCTGGTGGTGTCGGACGGCTTTGTGTGGATGCGCACGACCAAGGGATTCGAGCGGGTGGACGTGATTTATCGGCGCATTGACGATGATTTTATCGATCCGAAAGCGTTCCGGCCGGATTCCGTGCTTGGCGTCGCCGGACTGATGGACGTATACCGCGCCGGAAACGTGGGGCTTGCCAACGCACCCGGCACGGGCGTGGCGGATGACAAGGTCGTGTACGCCTACGTCCCGAAGATCGTGAAGTATTACCTCAAGCAGGAAATCATTATTCCGAACGTGCCGACCTATGTCTGCGCCGACCCGAAAGAACTGACATACGTGCTGGAACACCTGGATGAATTGGTGGTGAAAGCCGCCAATGAATCCGGCGGGTACGGCATGCTCGTCGGACCGCACAGCACCCCGGAATTGCGCGCCGAGTTTGCCAGGCGCGTCCAGGCAAATCCCCGCAATTACATCGCCCAGCCCACGCTGTCTCTATCGCAGGTGCCGACGATCATTGGCGACCATTTCGAAGGTCGGCATGTGGATCTGCGGCCGTACATTCTGTATGGCCGGGACATCTTTGTGTTGCCGGGCGGCCTGACCCGCGTGGCGCTGAAAAAAGGCTCGTTGGTCGTGAACTCATCGCAAGGCGGCGGGAGCAAGGATACGTGGGTGCTTACCGATGATCCACGGGCCGTGCGCGAAAGTATTGTGGTCGAAGAGCCCGCCGTTGCCACGGGAGCGCTGCAGGACTGATGCTCAGCCGCGTGGCCGATTCGATTTACTGGATGAGCCGCTACATCGAGCGGGCCGAGAACGTCGCGCGTTTTATCGACGTCAATCTTCACTTGATGCTCGACCTGCCAACGGGCTCGAATCAGCAATGGCGGCCGCTGGTGGACACAACCGGCGACCACGAAGAGTTTGAGCGTCGCTTGGGCGAGGCCACGCAGGCGAACGTCATTCAGTTCCTGACGCTCGACCCGGACAACCCGAATTCGATTCTCTCCTGCCTGCGGGCGGCGCGAGAGAACGCGCGCTCGGTTCGTGAGATCATCTCCTCCGAGATGTGGGAACAGATCAACAAGTTCTATCTCATGGTCACGTCCGCGGTGACAAACCCCGACGTGCTGGCTGATCCGCACGAATTCTTCAGCAACGTGAGGATGTCCAGCCATTTGTTCGTCGGCGTCACCGAGGGCACCATGACGCACGGGGAAGGCTGGCATTTTGCCCGTCTGGGGCGGATGCTCGAGCGCGCCGACAAGACGTCACGAATCCTCGACGTAAAGTATTACATTCTCCTGCCCACCGTGGCGCACGTGGGAACGACGTTTGACGATTTGCAATGGGCCGCGGTGCTGCGTTCCGCCAGCGCGTTCGAGATGTATCGCAAGACTCATGGCCGCATCGACCCGCGGCGCATCGTCGAGTTTCTGCTGTTGAACCCCGAGTTTCCACGGGCCATTCACTATTGTTTGATCGCGAGCCGCGAATCCGTCCACGCGATCACGGGCACGCCGACGGGTCTGTTTCAGAACCCGGCGGAGCAATTGCTGGCGCAACTCTGCGCGGATCTGGCGTATGCGCAGGTCGATGAAATCGTCAATGCCGGCCTGCACGAATATCTGGACGGATTACAGACGAACATGAATCTTGTTGGCGCTCGTGTGGCCGAAACCTTTTTCGCCGCGAAAATGTCTCCGCCGTCCGCCAAAAAACGGAAGGCGGTTCGGGTATGAAGCCACTTCGCTTGCCCTGCTCTCCGGAAAGTGACTGGCCATGGCCCTGCACGTTGCGCTAAATCATCGCACTCATTACCGTTACGACCGTCTGGTATCGCTTTCCCCGCACGTCGTGCGGCTGCGGCCGGCCCCGCACTGCCGCACGCCCATTCTGAGTTACTCGCTGCGCGTCACGCCGGAGAAACATTTCATCAACTGGCAGCAGGATCCGCAGGGGAATTACCTCGCGCGGCTCGTCTTCCCGGAGGCGACGCCGGAGCTTCTGGTCGAAGTTGATCTTGTCGCCGAGATGTCGGTGATCAATCCCTTCGATTTCTTCCTTGATCCCTCCGTGGAGACGTGCCCATTCGACTACGAACCGCCATTGCGCAAGGACCTGGCTCCGTTTCTGGAGGCGTTGCCGCCCGGACCTCTCCTGCGCGAGTTTCTCGCGGGGGTGAATCGGGGGCCGGTTCGCACCATCGATTTTCTGGTCGACCTCAATCAACGCCTCCAACGGGCGATCAAATACATCATCCGCATGGAACCCGGTGTGCAGACGCCCGAGCAAACGCTTGAATTGCGCAGCGGCTCCTGCCGTGACACGGGGTGGCTGCTCGTGCAGGTGTTGCGGCATCTCGGTCTGGCGGCGCGGTTTGTTTCCGGGTATCTGATCCAGCTCACTCCGGATGTGAAATCACTCGATGGCCCATCGGGAACCACGGTGGACTTCACCGACCTGCATGCCTGGGCCGAGGTTTATCTGCCCGGAGCCGGCTGGGTGGGACTCGATCCCACCTCGGGGCTGATGGCGGGGGAGGGGCATATCCCTTTGGCGTGTGCGCCCGACCCGGTTGCTGCCGCGCCGGTGACCGGGGCAGTGGACAAATGCGAGGTCACGTTTACACACACGATGAACGTGACGCGCATTTTCGAATCACCGCGCGTGACCAAACCCTACACGGAAGAACAATGGCGTGAGATCGAGTCGCTGGGGCACCTCATCGATGCGGATCTGGAACGTGGTGACGTGCGCCTGACGATGGGCGGCGAGCCGACGTTCGTTTCCATCGATGACATGGACGGCGCGGAATGGAACACGGCGGCGCTCGGAACGAACAAACGCAAACTGGCCGGCTCGTTGATCAAGCGGTTGAGAAAACAATTTGGTCCCGGCGGGCTGCTGCATTACGGGCAGGGCAAATGGTATCCGGGCGAATCGTTGCCGCGTTGGGCGCTTGGTTGCTACTGGCGGCCCGACGGTGTGCCGATCTGGAAGGACGACTCGCTGATTTGCGATGAAACCATCGATTATCACCACGGAAGCGCGCAGGCTCAGCGGTTCATCACCCGGCTCACGCAGATACTGGGGGTGGATTCTCGATTCGTAATCCCGGCTTACGAGGACATTTGGTATTACCTGTGGAAAGAACGGCGATTGCCGATCAATGTCGATCCGCTCGAGTCGCAATTAAAGGACGAAGAGGAGCGGGCGCGATTGGCCCGCCTTTTCGAACAGGGACTGAGCAAGATCGCTGGGTTCGTGCTTCCGCTGCAGCGGCGATTCAAATCGAACCCTGGCGCCTACTGGGCCAGCGGTCCGTGGTTTTTCCGCACCGAGCACATGTTCCTGCTGCCTGGCGATTCGCCCATCGGCTACCGCCTGCCGATCGACTCGCTGGCGTGGGTTGCGCCGGGGCAATACCCTTACCTTTACGAAGTGGACCCACACGTACAACAACCGCCGTTACCCGAACCACGCAAGCGCGGGCGTCAACAGCAGCATTTGCCCGGCGCGGCCCGAGCGGCAGCACGGCCCGGCTTCGCGGAACAGCACTTGGCTGGCGAGACGAATGAAAGGGAGCACCCGCGCCGAGGTGAATCGGCTCCGTGGATTATTCGCACGGCGGTGTGCGTCGAGCCGCGGCAGGGCCGGCTCCACGTGTTCATGCCGCCGGTGCGATTCGCGGAGGATTATCTCGATCTCATCGCGGGAATCGAAGACACGGCTGCCGAGTTGAAGTTGCCGGTGATCATCGAGGGCGAGAAACCGCCCAAAGACGCGCGCCTGAACCATATTCATGTCACACCGGACCCGGGAGTCATCGAGGTCAATCTTCATCCCGCGCGCAACTGGGATGAATTGGTCGATCACACCACCGTGTTGTATGAAGAAGCGCGGCAAACGCGGCTGGGGACGGAGAAGTTCATGTTGGATGGACGCCACATCGGCACCGGGGGCGGCAACCATATTGTGATCGGTGGACAGACGCCATCCGACAGCCCGTTGCTGCGTCGGCCGGACTTGTTGCGCAGTCTCGTCGGTTACTGGCACAATCATCCCGCGCTGTCTTTTCTCTTTTCGGGTTTATTCATCGGTCCCACGAGCCAGCACCCGCGCGTCGACGACGCCCGCAACGATTCGCTGTACGAACTGGAGATTGCGTTCCGACAAATCCCGGAACACGGTGATTGCCTGCCATGGGTCGTGGACCGGGCGTTCCGCAACCTGCTCATCGATGTTACGGGCAATACGCACCGTGCCGAGTTTTGCATCGACAAACTGTATCCGCCGGAAAGCAGCAGTGGGCGGCTGGGATTGTTGGAGCTGCGTTCGTTCGAGATGCCGCCCCACGCGAGGATGAGCCTGACACAACAGCTCCTGTTGCGCTCACTGATCGCTGCATTTTGGAAGCAACCTTACGACAAGAAACTCGCACGCTGGGGAACGGAACTGCATGACCGGTTCATGCTGCCGCATTTCGTCGCGCAGGATTTCAATGACGTATTATCGGACCTGAATGCGGCGGGTTATCCGCTGAAGCCGGAATGGTTCGCCCCGCATCACGAATTCCGTTTTCCGCAGCATGGGACGATTGCGCAACGCGGAATCGTGGTTGAGTTGCGGCACGCCCTCGAACCCTGGAACGTCATGGGAGAAGAGGCGGGCGCGGGAGGCACGGTGCGGTTTGTGGATTCGTCGGTCGAGCGGATGCAGATCAAAGTCAACGGCATGACCGATACCCGGCACTTTGTTGCCTGCAACGGCCGGCGCGTGCCGCTACACCCCACGGGCACCGTGGGCGAATTCGTGGCCGGCGTGCGATATCGGGCCTGGCAGCCGGCGAGCTGTCTGCATCCGATGATCCCGGTGCATACGCCGCTGGTGATTGATATCGTGGACAGTTGGAATGGCCGATCGGCGGGCGGATGCACGTATCACGTGGCCCACCCTGGTGGCCGCAGTTACGAAACGTTTCCCGTCAACGCATACGAAGCCGAGAGTCGGCGACGGGCGCGCTTCTTTCATTTCGGTCACACGCCGGGACCGATGGACGCGCCGCCGGACGAACGGAACGCCGAGTTCCCGTTCACGCTCGATTTACGCCGCCCGTGATTGCGTCACGGCGAGCGATACCGTAGTTTACGCGCATGAAACATTCCTCCGAAACCAGCCACGCGCCCGAACGATGGCGGCTGTTCGGGCGTTACGAGCTTGCGGACGGAGTGTACGACGAAATGGCGGCGGCGGCGGGCGCGTTGCGCCCGCACTACGAGATGTTTGCCAATTCGCTCGATTCGCTCGGACGAGATGAATTGGCGGCACGGTGGGAAGGCGCGCGGCGGAGCATTCGCGATAACGGGGTGACATACAACGTGTACCGCGACCCGCAGGGCATGGACCGTCCCTGGGAACTGGACATGATCCCGTTGCTGCTACCGCCGGCGGAATGGGCTCAACTGGAGACGGCGCTGATTCAGCGCGCGCGTTTGCTCAACCTCGTTCTCGCCGACATTTATGGTCCGCAACGATTGGTTCGCGAAGGGTTATTGCCGGCCTCGCTGCTGTTTGCCAATCCGGGATTTCTGCGAGCGTGTCACGGCATTCGCGTGCCGGGCGGGATCTACTTACACCTGCATGGGGTCGACATGGCGCGGTCGGCCAACGGGCAGTGGTGGACGCTGGCGGACCGCACCCAATCGCCATCGGGCACGGGGTACGCGCTGGAGAATCGCATCGTGCTGCGCCGCAGCTTGCCGGAGGCGTTTCGCGATTGCCAGGTGCAGCGGCTGGCGTCGTTTTTCCGCGCGCAGCGCGAGACGTTGACCGCGCTCGCGCCGCCCGGCGCCCATCATCCACAGGTGGTGCTGCTCACGCCGGGACCGTACAACGAAACGTACTTCGAGCACGCGTACCTCGCGCGGTACCTCGGGTTTCCGCTTGTGGAAGGGGGCGATTTGACCGTGCGAGATCGGCGCGTGTTCATCAAGACACTGGAAGGTCTCCAGCCGGTGGACGTGATTCTGCGGCGGCTGGATGACAGTTTTTGCGATCCGCTGGAACTTCGCGGGGATTCGTTCCTCGGCGTGGCGGGTCTGGTTGAGGCGGCGCGCGCCGGCGCCGTGACGATCGCCAACGCGCTGGGCACGGGGGCAATCGAGACGCCGGCGATCCTGGCGTTTCTGCCGGGACTGTGCCGCCATCTGCTCGGCGAGGACTTGCGACTGCCGTCGGTGGCAACGTGGTGGTGCGGTCAACCGAAGGAATTGGACTACGTCCTGGATCATCTCGGTGAACTTGTGGTGAAACGCGCGTTTCCTCGCGACGTGCGCGAGCCGATTTTTGGCGAAGCGTTGAGCGCGTCGGAAAAGGCGGCGCTGGCCGATGAAATCCGCGACCGCCCGTACGATTTTGTCGCGCAGGAGAAGATCGCGCTGTCGACAGCGCCCGTGTGGATTGACCAGCGGCTGGAACCGCGGTCGCTGGTCGTGAGGGCGTACGCGACCGCCACGAGTGATTCCTACATGGTCATGCCCGGAGCCCTGACGCGCGTGGCCAACGCCCCGCAGTCGACGATCGTCTCGATGCAGAGCGGCGGTGGAAGCAAGGACACGTGGGTCTTGTCCGAGGGCCCGGTCAGTCCGGTGACGTTGTTGCCGGCGGCGGGGGGGGGCGTGGTGTTGGAGCGCGCCCCGACGGACCTGCCGAGTCGCGTCGCGGACAATCTCTTCTGGCTTGGGCGATACGCAGAGCGATCCGAAGGGCTGGTGCGGCTGCTGCGCAGCGTGGCTTCGCGGCTGACGGATGAATCGGGCTCGACCGACACCCCCGAACTGTCGGCGCTCCTGCAAACGATGACCGCGATGGATTTATTGCCGCGGCGCTTCGAGGAACGGGTGCCGTTGGCCGAGCTCGAGCAGGAAATCCTGGCGATGATTTTCAAGCAACGCCGGCAGGGCAGTTTGCGCCAGACGCTGAACCAGCTGCGGCGATTCGCCACGATCGTCCGCGACCGGTTGTCGATTGACACATGGCGCATTCTGAATCAACTTCACCACGAAGTTCGGACGCCGAGCTCGCGCGTCCAATTGGATGCGGCGCTGGCGTTGCTGAACCGCACCATTATGGAGCTGGCGGCGTTCAGCGGAATGGAGATGGAGAACATGACGCGGGGAAACGGCTGGCGATTTCTGGATATCGGGCGGCGGTTGGAGCGGTCGCTCAACCTGATGACCCTGGTGCGCGGGGCGTTGTCCGCCGCGGGGGCCAGCGATGCCGTTTTGGAGCCGCTGCTGGAGATTGCCGACAGCTCGATGACCTATCGTCGGCGCTATTACGCGCAGGCCCAACTCGCACCCGTTCTCGATCTGTTGCTGACGGACGACACCAATCCGCGTTCGCTTGCGTTTCAAGTGAACGCGCTGGCCGGACATATCGATCATTTGCCGCGACCGCCGCTCGCCCCGGTGCCGACACGGGAGCAGGCCGCCATCATCTGTTTGCAGGCGAAGTTGCGAGAGGCCGACATCAAGGAATTCAGTGAAACGCATCGAGGGGGAGCCGCGGGGCGGCTGGACAATTTACTGGGCGAGCTTGCTGGCGAATTACAGGACTTGTCGGATACCATTGCCCGTTACTATTTCAGCCACGCGGGGCCGCAGGTGAGTTGAGGAGATTGCTGCGTGCGCTACACGATCTCACATACAACCACCTACCACTACAGCGATGCCGTGTCCGTGTCGCATCACCTGGCGCGACTGAAGCCCCGTGAATGCGCCGGCCAGCACTGCATGAATTACGACCAGGTGATTGAGCCCTCACCAGCGGCGCGAAGCGAACGCGAAGACTACTTCGGGAACAGCGTCACGTTCTTCGCGATTCACACGCCTCACGAGCAGTTGAGGGTGCAGGCGCATTGCGAAGTCGACATCACGGCATCGACGATGCCCCGGCCCGAGCGGAGTCTGCCCTGGGAACAGGTGCGGGACGGATTCGAGGGCAATCACGCGGCGGAGATGCTGGCGGCATATGAATTTGTTTTCGACTCGCCATTGATCAAGACGACCCGCACATTTGCGGATTACGCGGCCGAGTCTTTTCCGGCCGGCCGCGCATTTCTGGAGGGGGTTATCGATTTGACCCGGCGCATTCATGAGGATTTCACGTTCGACTCGAAGGCGACGACGGTGGCGACGCCGTTGAGCGAGGTATTCGAGACGCGGCGGGGTGTCTGCCAGGATTTTGCGCAACTGCAGATTGCCTGCCTGCGGTCGCTCGGGTTGCCGGCCCGTTACGTCAGCGGGTATCTGGAAACCAAAGCACCGCCGGGCCGGCCCCGTCTGGTGGGGGCGGATGCGTCGCATGCCTGGGTATCCGTGTACAACCCCGGGACGGGCTGGATCGACGTGGATCCGACAAACAACTGTGCTCCGGCGGATCGTCATATCACGCTGGCGTGGGGACGCGATTTCAGCGACGTGAGTCCCATTCGCGGCGTCATTCTCGGCGGCGGAGATCATGCTGTAACCGTGGCGGTGGATGTCATCGCCCAAGGAGGTGCACCATGAACCTGGAGAAATCCACGGGATTGGGCCGGGAATCGGTCGATGTTTGGGACAAGAAGACAGTTTTGTACATCAACTTGAAGCTGGCGTTGATGGGTTGTCCCACAATGGCGTCGGGTTCAGACCCGGAATTGGAGGAGTTGACGGACACCCTGTTGCTCCATCAACGGGAGACCGACCGCCTGCTGGCCGATTATCTGTGCCCGGCGGACCAGCGCATTCAGGAGTTCCTCGATGATTATCTGCGGGACACGGGTACAACGGTCCGCCTGCCGACGCGATCGTTCGTGCTCGATCGTTACGGCCTGGCGCGCGCGCTTTCGTTGCCGCCCGACCGCGACGAGTTCGTGTCGGATCTGGTCCAATCGTATCGGGTCAAGCAGGGTGTCCTGCACAATCCCAAGAGCGACCGGCGCACCACGCAGGGAATTTTTCATGTAGCCGAGGGGGGCCTGCCGATACCCGACGACAAGCGCGCCGTGCCGGTGGCGGTATTTGCCAACCTGCTGCGACTGGCATTGATGCCGCCGCGGGAGATGCTGGAGCTTCCGTTCACCTGTTCGCAACGAGACCGGGCGGAGTGTTTTGTCACGCTGCTGCTGCGGCCCATCGTCTCTCCGTGCGTGGAGGGGTATTCCCCGGAGAAATCGATGGAGATCCGCTTCTTCGCGCCGGGCAATCTGGTCAGCAACCTGGATTTTGTGGAGAGCATTTTTGGAAACGCGGGCGATCCATTTTTGCCAGAGAATGACTCCGCGCTGGACGTGGAACATTGGACGGGCCATACGGGCTGTGTGATTCTCGCGCCGCACCTGGTCAAGGTGACGAAAAAGGAGATCGGACTGCCTGCGTGGGACGCGGCCACGGAACGGCAGAGGCGCGACGGGATGTGCTGGCGTTCGGCGGAGGAATTGTACAACGACGGGACGGCTTTCAAGGTGACATGCCGCGACGCGCGGGGTGTCATTGTTACGATCATCGCCGACAACTATTTTGGTTACTGCAAGAAAGAGGTCAAGACGCAGATCAGTTACTCCGCCAACCTCTACGGCATGTGCGAGGAGGAACACGCGGGGGGGTGCCTCGTTTATCCGAGCTACGATCTGGGAGAAGAATTCAGCGGCCACCTGCACGTGCCGCGACTGGATCACAGTTTCGCGCAAATGGTTTCGCTGTTTGGCGACGTGATGGACGTCAAGCCCGAGGGATACGCGGTCGACAAGAATTTCCCGGACATCATCTATGTGTCCGAGGACGTGCATTTCGATTTGCACAAGCAAACGGTGAGCTGGCCGCAGGATGGCAAGACGCAGCAGATCAAACTGCTTTACGGCAAGACATATGTACGGCCAGCGGGATACAAAGTTCATCTGGAAAAACCGCCGGCGGGCCGGTCCTGGCGGCTGATCGGGACGGTGGCCGAGCCAATCTTTTGTCACAAACCCAGCACTGTCTCCGGCGGGGGCAAATCCGAGATATCCAAATCCATTTCCGACGCCATCATCCAAGGGCCGGTGTTCGTGGCGGATTTCCAACGGGAGTTCGATCTGGTCAACAAGCTCGTCAAGCGTGATTATTCGGACCGGTTTCGCGACAAATCACAGCCGAAGCGAGACAGCCGTCCGGTTCTCAGCCCGGCCCGATCGCTTGGGTCGGTAATCAAGTTGCTCACGCCGTCGCCGGAGTTCACCGACGAATACAACGACTGGCTGGCGACGATTCCGCAATACGTCAAGGAACTCGTGTTTGTCGTGAAACGCTACTACAAGCCCGAGATGGGGGACAGTTGGCCCGAGCTTTTCAGCGTGGATATCATCAACGGCACGCCGGGCAACGAGCTGAAATTCGAGAACCGAAAGCTGGTGGCCAATTACGCGCGGGTGGGATACGAGAAGGATGGATCATGGCGCACGTTCGGGTTGCGCAAGGACTTTCATCCGGCGGCGAAGCTCTCGATGGAAGACGACATCACGGCGTCGATCATCGCGCCCGCCGACCGTCTCGCCGGACTCAATCCGCAATATCGGAATCCGTCCCTGAAATTCACGGAGAACTGCGAATATCGGTTGTTCCAGCGTCCCGACGACGCGATTCATCGTGGCTACGACAAGCAGACCGAGCGGGATTTTGCGAAGCCCGGGAATTTCTTCTCGAACTACGAACCACTGAGCATCGCGCAGGGTCGGGAGCTCGTTGATGACTCCATCGGGTTCGACAGGTTCACCGCGCCGATGCAGCGATTGATCCGTCGGTTTGTTGATGATGGGCGTCCGAGCTACCTGGTTTCGTCGGCGCATCCGCGTCTCGTGGATGGCAAGCCGACGAAGAACCCGCGCTATTTGCAGACCCGGCCCGATCTGGTCGATCCGCGAGACGCCTATCTGGACGAGATGGCGACACGATTGTATCGGCGGATTCCCCTGGGACAACCGGTGCATACGCCGGTGAATGCGGTGCTGCCCGGCCGCCGCAATAATCCGCCCGAACCGGCGGCGCATATTCGTTCCCTGGCGGTCTACAATCCGATTCACTACATGGAATTGCCCGAATTGTTCATGGAATTCATTTGCAGCATGACGGGCAAGTCACCATCGACGACCGGTGCCGGGTCGGAGGGAGCGCTGACGAAGGGGCCGTTCAATGCGTTGCCGCCGATCATCGACCTCAACAACGCGCTGGTTTCGTTTTTGTTGACGGGCTACCACGCGTTCATCACGGCGGCGGGTTACGTTGGTCCGTACGTGCGGGTGGACCATGACATCAGCCTGCTGGTGCCGGAAGTATGGAGCCGGATGAGCGTGGAAGAGCGCGACCCGCGCTTCCTCATCGACAGCGGCTTCCTGGAGAAATGCCGGGATTTCGATCACGACGACAAGAAGGTGCTGGCGAGCCGTTTGGGATATCGGATCACCATGAAGTTTGTGCATTCGTTTTTTGGGCGCGTGTTCAGCCATCCGCACGCGGTGTTCACGGAAAAGATGCTTCATCCGGAAACGCAGGATTACGATATCTTCGCCGACGGCATGGACAACATTGTGGGAACGCAGCGGCGCGTGGCGCAGGTCTATTTCAACGACAACAGCGTGGCGGACGCCTGTCCGCCGTTGCGGGTGCTGCTGAACATCATGCTCCACGACCAGTACGAGGGCAAAGATCTGAACCACCCGGATATCCGGCATATGTTTACGCGGGAATACCTGCTGTCCAGCGATTGGTACGCGGAACGGCTTTCGGCGAAGCAGGCGGCGGAATCCCGGCTGTGGCAGCGACACGTTCGCAATCTGGAATTGTTCCTGAAGAAATCGAGTTATGCCGATGAGGCCCATCGGCTGGGGATTGCGGATCGGCTGGTGCGGGCGCGCCGACATTTGGCGTGGGTCGAGTCGTACGATTTTCTGAAGTTTCTCGGCGGGACGCTCGGGTTGCATCCCCTCAAGCAGAATGGCGCGGGCGAGGGGCAACAGAAGCTGCGGTTGTAGAACCAATCGGGAATGCGCGCCGATTGGGGAACCGTTGCTCCGTTTGGCGCGGTTGGTCGAAGGGAGTTGGGCACGCACCTTGACAGTTTTTCCACGGCTGGCCTAGGATGCGGCGAAGGCGCCATGGCACTCATTGATTGTCCCGAATGTGGAAGACAAGTTTCGACAGCAGCGGCGGCGTGTCCGTCGTGCGGTTATCCCGTGGCTTCGTTGCCGCAGCCCCAGGCGTTGGCGGAACAGAATAAACTACTGGCCGAGGTGCGTCCATCGTGGTGGCATTTCTTTTGGCATCTGTTCTTCTTCTGGCTGATCATCCCGCCAATTGTCGCGTGGTTTCGGCGGAATTCCGTCGTCCTGCGGATCTATCCGGGGCGGATCGTATTGGAGCGCGGACTGGTTTCCAAGAGCTCCCGGGAGTTGATTGCGCGCGACATCCGGTCCATTGAAATTGATCAGGGTATAATCGCGAGAATGGTGGGCATCGGCGATTTGACCATCTCCACGGCGGCGACGGTCGATCCCGACGAGGAGATCGAGGGGATTCCCAATCCGAAAGCCGTTCGCGACCTGATTGTGGCGCAGCGAGGGTGCTGCTAACCGGCGAGCGCTGCATCGACTCGCCCTGCCCGGTCATTTCTCAGATGAGACATCGATCAGACTTTCCTTGCGGGCGGATTCCAGCAGGGCTTCGATGACGCGGATGTTGGCGCGGGAATCGCGCTCGGCGTCGATGTTGGGCGGAAACTGCGGGGGACGATTTTCGCGGACGCAGCGGGAGAAGTATTTCACCTCGAGCGCGAACGGGGCGAGCGTGTGTTTCGGCATGTCCTCGGGCTCGACGCGGATGACGTCCGTCTTGCCTTCGCGTGTCAGGTACAGTTCGGTGGGCCACATGGGCGGCAACCACGGATGGGGAATCAACAATTTGGCATCGGTCCCGACGATTTCCGCAGGGTAGGAGGGTTCGGCTTCCATGCTGCAGAGAATGTTGGCGGTGACACCGTCGTCGAATTGAAGGCAGCCACTCAGGGTCAGGTCCACGCCGCTCTTCTTGTCGAAATGAGCATGAGCCGCGACGCGGATGGGCTCGGCGCCCACGATGAACCGGGAGAGATTCACACAGTAACAGCCGATGTCCATGAGCGCGCCGCCGCCGGCATCGCGCCAGTACCGAGGATTGTCGCGGTCGCGTCCGCGAGCGGTGCGGTGGCAGCGGATGTGCAGGACGCGTCCGATGGCGCCGGTGGCGATGATGTGTTTGACCTCGGCCATTTGCGGGTGGAAGCGGTACATGAATCCTTCCAGCAGGCATCGGCCGTTTGCGTGAGCGGCGGCGAACATCTTTTCGACCTCGGCGCTGGAGCAGCCGAGTGGTTTCTCGCACAGAACGTGTTTGCCCGCTTCGAGGGCGCGCACGGTCCATTCGCAATGCAGTCCGTTGTGGAGCGCATTGATGACGACGTCGATTTCCGGATCGCGGATGAGGGATTCGTAACCCGCATGCGCGCGCGGGACGCCGTGTTTGACGCCGGCCGCGCGGGCGCGGTCGGCATCGCGGCTGGCGACAGCGATCAGCGACGCGTCGTCGATCAGCCGAAAAGCGTCGGCGAACTTGCCAAAGATCAGGCCTGTTCCGAGGATGCCGTAGTGGAGTTTCCCACTCGTCGCCATACCGCGAGACTAATCGCTTCGCGGCGGCGCTGCAAGTGCGGGGTGCGAGTTGGTGCCACGTGCTCCCCTCCTCGATTCCCGGGGCTGCGGATGGGCTTTTGCGCGAAACCGGACGGTGTGGCATGATGCGACGCGATGCCTGGAACGGTTTCAGCACCGATTGTTACACTGGATGGCGCCAGCCTGCGGGTTGGCGAGCAATTGTTGTTTCGCAACACACACTGGGAGTTCCGTCGCGGGGAACAGTGGGCGCTGGTGGGGCCCAACGGGTCCGGCAAGACGCTGTTTGCCAGCGCGCTGACGGGCTCGGTGCCGGTCGTAGGCGGTGAATTCATCGTGCCTGATGGCGCCGTGGCGCAGGTGTCGTTCGAGCAACAGAAGCTCATTGCCGGTGAGGCGCCCGCCGCGAGCCGGTGGTTTAGCATGGAGGAAGAGGCGGCGACATCGGTCGATGAGTTCCTGTCGCAGGACAGCATCGAAGAGATCAATCCCTTCGAAGTTGTCGAACGCTCACGGGTTGCGGCGCGGAGGTTCGCCCAACACCAGCGGCGCGTCGTCCGTCTTCTGGGCATTGCGCCGCTGCTGGAGCAGCCGCTGCCGTCGTTGTCGAACGGCGAAATGCGCAAGGTGTTGCTGGCGCGGGCACTATTGCGGCGGCCGCAACTGTTGATCCTCGACGATCCGTTTACCGGGCTCGACGCGCGGTTCCGCAGGCACTTGAAGGAGATCCTGGAGAAACTGATGGCGCGCAGAGTGGTGCATCTGTTGCTGATCGCGACGCATCCCGACGAATTACCACGGGGGATTACGCATTTGTTGCGGGTGGACCGGTGTCGGATTGTCGACCAGGGCCGGTTTAGCAGGCGGCGCGGACGGGAATCGTTGAGCGTGATGGCGCGACCAATCTGTTTGTGCGCGTTGACGCATCCGAGAGCAACGATGACCAGAAGGGGCGCAGAAGCGGAGTTGATTCGCCTGAGGCGGGTCACGGTGCGGTACGGGGGTCGGACGATCCTGGAGAACATCGATTGGGTCGTGAATCGTGGTGAGAGTTGGGCGGTGCTCGGACCGAATGGATCGGGCAAGAGCACGCTGCTGAGCCTGATCATCGGTGACAACCCGCAGGCCTACGCCAACGAAGTGCACGTGTTCGGGCGACGGCGCGGTGATGGAGAGAGCATCTGGGCGCTGAAACGGCGGATTGGATGGGTATCACCGGAGCTGCATCTGCATTTTCCGGAAGCGCAAACATGTCTCGAAGCCGTGCTCTCTGGTTTCGATGACGCGACGGGGTGTTACCATCGACCGACGCGACGGCAACGGAGGATTGCGAGACAGTGGCTCGGGGGTTTCGGGCTGGGCGGTTATGCCCAGCGATCGTTTGGGTCTTTGTCGGCCGGATTGCAACGGATGACGTTGTTGGCGCGGGCGCTCGTCAAAGGGCCCGACCTGCTCGTACTCGACGAACCGTGCCAGGGACTGGATGCGGCGCATCGTGAGCGGTTCATTCGCACTGTTGAGGCGTTACTCCGGCATACGACAGTGATCTACGTCACGCATCGGCGCGACGAGATACCGGCGGGGATCGACCGCGTGTTGCGTCTTTCCGGTGGAGCAGCCCGGCATTCAGTTCCAAGGCACCGGCTCAAGAGGTCGAAGCTGATTGAATAATCGTCACGGGATTTTTCGTCTTGGCGCACCTGGGCAAGACTGATAGGCTGCGGTGGCGATGACGCAAGGGCTGAAATGGTTGTATCTGGTGACGCTGGCGGTGTGGATTGGGAGCATCGTGTTTTTCAGTTTCGCGGTCGCGCCGACGGTGTTCAAGGTGCTCAAGCCGGAGGACGCCGGGGTATTGATTCGGCGAATCTTCTCGAAGTACTACCTGATGGGCATACTGTGCGCCGGGGTTGGGATCGTGTGCGTCGGGTTATTGTTGGCAGACCGGTCGTTTGCCAAGTGGCCGGCGATTTTGACACTGCTGCTGTTGGCGGGGATGGGGGGAACCGATCTGTGGCTGCGCCAGGGCGTGATGCCCCACATGAATCATCTACGCGACCAGCGGGCCGCCGTGGAAAGTTCGGGAAAACCGCCCGATGACGAATTGGAGCGGGAATGGAAGGCGCTGCATCGGCTGAGCGTACAAATGAACGCGGTTGTGTTGTTCTGCGGGCTGGTGCTGGTGTTTTTGGTGGTGTTCTCGCGCGTGGTCTGAAGAGGACGCGGGCGATTCGTTCAATCGATGGGACCACGCTCCGCGGTCCGGTACTTGATCCACACCTCGTAATTCTCGTCGAAATCCGCCAGGAACCGCGCGATGGTCGCTTTCTGCTGATCGGCGCCAAATCCGTGCGCGTACACACTCACTTCCACGAGGTCATCGGGTCGTTCGATCACGGTTGATTTCAGCGTGGCCTCGCCCGTGATGATGTCGGTGACAGTGGCGGTGACCTCACCCATATTGGCATCCGCGCGGACCTGGCCGCCGCCGAATTCGCGGTAAACGCATTGCTTGACCAAATTGAAGATCTCGCGGCGAGGGCCGGCGACCATTCGCGAGCGCAGGTTTTCGTCGGCGGAGTCACGACTGGTTTGAAGGGTGGTGCAAGCGCTCGTAAGCAGCAGAAGAGCGAACACGCCGCAGGCTGATCCGAGATGGATGCTTGCTGCGAAGATCGCTGTTGAGAGGCGTCGGGCACACATGAGATCGGGGAGTATAGCAAAAGAATGGGGAGAGCATAGCGAGAACGTGTTTGTGCCCGATGCGCGCAAGGAGGGGTTTGTTGGCAGGTAGCAGCGGTTACCGATGACGTGCCGGGCTAGAAATCTCGGGCTTCCCGGCTTGACGTAACCCGCTGGTGTCGCCACAGTAGCGTTGGGTGTCGGGGGAAGTCCGGGACTTTCACCGACTCGAGGACCGAAGGATAAGCAGGGTCGTGCTCATCGGCACGGCTAATTGTGTAGATGGTGGCTTTGGGAATGGAGTGGAGGGAACGTGAATCTCACTGACGTGGTCATGGTGTTCCTGTTTGTCACGGCATTCGTCATTATTCCCGCCATTTTTATCCAGGTGGGGAGCCGGCGGAAACACGTGAGCCACATAAACTTTCAGGAATGTCCGTCCTGTGGCGCTGACAACTACCGCGGCAGAGAGCGATGTTATTGCTGTGGATATGATTTGGTCGGTGGCCGGTCGGCGGCACCGGGTGAAGCGGTACTGGAACGCGTACGGCATGCGGATGAAAGCCGGGTGAAGCCGCAAGCGCGGGCGCACGAGCGGCATAGCGTCAAGGACTAAGTCTGGTTTCACGGGCCTGATTGTGGAGGCGGACGTTAGATTTGTAGGGGCAGCACGGAACCCTGACACACGCGCGTAGCTCCGGCATCCTCATACTGGTCGCTAAATCTCACCGAGGGTGTGGTCAAGAACGCGTTGCTGCTGCCGTCTTTTGGCGGGGACGGGACCCGCGATTGGGGGTGGCGACTTGTCAACGGCGGGTGGTTGAGCGAGAATTTGAGCAGGGGGCGGTGTTTGAAGAGGAATGAAGTCGTTTCCAGACTTCTGGATGAACTTGTGGCGACGGGATGGACTGAAGTGATGCCGATTCGAAATGGAAATGTGCGGACGAAGGCGTGGGCTCAACGATGGTTGCGGCTGGGGGTGATTGGCTGCCTGGTGCTGTTGTGGCGCCCGACACGCGGTGGCGCCGACACCGTGACCTTGAAATCCGGCGAGGTGCTGGAGGGGCAGATTCTTTCGGAGAGCGACACGCAACTGGTCATTGAGGCCTCATTCTATCACGGCACGATTCTCTCCAAGCGAGAGGTGGCTCGATCGGACATCCAATCGGTCGTCCGCGAAACGCCCGAACTGAAGCAGGAGAAGGCGGACTATGAAGGGTTGTCGAACCTGACGCTGAACCCAAATCAGGAACTGACGAAGACACAGTACGACGCGGGAATCGCCATGTTCGAAACATTCCTGACGGCGCACTCCAATTCCACTGACGCGGCGGAGGTGAGTCGGCGTCTGGCTGATTGGCAGGCGGAGGCGTCGAATGTGGCGAGCGGCAAGGTCAAGTTTGCCGGGGCGTGGATGACGCCGGCGGAGAAGAATGTGAAAGCGGCGCGCGCGGCGGTTGACTCTCTCAAGGAACAACTGGCTGAGCTCCAGCGGGAACGGGCCGCGCGATCGAACCGGCTTGCCACCACGGAAAAGCAACTGGCTGACGCGCAATCCCGGCTGGGGAGTATTACGGGTGGCTCGGGGTCGGCGCCGAAGCAGCCCGAGCGGCACGATTTGGCGGGACGGGTGACGGCGGGCGTGGTTGGCGTATCGCAGGGCGAGAATATGGGGGAACCCGTTTCAAATCCCGAGCGGGCACAAGTGGAGAACGAAGTCAGTACATATCAGCAACAGGCTACGCAGCAGCAAGGGGCCCTGGCCATGTTGGACGCCAAGATCACCGATATCCAATCGCAACTCCCGGCGCGCGAGCAGAGCTACCAGACGGCGGTGGCCGAATCGACCGGCGCATCGAGCGCCACGAACGCGGCAGCGGCGGCGGCCTCAAAACCGGCGCGGTCGACTGACACCAACGGCCCCGCCAAGACGGCGCACGTTCCGGCGCCGGCTTCCGAGCCGGCGTTGCCGTGGTACAGTCGGGCGTGGAAGTGGATTCACGGGTAGTCGCGTCGACGGCTGGTTTGTGGTGCTTTGGATCGCGCAGCCAGCGGGCGCTTTGTTTGCCGATCTTTTACGTAACGTCTCGCGAGGGCAGATTATAGTTGGCTCGTGAGCGCGAGCGCATCTGGCAGCGGTGCTATACGGATTGAGTTATTAGTTTTCTTCCTTGTATGGTTGATGCGCTGGCGAGGCGGTCGAGGATGTCGACATGGGGACACGTACTACGTCGGCGGCAGGGGCGGCATGGGTTGCTGAGCCCGTGAACTGGAGATCCACAATCGAACAAACGCGGAGGGGCGGGCGGAGAGGCTTGCGCCCGTCGTCTTGAACAGTAGGTGCAAATGCGCATTGGCCGTCAGAAACCAATTGTTGCAATGTTGTGACCCTAAATCATTCTACCATTCTACTGGGAACCGACTTTTAATTTGGCCGGTTCGCCCTATTGAAATATCAGAGATCCTGAAGGATGCTCGTGCATTAAAGACTTCGAAACAAGAATGACCATAGTAACTGAAATTGCTCCCCCAAATTCGCTGTTGCTTGTCATGGATAAAGACAGCGGTGAAATTCCGGAATCGATGGAAGGCAAACTCATCGTCGCAACACCTTCCTGTATCGCGGTGGGTACGCTGTCTGCAGCCGACGGGAGAACCTCGGTAATGCTGACTGATGAAAGAGTTCGCATCCAAGGACACCCTGGACTACGGAGAGTGTTTAGTGGCGTTCTAGCTACGCCGAAGAAGGAGGTGGACTTATGCACAGTGCTTCTCCAGCCTGTTTTGAATACGCAAAGCAATCTGGAGATTTGGGCGAACGATGAAAGTGAACCGGATAGACTATGCGTTTTGGTCGCAGATTGAATCCTGCATGCCAACGACGACGCCACAATGCCGATGACCATCAAATGCTGGAACGGGTGAAACTCGCCATCAAACAGAGCAAATAGGGTCAGGTCTCAACATTGCAACATTTGTGTTGTTGGGAGGGTGATCTTGTGCCAGGTTCTGAGGCATGGCGCGGCCGTTACGAGTGGACGTGCACGGGGGCTGGTATCATGTGACGGCCCGGGGCAATGAACGAAGGGCGATCTTCCGCGACGGGGTGGACCGGGGGCGCTTTCTGCGGTTGCTGGGGGAATCGGTCGAGCAATTCGGCTTGGCGCTTCATGCGTATGTGCTGATGGACAGCCACTATCATCTATTGGTTGAAACCCCGCAGGCCAACCTCTCCGATGCGATGCAGTGGCTGGGCGTCGGCTACACCGTCGGGTTCAACCACCGCCATCGGCGCGTTGGTCATTTATTTCAGGGTCGATTTAAAGCCATTCTGCTGGAAGCACCCGCTGCGGTGGAAGTCAGCCGCTACGTGCATCTGAATCCCGTCCGCGTCCGCGGCTTGGGATTGGACAAGCCGGCGCAGCTGCGTTCCCGGCAGGGTCTGGCGGAGAAACCCGGCGCCGCCCTGGTGCGGGAACGGCTGGGTCTTCTCCGCCAATATCGATGGAGTTCCTATCCAGCCTACGCGGGCCTGGCCGAAACGCCCCCGTGGTTGGCGACACGAGCGGTGCTGGAAATGCTCGGACGCGGCAGCCAAGCCGAACGGCAACGGCGGTACCGCCAATTCGTCGACGAACCGGTCCGCGAGGGTCTTCTGGAAAGCCCTTGGGAACGGGTCGAGGCCGGCCTGCTGCTGGGTACGGCCGCGTTCGTGCGGCGCTGCCGCAAACTTGCCCGCGGCGACACCCGCGAGCAGCCGCAGTTGAAACGATTGCGCGCGCGACCGGGTCTGACGGAGGTGGTGCGCGCGGTGGAACGCCTCCGGGGAGAACCGTGGGAACGGTTTCGGGACCGCCACGGGGACTGGGGGCGGGACCTGGTGCTGTACGGGGCGCGCCGGCATTGCGGGGTGCGCCTGCGGGAGCTGGCCGTCGTCGCCGGCGGACTGAATTACGGCAGCGTCGCGGTGGCCGTCCAACGGTTCGAACAACGGCTACAGAACGATCCGCTGTTGCGCCGGCACGACGAAACCATCAGAAACCAATTGTTGCAATGTTGAGACCCTAAATCATGTTCTACTACCCAATGAGGACATTACGACTAGCGCGTATTATGCTCGGGCTATTGGCATCGCTGTGGCTGGAATTCGGGTGTCCTTCACTGGCCATCTGTACACCGTCCGATACAACGCACGACGGGACCAATAACACCCAGGGCACATCAGGGAATACAAACGGAATGAAGGAAGCGGGTGGTCTTTACAAGGCGGTTGTCGACGGAGTGTCTGGACGGTACGCTGAAGTCGACACAAATAGAGAAGTTGTTACCTTAAGGGATACCACTGGCCAAGCGGTATGGTCTTCAAATATCGCGAAGCGCTTGGAGACGAACTCAAATTCAAGGGTGAGTGGAAGGAAGATCACCGGACTTCGAATGTATAAAGGTGACCTCTGGGTGGAGCTCGGCAGAGGATATGCAGTTATTGATGTAAAGACCGGGGAGCTAAAGGGTACTGCTTCTAATTGAACCTGGGTGTGAGGTGCGAACCAAATAGCAGGCGAGGCGCCGGGATAGCAAACAAATAGGGTCATACCCTAAGCGCGAAAGAAAGGCATTATGCCTAACGGTTCAGATCTTACTTTGTCAGGGTTCCGAGCGCTTGAAGAACCACTGCAGAAAGTCGACGGTATTATTAGACGTTTCGCTGAGTCGATTCAAGCTACGATTCAAGAGAACTACCATGGTCATCCATCTCGAAGTGTGATCGTTGAATCGCAGGATGGAATTCGCCGATCGATCAGCATTCAATTGGTAAAGCCGACTGCGCAATCCCGACGAAGCGGCTACAATTATGCGTTTACTTTGGGTGCGGGCAAAAAGATCGGTGGTCAGGCATATCAGTGGCATTGCATCTTTCGAGAACGGAAGACGATACCTGCCGGAAAACGAGAACTCACCAACCTGCTTGGACAATGCTGGAAGAAAGTGCGGTCTGTTCGTGAAGCAGATTTAGAGCCTGTGGTTGCGTAGCAGGGTGTATGCACATAGTAACACATAGGGTCGGGTCTCAACATTGCAACATTTGCAAGCAAATGCCGCGGGGACTGGGGGGGCAGGATCTGGTGCTGTACGGGGCGCGCCGCCATTGCGGGGTGCGCCTGCGGGAGCTGGCCGTCGCCGCCGGCGGGCTGAATTACGGCAGCGTGGCGGTGGCCGTGCAACGGTTCGAACAACGGCTGCAGAACGATCCGCTGTTGCGCCGGCACGACCAAACTATCAGAAACCAATTGTTGCAATGTTGAGACCTGACCCTAAATCATTCAAACATTGAGACCTGACCCTAAATCATTCCATCGTGCCGAAAGGGCAACTTCACAAACAACTCATTTGGGCAACACGCCCTTGAGACCTGACCCTAAATCATTCTACTACCCTTGAGACCTGACCCTAAATCATTATGTTGCTGTCCACATTGGCCGTCAGAAACCCTTTCCAATAAAATGCGTGTGGTTCTGTACATCTGCGGAATCTTCGCAGCCCTCGTCGCCGGGCTGTTTCTGGCGGGACGGTATCTTGGTCACAAGGAGATGGAAGACATCAAGCCGTGGGTCACCTACGGAGGGGTAATGTACATTGCCAAGGGATGTGACAAGTATAAGGCACAATACGGTGAGTGGCCAGGTTCTCTGGCGCAACTGGTAGCTGGACGGCCCGAATTTGGTGATCCGTGGGGCAAAGACGCATGGGGTCGTTATCTCGTGCTGGTCCCGTTCAATCCATCGCTTGGGTACGGCCAAATCATCAGTTACGGACGCGATGGAAAGCCAGGGGGCACGGGTCCTGATCGCGACCTGGTGGTTCGATTTCCAACGGATGCCAACGCGGACTGGAACAAGCAACAGGGAGTAGGCCTCAAAGAACCGCGCTTCCGTCTTTAGTCGCATGGCGTTCACATGTGGATGCCGCGCGACTGGCGCTGCTGGTGAGACTGCTGACGTTGCTGCTGGAGGCGGCGGCGCCCAACAAAAGAGCCAGCGCTGAAATGGCCGCTGGCTCTGAGTGACTACGGAACCGTCACCAAGGATTCTTCTGCCTTCCGCTTGTCGCCAAGACAGACGGGCCGATAATCGCACCACGCGCACCACATGTCGGGCCGCTTGTGGAAGTGCCCGTTTGCGATCTCACGAGCAACGTATCCAACCTTGGCGAGGTACTCGCCTAGCTCGTCGCCGGTGCGAATCGTTGGCTGCCGGAGGATCTGCGGTTCCCTGGTTTTGACCAGGACCCAGAGCGCTGATCGCTCGACCTGCGGTCTCGCCAGTTTGTAAGCGGTGAGCCTGCGTTTGGTTTTGATCATGGAGCGGAGTTTGTAATGGACAACTGCATGTTCGAGTTCGTGCCCGAGCCGGCGACGGTGGCGCTGACGGTGTTCGGCGCGGCGGGGGTTGTGGCGGTTCTCAGGCGGCGGAGAAGCTGATGGGGCGGGCAGGCTACCGCAGTTGATTCGCGTGGGCGCGCGACAGGGGTTGGAGGTGGTTGGGGGCGGTTACGGACTGGTGGGTTTGGCGCCGGGCTTGGACATCACGTGATGGATGATGCGGATGGCTTCCTGGATGCGGAAGGGTTTGCGGATATAGCCATCGATGGGGTGTTGGGCGAGGATCTGGCGCAGGCGGAGTTCCTCGGCGCCGGAGACGATGATGACGCGCACATTGGGGTTGAGCTTCTTGAGCCACTCGAAGGTCTTGGCGCCGTCCAACTGGGGCATGTAATAGTCCAGCAAGACGAGTTGGAACGAATCTTTTTCCTGGGTGAATTTCTCGAGCGCCTTGACGGGGTTGGCGACAGCAACGACGTCAAAGCCGAGAGGCTGGAGCAATTCGGTGATGAGATTGCGGAACTCCTCGTTGTCGTCAATCGCCAGCACACGGATCGAAGCGCCGTTGGTGGTGGTGTGAGTGGCGTTCGGAACAGCCGATTTGTTCGCGTCTGTGTGCCCGACGTTTTCCGCTGTCAATGGCATTTCTAAATTCCTCCCTGTATTCCGATCCCAAGCCCCAAACTGAGGCGAGTTGCCTCGGAAAAAGAGCAGTCTCGGTGCCAAAACTTGACCCGTACAGAGCACAGCACTATCATCGGTGGAAGAAATTTCGACAAAAATGGCCAAAACCGGTAGATTCATCACATTTGAAGGGGGAGAAGGAAGCGGCAAATCGACGCACATTGAGCGTTTGGTTGCGCGCTTACGGGTCGAGGGCTATCCGGTTCTGGTCGCCCGCGAGCCCGGAGGTACAGAAGTGGGCGAACAAATTCGTCACATTCTCCAATACAGCAAGGACTCGCACGCGATGGTTGCCGAGACGGAGTTGCTGCTTTTCTGCGCGAGCCGGGCACAATTGGTTCGCCAGGTGATCCAGCCCGCTCTGAAGGATGGCACGGTAGTGATCTGCGACCGGTTCATGGATTCGACCACGGTGTATCAGGGGGTGGGGCGGAAGATCGACCCACGGGCCGTGGCGGCGATCAACGGGTTTGCGGTTGGCGCACATCAACCGGACCTGACGCTGGTGATCGATCTGGATCCACGGATCGGATTGGAACGTGTTCGCGGGCGCGAGTTGTTCGACCGCATGGAGAATCAGGCGCTGGAATTTTACGAACGGGTGCGCCAGGGGTACTTGAAACTGGCGGAGCGGGAGAGCGGGCGCGTGAAGGTGATTGATGGAAGCCAGACGATCGAACGAATTGCGGATCAAATCTGGAACCTGGTGAAGGATGTCCTTTAACGATTTCCAGGAGCAGAAGGGGATTGCCGCCCAACTGCGCCGCAGTTTGGAGCGGGGGCGGCTGGCGCATGCGTATTTATTTGCCGGGCCGCGGGGCAGCGGCAAGGAAAGCATGGCGCGGACGCTGGCGAAGGCGCTGAACTGCACGGAGAAGGAGCATGATAGCTGCGACCGATGCGATTCGTGCCGGCGCATTGAGGAGGGGGTGCATCCCGACGTATACTGGGTGCGGCCGGAGTCGAAGAGCCGGCGGATCCAGATCGAGCAGATGCGCGAGTTCATGAAATCGGTGAACCTGCGGTCGTCAATGGGTGGCGTGAAAGTGGGCATCGTGGTGGATGCCGATTGCATGGGGGAGGAAGCCGGCAACGCTTTTCTCAAGACGCTGGAGGAACCGCCCGCGCAGACGGTGATCGTACTGCTGACGGCCGACCCGCAACGGTTGCTGCCGACGATTCTGTCGCGGTGCCTGCGGATATCGTTTGGGCCGGTGACGGGCGAGAACGCGTCGCCGTACGCGGAGAAGCTGCTGCCGTTACTGACGAGGTTTTCCGCAACGACGGAGGAACGGGTGGCCAACAGCTATCGGCTGCTCGCGGAATTGACGGCACTGCTCCAGGAAATCCGCAACGAGACGCGCGCACGTGTGGAGGGAGATCTCAATCTGGATCGGTACGCGGAGTTGGACCCGAAGGTGCGGGACCGGCTGGAAGAGCAGATGGAAGCGCGGATCGAAGGCGAGTATCGGGCCACGCGGGAGCAGGTATTGGAGGAGATGTACCAGTGGTTTGGCGACCTGCTGTTGTGCGTCGTCGGGGCCGATACGGAGTTGTTGGCGCATCCCGGCCACGTGGCGAGGACGCGGGAGCTTGCCGACGGATTGATGGAACCCCAGGCCTGCCACA
Source organism: Verrucomicrobiia bacterium (assembly GCA_035501175.1). Lineage (GTDB taxonomy): Bacteria > Verrucomicrobiota > Verrucomicrobiia > Palsa-1439 > Palsa-1439 > Palsa-1439. Next base: position 117,022 of record DATJWQ010000025.1, on the reverse strand, counting down.
ATCTCGAGGCCGTCGAGCAAATTCGCGACTCACTTTCTCGCAATATATCCGAGCCGCTGGCGATCGAAGTGGGCCTGCTGAAATTGGCGCCAAAGACGGCCAGCGTGGCGCGGTGAAGCGCCGCGGGCATCCGACCGAATGAAGCGATTGGCCAACGGATTTGTGTTTGGGCTGGCGGCGCTGGCGTTTCTGGCGCCGCTGAAATTCGGCGCGCCGTCCGTGGTGCAATGGGCGGTCCCGCTGCCGGCCGATGTCATCGAAGCGCTTTATTTCACCTGGCCCAACGAGGTGGCGATCATCCTTGTGTTTGTGGGGTTCACCTGGCTCGTGCTCGATCGGGAGCGAATGCTGGCGCGGGTGGATTTGTTATTCGTGCTGCCGCTGCTGTTCCTGCTGACCCAGGTGCTCGCGTCGCCGTGGACGATCTGCGTACAGGAGACAATTGATACCGTACTGCTATTCGCAGCGGCGGTACTGTTGTTCTACGTCGCTGCATGGTATGTGCGCGACGGGGCGGCGACGGGACGGATTTTTGGCGGACTGGCCCTGGCGACGCTGTTCGTCTGCATTCTGGCGATGCAACAGCATTTTGGCGGGCTGGAAGAGACACGGGCGTACGCCGCGTCGCACATCGATACGTCCGCCGCGCCGCGGGATTTCCTGCTGCGCATGACCAGCAACCGCGTGTTCGGGCCGTTCGTGTATCCGAATGCGCTGGCGGGATTTCTGGTTGTGGCATTTGCGCCGGTGCTGGCATGGATCTGGGTGCGGGCGCGCGGCTGGGATGCGCGGGTGAAATGGGTTGTGATGGTATTCACTGCGGGCGTGATGTTGTTTTGTTTGTTGCTGACGGGTTCGCGAGGCGGGCTGGGATCGTTTGCCGTCATGGCCTTGGCGGTTTTGTGGTGTTTGGCGCCCAGGGGCGGGCGGCGGACCATGGGAGCGATGATCGTGCTGGTGGCAGCGCTTGGAGTGGTGGTTTTGCTTGCGCGGCACGGCGGATTACTGCATTTCGGCACGGGTAGCCTGGAGGCGCGGACGGATTACTGGGGCGGCGCCGTGCGGATTATCAAGGACCATCCCTGGGTGGGGACCGGGCCGGGCACATTCGGCTCGATTTATCCGGCGTACAAGACGGCGTTGACGGAGGAAGCGGAGGCCGTCCACAACAATTACCTGCAAATGTGGTCCGACTCGGGGGTGCTGGCGTTTTTGGCATTTGGGGCGTTGTGGGTTGTGGGCGTCTGGCACGCGTTTCGGCTGGCGCACGAGCGGCGGGGGGACGTGGCGGCGGCGGCTATTTGCGGGGCGCTGGCGGGCTGGGCGGTGCACGGGCTGCTGGATTTCGAGCTGTATGTGCCGGGTGTGGCCCTACCGGCGTTCACGCTACTCGGCGTGGTGCAGGGACTGAAGGAATTGCCCAGGACCGATACCGTGGCGACGCGGCGGCGGCGGGCGACCTGGGCCGTTGCGGTGGCGTGTACGGGGCTGGTGGCGGGGGTGGTTTGGTTTGAGGGGATGGCATTGGCTGCGGGTTACCAGTGCGAGCAGGCGCGTGAACTGGTGGGCATCCATCCATTCAGGGCACTAGAGGATGCTCGGGAGGCGGCGGCATTGGAGCCATGGAATTCCCGGCTCCAAATGTGCCTGGGGGATATCGCGCTGCGGACCAGAAATGGTGATGAGGCGATTGCGGCTTATCGCCGGGCGGTAGATGGAGATCCGTATCGGGCGTCGTGCTGGTGGCAATTGGCACGAGCGAATACAGCCGTGCATGGTGTTGATGCAGAGTCTATTAGGATTTTGAGCGAGGCTGTCAAATTGAACCCGACGAATGCTCGATACAGCGAGGCACTCGCGGCTGCCAAGGAAAGCGTTAGACAATCCGACGGGGCTTTGCTACAGTCTGTTCCCGCCAAGGAAGCACGATCCTCCAAGTGACAATTACGGGCGACCTTGGCGGAGGCAAACCGTGCGAGAAGCCGAGACGCGGGTTTGACAGAGAAAAGGCGAGTTGATAGAACGACGCCCCTTTTAACTTCAACAGGACAAAGCCAGAACCATGGAACTGGAGCAAATCAAGGCAATCATCGGGATGATGAAGGACAATGACCTCTCCGAGTTCTCCCTGGAACAGGATGGGTTCAAGATCCGGATCAAGCGCGGCCCCGAAGGATTCCAGCAGACGGTGAGTCTTCCGCCGGCAGCGCCAGCGCAAGCCCCGGCGGCTGCGTCAGCGGCTCCGGCGTCGGCAGCAGCCCCGGCACTGGCTGCGCCGGCTCCTGTTGTGAGCGACGACAAGCACATTGTCTCGCCGATGGTAGGCACTTTTTACCGCGCAGCGTCGCCCGACGCGCCGCCGTACATTGAAGTGGGGCAGGAAGTCGATCCCGAGACGGTGGTTTGCATCATCGAAGCGATGAAGGTGATGAACGAGATCAAGGCGGAAGTCAAAGGGGTTGTGACGGAGATTCTGGCGGAGAACGCCAAGCCCGTGGAATTTGGGCAGAAACTGTTTGCGGTGCGCGTCAAGTAAGCGGACGGAACGGCGCAGGTTCGGCGCCGGAAAGCACGAGTCGCCATGTTTGACAAGATCCTGATAGCCAATCGCGGAGAGATTGCCGTCCGGGTCATTCGCGCATGTCGGGAGCTGAGCATCCGCACGCTGGCGGTTTATTCGAAGGCGGACGCGGACTCGCTGCATGTGCAATTGGCCGACGAAGCGATTTGCATCGGCGACGCCCCGAGCAAGGAGAGCTACCTCAAGATCGATCGGATTATCAGCGCCGCCGAAGTGGGGGACGTGGAGGCGATCCACCCCGGGTACGGGTTCCTGTCGGAGAACGCGCATTTCGCCGAAGTCTGCGAGAACTGCAATATCAAGTTTATTGGGCCGCCGAGTTCGGCGATTCGGGCGATGGGAGACAAGGTTGCGGCGCGGGAGACGATGCGGAAGGCGGGTGTGCCGGTGGTGCCCGGGAGCGATGGTCCGGTCGACAACGAACAGGAGGCGCTGAAGATCGCGCGCAAGATTGGTTATCCGGTGATTGTGAAGGCGGCGGGTGGTGGCGGCGGACGCGGGATGCGGGTGGCGCACAACGATCCGAGCCTCGTGAAGGGATATCACACGGCGCGGTCGGAGGCGGAGCGGGCATTTTCCAATTCGGTTGTGTACATCGAGAAGTACATGGAGAGCCCGCGGCACATCGAGTTTCAGATCATCGCGGACCGGAAGGGGAACACGCTGCATCTTGGGGAGCGCGACTGCAGTTTGCAGCGGCGGCACCAGAAGCTGCTGGAGGAATCGCCGTCGCCGGCCATGACGGCGGACATCCGCAAGAAGATGGGGAAAGCGGCGATCAAGGCGGCGGAAGCGGTGGGCTACGTCAATGCCGGCACGATCGAGTTTCTGCTGGATGCCATCGGTCAGTTTTATTTCATCGAGATGAACACGCGGATTCAGGTCGAGCATCCGGTTACGGAAGAAGTCACGGGCATCGACATTGTGAAGGAGCAGATCCGCATTGCCGCGGGTGAGGAACTGGGCTACGACCAGAAGGACATCCAGTTCCAGAAGCACGCGGTCGAATGCCGGATCAACGCGGAGGATCCGTTCAACAACTTCCAGCCAAGCCCTGGCCGCATTGAGTTTCTGCACCTGCCCGGCGGGCACGGCGTGCGTGTGGACACGCACGTGTACGGAGGGTACGTGATACCGCCGCACTACGATTCGATGATTGCGAAGCTGATCTGCTACGGAAACGATCGGCGGGTGGCGCTGGACCGCATGGCGCGGGCGCTGGACGAACTGATCATCCGCGGGGTCAAGACGACGATTCCGTTGCACAAACTGACGTTAAAGGACCCGAATTTCCGCCGGGGCCGGTACTCGACCAATTTCATCGACCGATTGCTGACGGCGAGCCAGCCGCTGGTGCCGCCGAAGCCGGCCGAACCGATCCCCGCGCCGGTGGCGGCGGCGGAGTAGAGCCGGGATTTGGCCGGGGATTGAAAGCGTTGTCGAGCGGCGCGGCGTTCCTATTGTCGGCTTGACTGATCCTTTCGAAACCAATAACCTGTTGGTATGGGTGGTTGCTGACTCGTTGGCAGCAACGGGATGGCCCTGGATCGTAGAACGGGTGAGGCTCTATGTTGCGGATGCGGCGCGGAACAAGATTCCTCTGGCGATTGTTCATCGCGATTGCATTTAGTTTTGTTTGTCCATTTGTTCACGCCCAATACACCGGCAGTTTCCAGACCAACATCATCAGCGGCGTGACCAGCAATTGGCTGGGCAACTATGTTGTCGGGAACACCACGTTTGCTGATGCGTTGATCATCCAGGGGAGCGGCGCGCTGGCGGATGGATTTGGGTACTTGGGGAATAGCCTCACGACCAGCAACAACAGCGCGCTGGTCACGGGCAGCGGATCGATCTGGAGCAACGGGCTCGGACTGTATGTGGGCAACAACAACAGTTTCTGCAACAGTCTGGTGATCAGCAATGGGGCTCACGTGCTCAACGGCGCATATGCCTACGTCGGGCAGGGCAGTGTGCCGAAGGTGACCAGCAACAGTGTTGTCGTCACGGGGAGCGGCTCGGTATGGAGTAACGGCCAGTTTCTTTCCGTGGGCTATCCCGGCGCGTGCAACGGGGTGACTGTGAACGACGGCGGGCTGTTGATCGACTCCGGGGCATTGATCGGCTCGTACGCGGCGGGCAGCAGCAGCAACAGCGTGGTTGTTAGTGATGCCGGTTCGGTGTGGACGAACACCGGCAGCGGTGACTTACGCATTGGGGACTGGAGTGTTGTGAACAGCGTCACGGTAAGCAATGGCGGGAAGGTGTTCCATGGTGGCTCCGTGTATGTGGGGTATGAAATTGGCGCCAACAGCAACAGTCTGGTGGTGACCGGCCGGGGCTCGTTTTGGACGAACAGCGTCGACCTGAACATTGGCCTTTATGGCGCGGGCAACGCCCTGGTCATCCTTAACAGCGGCAGCGTTTGGAGCAGCACCGGGTATATCGGGAATAATGGTTCCGCCGCGGGCAATTCGGCCGTGGTGAACGGGACCGGTTCGGTCTGGCGCGTTGTCAACGGGCTGAATGTTGGCAATTCGGGCGCGGGGAACAGTCTGGTGATCAACAACGGCGGACAGGTAATCACGCACTTTAATGAGTATGTGGGCAATGGTTCCAGTAGCAGTAACAACCGCGTGGTGATCACCGGTGCTGGCTCGGTTTGGGACAATACCGATCCATTTCACGGTTTCGCGTTTTACCTGGGGTACTCTGGCGCGGGGAACAGTCTCATCATCAGCAATGGCGGCAAGCTGCTGCTCAACAACGGCACAATCGGCGCGAATTCCAGCGCCAGCAACAACAGCGTGGTTGTGACCGGCTCCGGCTCGGTGTGGAGCAACAACAGCGGGATGGTATTGGGGTACGCCAGCTCGGGCAACGGCCTGGTGATCAGCAACGGGGGTCGGGTGTTCGATACCGACGCGTACGTGGGCCACGCTTCCTACTACAGTTGGAGCAATCAAGTGGTGGTCAGCGGTACCGGCTCGGTATGGAATAGCGCCGGCGAAGTGGTTATCGGCAGCGGCGGTGCTGGCAACAACAATTTGGTAATCAAGGACGGCGGGATGGTGGTGGACGGTGAAGCCTTCTTGTACGGCAACCAGAACAGTGTGTGGGTGACGGGCGCCGGGTCGGTCTGGAGCAATCAGGATGGCCTGCTCATCGGCGAGAGCGGCCCGGCCAACAGCCTGATCATCAGCAACGGGGGCGCAGTCATCGACGCTGACGCCACGGTTGGTTACATGTATTACAGCAACATTGTTCGCGTCGTGAACGGCGGTACGTGGCTGAATAACACCCTGACGGTCGGGTACATCGGCTGGAGTAATTCGGTGGTGGTGGACGGTGGAAACGTATTTGCCGCCAACGTGGTCGTCGGTCCCAATCCCGGAACTTGTGAAGACTACATGCAGTTGAACAGTGGCGGGTTGTATGTCACGAACGCGGCGGACGGTGGCGTACTCGAAGTCCGTAATGGCGCGTTCATCCAGAATGGCGGCACACTGCAGGTTGATACGCTGGTGATGACCAACGCGTGCGGGTTATTTGCGCGGAACGGCGGGACGTTGCTCTACGGTCAGCTTGTGCTCGATCCGGACCTGAGCGCGGTGGGTGATGGGATTCCGAACGGCTGGAAGCAGCAATACGGCCTCGACCCGTTGGATCCGAATTTGGCGAACAAGGATGTCGCCGGCACGGGGTTCACGGTATTGCAGGATTATCTGGTGGGGGTTGATCCGACCAATCCCGCGACGGCGTTCCGGATCACGTCGGTCACGCCGCTGGGCAACGACCTGCTGGTGACGTGGACGATGGGACCGAACAGGACGAACGCGTTGCAGGCGGCGGCAGACGACGGGAGCGGCGGGTACAGCACGAACGGCTTTGTGGATATCTTCACAGTGACGAACACGGTTGGGACGGTAACGAACTATCTCGATGCCGGCGCGGCAACGAACATGCCGTCGCGGTATTACCGTGTGCGGTTGGTGCCGTAGCCAGTGAGAATGGATTCTGCGTGCTTGACCTGGTCGGATGGCGGGCAGAAACTCATGGCTGTTGGCGTGCCGGGCTGGTGGCCAGGCCGGCAGAACCGGCGAGTCAGTCTTGGGTCGCGGGAGCGGTGAGATAATATGCGGTGGATGCGACACGGACTGCGGTTTGTCTGGCGATTGTTCATCGCGATTGCATTTAGTTTTGTTTGTCCATTTGTTCACGCCCAATACACCGACAGTTTCCAGACCAACATCATCAGCGGCGTGACCAGCAATTGGCTGGGCTCTTACTACATTGGCTACACGAACTTTGCCGATGCGTTGCTGATTGAGAGTAATGGTGTGCTGGCTAGCGCGCCCGCTTACCTTGGTTACAACTCCAGCAGCAGTAATAATGGCGTGCTCGTCACCGGGACCGGCTCGGTCTGGAAATGCGGGTCTGATCTATACGTGGGCAACTCGGGCGTGAGCAACAATCTGGTGATCATCAAGGGAGGGAAGGTGGTCAGCACGGGAGACAGCTATTTGGGCTACATTGCCAGCAGCAGCAACAATAGCGTTGTGGTTGTGGACACCGGCTCGGTGTGGAGCAACTCGAGCTCCTATTTCTATGTTGGCGACCAAGGCGCGGGCAACAGCCTGGTGATCAGCAACGGTGGCCAGGTACTTGGCTATGTCGGCTACTGCTATGTGGGATACAGCACCGCCAGCAGCAATAACAGCGTGCTCGTCACCGATCCTGGCTCGGTTTGGAACAACTCGGGCAATTACATGGGCATCGGGAGCGCCAGCAGGGGCAATAGTGTGGTGGTCAGCAATGGCGGAAGGATGGTCAGTACCACTCTGGTCGTTGGCGGCCAAGGTGCGTCCACGGCCGTCAGCAATAATATATCTATCATCGGCGCCGGCTCGGTGTGGAGCAACAGCAGTGGGCTGACCTTCGGCAATACTGGCGCGGGCAACCGGCTGGTAATCGCCGATGGTGGCAATTTGCTGAGCAACGGCGGTACGGTGGGCTACCAGACGAGCAGCAGCAATAACAGCGTGCTCGTCACCGGTGCCGGCTCGGTGTGGAGCAATAGCGGCAGCATTTGTGTGGGGTACTATGGCACGGGAAACACTCTGATCATCAGCAACGGCAGCCAGGTCATTAATAACGGCGGCGTGGTGGGAGTCGAATCCGCAAGCCGTGGCAACAGCGTGGTCGTGAGCGGTGCCGGTTCGGTCTGGAACCTGAGCGGCGACATGGATTTGGGCTGGGGCGCCGCGAGCAACAGTTTGGTCGTCAAGGATGGTGGTCAGGTGATCGGGGTCACTGCTTCCGTGGGTAGTGATTCCAGCGGCACCAACAGCGTCTTGATCACAGGCGCCAACTCGGTGTGGAGCAATAGTGGCACGCTCTATGTCGGCGGTGCCACCGGTTCGGGGAATAGCATGATCATCAGTAACGGCGCTCGTATGGTCGCGGGTACTGCGTATTTGGGTAGCCATTCCAACAAGAACAAGGTGCGCGTGGTCGATGGCGGGGCTTGGGAGAATGCTCAACTGTTCATCGGCCTGGTAGCGTCTGGCGACTCACTCGTCGTGGACGGTGGATCAGTGTCGGCGTCAAGCCAGTTATTCATCGGACCGGGCGGTTCGTGCGACAACGTGGCCGAGTTGGACAACGGCAGCATTACTGTCACGAATAGCGCCGGCACGGCCGTTTTGGAGGTGGTCACTGGCCAGGTCATCATGAACGGCGGGGTTCTTCGGGCGGACAGCCTGATTGTGAACGGCCTTTGCGCGCGCTTCTTCCATCACGGAGGCACGCTGATTTATCGTAATCTTGTCCTCGACCCTGACCTGAGCGCGGTGGGTGATGGGATTCCGAACGGCTGGAAGCAGCAATACGGCCTCGACCCGTTGGATCCGAATCTGGCGAACAAGGATGTCGCCGGCACGGGGTTCACGGTATTGCAGGATTATCTGGTGGGGGTTGATCCGACCAATCCCGCGGCGGCGTTCCGGATCACGTCGGTCACGCCGCAGGGCAATGACCTGCTGGTGACGTGGACGATGGGACCGAACAGGACGAACGCGTTGCAGGCGGCAGCAGGCGACGGGAGCGGCGGGTACAGCACGAACGGCTTTGTGGATATCTTCACAGTGACGAACACCGTTGGGACGGTGACGAACCATCTGGATACCGGCGCGGCGACGAACATGCCGTCGCGGTATTACCGTGTGCGGTTGGTGCCGTAGCGGCCCGCGAATGAGATTCGCGGGTACAATCGGCGGACGTGGCGGGATTGATTCATTGCGCGTTGGGCGTTCTTCCAGTTGAACACGTCTCGTTGTTCGTCCATGGTATCCGGTGAATGGGTGATTCGCGGCAATGTATGAGACGGCGCGTGGGCGGGTTCAGGTGGTTGGCGCTATTGGTGGTGGCGCTCTCGCTCAAGGGGAATTTGCTGGCGCAAGCGCCGCCGCTGGAGGTGCAGGTGTGGCCAGCGGTGCAACAAGCACGGCCTTCGGGGACCCGGTACTCGACCGATCCGTATTCCGATGAGATTGCAACTTCCTCCCAGAGAACACTGACGTCGTACACGATTCAATTATCGCGGGCGATGATGCCGTTGAGCGGTGTGAAGGTCCGCTGGGCGATCCTCGTGCAGGCGCCGGGGCCGGGCCGGTTGCGGCTGGTGCAGGGCGAGCGTATCTGCAACGTGCCGATCCGCGATGCGGTCACGATCAAGACCCAGGCGGTCACGACCAGCGTGACGGTGCGTTCCACGGCCAATTACGGGGAGTACCCATTCAACTCGGGAAGCACGGTTGGCGCGGAACCTGGTTACCAGATCAAAGGTTACGAGGTCGAGGTGTTCGTGGGCGGGAGACTGGCGGTCTTGAAGGTTGACCCGCCGTCGGTTCAGCAGCAGATCGAGTCGATGCGTGCCGCACCGCAACAAGGTCCGGCGATTCCGCCGCCCCCGCCCCAGGCTCCAGCGCCGTGACATGCGGATGATCGATCGCCCCTTCCATTGGGTATCGTTTTCAGGTTGACATTGTATCGGCACGTGATAGGATGGTGGGGTTCTTTGATATATTGGTGGGTTGTTTGCGGCCTCGGCGCGACGTGGTCGCGTCTCGCCTTCGGCTCGGCTTGCACTCGTTCGCGCCCGCTCAACTCGCCCCAGGGGCCGCCTGCGGCGTTGCGTCGCGCCGCTCCCAGCGGCTTGGTTGACTCCGCTCACTCCCGCTCGCGTCGCCCTACGGGTGCCGAAACGACGCGGCCTCGTCTCGCGGCTGCCCTCGCCGCTCGGCTTTGACATGGATGAGATGGGGGCATAGCGACGCAGCGGCGGGATACCCCTGAACGACGTGGGGCGATCCCGCCCCACAAAGCGGAGCGGTGCGACCGCAGTCGGGGAAGATGAGGGGGGGTATAGATCTGCGAAACGAAGCCAACGGTTTTTGGGTGATCTTCGATGTGGAAGGTATTGAACTGCAGGAGATTGTGTTGAACGAATTCGCAAAAAACGCATTGGCTTCGTTTGGCTTCGTTCGGGGGTCCGGAGTGGCAAAACGAAGCCGATTGGCTTCGCTCAGACCCCTTCGCCGCGCCCTTCGGGCCACGAAACGACACGACGCCATCGGGCGCTACCCTTTTGCCTCGGTTTCTGCGCAAGCCGGTGTGGAAGGTTACCGAAACGAAGCCAAAGACGAACCCGAATGGGGTTGCGTAGCGGGAGCGCGGGATGCGGTTTGCGGCTGGGAGATAATTCTTTTCATTTGGGCTGGGGTTTGGCAGGTTCGTGGCGGAGGGGAATTGGAATTTCTGAAGGAGCGAATTTAACCTTATGAAGAAGATCGGCACATTGACCGGTGGCGGTGACTGCCCCGGATTGAACGCGGTGATTCGAGCGGTAACGCGCAAGGCCCTGCTGGAGGGATATGAGGTATTCGGTTTTCGCAACGGTTGGGCGGGGGTACTGAAGGGCGATTATTTCCCGCTGACGCGGGAGCGGGTGTCGGGGATTCTGCATTTGGGCGGGACGATCCTTGGCACGTCGCGGACGAACCCGACCGAGGAACAGCTTGAGACGGTGGTCAAGCACGTGAAGAGCACGGATTTGAGCGCGCTGGTTGCCATTGGCGGGGACGACACGCTGAGTGTTGCGTCGCGGTTGCACAAGCGCGGGGTGCCGGTCATTGGCGTGCCGAAGACGATTGATAACGACATTGACGGCACGGACCAGACGTTTGGGTTCGACACGGCGATCAACATCGCCACAGAAGCGATTGACCGTCTGCACAGCACGGCGGAATCGCACAGCCGCGTGCTGGTGGTGGAATTGATGGGGCGGCAGGCGGGTTGGATCGCGCTGGAAGCCGGCATGGCGGGCGGGGCGGACCTGATTTTGTTGCCCGAATTTCCGATGTCGCTGGCCGATATCTGCAAGATCATCAAACAACGGCAGGCGGGCGGGAAGAATTTCTCGATTGTCGCGGCGGCGGAAGGATTCAAGCTCGAGGGCGCGGAAGTCATGTCGACCAAGGAACTCGATGCGTTTGGACACATCCGCCTCGGGGGGATTGGCGAGGTGTTGTGCAAGGAGATCGAGAAGATCACGGGGATCGAGAGCCGGCAGGTGGTGCTGGGGCACATTCAACGCGGGGGCACACCGAGCGCGTTCGATCGCGTGCTCGGGACGCGGTACGGAGTGAAGGCGGTCGAGCTGGCGGTGAAAGGCGAATTTGGGAAGATGGTGGCGTTGCGTGGCACCGAGGTCGTTGGCATTCCCATCGACTCGGTGATCACCGAGGTGGTGGACAAGAAGACCGGCAAACCGAAACTGCGGGTGCGCAATCGCTGCGTGCCGCCGGAGCTGTACGACGTCGCAAAGGTGTTTTTCGGCTGATGTCCAACTCCCGAATTGCGGGGTGCCGGTTGTATGGCTTTATCGACACGGCATACATTGGTGGAGTTGACCCCGGCGAACTTGCGCGCGAGATGGTCGCGGGCGGGGTGGAGATCCTGCAGGTGCGGGCGAAGCAGAGCACGCATGCCGAGCGGGTCAGCCTCGGACTGAAGGTGGTTTCCGCTGTGTATCCCTACCGCGTTCCCGTGATCATCAATGATGATCTTGACGCGGCGTTCGAGTGCGGAGCGGACGGCGTGCACCTGGGGCAGGAGGATTGGGCCGCGATCGCGCGCGACACGCGGGCCGAACGACTCGCGAACATGCGCATTGTCGGGATCAGCACGCATTCCGTGGACGAGGCGCTGACGGCGGAGCGCGATGGGGCGAGCTACATCGGGGTTGGCCCGGTGTTTCCGACGGCCACAAAGCCCGAGGCAAAGGCGGTCGGGACGGAGCTGGTGCGGGAGATTGCGGCGCGGGTGAAGGTTCCATTTTTCGCCATTGGCGGGATCACGCTGGAGAACCTTGGGCGGGTGATGGAAGCGGGCGCGACGCGGGTGGCGGTGGTGTCGGCAATCCTGAAAGCGCCGGACGTGACGGAGGCGTCGGCGGAATTCAAGAAACGATTGGGAGGCGGGAGATCGTGAGATGAGCCTATTGATCACGGGTTCGGTGGCGCTGGACAGCGTCAAGACGCCGATCGAGGAGCATCATGATCTGCTGGGCGGCTCGGCGAGTTACGCGTCGATGGCGGCGAGTCTGTTCTCGCCGGTGAACATGGTGGCCATCGTCGGGTCGGATTTCCCGAAGAAGTACCTCGATCTGTATCGCGAACACGGCATCAATCTGGAGGGCTTGCAGGTGGCCGAGGGGCAGACGTTCCGCTGGAGCGGCGAGTATGAGTGGGACCTGAACAAGCGGCGGACATTGTCGGTATGCCTGAATGTTTTTGAGACGTTTCAGCCGGGGCTGCCCGAGGCGTACAAGAATACGCCGTACGTGTTCCTGGCGAACATCTCGCCGCAACTGCAGATGCACGTGCTGACGCAGATTGCGCAGCCGAAGTTTGTCGTGGCGGACACGATGGATTTGTGGATTGGGACGCAGCGGGACGCGCTGGTGGAATTGTTGCGGCGGATTGATTGCCTGGTCCTGAACGAGGGCGAGGCGCGCGAGTTTACGAAGCAGACGAATCTCATCAAGGCGGGACGGCTCATTTTGAAGCAGGGCCCGGAGTATGTGATCATCAAGAAGGGCGAGCACGGCTGCTTGTTGTTTGGGGAGGATTTGTTTTTCAGCGCCCCGGCGTATCCGCTGGAGGACATCCATGATCCGACGGGCGCTGGCGATTGTTTTGCGGGCGCGTTTGCCGGGTATCTGGCGCAGAAAGATCGCGTCGACGAGCACAGCCTGCGCAATGCGGTCGTATACGGGAGTGTGGTTGCCTCGTATTGCGTGGAGGATTTCAGCCTGAAGCGGCTGGAATCACTCACCCAATCGGAAATCAGGGAACGGTACAGCCTGTTTCAGGTGATGAGCCGGTTCGAGGTGGGGTGAGCATGCAGGGCCGGCCGTTTGAACCGCGAGCGGGCCGGAGGGACATTGGTTTATGGATGGCCGTCGGCGCGGAGGAATTGTTGGGGGTTGCGAGACGGCGCCGCAATCGATATTCATCACGCCCCCGGTGCCGGGGACATTGCTGACAATCGTGCTCCACGCGCCCGAGATCAGATCCGTTGTGGTTTGAACATCGTAGCGGGCGGTACTGATCGTGGGGACGCTGACGAAAACCTCCGTGCCATTGTTGGTCGGACTCGACATGGTTACGCTGGGACCCAGAACCATCTGGGCATGCGCAGATGCCGCACCAAATGCGATCAGTGCGCCCAGCATTAAAGTGATTAACGAACTGCGACCTGCGAGAGCCCCTCGGCAAAACATATGGCTGAACATATCCTGCAACCCTTCGCCTTCCTGATATGCCCGCAACACCTCGCCATAGGGTGCGAACCGTGCGTTGATTATGAAATCCTCATCTAATTTCCCATGATGTTTGCCAAAAAGAATCGCGTTGCGGGGCGACATCGATTTCATCCGGTAAGTCACTTGGCGGCAGGTGCTAATGACGATTTATTGGCATCTGGTTTTGGGGCGCGCTGCAAACCGTTGCTTGGTTCCCAAGAGCTTGTTGGGTGACAACCGGCTCAAATCAGCCGCGCTGTAGCGGTAAGGCCAAGGCCATCAGTACGAAACCTCAGCTACCTCAGTTCAAAAACCGGCCCGCTCAATTTCGCTCTCGCCAAACAGAATCTCATGCGCTTGCTCGTACTCGTCTTCAGCAATCACTACCCTCGTGTCCCGTGCAAGATCCTCGAGGTTGGCCCCGGCGGCCTTCTCTTCCATCGTCGGATGCAAACCCCACTTCTCCAGGATCAGTACGACCATCTCGGACTTGACCGCCTGACCCTCAAATATGGTCTTCAGCCCCATACCTCGCGTCCAGTTCGACAAACAAATGCAGCAGGTAACCAAGCAGATGAATCCGTAGCGCCGCCATGTCCGCCGCACTCTTCGGGTCGAAATCCGTCCGGTTCATGCCCTCCTCATCGATCTTGTGAACCTCTCCCAATATCAACCGCGTCTGATTGATCGCGCTCATCCAGGCCGGCACATGCTCGATCGGAATCGCCACTTGCCATACATCGCCCGCTTCCTTGTCCGTCGTCAACGCCGTCAGGTCCCGTCCCACCGTCTCGCCCGCCGACACGAACAAATGCCGAAGCTCCGGCTGTGTCATCTGGTGCCATTCCTGGTTGATCTTGTCGTTCCCCGCGGTCGGGTCTGGATACAGCCGCGCCCGCGCCGCCGATGTATCGCGTAATTCGAGGATTTCCGGCATCTCCCGCAACATCGCCGCCAGCACCGTCGGGATCCCGCTGATCAGGATCCGTTTCTCGTCGAGCTGTTGGACGTTCAAGTCGATCACGTTACCGATTTCTCCATCGTCGCGAGCAATTGATAACTGTGGAGCTGCTGCACGTACAACTCGGCCTGCTCCCGCCCGCCCGACCACACCAATGACCGCCCCATGTTGTGCACCTCGAGCATCAACGTCTCCGCCCGCGGCCGCGCATACCCAAACACTCGCATGAACACCATCGTCACATAGCTCATCAGGTTGATCGGGTCATTGTGCACGATCACATTCCACGGCGTCGCCAGCTCATCCTTCGCCTTCGTCTCGCCAACGACAATCACGCCCGGCTGCCCGGTTTCAATTGATGGTGACATCCGCCTCTACCATACCAGACCCCGACCGCTTTACCAACTTTGGCTTGATTTGAGCCCTGAACCGGCGACAATATGTTCGAGACGTATGCGGGCGTAGCATAGTGGTAATGCACCGGCTTCCCAAGCCGGCGAGGTGGGTTCGATTCCCATCGCCCGCTCCAACTTTTGCTCTCAACCGCTCCCCCGTGAACCGGCGCCCCGTGCCCACCCCGCCAATCCATATCAAATTGCCCCCAGATCTTGTGGGCATATGCGCCGGCCAGGGTCAATTCCTGGCCAGGCCGGTATTGAAAGAGATCTGGCTTCGCCTCCTGGTAAGGCAGCCGATTCTCATCTGCGGCTATCCATGCCAGACTGCGACTGTTTGCCTCAGCGAAATTCGGACGCGGTTAGGTCAGGAATTATGCCGTGCATTGAGAGACTGGGAGAAGGGTTACCCCATCGGGGGTAACGAAAATAGCCAACAAAAAACACCGCCTTCCCACATTCATGGACTCTGCAACCTGGAGGGCATCCGTCAGCGCAGACCCAAGAAGGCCCCGTGCGACCCAAGCCCAGAATCATCTTCCACTAGAAATCCAAGCTTGAGTACTGAGCGTCGCGGCCTAGGTTAACCGGTACACAATCCGGGCCTTTTGGAGATCGTACGGCGTCATTTCCATCCTCACGCGATCGCCTACCGACAAGCGGATGAATCGTTTCCGCATCTTACCAGAGATATGGGCGAGCACCTGGTGCTTGTTGGCTATCTCAACGTGAAACATCGTCCCAGGCAGGACCTTCAACACGGTTCCCTCAACGGTGAGCAACGGTTCCATGGGCCGTCTCCTTCAATTTCATGCCTGCCACAAGTTGATTTGTCAGGAATTCAAAGGGCAGGCTTTGATCCCGAGGTCGAGACGTGGACTACTGTGACAGCCGCCGCCACGAATGCAAGACCTGAATCCGGCCAGCGGAAACATAGAGGCAAGGATTCCGACGGGAAAACGGCGTCCCATTGTGCGGGATGCCCTCCCTGGTTGGAGCCGACGGAAAAAATCAGTACCGCCAGCCGGCAAACTGACCCGTGCCGCCACCGCCAAAACAAGCCTCTAATTACTGACGGCAGGACCATCGGCGCAAGGCGGGGGCAGGGATGCAAGGGTGCGGCGAGTCGAGCTTGATTCGCAATCACAGCCACGGCAGATCTCGGCCGAGGGGGCCGATTCCCATCGCCCGCTCCAAATCTTTCCCGCCCGGCAATCACGAGGCATCTTCCCAATCGAGCACCGTATTGAGACTGCTCCGAAAACCGGGGCCCACGGCACGCCGTGCTCGGCACCCAAAAAACGCATCCAAAACCTGCGCTGTACCCCTCAAAAAACCAAAACGAAGCCAAGTGACTTTTTGACTCATTTGGCATGCTAACGCATTGATGTCCAACCACCTCCGTCGTCACGGTTACCCCGGAAAACTGGCTTCGTTTCGCAAAACCCTATATATAGGCCCCTCCCCCTGGTAACCGCGCGACCAGCGCAGCTCCAGCGCGGCGTGCTTCGACTTGCTGGGTGGTAGTGCCTCAACCCCAATCACGAATCATGGACCATCTACCAGGCCCCATTTCAAAGAACGATTGTGCCTATCACGAATAATATCCACAAAGGATAACGTTGTCAACCCCAAAAATCGCCTCAGCGGCGCGGGCTTCTCGCCTATACTCCATTTCCGGTTATGGAGATGGGGTGACTTGTCGCCGCTTTGCCGTTCGCCCGCCCTTCCGCCGCTTCCATTCTTGTCTGCCGTCCCTTGCTCTGGCATGCTTTTGACCAAATTGGTTTCCCAGCGAGTCTGGGGAACCGGGGTTTCTGCGTGGAGTATGACACGACGCGCCAAGATCATCGGCTATGGAGTCATCGTTCTGTGGACATTTCTGCCAATGATCCCCGTCGTCATCGCGGGTGCGATCGCGTCCCATTGTGGCTGCCAACTCGATGAAGGCGGCGCCCACCCCTGTATCGTGCTGGGGAGAGATATCGGTGGGAGGCTGTACGAGATGGGAGTCGTGGGTTGGT
Source organism: Verrucomicrobiia bacterium (assembly GCA_035501175.1). Lineage (GTDB taxonomy): Bacteria > Verrucomicrobiota > Verrucomicrobiia > Palsa-1439 > Palsa-1439 > Palsa-1439. The sequence goes on along the minus strand of DATJWQ010000025.1, from coordinate 100,194 downwards.
TCGGCTTGCTCACGTTTCCCACCGGAATTCTCGCGCTGCTTCTATTCACAGGGATTGTCATCGCGCGCCGATGTGCCAGCGGATGAGCGACCTCGGTTGCGTGGAGGCTCTCAGCTCTGACAGCAACAACTAACGGTCTGGAACGATCCAACGGCATGACTGGCAGCATGTTAGCAGTTGCGGGTCGAGGAGGCTCGTTTGGCTTGCGGAATGACGGGGGTGGGAGCAGGATTAACTGCTAATCATTCGATACTCGCATGTCAGCTTGTTGATTCTGTGCAAAACGAAATCAGAAGCAGACTCGGTTGCTTCCTAGCTCGGTGTCCAGCCGAGCCGAGTGCGAGAAGACAAGGCCGAGCGATGGAGCAAAGAGGAAGGTCGTTCAGTGATGATTTCATCCACTTGGGTCTTCGACTCACCCAAAAGTGCTGAAGCAGCCGACCCCACCGGACGCCTTGTGGGGCTTGCGGATGCCATTAAGCCGTTTGGCGAGCGGCTTTTAAGCCTCGATACCCAGTTCAAGCGTTTTGTAGATGTTGTTTATCATGTCACGCCGCAGCACTCTAACGGCATTAACGGCGGGTTTGATTGGTTGCGCCTGCCAGCGGTGCTCATGCGTCGTTTTGCGGCTTGGAATCTCGATGTTTCTTGGGAGACTTTTTGGTTCAACCATCCCGATTGGGTGACTTCATCAAAAGTGTGATGCTCTGCGGCGGCTGTTCGGGACGGCGGGACTGGCGGCATGACCTTCGCCTTGGCTTGTGATAACGACGGGTCGGCGATGCTCTGCGAGCCGGGTTCAGCCGGCGGGACGCGGGTGGCGAGGAAGGGTTTCCCGTTGACTTACCAAGAACGGCGTGACTGAATTCGCGGTGTTCGACATGAACGGCTGTCTGCAAGACATCGCGACTCGCCCGATACGAGGGGATTGGATGGCGTATGCCTTGGGATTGCCGATGCTCGCCTGCATGGCCGCAATCCCGCCTCTGCTTCTTGTGCAATTTCTCTACCTGAAGACTCCTTCTGGTCGGGCCCCGGAGTCAGTAATCGTTACCGTGTTCGCTTTCGGTCTGTGCATGTCCATTTGGTTCCTCAGACGCTGTATCAACCGGCAGTATTGGCGATTGACTGATTCGGAACTGATCGGCGGCATTCGCGGACAACTGCGACTGCCGTTGACATTTGTCGCCAAGGTGATTGTTGGGTTGCCGGCAAACTCCGTGATGGCGCAACGGGGCTCCGCTCTCCTCTTGGTGTTCAACGATGGAACACTGTTGCCGCTAAAACTCGAAGCCATGCCCGGCGGTGAGGAACTGATGGCTGCGCTTACGACCAAACTCAAAGACCGCCTGATCCATGACTATTCGTACTCACCAGAAGAAATTCGAATGCTTCGAACGGCTGATCCCAACGCCGTAATACGAAGGAAATAGGTCGAGGGCGGACACAAAACCATAGGCGAGAATGGTATCATTGAGGCGAGGCAACGCTCATCCGATGCCGACCGACCAAAAATGCCCGAAGTGCCGGGGCACAGACATGAAGCGTTGGGAACTTCCCAACTGGATGCTTTTGCATTGGGTGATTAATCCGGGGCTGGCATTTAATGAGCTTGTTCTTGGCCAGCGTATTCCCAAGGTCACTCTGATTTGCCAATCATGCCGGTTGCCACTCGTGGAGCGGCAGTACGTCCCGTGCCCGAGTTGCGGAGCCATTCACGATGGCCGTCTTTGGGCAGGGAAAAGAGGTTTTGGCAATTGGCTTGGACTCGTATGCCCTGCTTGCGGTAAACGGATTCCCTGTTTGCGGAACGCCTTTGCATTTGTGCTGGTATGCGTTTCTGCCCCGACCTGGTATCTGCCCTACCGTCTCTATTTTCGAGACAGGCCTGTTTCCCGGCCTGTGCAGACGCCGTCTGCGTCTCTGCCGACTCTCAAGAAAGTTGCGTGGTCGAAGATGGCGCTGCTGTATGGACTTCTCATGTGGCTGATCACGTCGTTGGTTCCAGCCACATTCATTTATGCCAAGACAGGAAGTCTGCCGGTTATGATGCTTGTCGTTGGCGGAGGACTATGGCTGCTTGGTGGAGTTGCATTCGGATTTTTCATGTATCTCTTCCTGTCACGGAAACCCAGGAGCAGAAACGTTGGTTAGTCATTGTCGCTCAGGACGGCTTGGCAGGCATCATGCTTCTCAGGAAGGTACAGGTTATGGCTCTATCGGGAACAGAGATATACGAACTAGTTTGCCTTGGTGCTGCAGGAGGGGCTCTCGTCGTTTTCACGAGGCGCTCTCCCTCCGAGCCAGAAGACGAGTCCTCACTCGATACAGATCACGGCAGGCCCAGCGTACTGGTTGTTGAGGATGACGCCATCCCCTCGAAGATGATGACGAGAACCTTGGAGAAGGCAGGGTTCAATGTTCTGACAGCCGGCAATGGAGTGAAAGGCTTGGACCTCATCCGCTATTCCAACAATGTGAAAGTCGTTTTGCTCGATTGCCAAATGCCGAAGTTGGACGGGGCAGCGACGCTGGGCCACATCCGGACGTATTTCAAGACCGTCAAGGTCATCGGCGTCACCAGCCTTGCGCCATCAAGCATTCCGGACTCCTACCGCCAGGATGTTGATTTGCTTCTCATGAAGCCGGTCAAGGGCTCGGAATTGGTGGAGGCGGTCAGTTCGGCAATCGGCGTGAGAATGTCGGGCGAGTGATGCTGTGGGAGCCGGATTCAGCCGGCAGGACGCACCGTCCGGCGGGTCGGGACGGCTCGTTGAGCTTGCCCAACGGCAGGAGCGGGAGCAGGACTGGGGCTGCTTAGGTCATGAATTTCAGAATTCTATATCTATAATTTGTTCTGTGCAACATGTGCGTTCAGTGTCGGCTGCGTTTCTACCAAACAACTTGCGAAAAATGAGCAACTTCCAGAAGACCGAGCCGGGCCTCCCCCCATCCACCATCAGCCATGCCGCTTTCCCCCGCCAATCCGCGTCAACACCCCGTCAAACCAGTGCAATTCTTTTGCAGTTGCACACTTCCCAGCCGCTGCTATATATTCCTTGTGAAAATTTTCTCAAGCTGGGTTGCGTAAGGGTCGCGACACAACAACGAGCGAAAAATGGCGTATTTTATTACTGATACGTGCATCGGTTGCACGGTCTGTGAATTGAAGTGCCCCGTCGACACCATCAGCGGCAAGTCGAAGGAGCTCTATACCATTCATCCCGAAGGCTGTATCGATTGCGGCGTCTGCGCCATCTATTGCCCCGTCTCCTGCATCCAGGACCAGTACGGCAACCTCGTCACCCGCATCAAACCCAGCCAGATCCCGAAAGCCAGGGTCATCGTCGACGATTGCACCGGCTGCGAGTTCTGCGTCGATATTTGCCCGTTCGATTGCATCTATATGAAGGACGACCCCACCCACACGGGCGCGGGTCATTATAAAGTGGCCGAGGTCATACCCGAGGAATGCGTGGCCTGCCGCCTCTGCGAGATCGTTTGCGACAAGGACGCCATCATCGTCCCGAACGCTCCGACTCACCGGGCCGCCATGTTGCCGCACCAGTTGGAAAAACACTGAGATCGATTTGATGCGTGATTGTTTGGATACACCGAGAACCCCTCGCGCGCGCCTTGCCAGGCAGTTCTCCTCGCCCCTTGGGGGAGAGGATCAAGGTGAGGGGTGGTTGTCGATAGGCGTTTTTGTCAGCACTGTTCTTTCAAAATGAGCGACGCGAAGCAGTCAGTCGAAGCCTCTTCGCCCGGCATCGTCGATCTGCCGGAGGAGAAAACCCGGCTGACCACTCTGGCCGTCCAGTTGGTCGTGATCCCGCTGGCGGTCGTGCTGTTCTGCGTCGCATTGGCCGGCCTGTTTGTCTGGCTCACGACCGAACGCAAGGGCTTGGATGATTATTTGAATGCGTTGCGCGCCAGCTCGGGCCTCCAACGCTCCCAGCAGGCGCAGTATCTCCTGAATTACATCCAGGATTCCAAACGCTGGCAGGGCATCTTCGACGTCTCGGCGCGCATCAGCGCCAACCGCGATGATTTCCTCGCCAAAAATCCGCATGCCGTCGCCGATATCACGCAGGTCTTCGAGGAATCCAAGGGCGAAGACCCGCGTACGCGCCGATATCTGGCCCTCGTGCTCGGTTTGCTCGGCGATCACGCCGCGCTCCCGTCCCTGCGCGACGGGCTCAACGACGGCGATGCCGAAACGGTCAAAAACTGCATCTGGGCGCTCGGTCGCATCGGCGACGACGAGTCCGCGTCGGCGATCATTAAATTGACGCATAGCGACGAGCAGTCCGTGCGGTTGATGGCCGTCTACGTGCTCGGGTCGATGAACAACCCGCAGGCAGCGAGCGTGCTCGAAGCCTCGCTCAACGACCCCGATGAGCTCGTGAAATGGAACGCCGCGTTCGGCCTCGCCAACAAGGGCAACCCGGCCGCCGTGAACGTCCTGGCGAGGTTGCTTGACAAGGAATATGTGGACCGTGTTACAGGTTTGATGCCGAAAGAGGGTCGCCCGCTGGACGAAAATATCCAGCGGTACCGAATGGCCGCAGTGGTCTGGGTCGCAAAACTGGATCCGACGAAAGCCCGGCCGTTGCTCGATAAGTTGAGCGTCAGTGAACCGGATTTGCAGGTGCGTAACGCTGCGATTCAGCAGCTGAATAAACTGAATCATAAACAGTGACGATTATGGCGGAATTGAAAGTGGTCGGCGCGGACACGCCCAAACAGGGGCAGCCGTTGAGTCCGCGGGAAGAAGCGATTCGCCGGTTGAAAGCCAAAGGGGTCCTCGATCCCGAAGGCAAACCGATGGCGCGTCGCCAGTTTTTCATCAGCCTCGCCCTGGCGTGGGCCACATTTGCCGCCGCGCTCGGCGGCGGTCTCACCGCCCTCTTCGCCTTCATGGTCCCGCGCGTCGATTTCACCCGGATCGACGTGTTCAAGGTCGGCCCGCCCTCCAATTTCGCGCCCAACACCGTCGACGAGTCCTTCAAGGCCGCCCACCGTTGCTGGATCGTCAATCACGAGCACAGGATCTTCTGCATCCAGGCCGTGTGCACCCATCTCGGCTGCACGCCCAACTGGATGGACAGTGAACGCAAGTTTAAGTGTCCCTGTCATGGCAGCGGTTACACCATCGATGGAATCAATTTTGAAGGCCCGGCGCCGTTCCCCATGCGCCGCTACGAGGTTTCCCTGGCCGATGACGGCCAGATTGTCGTGAACGAGGGGCGCCTCTTCTTCTGGGAGAAGGGCGAGTTCGACGATCCCCGGGCATTCATCGCGGTGTAACGGCCATGTTAGATATCAACAAAGTCAAATCTTCGGTCCTTGATTCGCAGATCAAGAAATCGATCTTTCGCGTCGGTATCCCCAATACCGACCGCAAACGCGTGCTGATTGTCCTCGGCAACGTCTTCCTGCACCTCCACCCGACCAAGGTCCGCACCAGCGGCGTGAAACTCCGTTACACATGGTGCGCCGGCGGCCTGAGCTTTTTCCTGTTCCTGGTCCTTACGCTGACGGGCGTCCTCTTAATGTTCTACTACCGGCCAACGGTCGAGGGCGCCTACGTCGACATGCTCGATATCCGTTCCCAGGTGCCCTTCGGCATCATGCGCGAACTCCACCGCTGGTCCGCCCACGCCATGGTCATCATGGTCATGGTCCACATGTTCCGCGTGTTCATGACCGGCAGCTACAAGCCACCCCGCGAATTCAACTGGTGCATCGGCGTGCTCCTGCTGGTGTTCACGTTCTTGCTGTCGTTCACGGGCTACCTGCTCCCGTGGGATCAGCTCGCCATCTGGGCCATCACCGTCGGCTCGAACATGGCCAAAGCCACGCCGTTCGTCGGCGCCGGTGGACCCTTCGCTGACTTTCTCCAGATTGGCGGCGTGCCCCTCGTCCATCCGGGCGACGACGCGCGATTTTTCCTCATCGGCGCCAAGGAACTTGGCGGCACAACTCTGTTGCGGTTTTACGTATTGCATTGTATCGGCATCCCGCTGATCGCCGCCGTGCTGATGGCGGTGCATTTCTGGCGGATTCGTAAGGACGGCGGTATTTCCGGACCGCTCTAGGCGCTGACACGCAAGCGGGCAGATTCTACTCATGGAACAGGTAGTCACACATCAAAGCCCTCTGTTCGAGGCCTTCAAGGCGCTGGCCAACATCCTGGCCAGCCCGAAGCTCAGCTTTATCCTCGCGACGGGCGGCCTGCTCCTGATGCTCCGCTTCCGTAAGCACGTCTTCAACTGGTGGATCGGCGCGCTCGTCGTCTTCATCGAGGCCGGCGTAATCATCTGGGGCATGAAAGACCCGAATTTCTTCCTCATCGTCGGCAAACCCGACAATGTGCCGATCACCGCCATGCTGTTCATCTCCACACTCGTGCTCTGGCTCGCCATGACCCAGGCCGTCAACAACGACCGCCGCGCCGACCAGAAGCTGCCGCCCGACGAGAAGGAATCCTCTAATCAAAAAACCTGGGTCTGGCCCGATCTGCTCTACATCGAGTTCATCGCGCTGATCATCTGTTCGTTCGTCCTGATTTTCTGGGCCCTGTATCTCCGCGCCCCGCTCGAACAACCGGCCAACCCCGCCGCCACGCCGAACCCGTCGAAGGCGCCGTGGTACTTCCTCGGCTTGCAGGAAATGCTCGTCTATTACGACCCGTGGTACGCCGGTGTCGTTCTTCCCACGATCATCATCGTCGGCCTGATGGCGATCCCGTACATCGACATCAACCCGAAGGGTAACGGCTATTACACGTTCGCCGAGCGCAGATTCTCCATCGGCCTCTTCCTCTTCGGCTATCTCGCGCTCTGGGTGTTCATGATCATCACCGGCACGTTCCTCCGCGGCCCCGGCTGGAACTTCTTCGGCCCGTTCGAATTCTGGGATCCGCACAAGGTCGTCGCCCTCAATAACGTGAACCTCTCCGATTACGTCTGGGTCGAATGGTTCCCGTGGATCTATCGTCAGACCCACATCCAGTGGTTCAATCAGGGCCTGCCGAACGTCGTCAATAAGGTGCCGCAATTCATCCCGCCGGATCTGGCGTCGATCTCCGCCTTCTTCGTCCAGGTCGGCCACGCCTGCAAACGCGAATTCGCCGGCATTCTCTTCCTCGCGTTCTATTTCCTCGCGATGCCGGGCATCCTCGCCAAAACCGTGCTGAAGAAATTCTACAACTCGATGGACCTCGCCCGCTACAGCGTGCTCGTGATGCTTTTCCTCACGATGTTCACCCTGCCGCTCAAGATGGTTCTCCGTTGGACAATGAACCTGAAGTATTTCATCGACACCCCGTGGATCAAGTTCTGAGCCGATGAGAAACCAACCCGAAACCGTCCACGAATACAACATCCCCCGCCTGCACTGGTGGTTTCTGATTACCGGCTTCGTGTTTGTCGTCTCGCTCGTGCTGATGATTTGGGTGGACTACTCCGGCGGCTACATTTCCTGGCTCCATCTACGCGGCGATCGCACGTGGAAGAATTATCAGCGCAAATTCTACACCATCGAAAAGCAGCGGCTCGCCGAGGACGCCAAGGCCGCCGAAGCCAAAGCCAACGAGGCCGGCCTCGGCAAGTTGCAGGACCAGCTCAAGAAGACCCGCGACGAGCTCGCCTCGAAGAAAACCGAGGAAGCCCGGCTCCAGGCCGAGGTCGACCAGAAACGCGTTGCCGACGCCGAGATCACGCGTACATTCACGATGCAGAAGGCCGTCCGCGATCAGTACCGGTCGTCCTACGAAGAAACGCTCGAGCGCAACAACATGAACATGCAGGCGCCCGAGGTTCAGGAATGGACGATCAAAACCGATACGCAAAACGGCTACGTCAGCAAACTCGACCTGATGAAGCAAACTGCGGATGCCAAACTTCAGGACGCCCAGGACAGGCTCACCGCCCTGATCGGCCACGAGGAGGATCTCCAGCGCAGCATCAAGCATTTCGAAGACAACATCGGTCTCGTGACGAAGCGCCTCAATCAATTGACCAGCCCGCTCGTCCAGGATGTGGTCAACGCGCCCGTGCTCGAGTTCGCCGCCTCCACCTACAAAGTCGAGCAAATCGTCGCCGACACACATCACGTCGACGTCAATTTCGCCACGGTCCCGCGCGTGGATCGTTGCACAACCTGCCACAAGGCCATCGACCGCAAAGACCCGACCCCCGACGATCTGACCTTCCGCGCCAAATACAAAATCGGCGCCGTCGAATGGTCGAAGCTTCCCGAGCCGCTCCGCAATCATCCGAACCTCGACCTGTTCCTCGGCGATAACTCACCGCATCCGATGAGCAAGTACGGTTGCACGACGTGTCATTGGGGCTGGGATCGCGAAACCACTTTCTCCCGCACCGGCCACACGCCCGATGCCGAGGAGAAACAGCCGTACACGTACGATTCCTCGCAAAAGCTCTGGGTGAAGTACGAGAAACCTTCCGACGACGACGATGACGACGCCAAGGTGCAAAAGGCTGCCTTGGAAAAGCCGCAGATCGTTGAAATGACCCAGCGCGAAGCCTGGCAGAAGAATTATCACTGGGAGGAACAGGAATTCCTCCTCCAACCGATGCGCGAGGCGAAATACGTGCAGGCGAGCTGCTTGAAGTGCCACAGCGATCAAACCAATCTAAAGGGCGGCGAACAGCTCGACCACGGCCGCCGCCTGATCGAGCAGCTCGGCTGCTGGTCCTGCCACAAGATGAAGCAGTTGGAAACCTACACGACCCATCACGTCGTCGCCGGCGAGGATTTCGACAGCATCTGCAAATTCTATGATGTGAATCCCGATGACGTCCGCCGCGTGAACGGCTTCCCGCAGGATGTCTCGCTCACGCTCGGCCAGGACATCACCATCCCGATCCGCACACTTCGCAAACCCGGCCCGAGCCTGTTCAAACTCGCCAGCAAGACGAACAAGGAGTGGGTCCGTAAATGGCTCGCCAACCCCGTCGCGTTCCGCCCGAACACGTACATGCCGCGCTTCTGGGGCCTCAGCAACAACGAGGGCACGCCCGACCGCAACGCCGTCGAGATGAACGCCATCGCCGAATTTCTCTTCGCGGTCAGCGATCAGCCGCAGTATCCCGCGCCGCCCGTCCAGGGCAACCCCGAGAACGGTAAGAAGCTTGTCTCGCAGGTCGGTTGCCTGGCCTGCCACGTCATCGATGACAAATTAATGGAGATCAAGCCGCCCGCCACGCTCAAGCAGTACATGGACGTGTGGCAGTACCGCCGCCTCCGTTCCCAGGGTCCGCAGTTGGCCGGCATCGGTTCCAAGGCGGATGTGAATTGGATTTACGCCTGGATCAAGAATCCGAAGCAGTACAATCCGCGCACCAAAATGCCCAACCTCCGCCTGAGCGATCAGGAAGCCGCCGATATCGCCTCCTATCTCGCCACGCTGCGCAAAGAGAAGACCGACCAGGAAACCGTTCCCGACGTCAGGCCCGACCATCTTGACAACGAAACGGTCGAGTACCTGAAGATCACCCTGCCCGATGCTGAGGCGCAACAGAAAATCAACGATCTCAATGACCTCATCGAGATGTATTTCGTCGATGAGCCGACCATGGCCTATTACCAGGACCCGGCCCGCATGGCGCGCGATGAAGCCCGGCTGGCCGACCTGCAAAAGCAGTATCAGGATACCTTCGACGACGCGATCGATCGCCAGGCCAGGAAGCTCGCCGCCAGCATTGACCAGGTGAAAGCCAAAATGGCCGCGGCGAAGCAGCGTGTCGCCACGATGTCGCCGACGGAAAAGAAGAATGTCTACCTTGGCAGCCGGTTGATTTCCCGTTACGGCTGCTATGCCTGCCACGACATCCACGGCTTCGAGAACGCCAAGCCCATCGGCACGGAGTTGAGCGAATGGGGCAGCAAGCCGGTCGACAAGCTCGATTTCGGCCTCTTGGATATCGAAAAGGATCGCCTCGTCTGGCTGAAACAGAAATTGCATGACCCGCGCTCGTTCGACTCGGGCCGCATCGACCTGAATACCTCGCCCAAGCAATTCATCACCCGCAGTCCGCAGGAATTGCTGAAGATGCCGAAGTTCAATGTGACCGATGACCAGATCGACCAGATCGTCACGGTCATCTCCGGCATGACCGACGAGAAATTGACGCCCAATGAGGCGCGCCAACTCACTCCTGCCGAGTTCCAGATGGAGCGCGGCCGTTGGATGGCCAAGGAGCTGAACTGCGAAGGTTGTCACATCCTCGAAGCCCAGGGCGGCGCGATTCGCGCCACCGGCATTGCTCAGGGCATGGAGCCGCCCATGCTCATCGGCGCCCCGACGCAGGTCCATGAAGGCCAGCGCGTCCAGCCCGATTGGCTGTTCCATTTCATCAAGGACCCGCAAACCGGCGAAATTCGTCCCTGGCTCCACGTCCGGATGCCGACCTTTGGCCTGACCGATGGCGATGCGAATGTGCTCGTGAAGTACTTCGCCGAAGAGGGCCGCACAGAATTTCCCTACCAAACGCCAAAGATCGACACGTCGCCCGAACATCTTGACGCGGGCAAGCAATTGTTCACGCAACTCAAGTGCGCGTTGTGCCATATCGTGAATGGTCAGGCGCTGGGCAAACCGCTCGCGGAAATCCCCGATGAGGATCTGCCGCGCCTGGCGCCAAATCTTTCCCTCGCGCACGCCCGCCTCCAGCGCGATTGGCTGGTCAATAAGTGGCTCGTCGAACCCCTGGCCCAGATGCCGGGCACGCGCATGCCGCAGTTCGAGTACGGCACCGCCATCGCGCCGAACGTTCTCGGCGGCGACGGTCGCAAGCAGATCGAAGCGTTGGTGGACTATGTACTGATGCTCGGGGCAAACGAACAGGTCGCTCAGGCGGCGCCTCCGCCTCCGTCGCCTGCGCCAACCCCGGCGGCAACGGCTCCGTCCGCGTCGCCCACGCCAACGGGGCAGCCGTGAAATTTGATCTTGAAAAAGAAGGATACCGATAGAAAGTTGATAAGCCGAGCTGGCGAACGAAAGAAGGAGAGTACAAATGAAATCACTCAGGTTGTTTGTGGCGGTTATGGTGACAATGTCAATGACGGCGGTTTCTCGCGGCGCCGATTCCGCGTCGATCTCGGGCAAGGTTACGTTTGAGGGTACTCCGCCAAAACGCAAGAAGATCAACACCGACGCCGATCCGAAGTGCGCCGAAATGCACGCGGATTCGCCCCTGTTGAGTGAAGAGGTGGTGGTGAACCCGAACAGTACGCTGCGAAATGTGTTCGTGTACATCAAGAGCGGGCTAACCAAGACATACGAGAAGCCGGCAACGCCCGTCGAAATCCACCAGACGGGGTGTCATTACGTCCCGCATGTGTTTGGGATGATGGCTGGACAGAGGCTCGACATCTACAACGACGATGACACGCTTCATAATATCCACGCAATGCCGACCGATCCAAACAACAAGGAATTCAACAAGGGCCAGCCGAACAAAGGGATGAAGAGCAGCGCGACGTTTGCCCACCCCGAGGTCATGGTGCACTTCAAGTGTGACGTGCATCCGTGGATGTCGGCCTACGTGGGCGTGATGGACAATCCGTTCTTTAGCACCACGGGTGATGACGGCACGTTCTCGATCAAAGGGTTGCCGGCAGGTACGTATGAAGTGGCCGCGTGGCAGGAGAAGTACGGCGAACAGGTTCAGAAGGTAACGGTGGCGGACGGCGAAGCGAAGACGATCGACTTCAAGTTTACAAGGCCGGCCGAGTAGAACTGGTTGACGATAGTAGTCGTGGCAAAAAGTTTGGCGCCGATGGCCTGCCGTGAGAGCGGCAGGCCTGTCGGGTAACCTTTCCAGAAGAAAGGAAAAGAGGGTCAATGATAGAAGCAACATTGGACGACGTGCACCATGAGGAGCATCATGGCGAATTGTCTTTCATTCGGAAGTACGTCTTCTCGACCGATCACAAGGTCATCGGCATCCAGTATGGCCTGACCTCGCTGGTGTTTCTGTTCTTCGGCTTCTGCCTGATGATGCTGATGCGCTGGCAGTTGGCCTTTCCCGGCCAGCCGCTCCCCATTGGGTTCCTGTCGCGGTGGCTCGGCGACGCCCGCATGCCGGGCGGCATCATGGCCCCCGAGTTCTACAACCAGCTCGGCGCCATGCATGGCACCGTGATGATCTTCCTCGGCGTCGTCCCGCTCGCCGTGGGCGCGTTCGGCAACTATCTCGTGCCGCTCCAGGTCGGCGCGCAGGATATGGCGTTCCCCAAGCTTAACATGTCCAGCTACTGGGTCTATTTCATCGGCGGCGTGGTCATGCTTTGCAGCTTCTTCGTCCCCGGCGGCTCGGCGCAGTCCGGCTGGACCTCATACCCCCCCTTGTCCGACATCACGCCACAAAGCCATTCGCTCTTCACCGGCCAGTCCATGTGGCTGACTGGTATGGTGTTCCTGATCACCTCCTCGCTTCTCGGATCGGTCAATACCATTACCACCATCGTCCAGTTGCGCGCGAAAGGGCTCACGTGGATGCGCCTCCCCTTCTTTGTCTGGGCGCAGTTGGTCACAGGCTTTCTGCTTTTGCTGGCGTTTCCTCCGCTCGAAGCTGCCGGCGTAATGCAACTGATGGATCGCCTGGCGGGCACCAGCCTCTTCCTGCCCAGCGGGTTGGTGGTCGCCGGCAAGGCCCTCAATGTCAGCGGCGGCGGCAGCGCCCTGCTCTGGCAACACCTGTTCTGGTTCCTCGCCCACCCCGAGGTCTACGTGTTGATCCTGCCCGCCATGGGAATCGTCGCGGAAGTCATCGCCAATAACACCCGCAAACCGCTCTGGGGTTACAAATCACTCGTCTATTCCGTGATCTTCCTCGGGTTCATGTCGTTCATCGTCTGGGCCCATCACATGTTCCTGACCGGCATGGGCACCACCATCAACGCGTTCTTCCAGACCACCACCATGATCATCTCGGTGCCGTCCATCATCATCCTGACGGCCCTGATCCTCTCCCTCTGGGGCGGGTCGATCCGATTCAATGTGCCGATGTTGTTCGCTCTCGCCTTTCTGCCGATGTTCGGCATCGGCGGTCTGACTGGTCTGCCACTCGGCCTCGCCAGCGCTGATATCCACCTGCACGATACCTATTACGTGATCGGCCACTTCCACTACGTCGTCGCGCCGGGCACGCTCTTCGCCCTCTTCGCGGGTATTTACTACTGGTTCCCCAAGGTCCGCGGCCGGTATTTGAACGAGACCCTGGGCAAAGTCCATTTCTGGGGATCGCTGATCTGCATGAATGGTATCTTCATGCCCATGTTCGTTCAGGGTATGGCCGGCGTCTCACGCCGCTTGTACGACGGCGGCAGTTCCTATCTTCACGCGCAGAATGTCCTCGTCCTGAACAAGGGCATGTCCTACTCCGCATGGGCGCTCGCGGTCTTCCAGCTCGTATTCATCATCAACTTCTTCTGGAGCGTGTTCGCAGGGAAAAAGGTCACCAGCGACAATCCGTGGGAGGCTACGACCCTCGAATGGGCCACGCCGACCCCGCCGCCTCATGGCAATTTCCTCAAAGTACCCGAAGTCTATCGCGGTCCGTACGAGTACAGCGTACCGGGAGCGAAACGCGATTTCCTCCCCCAAAATCAACCTCCGGAGGCCTAGATGTCTGCCGCCATTGAAATCCCCTACAACTCGACCGAGCGTCCCGATACCGGCCTCTACAACGCCAAGCTCGGTGTCTGGCTGTTCCTCGCCTCCGAGGTGATGCTCTTCGGTGCGCTGTTCTCCACCTACGTGCTCCTGCGTACGGGCTCCGAAACGTGGGAACACGGCGCCGAATTCCTCAATGTCCCCCTCGCGACCATCAACACCCTGGTCCTCATCATCTCCAGCGTCACCATGGTCATGAGCTGGGCATCCCTCAAAATGAATAACTTCGCCAAATTCCGCCTCTACATGGGCGTGACGATCCTCTGCGGCGCCGTCTTTCTCGTCATCAAAAGCTTCGAGTACGCCCACAAATTCGAAACCGGCCTGTTTCCGTCCACCAGCACGTTCATGGCCCTCTACTTCACCATGACCGGCCTCCATGGCCTCCACGTCATCGGCGGCATGATCGTCAACAGTTACCTCTGGGGTCCGGGCAGCAAAATGTGGCACACCGATCCCCATCGGTTCACCAATCGCATCGAGGTCGCCGGCCTCTACTGGCACTTCGTCGATCTCGTCTGGATCTTCCTGTTCCCGACCCTCTACTTGTTGCCGGGTAAATAGGATGGAAGGAGTCACCATGAGCGATACCCATCACGAAAACGTTCAAAGTCACATCGGCACCTACATCAAGGTGTTCGTCGCGCTGGCGGTCGGCACCATCATCACCGTCCTGGCCTCCAATCTCCATTTCGGCATCATCCTCGGCATCATCGTGGCAATCCTCATCGCCACCGTCAAAGGCTCGCTGGTCGCCGGGTTCTTCATGCACCTCGTCGCCGAGCGAAAAGCCATCTATTGGATTCTGATCCTGACCGGCACATTCGTCGTGGCCATGGTCGGCCTGATCATGTTCAGCCACGCCGATCAACAGGGACGCCAGCAGGGGATCTTCGCCGTGCCCGCCGCGCACGTCCAGGTGCGGAAAGAGGAAGCACCCCCAACCAGCCATTCGGAGTAATCATGTCACTCAAAGCGTTCCATGTATTCTTCATCACCGTCTCCGTCCTGCTGTGCCTCGGATTTGGCGCGTGGTGCATCGGCTCGGATTACGCCAAAGGTCGCACCGCTTACACCGTCGCGGGATATGTCTCGTTCGGATTGGGCGTCCTCCTGGTATTCTACGAGATTCGATTCCTGCAGAAATTCAAGGATATCGACAAGGAGTAATCAACCATGAAACTGCCAACCGTCAAACCATGGATCGCCACAGTCACCGCGCTCCTGTTCGTCTCGGCCCCGCGCATCGCCTCCGCTTGCGCCGTCTGTTACGGAGCCCCCGACGCCGCCCAGACGCGCGGTATGAACTTCGGCATCTTCACCATGCTTGGCGTGACCGGCGTCGTCCTCGGCGGATTCGGTGGCATGATCTTCTGCTTCGCCAGACGCGCCCGCCGATTCAGCAATGATTTGACACCGTAGCGATGTGAACGAACATACCGAAGGATCGATACCATGCTCGAAAAACTACTCGGATTGCCAATCAGCGCCTCGAAGCACGCCGCCCGCGTGGATCAGCTCATCCTCTATGTCCATATCCTCATGGTCGTGCTCTTCGTCGGATGGATTCTCTTCTTTTTCTACACGCTCATCCGCTTCCGCAAGGGCCGGAATCCAAAGGCCGATTACACCGGCGTAAAAACCCACGCCTCATCCTATCTCGAAGCCACGGTCGCCATCGTCGAGGTCCTCCTGCTGGTCGGCCTCTCCATCCCCTTCTGGGCGTGGAAAGTCAGCGCGTTCCCGACCGATCCGAATACGGTCCACGTCCGCGTCGTCGCCCAGCAGTTCGCTTGGAATATCCATTATCCCGGGCCCGACGGCATCTTCGGTCGCACGGACATCAAACTCGTCGACGAACAAACCAACCCGATTGGCCTTGATCGCAAAGGGGACCCTCACGCCAAGGACGATATCGTCACGCTGAATCAACTCCATCTCCCGGTGAATCGTCCGGTCGTAATCGAGATTACCACCAAGGACGTGATCCACAGCTTCTTCCTGCCGGTCATGCGCGTGAAACAGGACGCCATCCCCGGCATGCTCATTCCCATCCATTTCACTCCCAACAAAACCTCTGATCAATTACGCGAGGAATTGGCCACCACCGTTACGCTTCCCACCACCAAGCCCATCGATTCCGATGTCGCCTTGGAGGATTACAAGGCCAGGGACGGCACCGTCCTCGTCAAGAAGGGACGGTCCATCAGTTCCGAGACGGCGGCCAAACTGGTCGAGAACGGAATCACTCAGGTCCGCATCGCCCCGCGTTACCCCGCCGAAATCGCCTGCGCCCAGTTGTGCGGCCTCGGTCACTACCGGATGAAAGGCTATTTAACCATCGACACGGAAGAACAATACAAAGCGTGGATGCAGGATCAGGAGGATTCGCTCGGAGATTAGACGTGGACTCAACCCCGAATTCCTATCGCTGGATGCACCGCTTCGCCTGCCTGTTGGCGGCCTCAACGTTCCTGCTCATCGTCGCAGGCGCCAACGTGACCAGCCATCGCGCCGGCCTCTCCGTCCCCGATTGGCCCACAACCTATGGCCAGTTCATGTTTTCATTCCCGATGTCCAAATGGGTCGGCAACATCTTCTACGAGCACGGACATCGCCTCATCGCCAGCGTGGTCGGCATGCTCACCATCGTCCTCGCCTTCTGGCTCGTTCGCGTCGAACCGCGTCGCTGGGTCCGCCGTCTCGGGATTGGCGCTCTCGCCGCCGTCATCGCCCAGGGAATCTTGGGCGGGCTGACCGTGAAACTCATGCTTCCGCCTTCCATTTCCATCGCGCACGCCAGTCTCGCCGAGGCATTCTTTTGCATCACCCTCGCGCTGTCGTTTGTCACCTCGGTGAACTGGCGTCGGTCAGTCCTTCCCGCCGAGGTTCCCGATGCTCGTCTGGCCCAACGCTTCGCGCTCGCCTCGACGATCGCCATCTATGTGCAGATCATCCTTGGTGCCGCGATTCGCCATGACGAATCGAGTGTCTTGCCACACATATTTGGCGCACTGGCCGTTTTCGTTTGCGTCCTCTCAACCGTGCTCATTGCGCGGTTTGCCGCAAAGCGTCCCGATCTCCTGCCTCACGCAATCTTCTTGCTCGGCTTGGTGATCGCGCAGGTCGTCCTGGGCCTCGTCACGCTCATGGTACGCGTGCCGAAGAATTCCGACGTGCAACTCTCAACCGTCCAAATCATGGTCCCAACCGCTCACCTCGCCCTGGGCGCCCTGGTGCTCGCGACAAGCTGGCTCTTGACCCTGAAAACCTATCGATTCCTCGCCGCCGTCCGCGACGAGTCTTCCTTACCCCTGGCGCAAGGAGCGACCTCATGAACCACAACCTGAGCTTCTACGTCGAGCTGGCGAAACCCCGGATTCTGTCGATGGTGCTCGTCACCACAACCATCGGCTTTTTCCTCGCCGCCAAAAGCGTTCATCCGTTGCCCACCCTCTTACTCACGCTCCTCGGCGTCGGGTGCGCCACCGGCGGCTCCGCCGCCCTGAACAATTACCTGGAACGTGAAGTGGATGGCAAAATGGAGCGCACCCGCCAACGCGCGCTGCCCGCGGGCGTCATCCAACCCGCCAACGCGCTCGCCTTCGGCATCAGCCTCGTGCTGATTGGCGTGGTCCTGCTGGTCTGGACCGTCAACCTGCTCACGGCGTTTCTCGTTCTGCTCGCCTCCTTCCTCTACGTCCTGGTCTACACGCCCATGAAACGCCTTACCTGGCTTAATACCACCTTCGGCGCCATCCCCGGCGCGATCCCGCCCATGTGCGGCTGGGCCGCCGCCAGCGGACACCTCGATCACGGCGCCTGGGTCCTGTTCCTCATTCTCTTCGCGTGGCAACACCCGCATTTCTACGCCATCGCTTGGATGTTCCGCGACGATTACCGAAACGCGGGCTTCAAAATGCTCCCGGTCGTCGACCCGAGCGGCGCCAGCACGTTCCGCCAAACCATTTTCTTCGCGGTGCTCTTGCTTGGCGTGTCGATTTTGCCTACGATCATCGGGATGACAGGTCGCGTATATTGTTTCGGCGCCATCGCGATGGGCGCAGCGTTGCTCGCCGTCGGCGCATGGTTCACCCACTCGAAATCCTTCCTCGACGCCCGCCGATTGCTGAAGGCCTCGGTCGTTTATCTTCCGTTGCTCTTGCTGCTCATCATCGTCGACGCGGGGTTTTAGGAGCTATCTGGGATGGCCAATCCTCTTCTAGCGGTCGAATCACTGACGCACCGCTACGGTGATCGCATCGCGTTGGAAAATGTCAGTTTCGAAGTTCCTGCCGGCGAAATCTTCGGCCTGCTCGGCCCCAATGGCGGCGGCAAAACCACCCTGTTTCGCGTCCTCAGCACGCTCGTCGTCCCGCGGGAGGGAAACGTCCGCCTGTTCGGCGTCGACATCGTCAGTCATCAGAGTGAAATCCGCCGCCGCATCGGCGTGGTCTTCCAGTCGCCGAGCCTCGACCGCAAATTGACCGTCCTGGAAAATCTCCGCCATCAGGGGCACCTCTACAATCTCCGCGGACACGAACTCCAGTCGCGCATCGATGAATTGCTCTCCCGCTTCGGCATGGCCGATCGCAAACCCGATCTCGTCGAAACACTCTCCGGCGGACAACGCCGCCGCGTCGAACTCGCCAAGGGCCTGTTGCACAAGCCGCAAATGCTCCTGCTCGACGAGCCCAGCACCGGCCTCGATCCCCGCGTTCGCCGCGAGCTGACCGAGTATCTCGGCCAGTTGCGCGATGAGTTCGGCATGACCATCCTGTTGACCACGCATTTGATGGAGGAGGCCGATCATTGCGACCGTCTCGCCATCCTCGACCGCGGCCGGCTTGTCGCCTTGAGCACGCCGCGACAATTGAAGGAGAAGATCGGCGGCGACGTGATCTCGGTCGAGACCGCCCAGGCCCAATCACTCGCCGACCAAATCGCCGAACGCTTCAAGGTCAAGGCCTCCGTCCTCGACGGCAGCGTGCGCGTCGAGCGGGCCAACGGCCACAAGTTCATCACCGATCTCGTCGAGGCGTTTCCAGGTCAGATCGACGCGATCAGCGTTCACAAACCATCCCTCGAGGACGTCTTTATCCGCTTGACCGGGCACCGGTTTGAGGGAGATGGCGCATGAGCGAATCCCCGACCAATTACTTCGCCCTGCCCGCGTTCACGCTCTGGTGGCGCGAGATGGTTCGATTCTTCCGCCAGCGGGACCGCGTCATGGGCGCGCTCGGCACCCCGCTCGTCTTCTGGTTGTTGCTGGGCTCGGGCCTCGGCAGATCCTTCCGTACCTCCATGGCTCCGGAGGGTCACGGGTATCTCGAATATTTCTTCGGCGGCACCATCGTGCTGGTGTTGCTGTTTACCGCGATCTTCTCGACCATCTCGATCATCGAGGATCGCCGGGAAGGCTTTCTTCAGGCCGTGCTCGTCGCCCCGGTCGGACGCTTCGGCCTTGTCCTTGGCAAAATCCTCGGCGGCACCACGCTCGCGCTGGTGCAGGGTCTGGTGTTCGTGTTGCTCGCGCCCTTCGTCGGTCTGTCCTTGAGCGTGGCTTCCTTGCTCTGGCTCACTGTCATCATGTTCCTGCTGGGATTCGCCCTGACCGGTCTCGGATTCCTCATTGCCTGGCGGATGGATTCGACGCAAGGTTTCCACGCCATCATGAATCTGTTCCTCATCCCGCTCTGGCTGCTCTCGGGCGCGGTGTTCCCCGCCTCGGGCGCCCCGTCGATCCTCCGCTGGATCATGATGTGCAATCCGGTCACCTACGGCGTCATGGCCGTCCGACAGGGATTGTACTGGAACATCCCGCTTGCCTCCACCGGCCTGCCGTCGCGCGAAACCAACCTGTGCGTCACCGCGATCTTTGCGGTGGTGATGTTCGTGCTGTCGTTGCGGGCGGCGCGCCGTACCACGCGGGGGGATCTGCAATGAGAGCCAAAACCATTTTGAATATCGGTATCGCCAGCATCTTCTCGATCATCGTCGCCACGATCTTCATGATCGTCATCCGCGGTGCGCCCGCGACGGCCTCCGCAATGGAAACCCCGGTGCTTGGCTGGGTGCCGGAATTCTCGCTGACCGAGGCCAACGGTTCCGCGCTCCGCCGCGGCGATTTGCTCGGCAAAGTCTGGATCGCCAGTTTCCTGTTCACCCGTTGCGGCGAACAGTGTCCCTTGATGATGCATCACGAGTTGCAACTCTACCCCAATTTGCCCGTCCGCGATGATCTGCGCCTCGTGAGTTTCTCCGTCGATCCCGATTGGGATACCCCCAAAGTGCTCACCGAGTACGCCCGCAGTTTCGGCGTCGACCGCGCCCGATGGGCCTTCCTCACCGGCGACAAGAAACAGATCTACCATCTGTCGATTGACGGGTTCCATTTGGCCGCGCAGGACGCCGATCCCGCGAAAGAAATGCCAATCCTTCACAGCACCAAACTCGTCCTGATCGACCGCCATGGCGCGATTCGCGGCTACTACGACAGTTCCGACCCGGCCGAAATGCTGAAACTGATTCGCGACACGCGTCGGGTGTTGGCGGAGCGATCGTGATCTCACTGTCGGATCTCCCCGCCCTCAACGCCACGCTCAACGCGACCAGCGCCCTGTTTCTCGCCCTGGGCTATGGATTCATCCGCCGCAAACGCGTCGCCGCCCATCGCGCCTGCATGATCGCCGCCGTCGTCGTCTCGGTGCTCTTCCTCATTTCCTATCTCACGTACCACTGGCACGCTGGCCACAAACATTTCGTCGGTCAGGGCCTCGCCCGCACCGTCTACCTCACAATCCTTTCCACCCACACGCTCCTCGCCGTCGTCGTCGCCCTCTGGCTCGTGCCCGTTACCCTGTCCCGCGCCCTCCGTGAACGATTCGACCGCCACCGTGCCATCGCCCGCTGGACGTTGCCGATCTGGTTTTATGTGTCCGTGACCGGTGTGGTCGTGTATTTTATGCTCTACCATTGGTATGCACCGGCCTAGATCGATCTCGACCCTGGCGCTGATTGCCCTCGCAATCCTTTTCCCAACTGTTGTCCGCGCCGATAACGGAGACGGCGTCATCTCCGGCACCGTCCGCCTGCTCGGTCCCGCTCCGCATATCTCCACGATCCAGCCCGAACCGGATTTCGACGCCTGTGGCACCGCCCCGCGCCCCACGCAACAGCTCATCGTGTCCACCAACGGCGGCGTCCGCGACGCGGTCATCTACCTGGGAACTCTCACGGAAACCACCAGCCCCGTCGAATCCAACGCCCCCATCGTCCTCGATCAGCGCAATTGCGAGTTCGTCCCCCGCATCCAGATCGCCCGCAGCGGTGTCCCGTTCATCCTCAAAAATAGCGACCCCGTGCTCGATGTGGTCCGTATCGATTCGATGAGCGGCACCAACGGCCAGCGCCTGTTGCTTGAAGAGGCCACGCCCTACGCCGGCTTCGAAAAAACCTACCAATTCGCCAACTTCCGCGAGCCGATCCTCCTCCACGTCTCGTCCGCCAACGGCCACGAATGGATGGCCGCCTACATCGCCGTCATGCCGCATCCCTGCGCCGCGCTCACGGACGAAAATGGCCGCTTCGTCATCCATCACGTTCCCGCCGGCACCCACAAAATCTATGCCTGGCACGAAGTGCTCGGTGTGCTGACGAAAGAAGTCAGAATCAACGGCAGCCGCTCCGCCACCGTCGACTTCGAGTTCACGACCGGTAAGTAACTGTCCCGTCACAGCTTGCCCTCCAGCGTCCGTTCGCTTTGCCGCGCCAGCTTCGCGTTGTTGGTGTCTCCGAGCGTATCAAAGCATTCCGCCAGCGCCCGCCACACATCCGGGTCGCCCACCTGCTTCTGCGCCAGCGGCCGCAGCACCCGAATCGCCTCGCGCCGGTCACCCATATTAATGTACGCGTACGCCAGATTCTTGCGCCCGGGAATTCCATCCGGCGCAATCTCCACCGCCCGTTTCCCGTGCTGAATCGCCCGCTCGAAATCCCGGTGCTCGGTGTACCAGTACGTGAGATTGATGTGCGCCGGCAAACAATCCGGGTTCCGTTGCAGCGCGTCGAGAAACAATGTCTCGGTGTTCGCCCATACTTCCGTCCGCGCCCCGGCCAGCAGCGTCAGTCCCGCACACACCAGCGCAATCGCCCCGCCCACCATCGCCCGTCCGCTTGCGCCACGCATCGCTCCCGCCGCTGCCGCCCCCAGCATCCCCACCGGCATCATCAGCCCAAGCAACGCCAGGTGCGCATACCGGTCCGCCACCACGTGAATCCCCACCGGCACCAGCCCGACCGTCGGTGAGAGCGCCACGAGATAAAACAACCACGACGCCCACACCACCGGCCACCGTCGCCGCAGCGCAAACGCCACCGCCGTGACGACCGCAAACGCCGCCACATACCCGAGGCTCACGCCGATGCTCCAGTGCATCTCATCGAATACGGGATAGACCGCCGAGAGATGCACCGGCCAGAAAAATTTCCCCACGTAAAACAGTGAGCAGTATCCCACCAGTCCCGCCCGTGCCCACAACGGAATTACCGACGGCGCCGCGACCGTCTCGCCAACCCCGCCCGACTGGCACACAAACGTGATCCCCGCAATAATCAGGCTCACCGCGAAAAATGGGATCTTCTCCGCCCACGCCTTCCGCTTCGCGACGAAATGATCGATCAACAGCAGCACCACGGGAAACGTCACCGCCGTCGACTTTGCCAGCGCCGACGCGACGAACAGGCCGAAGCAAATTCCATAATCCGCAACCTTCCGCCTCTCCACCCACCGCAAATAGCCGATCATCCCGAGCAAATAGAAAAACACAAACAGCACGTCCTTGCGCTCCGTCGCCCACGCCACCGATTCCACGTGCAGCGGGTGCACCCCGAACATCACCGCCGTCAACAGCGCCGCGCTCCCCGCGTACACCGTCCGCCCCCGCAACATCCTCCGCACCAACACCAGCACCAGCAGCGTGTTCGCCACGTGTAGCGCCAGGTTCGTCAGATGATACCCAAACGGATCGCGCCCCCAAATCCGGTAATCGATCGCAAACGAGAGCCACGTCAGCGGACAATATAACTTCGCCGTCGGCTGCGTGAACATGATCCGTAGATTGTGCAGACTCAGCGACCGGATCGCCACGTTCCGCGTAATGTGGCTCGTGTCATCCCAATCCACAAACTGCCCCCACAACCCCTGCACGTGCGCCGCCACCGTCAGCCCGAACACCACCACCGCATCCACCCACGCCCGGCCGGATTCGGAGCGCTCGTTCATGCGCACTCCCGCCTGCCGCTACGCCAGATTCGCCGACACCAACTGGCTCACCAGCCGATTATCCGCGCGCCCCGCGACCTTCCCCTGCACCGCCTTCATCACCTTGCCCATGTCCGCCTTCGTCGTCGCCCCCAGCTCCGCAATCGTCGCCTTCACAACTTCCTCCACCTGCTCGGCCGACAACTCCTCCGGCAAATACGCCTTCAACACCACCAGCTCCGCCTTCTCCTTGTCCGCCAGGTCCATCCGCCCGCCCTTCTCAAACCCCTCAATCGAATCCTGCCGCTGCTTGATCTGCTTCTTGATCACCACCGTCACATCCGCGTCCGTCAATTTCTCCTGCTTCTTCTCGATCTTGTAATACTCAATCGCCGATTTCAGCATCCGCAACGTCGACAGCCGCGGCGCATCCTTCGCCCGCATCGCGTCCTTCATGTCCGCCGCAATTTTGTCCGTCAGCATAATCGTCAGACTAGGCGCCCCCCGCGCCGCTTGTCAACCCCACGCGCAATCCTCTCGTCCACCAACTCCGCATCGCAGCCACGAAACCGTTTCGCGGTCCCGAACCCCTTCGCCGCCAACGTCTCCGCTTGGTAGGCCGACTGTCCCGGTTGCCATTCTGCATGACTGGCCTTCCCCCTCCGCTCGGGTTCGTTTCGGGTTCGTTTCCACATTTCCTGGGTTCGTTTCTCGATTTCTCAGGTTCGTTTGCCGAATTCTCGGGTTCGTTATTGTGCCATTATGTCCCCATTGGTTGACACAAGGCGTGCTGCAACATCTTCGGCAGTAAATAGATCCAATGGAGACCCAAATTTCGAAGCTCGGGTTCGTTTCGTCATTTTTATATTTGGCGGCCTTGCCCCCACCGGCCGCACATCATCCCATGGCAATTTCATGCGCCAATCGTATCACATAACGATATGAACGTCAACCAGAGAAACGATAACGCCCCCCCCCATTGCAGCCGCGAAGGTTTGCTACCCCCCCTATTTCGCGCCGTCGCCTCTCTCGGTCGGAAAGCCCTTGGCGGTCCAGTCTTGCTGAAACCGGGTGGGCAAATACAGGGCCTTGAGATTCTTGAACCCCAGTGCCTGCACGGCCCGAAATGCCGGCCGAATGTTGGGACACTTCTCCCACGGACAGCAACCGCAGTAGAGCACCACCCGTTTCTCCCTCGGCAGATCCTGCACCTCGCCAAGGAGCGCGTGGATGCCGTCCGGCCTCGACGCCTGCCCAACAAACTTCGATCCCGGGATGTGACCACCTTCGTAGGGCAGCGAGTAGCCCACATACAATAACAACGGTTTTTCGCCGTTGGTCACTGAAAGAGATCTCGCCAGCTCCTCGGGCTTCAAGAGGTCGCTCGCTTGCCACGGGTCTGTGGACGCTATGGGAATTTGCCCCGATGGATCAGTCTGCCCGCCCCATCCCAGGGAACCGTTCCAATAACAGGCGAGCACCGCCGCGACGAGTATCGCCGACCTCGTGTGATGGGTCTTCATCGCCTTCTCCTCCGACTTGCTTTACGGAAACGCCTTGTTAAGCAGGACGGCCAGGCGAACACCACCCCTCATCAATTGCGTCTCCACGACCGCCCGGTTTGTCGCAACATATTGTTCATCCAGGTTGACCGGCGTGCTCTGAATCGGGACCCCCACGTACGTGTGCGCCACCGCCTGCTCGTGCGATTCCCACGCCCAATCAGGGATCGAACCAGCCGACCATTCTTTCATTTCCTGCGGCGTGATCTTCGCGTTCAATTGGTCCGCGTATTGCACGACGTCCTCGCCGCCAAGGTAGTGCCGTATCAGAAACGTGTCCCAAACAGTGTGCAGATTGACCACCCGCGGGTCCGACAACAGGGTGACCTTGACCAGGTTGCCGCCCTTGTCGTGGTTGCGCTCGGCGCAATGCAGCGGCTGATGCATGTCGCCAACAAAGTGCACGACGAACCGCAATGCCTCGGCCCTGCTGACCGTCGTGGCATTGGTGTCGGCCAGGACCTCGGCAAAATGCTCGAGTTGCGCCACCACACATTGCCCGCTCGGGCAATCCCGGCTCGCGTCGTAACCGGTCGCGTCAAACGGTATGTCCACGTAATGCCACGGACCTGTCTCGGGGCGGTCCGGCCGAATGTTGTCCGGCCAACTGGCCACAGCCGTGTCCTCAATCTTCCGATCCGGACCCAATAGTTGGGCGATCCCCGCTTTCGCCTTGGCCGTGAGGTGCTGCTCGGCGATCCGGGCCACGATGATGTGACCCTCCCACCCCCACGCCCCGGCGCGACACACGGCAACCGACAGGAACAACACGACGGCGAGTGTCGTTCGCAGGTAAACAGGAATTGATCGACCGCTCCCCCTGACAACTTCGTTCCGCATTCTCATTGGCATCTGCCTCCGTACAATTTGAATCCCGGCAGTCTACCGCTTCGAGAGCCGGAAACGCATCCTTTTTGTATGGGATTCTCGCCTCGCGGAAACATGGAACGTGATACCGACCACCCAAGCGCCGGTTTCGCGGTCAACGCTTCCCCGTCGCCGCCGCAAATCGCCGCCACTCTTTCTCCAGCGCCGCCAGGTTCCGCTCGCGTTCCTGCGCCAGATATACCGCAATCGCCCGCGGGGGCAACGGTCCTTCCCGCGTCAGATGTTCCATCCCCAAATCAATGTCATGAATCCGACCCAGCACCCGCTCGACATCCCGCAGCCGCCTCGCCAGCTTCACCGCCTCCGGCCCGAGCACCGGTCCGAAAAATTCCGCCAGATACCGCGCCTTGCGCAACGTGATCCGCAGCTTGTGCAGCTTCCGCGGCGATCGCGACCGACGCAGCCCCGCGCTCCGCGCCACCCGCTTCATCGCCTTGTCGAATTGTTTCGCCGCCAGCTTCGGCAAGGAACCCGCCGGCTCCGTCCGCGTCAGCCGCGGCAGTTCTTCCCGCAACAGCCGGTTGATCTTCAGCCGCTGGCTCGCAAAATGCGGCCCGCGCAGGCATCGCCGCACCGTCGCATGAACCAGCCCGCGTTGCTGCTGATGATGCTGCAAATACGCGGGAAATAACCGGCTCGATTTCACCGCCCCCCGAATCGGCCCGGACTCCAGCAAACTTACCCACTCGTCTAGGTCGCGCACGGGCCCGAGTTCCTCGCTGATCTCCGCCAGGGCATCGTCAATCTCCTGCCGCGCCACCACCGGCAACTGCTTCCGAAACACCCGCAACAGCGTCCGCATCCGCCTCATCGCCACCCGCACGTCGTGCACCGGCTCGCTCGTCTCTCCCGCCACTGCGCCGTCCAGGTTCGCCAGGATCGTCTTGAACTGGATCCACAACAGCCGCCGCGCCGCCTCGATCACCGGCATGTCCGGCCGCAGCAGCGGATCGCGCCCGTCCTTCGCCGCCGGCGCGGCCACAAACTCAATGTCATACGGGAACACCGCCCGCCACAGGTCCGCCTTGCGGTTCGCCCGCGCCAGCCAGTACGGAAACGCGGCGCTTCGCACCACCACCTGGATCGCCCGCCGCGTCCGGCGAATGCTGGCGATCCGCGTCGTCTGCGCGTGGCTGTAATCCAGCCCATCCGCAATCCGCAAAAACGCCGCCAGTTGCAACACCCGCTTCGGCGCGCTCGTCACACTCACCTTCCCCGAATGCCGCAACATGATTTGCGCAACCAGTTCCCGCTCGGACCGGCTGAATCCCTTGATCCCTTCCTGCAATACGATCTCCGCGCTCGTCAGCATGTGGTGGATCGGATCGACGCTGTACCCCACGTCGTGCAACCGGCCCGCCGCCTCCAGCAAATGCCGCCCGCTCGCCGGCAAATCCAGCGCCCCCCGCGTCTGATCGAACAACCGCAACGCCAGCGCCGTCACGTGCTCGGTGTGCACGTCCTCGTTGTCGTAGGCCGCGCACAGCTCGTCGATGCTCAATCGACCGATTCGCCGCAAAGGCAGTGGCATATCAACTCGTCGATGATGGGCGCGCCGCCGGGAATTGCGGCACGAACGTCTGGTACCGGCCTGTCTGTGCCTGCTTGGCCGCTTCGCGTGCTTGCTCGAAGAAAACCTGCTGCGACCGCAACGGCTTGGCCCCGGCCGCCGGCATCAGCCGCTGGTAGCTGCCGTCGGGCATCAGCCGCCGCGATTTCACGTTGTCCTGAAACGTCGTCTGCAAAATCGAAATCAGCCGCTCCTGGTTGGCGGCGTCCTGCACCGGCACGAGCAGCTCGACCCGCCGATCCAGATT
This sequence comes from Verrucomicrobiia bacterium, assembly GCA_035501175.1. Taxonomy (GTDB): domain Bacteria; phylum Verrucomicrobiota; class Verrucomicrobiia; order Palsa-1439; family Palsa-1439; genus Palsa-1439. The sequence continues at coordinate 72,957 of DATJWQ010000025.1, read as the reverse complement.
CCGCGGCATCCAGTCCGCGCTGGAAATGAACACCAGCGGCTCGCCGCCGTGGTGGAAATACAACAGCCGGCTGTGCTCCAAATACCGGTCCACGATGCTGACCACTTCAATATTGTCGCTCAACCGCGGCACCCCCGGCCGCAAACAGCATACCCCCCGCACATTGAGCTGGATTCTCACTCCCTGCTGCGACGCGGTGTACAGCGCCTGAATCACGTCCGCATCCACCAGCGAATTGAGCTTGGCCATGATGTGCCCCGTCTGCCCCTGCTTGCACCGTTGCGCCTCGCTCTCGATCAACCCCAGCAATTTCGCCCGCAATCCCAGCGGCGCCGCCTCGATCCGCCGGTACTTGATCGGTTGCGAATACGCCGTGATCGTGTTGAAAAATTGCGTGGCGTCCGCCCCGAAATCCTCGTTGCACGTCATCAGGCTCACGTCGCTGTACAGCCGCGCCGTCACCTCGTTGTAGTTCCCCGTCCCGAAATGCACGTACCGCCGGATCCCCGTCGCTTCGCGCCGTACCACGATGCAAATCTTCGCGTGCACCTTCAGCCGCCGCAGCCCGTAAACGATCTGCACGCCCGACAACTCCAGTGCCTTCGCCCAGTCGATGTTCCGCTCCTCGTCGAACCGCGCCTTCAATTCCACCACCGCCGTGACGTGTTTGCCCTTGTCCGCCGCCCGCGCCAGCGCTGCCACAATCGGACTGTTGCCGCTCGTCCGATACAGAATCTGTTTGATCGCCAGCACCTCCGGATCTTCCGCCGCCTGTTCCAGCAACCGCACCACCGGTTCGAAACTTTCGTACGGGTGACACAACAAAATGTCCCGACGGCTGATCGCCTCGAACATCGATTCGCTCGGGGCAACACACGGCGACGCCTGCCCCGGCCACGGCTCGTAATTCAGCTTCGCGTACCCGACCCGACCCGCAATCTCCCGATACGCCGCCAGGTCGGGCGGGCCCGGAATCGCGTACACCTGATCGTCGCTCACATCGAGCGCGTGCTTCAGAAACGACAACGACGGCGCGGAGATGTTGTCGCCGACTTCCAGGCGCACGCACCCGCTCCGTTTGCGGGCATCCAGCACTTCGCGCATCTGCGACAGCAGATCACCCGCCAGGTCCTCGCGCAGGATCAGATCCGCATTGCGCGTCAAACGAAACGGCACGCACTCCACCACCACCTCGCCGGGAAATAGCGATTCCTTGAACAGCGCGACCACGTCCTCCAACAATGCATAGTCGTACCCGTCCTGACGGATCGGCACCGTGATGAACCGGCTGAGACGTTTCGGCAGTGTAATCACGGCGAACCGCGGTTTTCGCGAGTGCGCTTTGAGAGGCTTCAAGCGAGCGAGAAGATCGAGCCCGAGTCCTGTCAGGGATACAAATTCATCCGCCGATTCCACCGCCCGCGGGGTGACAATCGGGTAAATCTCGCGGTCAAACAGGCGTTCCAGGTACTCCACGTACTCCGTCTCGATCTCGGTCACCCGCAATCTCCGAATCCCGGCAATTGCTAGCTTCGGTTCGATGTCGTCGAGAAAACATGCGTATTGTTCCGCCACGAGCGCGCGCGCCCGCCGGCTGATCTCGACAAGTTGCTCGCGCGTCGTCATGCCGGCGGGATCGAATACGTTCTTCCCCATGTTGAGCAATTGCTGCAGGCCGCCCACGCGGACCATGAAGAATTCGTCGAGATTCGAGCTTGTGATGGAGAGGAACTTCAATCGCTCGAGCAACGGCACCGACGCATCGGTCGCTTCCCCCAGCACGCGGCGGTTGAACTCCAGCCAGCTCAGCTCGCGGTTCAGGTATAAATCGCCGGTCTTACCCATCCGACACCAGCCCCTGGGGTGATTCCGCGTTGCGCACCACCGGCTTCATCCCGAACACTTCTTCAAACATGTTGCCCTTTTCCTTGAGCGCCAGACGCTCCAACGTCAGATCCGTCGCGTCGCGAATGCCGATGACGAATTGCCCCGGCTCGCGCGTGAACGTCATCGTCCGCGCCTGCTGCATGTGATCGCGGTCGAGCGCGTCCGCCACGCGCAGTATCGCCGCCATCTTCGCCACGGCAATCCGGCTGTCCCGGTCCAGCGACGTGTATTCCTCGTGGTAGGGACGCGGCGTCGCGCGACGGTGATACCGCGCCACGAGCGCAATCAGGGAAATGTCCTTCCGCGTCAGCCCGAACAATTCGCTGTTCATGATGATGTACATCGAATGCTTGTGATGGCTGCGGTCGCCGATGAACATCCCCACCTCGTGCAGCAGCGCGGCGATCTTCAGCAGCAATTCGAACCGCTTGTCGAGTCGATGCTCGGGCTGCAGTTCCCGAAACAGCCGCACGCTCAGGTCCGAGACCTGTTGGGAATGTTTCTCGTCGAACGAGTACTTCTCGCCCAGCGCCAGCGCCGATTGCACGGCCTGCTCGGCGAACCCCTCCGTCCACGTGCCGCCCGCCGCGATCTCCTTCAGCAAGCCCTCCCGCAGGCTCGTCTTCGGCACAAGAATCTGCTTCACGTGAAACACGTCCGCCAGGTGCGAGTACGCCAGCAACGCCGGCCCGACTGTCTCCGCCTCCTGATAGGGTATCCGATATTTGCGCACCAGATCATCGACGGGAGTCGTCACCAACTGCTCCGTCAGCGAAACAAAGGTCTTCACATTGACCGAGCTGAGCCGCGACTCCGCCCAGTTCGACGACAGCATCGACGCGGCAAACTGGGCGTCGCCCGAAATCGCCACCATGTACTTCACCTTGTCGGCCGGCACATTGCGGTACAGCTGGTCAACCACCCGATGAATGTGCTGGTCCAGAATCGTCCGCACCCGATCCGCCGGCGCCCGCGACGTCTCCAGCGATTCCCGCATTCGTAACGATCCCAGCCGATAACTGTTCGCAAACGTGACGCTGCCCTTTTGGACCAGCACCAGCTCCGTGCTGCCGCCGCCGACATCCACAATGATCGCATCGGCATTGTTCAACAAATCGTCCTGCTTCAGCACGTCCTGCACGGCGATATACGTCAGACGGTTTTCTTCGGTGCCTTCGATCACCTCGACATTGATCTGCGTCGACATGTAAATCCGGTCCACAAACGCATACCGATTCTCCGCCTCGCGCACCGCGCTGGTCGCCACCGCCCGAATCTGGTCGTCCCGCGTGATCCCGTACTCCGTCATCACGCGCCGAAAACCCAGCAATACCTTGATGCAATCCTCGATCGTCGATGCCTGGATGCGCCCCGTGCTGAATGTGTCCTTGCCGAGTCGCAGCGCCTGCTGCAACGAGTCGAGATTGCGGACCTCGCCATTCGGCCCGATCTCGGCAATTCGCAGCCGGATCGCGCTGGCCCCAATGTCGATGACCGCCACCGTCCGCGCGCCCGGGGTCGCTCGTGACGCCGCTTCGGCGGCCGGTGTCTTGGTCGTGGTATCCGCCATGATCGAACTCAGCTTTCGTTACGGACGTGCTCCGCGGCGAGCGCGGCAGCGCCCATCGCCACGGCATCGTCACCCAGTTTTGCTGTGACCACTTTCAACAATTTTGTGTACGGGCGCAACGCCTGCTTCTTGATCGCCGCCCGCACCTCCTTAACATACAGAGCCGGCATCGCCTCCACCAGCCCCCCACCGAGCACCACCATGTCCGGCGCCAGAAGATTCACCACGCTCCCAATCGCGATCCCAAGGTCCTTCGCGGAGTGGCAGACAATCTCCTCAATCACGTGGTCGCCCGCTTTGATCGCGGATGCCAGCGCGCCGCTGCGAATGGCCGCGACGTCCGTTCCCGCCAGTTCGAGCAGATGCGGCGCCTCCCCGCGATACGCCGCCGCGCCCGCCTCGGAGGCAATCGCCAGCCGACTCGCCACCGTCTCCAGGCAGCCCCGCCGCCCGCACCCGCATAACCGCCCCTTCGGTTGCATGTGAATGTGCCCGATCTCCATGCATGAACCAATCCGTCCCCGAAACAGTTTGCCTTCGTACACCATCCCGCCGCCAATCCCCGTCCCGGGGAAAACGCCGAGTAAACAACGCACGCCCTGGCCCGCGCCAAATCGGTATTCACCGTACGTCCCGGCGTCCACGTCGTTCGCCACGACGACCGGACAGCCAAAATCCTTGGTCAGCTCTTTCTTCAGGGGAACGTTTCGCAGGCCAAGATTCGGCGCCAGCAACACAACGCCCCGATCCAGGTCCAGCCATCCGGGGCTCCCAATGCCGATGGCGCTGAGATGTTTGTGGTCGAGATGCCCCGCCTGCAGCGCTTCCTCGATGGTCTCGACAATCCGCGGCAGTACGCCCTTCGATCCCTTGCCGTCCTTGGTCTTCTTGCGCCTGTACGCGACGATGTTGAAATCCTTGTCGAACACCGTCGCCATCATCTTGGTCCCGCCAAGGTCGAACCCCAGCCAGTAACGGTTCTTGGAAGATGCCTTCATCCGTTCTCCTTCTGTCATACGCGGGCCGGCCACTGCCAGCGGCCCGGATTCCTGCGGGACAATCTACCCGTTTTGGTGCCGAATGTCTCGCCCTTCGTACAGAAAGACAATGTCTTCCGCGATGTTCGTGGCGTGGTCGGCGATCCGCTCCAGATTGTGCGCCACGCTCATCAGATTCAGGCTGCGCGTGATCGTGTGTGGATCTTCAATCATGAAACTCGTCAGTTCCCGGTGGAGCTGCTGATTCAGCAAATCCACCTTCGTGTCGCGGGCAACAACCGCGCGCGCCAACTCGGGCTTGGCATATACGAATGCGTCGAGCGCGTCGTGGATCATGCCCTGGGCGTGTTCGGCCATGCGCGGGATGTCCACCAGCGGCTTCAACAGCGGCTCTTTGTTCAGCTCTTCGGCGCGATGGGCAATGTTCACCGCCTGATCCCCGATCCGCTCCAGTTCGCTGGAAATCCTCATCCCCATCGTGATGAACCGCAGATCGGTCGCAATGGGTTGCCGCAACGCCAACAGCTTGATGCAGCGATTGTCGATCTCGATCTCCAGCTTGTCCAGCAGCCCGTCGTCGGCATCAACCTTCTGGGCCAGCGCATTGTCCCGGACTACCAGCGCTTTCAACGCCTGCGCCACGCTTTGTTCGGCCAGACCCGCCATCCGCAGCAGGTGCTCCTTCAGTTCCGCCAATTCCTGATCGAAATGCCGCTCCATGATCAACCGAACCTTCCGGTCACATAGTCCTCCGTCTGCTTGTTGGACGGATTCGTGAATACCTTCTCTGTCCGATCGTACTCGACCAATCGCCCCATGTAGAAAAACGCCGTGTGATCGCTGCACCGCGCCGCCTGCTGCATGTTGTGCGTCACGATCACGATCGTATAATCCTTCTTCAGCTCTTGAATCAATTCCTCGATCTTCATCGTCGCGATGGGATCCAGCGCCGAGGCGGGTTCGTCCATCAGCAGCACTTCCGGTTGCACGGCTAAGGCCCGCGCAATGCACAGCCGTTGCTGCTGCCCGCCCGACAGGCTCGTGCCGGGACGGTCCAGCCGATCCTTGACCTCGTCCCACAACGCCGCCATCCGCAACGCGCGCTCCATGCGCTTCTCCAGCACCGCCCGTCCCCGCACACCGTTGAGACGCAGCCCCACGGTCACGTTCTCCGCGATGGTCATCGTCGGAAACGGATTCGATTTCTGGAATACCATCCCGACACGCCGACGCACCAGTGTCGCATCCACGCGCGACCCGTGGATATCTTCTCCAAAAAGACGGATTTGTCCCGTCAGCCGGCTCCCGCGCACCAGTTCGTGCATCCGGTTCAGGCACCGCAGGAACGTCGATTTGCCGCAGCCGCTCGGGCCGATGATCGCCGTAACCGCTTTTGCCGGCAGCCGCAAGCTCAAATCGTACACGGCTTGGTTTTGGCCGAACCAGCAGCACAGGTTGTCCACTTCGAACGCGACCTCGGAGACGGGAGTGCCGCGCGACGGTTTCTCCCGCCGCGCCGGTGTCGCAAAGACCGTGTGCACCGGTCGCTGCGGCTTTTCACTCCCGGGCAGTTTGGCCTCTTGCTCGGGTTGTGTCGCCGTCGGGATCACAGTCATCGGGGCGCTCCAAAGAGTCTCCCCCGCGTCAAGGCCCGCACGCCGACATTGATCAGGAAGATGATCAGGATCAACACCAACGCCCCCGCCCAGGCCTGACGATGCCAGTCGTCATAGGGAGAAATGGCATACGAAAAGATCTGCAGCGGCAACGCCGCAATCGGATCCTTCAGGTGATGCGTCCAGAACCGGTTCCCAAACGCCGTGAACAGCAACGGCGCCGTCTCGCCCGCGATCCGCGCCCCCGCCAACAACACGCCCGTCACGATCCCCCGGAGCGCGGTCTTCATCACGATGTGGACGATAATCTTCCACCGGGAAATCCCCAGCGCCAGCGCCGCTTCCCGATAACCGTTCGGCACGAGCAGCAGGACTTCCTCCGTCGTGCGGATGATCAACGGGATCATCATGAAACCCAGCGCCACGCCCCCCGCATACGCCGAAAAACCTTTCATCGGTACCACCACCAGCGCGTACGCCACAATCCCCCAGACGATCGACGGCACGCCATTCAGTACGTCCGCTCCGAATCGAATCCACCAGTTGACCCGTTCCGCTCCATATTCGGACAGGTACACTCCTCCCAGTACGCCGACGGGCACGCCGATCAGCGACGCCAACGCCAGCAACGTCAACGTGCCCACGATCGCGTTGGCCATTCCGCCGCCCGCCTCCCCAACCGGTTTGGGCAGTTGCGTGAAGAAGCGCCAGTCCACCGAGCCCGCGCCTTCCTTGAGCAGATAGAACAGGATCAGCGCCAGCGGCGCGACAACCGCGACCGCGCACACCAACGACAGCACCGACATGGCGATGTTCTTCAGCTTTCGCCACGCGTGATAGGGAGATTGAATGTCGAGGGTCATGAAATCATTGAACGGCGCGGCTCGCCTTCGGGCCGGCGGTCGAGGCAATCAGCAGTTGCGCCAGCACGTTCGTCAGGATCGTCACGCCAAACAGCACCAGCCCGATCTCAAACAGCGCCGACATATACAGGTCCGATGTGGCTTCGGAAAACTCATTGGCGATCACGCTCGCCAGCGTGTACCCCGGCGCCAGCAGCGAGGCGGAAATCTCCGGTCGGTTGCCGATCAACATCGTCACGGCCATCGTTTCTCCCAGCGCCCGCCCCAACCCCAGCACCACCGCCCCGAACAATCCGCGCTTGGCGTAGCTGAGCACCGCGATGCGCGTGACCTCCCACCGCGTCGCGCCCAAACCATACGCCGCTTCTCGCTGCAGGTCCGGCACGGAACGGAGTATCTCGCGCGAAACGGACGTGATGATCGGCAAAATCATGATCGCAATGATGATCCCCGCCGAGAGCATGCTCACTCCGTAATTCGGCCCCTGAAACAACGGCAGGAATCCAAGCACATGCTGTAGCACGGGAAACACGTGCACCCGCAGCCACGGAACCAGAACGAAGATGCCCCACAAGCCAAACACCACGCTCGGGACCGCCGCGAGCATCTCGATGACCGACACGATCGGTTGACGCAGCCGCATCGGCGCGAGCTCGGTCAGAAATACCGCCGACCCGACGCTCAGCGGCACCGCGATCACCAGACCGATGAGCGACGATACCAGCGTTCCATAGATGAACGGCAACGCCCCAAACACCTCCTGCACCGGGTCCCAGGTCGAGCTGGCCAGAAATTGCGGCCCGAATCGATGCACCGCCGGTGCGGCCCCGCGCCAGAGCGTAACACCGACCAGCATGATCAACACCCCCACGGACAGCCCCATCCCCAACGTCAGCCATTGAAAGAAATGGTCGCCGAATCGCGACGGCTGCGCCAGACGCACCCCGGCAAATCCTCCGGGCGTTGCCACCAATGTCTCCGCCATGTCACTTGTATCCTTCAAATCCAAACTCGCACACCATTCGGGGAGGAAGATCCCTGGGGTGATCTTCTTCCCCGACCCGCGCCAGCGATGTCGTCAACGAACTCGCAGCCTAAAAAGTAATCTCGTTCACTCGCGCCAGCGCCCGCTCCTGAATGTTTCGTGGAAGTGGCGCGTAATTCAATGACGGCGCCAGTTGTTCCCCCTGCGTCAGCGCCCAATGGAGAAATTCCACCAGCTTTTTCCCCTTCGACGCATCCTTCTGCTTTTCGTACACCAGCAACCACGTGGCGCCGGCTATCGGATACGCTTCGCCCCCCGGCGCATTCACCACCGAGAACCGGAAATCATCGGGCACTTTCGCCGCCGCCATCGCTGCGGTGATTGAAGCCAGTGACGCCGACACGTAATTCCCGCGCGAGTTCTTGATGTCCGCAAACGGCAGATTGTTTTGCGACGCGTAAATGAGCTCGATGTACCCGATCGCCCCCGGCGTCTGCTTGATCTGGCCCGCAACCCCTTCGTTCCCTTTCCCGCCCAGCCCGACCGGCCATTTGACGGATGTGTTCTTCCCCACTTCCGTCCGCCAGCCGTCGCTCACACTGCTCAGATAATCCGTGAAGATATACGTCGTGCCGCTGCCATCGGAACGATGCACGACCACAATGTCCATATCAGGCAGGGTAATGGTCGGATTCTGCCCCGCAATGCGGGCGTCATTCCACTTCGTGATCTTCCCAAGAAAAATATCAACCAGGGCCGGCCCGTCCAGTTTGAGCTTCGGCGCGCCGGGCAAATTGTATGTCACCACCACGGCCCCCGCGACCATCGGAATATGCAGCAACTTCCCGGGCGCCTTCGCCAGGTTCTCATCGCTCATCGGCCCATCCGTGGCCCCAAAATCCACCGTCTCCGCCAGAATCTGCTTCTGTCCGCCGCCCGAGCCGATGGATTGATAGTTGAACCGAACCGATGGATCGATTGTTGCATACTCATCGAACCACTTGGAATAAATCGGATAGGGAAATGTGGCGCCGGCCCCGTTGATGAGCAGTTGCGCCTGCGCCCCGGACATCCAAAGACACATCGCCGTCAGGACCGCCAATCTGCTGATGTTCATCCTCGTGGTCTTCACCATGTCCATGCTCCGGTATCCCGTTGTTGTTACGATTGAGTTACGAATACGTGTCGCCCCGGTGATATCCACGGCTTGCCGTCTTCACACGAGGCGCTTGTCGTCCACCTCCGCGGCGCTGACGGCCCGAACGTAGTGACGCGTTGTGACAAACCCGACTCGGCCGGGCTACGGAACGGTAAACTCACTCGCCGCTGCTACGCGGCACGCAGCAGGGATTCGATCCGCGCCAGCAGTTCCGACATCTCAAACGGCTTGGTCATGTACTCGTTCGCGCCGAGGCTGAACCCCTGCACCTTGTTCTCCGCCGATGCCATCGCCGTCAGCATGAAGATGGGAATGTGCTTTGTGGATGGGCTGGTCTTGAGCATGCGGCAAACCTCGAATCCGTGCAGCTTCGGCAGCATCAGATCCAGGATCACCAGATCCGGGCGGCGCTCGAAACTCAGATTCAGCGCGTTGAGCCCGTCCGACGCCACCGTGGTCTGATACCCGCGCCGCTGCAAGTGGAACTGCAGCAGGTTTGCGGTATCCGGCTCGTCCTCCGCAATCAAAATGGATCGGTTCTTTGCCATCACGCTACCCCGCCTGAGGCTCCCACCGCGTTGTTTCGACGCGGTGCCAAATCGGTGACGGAATGGTGACGATACGGGTGCGATCTCTTAGGGCTTGCAGCACCGGCCATCGCGTATCAGATCGCGCTTCAGCAGGTCCACGTCGCGGAAACAACTGCGGATGCAGCCAACCAATGCCGTGTGGACAGCCGACTCCGGCTTGGCCAGGGAGTAGTGAATCCACCTGCCCTCGCGACGTGCCACCAGCAATCCCGACCGCCGCAGATAGGCGAGATGCCGCGAAATCTTCGGCTGCGGTACGCGCAGGATCTTCTGAAACTCGCACACGCACCTCTCGCGTTGCGCCACCAGATTCAGGATGCGCAGCCGCGTCTCATCCGCAAACGCCTTGAAAAGTCGGTCTGGCTTGGTCATGATTCAGCGCGCCGGCTTCCTGGCTGTCGCCCCCAGGCTTGTAATGTAGTCCCTCGGTTCGGCATCCGCGGGCAGGTGCTCCATGATCTTCCGGTACAGCGGATCATTCCAATCCGCTTTGGCCTGGATGTAGTCCGGCGTGGAGACGAGTTCAATGTCGGCCAGCCCGGCCTCGGTCATCATTCGCCGCGTCTCGTCCACCAGCACTGCCCCGGCCACGCAACCCACCAGCGCTTCCACCATCTCACGAACAGCCGACGGCAGCGGTTTTAGCAGCGCGAGATCGGACACCGCGACGCGGCCACCCGGCTTGAGCACGCGCGCAATCTCCCGCCAGACTTGCGGCTTGTCCGGTGAAAGGTTGACGACGCAATTCGAAATGACGACATCGATGCTCCCATCCGCTACCGGCAAATGTTCCATCTCGCCCAGCCGGAACTCGACGTTGTCGAGCCCGGTCTGCTCGCGATATGTGTCGATATTGCGCCGTGCCTTGGCCAGCATCTCCGCCGTCATGTCCACGCCAATCGCCCGACCCCTCGGACCAACCTTCTTTCCGGCAATGAATACGTCGAATCCGCCGCCGCTGCCGAGATCGAGAACAATCTCCCCGACCTTCAGCGACGCAATGGCCGTCGGATTGCCGCACGAAAGCCCCATGTTGGCGCCCTCCGGCACGACGCTCAGTTCCTCCGTCGAGTAGCCGATCTGGCGTACGAGTTCATCCGAACTCGTGCGCTCCGAGCCGCACCCGCACCCGTTGCCTTTGGCGATCTCGGCATAACCGTCACGTACCTTCTGGTGGACAAGTTCCGCATCTGCCACCGATTTCCCCTCTTTTTTCATGTGGTTGTCTCCTGAATGATGGGGTGAGGACTCAGAGGTTGGCTGAAATACCGGCGCTGAAAAAAGTGGGCGACATTCACCAGGCCGATAAGCGCGGGCACTTCGACCAGCGGTCCGATCACCGCCGCAAACGCCGCTCCGGAATTAATCCCAAACACCGCCACCGCCACCGCAATCGCCAGCTCGAAATTGTTGCTGGCCGCGGTAAAGGATAGCGTGGCCGTCTTGGAGTAATCGGCGCCAACCGCGCGGCCCAGATAAAAACTGACGAGGAACATCACGACGAAGTAAATCAGCAATGGCACGGCAATCCGCAGAACGTCCAGCGGGATGCGGACGATGCGGTCGCCTTTCAGGCTGAACATCACCAGGATCGTGAACAGCAGCGCAACCAGCGTGATCAGACTGATCCGCGGAAGGAACGTGTGCTCGTACCATTCTCGTCCCTTCGCCTTGAGCAGGCTGAACCGTGTGAGGATGCCCGCCAGAAACGGAATGCCGAGATACACAAACACGCTCCGGGCAATCTGCGCCATGCTCACGTTGACCCCGTATCCGCGCAGCCCGAATAACGGCGGCAGTTTGGTGATGAATACCCACGCGAACAGACTGTAGAACAGCACCTGGAACACGCTGTTGAATGCCACCAGCCCCGCGCAGTATTCCGTGTCGCCATCTGCCAGTTCGTTCCACACAATGACCATCGCAATGCAGCGAGCCAGCCCGATCATAATCAGGCCGACCATGTATTCCGGGCGGTCCCGCAGAAACACAATGGCCAACGCGAACATCAACACCGGCCCAATCACCCAATTCTGCAGCAGGGAAAGACCGAGCACCCGGTAATTGCGAAATACGTCCCCCATCTCCTCGTATCGCACTTTGGCCAGTGGCGGATACATCATCAGGATCAGCCCCACCGCAATCGGCAAATTCGTCGTGCCCACCTGCAGGCGGTTGATGCCGCTCTCAATCTGCGGAAAACAATAGCCGGCGCCAACGCCCGCTCCCATGGCGAGAAAAATCCACAGTGTGAGGTAGCGATCGAGAAACGACAGTCGTCTGGAAACGGAGTCATTCATGCTGGGTTGCCAAAAACAGTTCGATGCGCCGGCGGATTTCGTCGCGCACGCGGCGGAATTCAGCCAGCTTCTGCTCGTCCGGGCCATCCGCGCGCGCCGGGTCATCGAAGCTCCAGTGCAATTGTCGTTCGGCCCCGGTGTGCGTGGGACATGTCTCGCGCGCGCCGTCGCACACCGTGATCAAGTAATCGATCGGCTGACCACGGAATGCGTCGAGCGACTTGGATTGATGACGGGAAATGTCGATGTGCAGTTCGCCCATCGCGCGGATGGCAAGGGGATGAACGTGGCCGGCCGGCTTGGCGCCCGCGCTGAACGCCGCGAATCGTTCGCCGCCCAGCGTCCGTAGAAGCCCCTCGGCCATCTGGCTGCGACAGGAATTCCCCGTGCAGAGGAACAGGACACGCTTCGGTTTCATGCGCGTAATACATATTCGCTTTGGCGAATATGTCAAGCCGGGAAACCATCGCCGCCACCGTTCGTCAGGCCCGCGGCAGCGTGAAGTAAAATGTGCTCCCGCGCTCGATCTGGCTCTCCGCCCAGACACGGCCGCCGTGGGATTGCACGATGTGCTTGACGATCGACAGGCCGAGACCCGTGCCGCCCAGCTCGCGGCTCCGCGCCTTGTCGACCCGATAGAACCGCTCGAACACGTGCGGCAGATGTTCAGGCCCGATCCCCGGGCCGTCATCCGCCACCCCCGTCTCGACCATCCCGTCTTTCTCAACCGCCCGAATCGTCACGTGCCCGTCCGCCTGCGTGTATTTGATCGCATTGTCCAGAAGATTGAACAATACCTGGTGCAATCGCTGGGCATCGGCACGGACCGCAGGAAGTTGCCCGGGGATCTCCAACGAAACCGCAATCGATTTGTCCTGGGCCTGTCGCGTCAATTCGTCCAGCACCGATTGCGCCGCCGCCCGCATCGACACGGGCTCGAAGGTCAGCCGCGCCTGCTGCGATTCCAGCGCCGAGATACTCAGCAAATCGGCAATCAACGCTTCCAGCCGCCGCGAGTGCCGCTGGATCGTGTTCAGAAATTGCCGCGTCGTTGCCGCATCCGGCGGCTCGTCATCCAGCAGTGTCTCGACGTACCCCTTGATGATCGACAGCGGCGTGCGCAGTTCATGGCTGACGTTGGCGACGAACTCCTTGCGCGTGTTCTCAAATTGACGCATCCGCGTGATGTCGTGAAATACGATGATCACACCCGTCACCGCCCCGCGGCTGTCCTGCAATCGCGTCGCGCTCAGTTCGTACGTCCGTTCGTTCGGTGTCAAAAACGTCAGCTCCCGCGCCGATACGTCGCCCTCCTCGATGACCTCGCCCACCAACTCCTGCAGTGGTACGTTGCGAAACGCTTCCAACACCGTCTTCCCCAGGGTCTCGTCAGTGATGCCGAATTGGTGCCGCAACGCCTGGTTGGTCAGGCGAATCCGGCCATCCGGCCGCGCGACCAAGACGCCCTCCGTCATACCCGCCAGGATCGCGCTCAAATCGGCTTTCTCTTCGCTGAGTTCCCGCAGCCGCGCCTCGAGCTGCGATGACATGTCGTTCAACGCCGTCGCCAGTTCGCCCAGCTCGCCGCTGACCCGATACGGCGCCTTCTGACTGAAATCCCCGTGCGCCATCCGTCCCGCCGCTTTCTGCATTTGCAGAATCGGCCGCGTTACCCGCCTCGACAGCCAGTACAGCACCGGGATGGCCGCAAGTCCGACCACCAGGCTCGCCACCGCGATGGTATGCAGCACACGCGCTGTTGTGTGTTGAATCTCCACCAGCGGCATCGCCACCCGCACGATCCCCACAATCTTGTCGTCCCGCACCGGCACCGCCACATACAACAGATTCACGCCAATCGTATTGCTCTTGCGCGTGGCGCTGCCGACCCCTTCGTGCAGGGCTTGTTGAACCTCCGGCCTCTGCAAATGGTTCTCGATGGTCTTGATCTCGGCCTCGGTTCTGTCGGACTCGCCGATGACCGTGCCGTCCCGCGCAATCACTGTGATCCGCAAACCGGTCTGCTTCGAGATTTCGTGACTCAGTTGATTGATGTCGGCCAGGGTCGTGGTTCGCGTTTGCAGCTCGGATTCGAACACATCGCGCACGACGTACGCGTCCCGGCGCAAATCCGATTCGATCTGCCTCACCAGGTACGGCGGCAGCGTCAGCCGAATCGCCACATACACCACCAGCAGCAAATCGACCAACAGGATCGCCAGACCGAGGAACCACTTCGATGGAAGCGAGAGTCTCACCGTTCGCAGCCGCCACAATAGCGGACACCGCGCGCCGTTTCAATGAAATCGGACGCAGTCGTAACAAATCCAATGCCGCAATCTGTTGCTATTTTGACAAACTTCCGTTACATGATTGTCATTCGGAGAGGGGCCATGCTGAGGAGATTGATACCACAGGAGTTTGACTTTTTCCGGTCGTTTGACCAGGCGGCCGACCACGCCGTGCGCGCCGCCGAACTACTGTTGAAATTAACCGAACAGTACGCCGACGCCGATCCCATCGCCCGCGAGCTGAATGCCATCGAGCACGACTGCGACGATGTCACGCACCGGACCATGGAGCAACTCAACAAATCGTTTATCACCCCGCTCGACCGCGAAGACATTCACATGATGGCCCTGCGCATCGACGACGTCGTGGACCTGACCAACGCCGCCGCCAATCGCCTCGCGTTCTTCGGCATCCAGAAACCGACCCAGCACGCCGTCAACCTCGCCAAACAAATCGTCCGCGGCTGCGAGAAGCTCGCCCAGGCCGTCCACGGCATGCGCTCTGCGAGAAACTACGAGCAGGTCATGCGCGATTGCATCACCGTCCACGAGGTCGAGAATGCCGCCGACGACATCCTGCACGTCGCGCTCACCGAGTTGTTCGCCACCGAAAAGAACGCCATCGAAGTCATCAAGTGGAAGGACATCTACGAGACGATGGAGAAGATCACCGACCGCCTCGAGGACGTGGCCAACGTCCTTCAGGGCGTCATCGTCAAGATGAGCTAGGCCGCGACCCCGCGGGGAGACCTGAATGTCCGCTTTCTTCACCGACCTGCTCCACATCATTCAAAATCCGTATGTCGCCCTGATTTTTCTTACGGCGCTCGCATTCGATTTCGTCAACGGATTCCACGACTCCGCCAATTCGATTGCCACTGTCGTTGGCACCCGCGTCCTCCGCCCGTTCCAGGCTGTCGTCTGGGCCGCTTGGTGGAATTTCGTCGCGGCCTGGGTC
Source organism: Verrucomicrobiia bacterium (assembly GCA_035501175.1). Lineage (GTDB taxonomy): Bacteria > Verrucomicrobiota > Verrucomicrobiia > Palsa-1439 > Palsa-1439 > Palsa-1439. The sequence goes on along the minus strand of DATJWQ010000025.1, from coordinate 57,740 downwards.
GGCGGCGTCCACGTCGCCAACGCTGTCGCCACCTGGGTGCACGCCGACTACATCACCGTCGAGGTCATCTTCGCCGGGTTGCTCGGCGCAATCGTGTGGGACCTGATCACGTGGTACGGCGGACTGCCTTCGAGTTCGTCCCACGCGTTGCTCGGTGGATTTGGTGGCGCCGCCATCGTTCACGCCGGCACATGGAACGGCGTGCTGCACACGGCCAAGGTTATTTCCACGGTCGAGTTCATTGTCATTGCGCCCTTGATTGGTCTCGGGCTCGGCCTGTTTTTCACCTTCATCGTGATGTGGGTGTTTCGTAAGGTTTCGCCGATCAAGATCGACCGCGGATTCCGTATCGTTCAACTCGGATCAGCGGCTGCATACAGTCTCGGCCACGGCATGAACGACGCCCAAAAGACCATGGGAATCATTGCTGCGCTGTTGTACGCCAGCATCTGGAAAAGTCAGCAGGCCGCGTTCGCCGCCGGCAAGGTGACATTCCCGTTTTGGATCGTGTTCGTCTGTAATCTCGCCATCGCCCTTGGGACCATGGCCGGCGGCTGGCGCATCGTGAAAACGATGGGAATGAAAATCACCAAACTGCGGCCGTACGATGGCGCGTGCGCCGAGCTGGCCGCTGCTACATCACTCTTCACCTCGACGGCCATGGGCATTCCCGTCAGCACCACGCACACGATCACGGGTGCGATTGTTGGAGTGGGCGCGGTCCACCGGTTGTCCGCTGTCCGCTGGGGCGTGGCCCGACGTGTCGTGTGGGCGTGGATATTGACGATCCCCTGCTCGGCGGTCGTCGCCGCCGTCGTCTACCGTCTGCTCATGTTGGTGCAGCGCGGATAACTCTCAGGGCGCATCCGCAAATCGGTACCCGACGCCGCGCACCGTCTCGACGTAATCCGCCACCTTGCCGAGCTTTTCGCGTAAGCGTCGCATATGGGTGTCCACCGTTCGCGTGTCCACGTCTCCCTCGTAGCCCCACACGTCCGTTAGCAACCGGTCCCGCGACTGAACCCGCCCGCGTCGTTCCAGCAATGTCGTCAGCAACTTGAACTCCGTTGCCGTCAGGTCCACGACCTTGCCTTTGATGGTGACCTCATGCTTGGCAATGTCCAACGTAATGTCGCCAAATTTGAGAACCTCGGCGGGCGTGGATTTCCCGCTGACACGCCGCAAGACGCCTTTCACCCGCAGCGCAATCTCGCGCGGGCTGAACGGCTTCGTCACGTAATCGTCTGCGCCAAGCTCCAGTCCCACCACGCGGTCCACTTCTTCCGCCTTGGCCGTCAGCATGATGATCGGAATGTGAGTGGTCTTCGGTTCGGCCTTCAGATGACGGCACACCTCGGTCCCGTCCATCTGCGGCAACATTAAGTCGAGCACGATCAGCGACGGCATTTCGTCTCGCGCTTTCTGCAATGCCAGGGCGCCATCTCGCGCCGTAATGGTCTTGTACCCCGCCTTCTGCAGGTTATAGACGAGCAGATCCACAACGTCCTGTTCGTCGTCCACAATCAGTATCGTTTCCGCCATGGCAGACATACTGTAACGAATGTGTCACGCTCAGCCAACGCGATTGTTACAAATATGTTACGAGGCTCAATAGGTTACCACTTCGCAAGCACAGGCACACGTCGTTCGCGATGCCCCGCGAATAACAGAAACTTACAACGATCCGATGAATTCGGTGAGGAGTTTGCCCAATCTGTCCTGTGCGGCCCGACCCACTTCCAGCACCTCGTCGTGGGACAGTTTCTTGTTGGAGATGCCCGCCGCAAGGTTGGTGATGCAGGAGACACCGGCCACTTCGATGTTGTGGTAGCGCGCCAGAATGACCTCGGGCACGGTGCTCATGCCCACGGCGTCGGCGCCAGACCACGCGAACGCCTTGATCTCGGCCGGCGTCTCGTAACTCGGTCCCGTCGTTGCCAGATACACGCCGCGCCAGATGGGAATCTGTTGTTTCTCGGCGGCGGTATCCAATTTTTCACGCAATCGCGGCGAGTAGGCCTGAGACATGTCGACGAATTTGACGCCGCCGTCGCCGTTCACGCCGCCGATGAGCGGGTTGATGCCGAGTTGATTGATGTGGTCCTCGATCACCATCAGATCGCCGGGCTTGTACTGCGGGTTGATGCCGCCGGCCGCATTCGTGACGATCAGCACTTTCACCCCGAACGCGTCGATAACATGGATTGGATACGTAATCTCCGCCGCGCTCCGTCCTTCGTACCGATGAAATCGTCCGCTAAGTACCATGAGCTTCTTGCCCGCCAGCTCCCCGAAAATCATCTGCCCGGCATGCCCCGCCACTGTCGGCTTGGGAAAATTCGGAATATCCGTGTACGGAATGACGAGCGGCTTGCTGACCCCTTGCGTGATGCCGCCCAGACCCGAGCCCACCACCAACGCCACTTCGGGTTTGAGTCCGTTCAACTTCGAATCCAGAAAATCCTTCGTCTCTTTTACAGTCGCTATCATCGATAGGAACCCTTTACTCGATCTTCTGCACGATCAACGGCAGCCCGGCGCTCACCGGCTTCTCCGTGATCGTGTAGGCCTGTTGCACCATCCGCTCGGCTTCCGCGGCCCGCGCGTCGTCATTGTAATGCATGATCATCAATGGCTCGCCGGCCTTCACCGTGTCGCCGATCTTCTTCGGCTGCTCGAACCCGACGCCGAAATCAATCTTGTCCGCCGAGACCTTCCGTCCGCCGCCCAGCGCAATCACCGCGTAGCCGATCTGGTCGCATTCGATGGATTGCACGAAGCCGGATTTCGGCGCGGGGATCAATCGAGCATGTTTGGCCTCTGGCAATCTCTTCACATCGTCACACACACGGGCGTCGCCGCCCTGCGCGGCGATCAACTCGGCGAATTTCTTGAGCGCTTCGCCGTTGGAAAGTTTCTTTTGCAGCATTTGCTTCGCGTCTGCAACCTTTTTCGCCACACCGGCCATCAATAACATCTCGGCCGAAAGCGCGAGCGTGACCTCCATCAAATCATCCGCCTTCGCCGAGCCGTTCATGATCTCAACACACTCGCGCACTTCGAGCGCATTTCCGATCTTCTGTCCCAGCGGCTGGTTCATGTCGGTTTGCAGCGCGACAACCTTCTTGCCATACCGCTTCCCGACCTCGACCATCGCCCGCGCCAGTTCCGCCGAGGACTCCCGAGTCCGCATGAATGCGCCGCTGCCCCATTTCACGTCGAGCACCAGACCATCCACGTTCTCGGCAAGCTTCTTGCACATGATGCTGGCCACGATCAGCGGCAGACACGAAACCGTCGCCGTCACATCCCGCAAGGCGTACAATTTCTTGTCCGCCGGCGCGATCTCCGCCGTCTGGCCGATCATGCAACAACCGATTTTCTCCGTGATGCGCTGAAATGCATCAAGCGTCAGATTGACGTTGAAGCCCGCGATGCTTTCGAGTTTGTCCAGCGTCCCGCCCGTCGGACCCAGCCCGCGCCCCGAGATCATCGGCACTTTCACCCCGCACGCCGCGACGAGCGGCGCGATGATCAACGACGTTTTGTCCCCGATCCCACCCGTGCTGTGTTTGTCCGCATAAAACGACCCGGCATGCCGCTTCCACTCGACCACCTTCCCGCTCTCGATCATCGCCCGCGTCAGCCACATCGTCTCATCGAAAGTCATCCTTTGAAAACAAATCGCCATCGCCATCGCCGACATCTGGTACTCCGGCAATTCGCCTTTGGTGAAACCCTTGATGAAAAACCGGATTTCTGCTTCGTTCAGCGCATGTCCGTCACGCTTCTTCTGGATGATTTGGGCGGGGAGGAGCATGGATGTGGGAGGCCTTTGGTTTTCAGCCCTCAACTGTCAAGTTCGCGTTTCACACGGAGTCGGTCACTCTTCGTTCAGCCAATTGTAGAACGACTGGCGAAAATGGCAATGGAATTAGACTTTCATCGTGGCACGCAACGTGCACGTAACTGTCGCCATGGCCAACGAATTGCATTTGGAAAGCAACCCGCTGCTCGGGCAGTTGAACCGCCAACTGAAGTTCCCGCCGTTCCTGACGCTTTATGCAGGTGGATTCGCGCTCTGGGCATGGTGCGCGTTTGTGTTCCACCCGCTCACAACCGAATCGGCGAACCAACTGCTCCGCGCCGCCGTTCCCTTCTGGGCCGTCTTTACGGCCTGCTTCTTCATTGTGACCCGCCAGTCGCGCCCACCGCTCAAAGTCACTGGTTGGGTTGGCCTCGCCTTCTCCATGTTGGCGCTGGCAGTGACGGTCGCCGAATTATCCGGACACTGATCGAGTCAGTCGCCTCAGCCAAAAAGATCCGGCGTTTGGTTTCGCGATCGTTCCGCGCGCGGCGCGGAGCCGGTCAGAATCTCCGCAAACTTCTTGTACAACGCCTTCAGCTTGTCGAGGTAGTAATCGATGTTTTCGTCGCGGCGGGCGGGATCGAATTCGCTCGCCAGCTTGCAGTTGTCGTAGACGCTCACCCGTTTGCTGTCGCCGGTGACATAATACGTGATCTGATCGCCGGGTCCGTAAGCCCGGCCTGATTTCAATGCCAGCTCATACGCCGCGCTCCGATTGCGGGCGGACTGGGCGATCTTCTGGCGATAAACGTCCAGCGTGTCCTGCAGCGTTTCGGTCTTCGCCAGCATGTCGATGGGGAAGTGGCCGCGCTCGATCTTCTGGCAATACTCCTCGTACAGTTGCGGCACGTTCTTCGCCTCATCTCGAAGCGCAAGGGTCATCATCTCTTCGAGGAACTGACGCTGAAACTTTTCCAGGCCGCGCGACCGCAGCGCCGAGCCGGTCACATGAAGCTTCCCCTCTTCATCCAGCAGCGCGTAATTCTTCATCCTGTAGCTGAACATCGCGGGAAACCGTCCGTCGATCTCGACATCCACGCCTTTCGGCAACGCCGCCTGTAGATCGCGTTCGAGCGCCTGCGGCTCGGATTTCGGGGGCGGCACGAAATACAGGCCGTCCGTATCGATCTCGATCACCTTCGCGCCGCGTTTCTGTAGCCAATCGAGCATGGTCTTGAGCGTCTCGCGGCCCTTGGCGGTGATTTGTTCGGCGATCGCGAAATCGCCAAAGTGCGCCTGCGAGAACCCGAGATAGCCGTAGAACGAATTGATGAGAATCTTGAACGTCTGCTGCAACGCGTCGAGATTCCGCCGTTGCGCTTCATCTTTCGCGGTTCGCGCGTCTGCTTTTGCCCGCAGACGGAACTGTCGCAGGTCGCGCAGCAGCGGCAGAAACAAATTCAATTCGTCGCCGCGCGGCTTGAGGTCGAACGCCAGCATTAGCGAGGGATACAAGGATTGCACGTCGCAGTGCCAGACGTTGCGGATCACGCCCTCGTGGAACATGTCGGTGTAGCCGCCCGCGAACGGACGCGGTTCCCCGAACTGCGGAACGCTGTGCTTCTGGTGCAGATACTCGCGCAGGAACAACGCGTCGATCTTCGTCGCGTTCCCGCGCACCACCACGTCCTGATAATTGTAGGGAAACACCTGCGCCTGGATGAAGTAACTCTGGCTGAGTAAATCGCTGATGCGTCGAACCGCTGCTGCGCCCGATTCTTTCACCCCGAAATGCGCCGCCACCTCGCCGAGGTCGAACCCCTCCAGTTCCCGCGACGACACATCGTAGAACACGCTCAACAGAAATGTGTCCACGATGTGCCGGCCATGAATCGCAAACTTCGGGTATTGGATCGTGCGCTCGGCAATTTGCACGCGGGACGCGCGCGACCGCAGCATGGAGCCGTCCCGCCCAAGCTTCAGCGGAACGCGGGCGACACGCGCGCGCGCGGTAATCTGCGTCAGCGCCCCGCGGAAGATGTCGTGCCCTTCGAGTACGTCCGGGTCGCGCTCGCGAACGACGTCGACGAATTGCTTGAGAATCTGCGCTTCCGTGCCGCTAAGTTCCTGCTGCCAGCCTCCACGATCTCCGAGTTGGAGAGCCTGCAGCTTCTCCGCGGCTGTCACCACCGCGATTTGCAGCCGGTTGAGCTGATCGAAGCCCAATCCCTTGAACAGCGTTCGGCCGGTGGCCAGGAGATACTGCTGCGCCGGATCGTTGATCGCGAAGTACGGGGCGGCGCCGAGAAACTTCCGCGCCTGCTGAAAATCCGTCCATGACTGGAACCGACCGATGAATCTGAAGAAGGCGCTCCCAGCCAACGGCGCATACTCCACCTTCCGATCGAAGCCCTGTAGGTACACCTGTTCCGACAACCACAGAAACGGCTGAAATGCCACCGCCCCGCTCGCAAGCTTGTCGTCGCGTCGATCGTAGACCGTGATTTCCGCGTCGCCGGTCGGTTCGACGCTGATGATGGCCGGCGTGTCGTCCCGCCCGAAAAGCATCTGGTTCTCGGCAAAAGGGGTCGCGCCCGGTTTCACGTCGTTAGTATAGCAAAAACGGCCTGCTCCGAAAGTTTCGGAACAGGCCGCCTGTGCGAAAACCGAAAGCTATTTCAAATCCGCCCAACAGAAAACCAGGCGGTACACGTTGGTGGCGAAGGTGGTCAACTGGTGCCACATGCAATGGAGCGGGCCCCACTTGTCGGACGCATCCGACTCTATCGTGCCGCCCACCTGAATCAAATCGGCTTGCGCGGCCAACTGACTGAGCTGTTCGGCGTTCAACTGCGAAAGACGCGCATGCGCCTGTTGGCTGGTCAGTCCGATCGCCTGCAATTGCCCCGCGACAATCTGTTCGCTGAGCACCGCGTTCACCTTTTGGTAGGCGCTTGACGCACCCGCCGATTCGACGGATTCACTCGGCGCCGCAAAAACCGAGGGCATGCCAACGACCATGATGCCAACAGCGGTGAGACCAGCAAGATGCGCAATCTTCATAATATTGCCTCCGAATAGCTGCCCGAAAATACAGCCGAACTCATCCGCAGACAAGCAAATTTTATTTCAAGCATTTTTCCGCGCGCGGGAAGCCCACACCGCCCGTAATGCCTAATGGGCGGCCGACGGCGCCGATTTCGCCGCCGCGGCGGCTGCAGTCGCCCCGGGGATTTTTGCGCCCATCGCGTTGAGGAATTCGAGCGACGCCCGCGCCGTCTCCGCTGCGCAATGGGCGTGTCGCGGAAGCTCGACGTTGATCAGCCCGGTGTATTTGTTGTCATTGAGCACCCGCAGGATGGCCACAAAATCCAGCTCGCCCTCCCCAAACATCAGATGCTCGTGTTTGCGGTCGCGAATATCTTCGATGTGGATGTTGCGGATGAGATTCGCGAACTTTCCGTACACCTGGCGAAACGGCGCGGTCTCCGTGCAGAACACGTGCCCGATGTCCATTGTCAGTCCAAACCGCGCGCTCGTGATATGCTTCTTCAGCACCTCGAACTTGGCCATGTCATCGACCAGCATGCAAGGCTCCGGCTCGAACGCGAGTTGGACGCCGCGCCGCTTCGAGTGCTCGGCCAGTTGCAGGCAACCCGTCACCAGCCAGTCCCACGCCTGATGCTCGGGCACCTCCGCCTCGGGCGCCCCCGACCAGAAGCTCACGCACTCGGCATGGAGATCCGCCGCGATGTCCACCGCCCGCCGCAGAAATTCGAGTCGGATTTGCCGTCCCTCGCTGCTGACCAGCGTCGGGTAACGCCCGCGTTGCGGATTGAGCAAATACCTCGCCCCCGTTTCGATCACCACCCGCAGTTGCAGCTTGTCCAGGAGCTGCCGCAAACGGTTCAGGTCGGCAGGCTCGACGCTGAACGGATTGCAGTGATAGTTGTCCAGCGTCAACGCGACGCCGCGGTACCCGCAGTCCGCGATGATCTCCAGCGCATCTTCGAGTTTGTGTTGGCCAAACCCGTTCGTGTTGTAACCAAAACTCAGATTCATCTCGCCTGTCTCGAACGACCACTCGCCCGGACCAATCCGGCTCGATAAATAGCCCGGGTCTGGTAGATTTACCAGAGGAAATGAGCGACCGCCCCCCATACTCACCCATCCGCGACGCCCGCACCTTCGCGCGCTTCGCCCAATCCATCGCCTTCGCGGTCGTGTTGGCCTGCACCGTCGCCGCCCGCTACGAGCCGCCCGCCCAGCCCGACGCCCGGCTTCTCCAGAACGATCAGCCCGTCACCGAACGCGATCCGGCCCGCGCCGTTCTCTATCAGGGCCGCGGCATCGCGCTCGTCAAAGACGGCAAACTCGACCTCGCCCTCGAGCAGTTTCAGCGCGCCGCCGCTTACGATCCGCTCAACACCAGCATCGCCATCAACATGGCCTACGTCCTCGACAAACTCGGCCGCTATCAGGAGGCCATCGACCAGCTCAAAAGCGCCGAGAAGATCGATCCCCGCAACGCCACGATCTATCTCAACTGGGGCAACTCGCTCATCAATATGAAGAAGTACAACGAAGCCCTCGAGCCGCTTCACAAAGCCGTCGACATCGACCCCAGCAACCAGCTCGTCTACGTCAACCTCGGCGCCGCCCTCAACAACCTCGGCCGCACCCGCGACGCCGCCGCGGAATTTGAGAAGGCGATCAACCTCGATCCGAAAAACACCGTGCTCATCTTCAACCTCGCCACCATCTGGTCCAACCTCGGCGAAAGCGAAAAGGCCGTCCAGCGTTACGAGCAGGTCATCGCCCTCGAACCGAGCAACGAGCTCGCCTACGTCAATCTCGGCTCCACGCTCCACTACCTCGGCCGTTATCAGGAGGCCGCCCGGCAGATTCAGAAAGCCGTCGACATCGATCCCAACAACATCGCCCTTCTCTCCATCCTCGCCAACATCTGGTCCAGCCACGGCGAAACCCAGAAGGCCCTCGAACTTTACCAACAGGTCATCAAAATCGCCCCGCAAAACCTCTCCGCCTATTACAACTGCGCCGCGCTCTACGAGCACCAGGGCAACCTCGACGCCGCCATCGATACCATCCGCGCCGCCATCAAAATCGACGCGGACAACTCCACCCTCCGCGAACTCCTCTCCCGCTTGCTCGCCGCTCGCGCCAGTCACAACCCGTCCCTGAACACGCCTTCGCCCGCCGCGCCCGCCGAATCCCCCCCTCAGGGCGCCGCACACTGACTCAACAAATTGTCTCCGTGCCATTCGCATCACGTTTCCGTCTCTCTTTCCCTCCCGGCTTGCGATTCCGCTCGAGGCGGCGTATCACATTCCCATGAACGTCTCCCTGGTGATGACCATCATTGGCGCCGACCGCCCCGGGCTCGTCGGGCGCCTCTCCGCCGTCATCGCCGAGCACGACGGCAACTGGCTCGAAAGCCGCATGGCCCACCTCGGCGGCCAGTTCGCGGGCATCCTCCGCGTCGAGATTCCCGCCGCGAACGAGCAGCCGCTCCTGAAAGCGCTTCAGTCGCTCGAACCTCAGGGCCTGTCGGTCAGCGTCCAGCGCGATGCGATCACCCCGGCCCCAACCGCCCGCAACCTGGCGACCGTCGAGGTCATCGGCCACGACCGACCCGGCATCATCCGCGAAATCTCGCAGGTGCTGGCCCAACATCAGGTGAATGTCGAGGAGTTGACCTCGGGCTGCGAGAGCGCCGCCATGTCGGGCGAGACCCTCTTCCGCGCCACCGCCAGGGTCCGACTGCCCGATTCCTCCAGCGTCGACGCCCTGCGTCAGGCCCTCGAACGCATCGAAGCCGATCTCATGGTCGACATCTCCATCACCCCCGCCGCGGGCAGGTAGTCCGCTCCGCGATTGTAGCCGCGAAACGTTTTCGCGGTGTCAGCCCATTGGAAACCCCAAAACGAAGCCATTTTTTGGCCGAACGAAGCCAAACGAAGCCAATGCGTTTTTCGCGAACCCGGCCAACACAATCTCCTGCAGTTCAATGCCTTCCACATCGAAGACTGCCTGAAAACCATTGGCTTCGTTTCGCAGAACTATACCCCCCCGTCCCCTTTCCCCTCGTGGACCGCGGTAACCAGTTACCACTTTCCCCCTCTCGGTAGGGACGGCTGTCCCAGCCATCCGCCTCTTCTCCTCGCGGTCGCAATGCAATGTCAAAGCCAGGCCGCCGGGAGCGGCGCGACCTATGTCAAAGAACATCTAATGCAACCACTCCACTTATCACACGCCGATAATCATGTCAACATCGAAAACGATACCCCTGAAATGAATCGGGCTTTGTGCCCGTTCATGTCCCCGCCCGCCGTCCTCATCTCCACTCTTGCCATCACCCCCCGTCCCGGCATATCCCGACCAACGAGTTTCCTGGGCCAGACCGGGAACCTTTCGCCGCCGATCCGCCAGCGGGACGGCCGGGGTACGGCGGATGAACGGTCGCCGCGAGAATCGCTATCCACAAATCTCCAGCGCCGTGCCAATCCTTCTTCCATCACTCGCGACGAGAGCGAAGATGCATTTCACTGAAATGTATTCTGCTTGCCTCCATCTCATCCGCGGTGCCTTGTTGTGAGGATCGAGCTATCCCCACGCGTTGGCATTGATTCGCAGTTCGTCGGCCGGACTGAGGACCAACCCATCACACCGGCAGCAACTCAATTCTCAGCTTCCGCCCGACAACCTCCGCCGCCTTGCCCAGCGTGCGCAGGGTCACCGATGTGTTGGATCTGTCGAGCAACCGGTCCAGCGATGCCCGGCTCGTGCGCATCCGCTGCGCCATCGCCTTCTTGGTCAGGCTCTGCGATTTCATGAGCCGCTCCAGTTGCACCACAATGGCGCGCTTCGCCGCCCGGATTTCCACCTCCTCGAGAATCCCCTCTTCCTTGAGAAAGTCGTCAAAATTGCTCCCGCGATACTTGTTCTTATTCATGGCCACTCCAATGCCGCTATCCACAAATCCCCAGCGCCGTGCCAACCCTTCTCCCGCCGTCCGCGACAAGGCGAAGATGCATTCCACTGGAATGTATCCCGCCTGTCTTCACGGTCTGACCTTCAACCCTTCGGCCGCGGCCAGCTTGCGCTGGTGGACGTCGAAGCTCAGCAGTTCTTTCGCCTGCAGCCTCAGCGCGGCCGCGACATGGAGAATGTCGGCGCTGCGCACGCCCAGCCTTTCTGTGTGAGCGGCGCCCAGCCGTTCCGATTCGCGCAACGTGTCGGTCCACGGAATGGCCGTGTGAACAAGAACTCCGTCCTGCAGGTCGTCGTCGAGCGCCTGCAACGCCGCGCTGCGCTCGGGGCCGCTCAGTTCACCGCGAAACACGCGCAAGCGGATTGCGTTGCGAAACTCCAGGCGGTGAAACGGCGTGAATGGCAGCGGCTCGCGTAGGGCCCGCAAGGACGCGATCGCGCGAGGGGAATTGGCGTCCGGAGTGTAGAGCGAGACGAGAAAGCTCGTGTCCGCGTAAGCGTTCAATACCGTCCCCGGTCCTCGGCCACGATGTCCGCGCCCGTCGTCGGGAGCACTTTGTCGCCAAAGATGCGCTTCAGCCGGGCGGCAAAATCAGGCAGGTTCACCTTGCGGACCTTCGCGGCCCGCGGCGGTTGCATGACGGCGATCACCTTGCCGCGCTTCTTGATCACGACGGCCTCGCCGTCCTCGATCCAGTTCAGCACGCTGCCGAAGTTGTGGCGGACCTGCCTCACGGTGGCGCTCTTCATTGTGTCACAAATATGTTATACATTGTCGCCTTTGTCAAGGCCGTCCCCTCCGTCCACCCCAGCCACCATCGACCATTCGCCATTTCGGGCCCTCCGGTAATCCGGCTGGAAATTCAGCGCCACCTTGGCCACAATGCCGCGCCTACATGCACGGGAAAACACGCAAAACCATTTCCGCGATCGTCGTCGCGCTCGCGCTCGCCTTCCCCTTCCTGCTCGGCCTCGAGAAAATCTCCGAATCCGACACATTCTGGCACCTGAAAACCGGCGAGTGGATTCTCTCCCACATGGCCGTCCCGCGCGTCGACCCGTTCTCGGCCACCGTCAACGGCAAACAATGGCTCGACTGGGAATGGCTCTTCCAGGCCGCGATCTACGTCGCCTACACCGGTGGCGGTTTCAACGCCCTCGTTATCTGGAAAGCCCTGATCGTCGGACTCACAGGCATTGTCGTCTTTCTCGCCTGCCGCCGTAACGCCGCCGGCCCGGCGCTCGCTGCGCTGATCACCGTGGCCGCATTCGTCGCCTCGCGCGCCCGACTCGAAGTCCGCCCCGACGTCCTGATGCTCCTGCTGTCGGCGCTGACAATCGGCCTCCTCGAATCCGCCCGCCGCGGTAAATTGCGATCTTTGCTCTGGTTGCCCGTGCTGGAATTGATCTGGGTGAACGTCCACGGATCGTTTCCGTTGGGGATCGGTCTCGTGGCCATGTATGCGCTCGTGCTCGGCATCGAGTCGCTCCTCCGCAAGCAATGGCGTTCGTTGGGCCTCATCCTCGGCGCGCTGGCGTTGTCCTGCGCGGCGTGCTGGGTAAATCCGTTCGGCATCCGCCTCGTCCAACACGCCATCGAGCAGACGCAAAGCTCCAGCCCCGCGGGCACGCTCGGGGAATGGCAGCCCACCCGCGAGCTGCTCCTGACGGAACCGAACTGGGCCCTGCAGGTGTTTTGGTGGTTGTTCTGGCTGAACCCGCTCGTGCTGCTAGCCGTGCTCGTCATCCAACGCCGCTCATTCCCCTGGGCTCACATACTCGTCGTCGCCGCCATGAGCGCGCTGGCGTTGCGCGCGAACCGGTTCACCGCCCTGTACGCCGTCGTGACCGCGCCGATTCTGGCGTACGGACTGTCCGTGATTCGCGCCAGATTTGCCGGCAAGAAACCATCGGATTGGGCCGAAACGACAGCCCTGATCGCCGCCGGCGCCGTGGCCGCGTTCCTGATCTTTGTCACGGTGACGAACGACTGGGCCATCGCGGAAAGTCGTCCCGCGAAATTCGGCGTCGGCATCGACGAAACGATTGTCCCGACCAAGGCCCTCGACGTCATGAAGGAATTGCCCGCGGGCCTGAACGTGTTCAACACCTTTCTCTCCGGCGGCCCGTTGATCTGGTGGGGTTATCCGCAATGGCGGCCGTTCTGCGATGGCCGCGCCAACCTCTATGGCCGCGAGTTCGTCGATCAGTATCGCGCCGCCATGTACGACCCGGCCACATGGGAAAAATGGATGCGCCAACGCTCGGTCTCGGTCGCGTTCATCCAGTACGGCACGGCGGACGACCGCGCCTTGTTGCAGTACCTCGTGAAAAGCCCGATGTGGGACATGCTCTACTTCGATCATGCCGCCTGCATCTTCGTGCATCGAAGCTGTTGGCCCGAGCTGCGCGCCGACAACGCGCTCAAAACTCTCAAACACGTTCACGTGACGGATGTCGACGCCGTCCTCACCTACGCCCACGAACTCGCCGACGACGTGGCCGATGGCGATCGGTACCTGCGCGCCCGCGTGGTGGCCACGATGGGAAACTTCCTCATGGTCGTCGGCGCGGTCGATACGGCCAAGGCGCTGTTCCAGGATGCCATCTCCCTCCATCCGCGGCCCTCGGAGGAATGGATGAATCTGGCCGTGATCAATCTCGACCAGGGCAACATGGATCGCGCCATGGAATTGACGAAAAAACTGCTCGAGATCAATCCGCGCTATTTCTACGCGCGATTGACCCAGGCGCAAATCAAAGCGACCAGAGGCAACGTCGACGCCGCGCTGGACGAAGCCGAAGCCGTCACCGCCGAGCAACCGCATTCGGCCCAGGCGTGGCTCCTGCGGGCGCAACTGGAAGCGCGGCTCGGTGACCGCAACGGCGCGATTCTGGCCTTGCAGCGGACCATCGGCGAGCACGTCGAGGATTCGCATCTGTACCTGTTCCTCGGACAACTCCTCGCGTTGAACGGCCAGACCAACGAAGCCGCCGCCGCCTACGAGAAATGCCTCGCCCTGTGGCACGGCCCGACCACCCAGCGCGAACAGATCGAAGCCAGCCTCGCCAAATTGCGCTCGCCCCCGGTGAAGTAAAACCGCTCGACAAAACACGCTTGCGCCTGCCGGATTTTTTATTATTGTTCCGGCGCAAGAATGCAGAAAAGGGGGGTATGGAACGTATGGAACAAGTCACGTGTCCAAACTGCAACGTGGATGTCGAGCCCGAGGAGCTGAAGCGAAACAATTTGCGATGTCCCACCTGCGGCTTTGATCTGAGCGACTCGGGAGATGTGGAAGAGTTGGACGACGAGTTGGAGGAGGATGAGGACCTCGACGAGGACGAAGACGAAAAAGAAGATGATGATGAGGATGAGGACGAAGAGGAGTAACGCGGGGGCCTTCACGCCCCGCCACACCGCATGATCGTCGAGACATTTGAAGCGGGACCGGTCGCGACCAATGGCTATTTGGTCGCCGATAAACGCAACGGGACCGCCCTGGTGATCGATGCCCCGCAGGGCGCCACACCGTTGATCGTTCAGCAAGCCCGCGAGTGGAATACCCCGATCGCTCTGCTGGTCAACACCCACGGCCATTGGGACCATTTCCTGGACAATGCCGAGCTGTTGCGGGCCACCAGGGCGCGATTCGCCATCCACCGCGAGAGCGCCCCCCTGCTCAAGATCCCCCAAGCACAGTATTTCGGCCTCGATCTGGACATCGAACCGACCGAGCCGGACCTGTTCCTCGAAGAGGGTAAGCCCCTGGAGGTCGGGGACTTGCGCTTTGAGATCCTTCATTGTCCGGGCCATTGTCCGGGCAGTGCGGTCTTGTTCGAACGGAAGGAACGCGCCGCCTTTGTCGGGGATGTGTTGTTCGCGGGATCGGTCGGACGCGCCGACCTGCCCGGCGGCGACTACGAATTGTTGCTCCAGTCCATCCGCGACAAGCTGTTGCCGCTCGGTGATGACGTGCGCGTTTTCCCGGGCCACGGACCGACAACAACCATCGGCGCCGAGCGCCGGACAAATCCGTTTTTGGCCGGGCTCGGTGGGTCGAACCCCTGAAAAATCAATAGTTGCAAGGTTTTCGGCGCTTTTGTAGTATCCGCCGAACCCTAAACCAAGGAGAACAAGTAAGGAGTCTTATGGCAAAGTTGACGAAGTCACAAGTTTTGGGAAATCTGGCAGAGAAGACCGGCGTATCGAAGAAGGTCGCGGGTCAGTTTGTTGAAGAGCTGGTGAAGTTGTCGTACAAGGAAGCAAAGAATTCCTTTACGATCCCCGGCCTCGGCAAACTCGTGCTCGTGAACCGCAAAGCCCGCGTCGGCCGCAATCCGGCAACGGGCGAGCAGATTCAGATCCCGGCCAAGCGCGTCGTGAAGTTCCGCATCGCCAAGGCCGCGAAAGACGCGATCCTCGGCGGAAAGTAATTTCCCGGACTCGATGTTTTCACGGGCGGTTGTGTGATCCACAGCCGCCCGTGCTGTTTTTGGCGGTGAAGACTACTTCGCCGATTTCTTCGTGAACGCCGTGATATCGGGAATGCCCGCGGCGCGCGCCGCGTCGACGATGGCCACAACCGTCCCGTAGCTGACGGTCTTGTCGGCGGAGAATTGCACCTGCACTTTCGGATCCTTCTCCTTCGCCTCGCGCAGGGATTGCTCCAGCGCGCTCAACGAAATCGGCTTGTTGTCGAAGTAGATGGTCTCGTCGGAGCTGACCGCGATCGACACGCGCGCGATTTTCTCGTGGCCAACCTCCTCGGCGGTCTTGGCCTCGGGCAGCGCGAGCTTCACCGCCGTGGGCGAATTGGCGCGGAACGTCGTCGTCGCGATGAAGAAAATCAGCAGGATGAACAGCACGTCCACGAGATTGATCACGCGGATCACGGGCGTCCGATGCGTTTTGGTGGTCTCGAATATGTGCATGGCCAATGCCTGCTAACCGCGGTACAAACGCGTGAGCACCTCGTTGGTGTGTTTCTCCAGCTCCAGTACCAGCACCTCGATCCGGCGCCGCAGGTACATGTAGGCCACCAGCGCGGGGATGGCGATCCCCAGGCCGGTCATTGTCGCGGTCAACGCCTCATAAATGCCGCGCGAAATCATCGCCGGCTCGCCCAGCCCCTTCCGCGCCACGTCCTCGAACAATTGCACCATGCCAACGACCGTCCCCAGCAATCCAAGCAGCGGCCCCAATTCCGCGATCAACTGCAGCGTGGTCAATCCCCGCTCCATTCGGCCGACGATCTGGCGGGCGAGCGACTGCATGACCTCGACGTTTTCCGTCTTCGGCAGCGTGGCGTGGGCGAACATCGCCTGCACCAGCGTCCCCAGCACCGACGGATCGTTCTCGCTCAGCACGCGCACCGCCTCGGTCTGCTCCGGAGTGATGGGGCGCCGTTCAATCGCCGCAGACAGTTCGGTCGAAATGATGCGGCTGCGCTGCAACGCCCAGACGCGCTCCAGAATAATGGCCAGCCCCGCTATCGAGCACACCAACAGCGGCCACATGGCGATTCCGCCCCGAAGAAACCATTCCGGCATTGAACGCCTCCTTATCTGTTAATAGTAAAAGGTGATACTGGCCTCGCGCGGTTCCTTGCCCACCAGCGCGCGCAAACTCTCCGGCCACGGATCGAATGGCCCGGATTCTAAGATGGCTTTCTCACAAAACAACGACAAAATACTGTTCTCCGATCCGTCCGTCGTTTTCACGTTCTTCACCTGGCCGTCGTCGAACAACTCGAAATAGACCGTGACCGTCGCCGTGCTCTCATAAATCCCGTAGCGATCGATCAATTGATACCAGCGGCTCTGAATGGCCTTCACGACCTTCTTGTCGTACGCGCCGAACGGGCTTTCCTCAACGTTGAACGCCGCCACGCCCGCTCGCGAAACACCCGCGGCGACGAGATGCGCCTTCCGCGAAACCAGCTCGCGACCGGGCACCCCCGGCTCGCTCGCCATCGCCGGCGCGCCTCCCCCGGCCATCTCGGCCTCGGCAGGCGGGACAGGCACCTCGGATCCCGTGGCGACATCCGGCCCGCCAGCCATTTTCGGCGCCTGCGCCACCTTCTCGTCTTCCACAATCTTCAACCCTTGAGCGGGAATCTCGGCCGCCTGCGCAGGCGACTGGGTTTGCGCCTTGGCCGCAGCCGCCGGTTTCTGTTCCGTCGCCGCTTGAGCGGTCTTTGCTGGAGCAGGTGAAGGAGGCCTCGCCACTGCGGCGGGTGGGGTAGGCGCGGTTGGCTTCATGATTATCGGCGCCGCAACCCCCGATGGCGTAGGCACATCCAATGTATTCAGTGCGTGGTTCTCTTTGCCCTCCAGGTATGGCGTGTTGGCCAGCTTCCCCGTCGGATTCTTCTCGTTGGCCGCAACCGTCGACTTGTCGGAGTAAAACTGGGCTGTCTTGGGCTTCTCACCCGTGTCCTGTGAAGCGTCCGTCTCGATAAACGTCCTCGTCTCTTTGGCCTTCTCGGGCGGAGGCGGTGGCGTCGGTTCATCCAGCTTCACGAACGTGATCGTCTGCATGGGCGGCGCCGCCGCTTTTGGTTGCACATGAACCACCTGCACCAACCTCGTGAGCGAGGAAAGCAGGGGCAACTTGCCCAGAAGCGCACGGTATTGCCACGTGCCGAACGCCATGGCATGCAATAGCAGCGACACGAGTATCGCGATTTCAACCGGCAAATTCTCGCGGTCTGCCAATCGATCCATAGTTGCTACCATGATAGCAAATTGTAGTACTCCATCAACTCACGGCGATGGGTTCTTGGACACAGGGCATTCATTATGCCAATCGGCGTAATGTGACCGGAGACAGGTCGTCGCTAGCCAGCCCATTTCAGTAGTTGACTATTTAGTAAACATCCGTACATTACACCAACATTCTTTCAGACACAAGTCATCGGTCAAACCGAGAGGCGAACACCATGGGACGCGTCAGTGATGCCAGAGAGAGGTTGATGCAGGCTGTGTCGGAGCTGATTTGGACCGGCTCCTACGGCAGCACTACCATCGACCATATTTGCGAGAAGGCAGGCGTCAAAAAGGGCAGCTTCTATTACTTCTTCCACTCAAAAGCGGACCTCGCCCTGGCGGCAATCGACGCGGGTTGGAGCCGGATCAGGCCCGAGCTCGACGCGCTTTTTTCCGCCACGGTTCCACCGCTCGAACGGCTCCATAAGTATTGCGAATACAATTACCGGTTCCAGTCCGAGATCAAGGCCAAGTGCGGCCATGTCCTCGGCTGCCCGCAGTTTTCCCTCGGCTCGGAAATCAGCACGCAGGAGGATCTCCTCCCCAAGAAAATCCAGGAGATATTGGAATACAAACGCCGATATTTCGAATCGGCCATCCGCGATGCCCACGATGCCCATTTGATCGATGCTCCTGACCCGGCTGCAAAATCGCGAATGTTGCTGGCCTATTTTGAAGGCTTGCTGACCCAGGCGCGTATTCAAAACGATCTGGACGTACTCCGCGAAGCCGAACGCGGCGCCTTTGAATTGCTTGGGGTAAAGGAATCCGAATCCGTGTCTGTGGAATCGAATCATGGAAGATGAGGCGCGAATCAGAAGGAAGGACGTGACAATGCCAGCAATTGAACAGGAACCCAAAGGAACCGGTCAGAATCCGCCCCTGTCGTCCACAACGCCCCATGGGCGCGTGGCGACTCTGTCGAAAGGCCGGAGTGAGGGCAGGAACATGGGGCCACTGGTCAAACGAATGGTAATCATGCTGGTGATCGCATTCGTGATCATCGGCGCCATCGGCGCGTGGAAGGTAAAGCAGATTCGCGACGGAATGGCGCAGTTCGCCAAATACGCGCCGCCCCCCACTGCCGTCACGACGACCGTGGCCACGCGCGAACGGTGGCAGCCGGTGTTGAGTGCGGTGGGCTCGCTACGGGCCGTCAACGGCGTAACCGTCAGCACCGACCTAGCGGGCATCATCTCGCAGATTTCATTTCAATCCGGCACAACCGTCAAGAAGGGTGACCTGCTGGTGAAACTGGACAGCCGGCAGGAAGAGGCCCAACTGCGGTCGGCCGAGGCCCGTCGCGATCTTGCCAAGCTCAGCCTCGATCGCCAGCGCAGTCTCGTGACCGAAGGAGCCGTGGCGAAATCCGACTACGATGCCGCCGAGACCGAATTCCGTCAGGCAAACGCCGCCGTGGACGATGCGAAAGCGCTGATTGACCGCAAGACCATTACCGCGCCATTCGACGGCGCAGTGGGCATTCGTCAGGTCGATCTGGGCCAGTACCTGAATGTCGGCGCGCCAATCGCCGCCCTGCAGTCCCTCGATCCCATCTACGTCGAATTCGCTTTCCCGCAACAGAATCTCGAACAAATCGCGGTCGGCAAGGCCTTGCGGATCACCGCCGCCGGCATTTCCGGCGAGAAGTTCGACGGCGTCATCACTGCCATCGACTCTCATCTCGACGATTCCACGCGCAATGTCACCGTTCAGGGCACCATCAAAAACCCGCAGCACCAACTGCTCCCCGGCATGTTCGTCAACGTCGAGGTCTTGCTGCCGGAGCAGGAAGCCATCTTCATTCCGGGGTCGTCCGTCAGTTACGCGCCGTATGGCGATTCCGTCTTCATTGTGAAAAACAAAGCGGGTTCCGACGGTTCCGCGGGCAAGGTGGTCGAACAACAATTTGTGAAGCTCGGTCCAACGCGCGGCGATCAGGTTACCGTCATCTCGGGGGTCAAGGTGGGCGACGTCGTCGTGAGCTCGGGCGTGTTCCAACTCCGCGGCGGCGCCGCCGTGCAGGTGAATAACAGCGTCCAGCCGGGCGACGAGGCCAACCCGAACCCGCCGAACATGTGAATCGACCTGCGACGAACACGCCATGAGATTCACTGACTTTTTTATCCGCCGACCGGTCGTGGCCACGGTCGTCAACCTGATCATCCTGTTGGCGGGCTTGCAGGCCATTCGCAGCCTCAATATCCGCCAGTACCCGCGCAGCGACATTGCCGTGATTACCGTCAAAACGGTCTACGTCGGCGCCAACGCGGATCTGGTGCGGGGATTCATCACCACGCCGCTGGAGCGCGTCATCGCCAGCGCGGATGGCATTGACTACATCGAATCGCAGAGCGCCCAGGGCCTGAGCACCATTACGGTGCATCTGAAGATCAATTACGACAACAACGCGGCGCTCACACAGATTCAGGCGAAAATCGCCCAGGTCCGCAACGATCTGCCGCCCGAAGCCGAAGCGCCGGTCATCGACATCGAGACCAGCGATAACCAGTTCGCCTCCGCCTACCTGAGCTTTTACTCAAAGGACCTGGACCAAAACCAGATCACCGATTATCTCACTCGCGTGGTCCAACCCAAGTTGACCGCCGTCAGCGGCGTGCAACGCGCGGACATCCTCGGCGCGCGCACGTTCGCCATGCGTATCTGGCTCAAAGCCGACCGGCTCGCCGCGCTCAACATCTCCCCCTCGGAAGTGCGTCAGGCGCTCGCGGCGAACAACTACCTGTCCGCCGTCGGCGCAACGAAGGGTTCGATGATTTCTGTGAACCTCGTCGCCAATACCGATCTGCGCACTGCGGAGGAATTTCGCAATCTGGTCGTGCGCGAGAAGAACGGCGCGATTATCCGGTTGCGAGACGTCGCCGATGTCGAACTCGGCGCCGAAAGCTATGACGAGGACGTGCGTTTCTCGGGCGAAAAAGCGACGTTCATGGGCATCTGGGTCTTGCCTACCGCCAACTCGCTGGACGTGATCAAGGCGGTGCGGGCGGAACTCCCGGGGATTCAGCGGCAGTTGCCGGCGGGGATGCAGGTCGGTGTTCCCTACGATTCGACCGAGTACATCAACGACGCGCTCCACGAAGTGACCCACACCCTGATCGAGACGCTGATCATCGTCATCATTGTCATCTTCCTGTTCCTCGGATCGTTCCGTTCCATGGTCATCCCCGTCGTGGCCATCCCGATCTCCTTGATCGGCGCGGTGTTCCTGATGCTGGTGTTCGGGTTCACCCTGAATCTATTGACGTTACTGGCGATCGTGCTGTCCGTCGGTCTCGTCGTGGACGACGCGATTGTTGTGGTGGAAAACGTCGAGCGCCACCTGCACGAGGGACTCAGTCCGTACGACGCAGCGATCAAGGGCGCGCGGGAGTTGTTCGGCCCGATCATCGCCATGACCGTCACGCTTGCCGCCGTGTACGCGCCCATCGGTTTTCAGGGCGGCCTGACGGGCGCTTTGTTCCGCGAATTCGCCCTGACACTGGCGGGCGCGGTCATGGTTTCGGGTGTGGTCGCCATCACGTTGTCGCCGATGATGTCGTCGAAGCTGCTCGAGGAAGGCGCGTCGCATCATGGGTTCGCGGGGATGATCAATCGGCACTTCGACGTTGTTCGTGGGAAATATGTCGGGATCCTCGGGAACACCCTTCGCTGGCAGCCCGTCACGATCACGCTGGCCGTCATTGTGATTCTGCTGATGGTGCCGTTCGCCCTGCTGTCCCAGCACGAATTGGCCCCCAAGGAGGACCAGGGCATCGTGTTCGGCATCGTCCAGGCCGCGCCGAATGCGACCATCGACCAGACCATGCGGTTCACGGAAAAGATCAATGACGTGTTTCAGTCCGTGCCGGAGACCGAGCACACATTTCAGATTACCGACCCGGGGGGCGGGTTCTCGGGAATGGTGACAAAACCGTGGAGCGAACGGAAACGGACCGCGGAACAAATCCTCGGCGATGTGTCCGTCAAACTCGCCGCGATCCCTGGCGTCCGCATCATTTCGACAACCCCTTCGCCATTGCCCGGCAGCGGGAATTTCCCGGTCGAATTCGTCATCGCCTCCACCGCGGAGCCACAAGAGCTTCTCCGGTTCGCCAATCAGATCGTCGCAAAGGCGCTCCAGAGCGGCATGTTCATGTTTGCCGACACCGACCTGAAATTCGACCAGCCGCAGACGGAGATCGTGTTCGACCGCGACAAGGTGGCCTCGCTCGGCCTGAACCTGCAGCAGGTCGGGAGCGATCTGGGCACAATGCTGGGAGGCGATTATGTCAACCGGTTCAGTATCCAGGGACGCAGTTACAAGGTCATTCCACAGATTACACGCGTCCAACGGCTGAATGCCGATCAATTGAACAACATCTACGTCAGCGGGCCGAACGGACAGCTCGTCACGCTGTCGACGTTCGCCACATTGAAAGACACCACGGAGCCGCGGTCGATTTACCGGTTCCAGCAATTAAACTCCGTGACGATCCAGGGCGCGCAAATGCCGGGTGTCACGCTCGATCAGGCGTTGAAAGTGCTCGAACTCGAAGCCGCCCAGATTCTTCCGAAAGGATACGCGGTCGACTACGCCGGCGAGGCGCGTCAGTTGCGCGTCGAGGGCAATAGCCTCAACACCACGCTGATCCTGTCGTTCATCCTCATCTTCCTCGTGCTCGCCGCGCAGTTCGAGAGTTTCCGCGATCCGTTCATCATCCTGCTCGGGTCGGTCCCGCTGGCGTTGTCGGGGGCGATGTTGTTCACGTTCCTCGGATTCACCACGCTCAACATCTACAGCCAGATCGGTTTGATCACGCTCGTGGGACTGGTTTCCAAGAACGGCATTCTCATCGTGGAATTCGCCAACAAGCTGCAGGAATCGGGCGTTGCCAAGCTCCAGGCGGTCATCGATGCCTCGGGAACGCGCTTGCGCCCGATCCTGATGACGTCCGTCGCCACCATCGCCGGCCATTTCCCGCTGGTTCTCGCCCGCGGGCCCGGTGCCGGCTCGCGAAACAGCATCGGTATGGTGCTGGTCACCGGCATGGCCGTCGGAACCCTGTTCACGCTGTTCGTCGTCCCCGCGATCTACATGGTCGTCGCCCGCGATCACTCCGCGCGCGTCAAAAAACCGGAAACCGAGGAAGCGCTCGATGAATCTGAAATCGAGCACGCGGCCGGCGTCGCGAGTGTCCAAAGCGGGGTCCTGCTGTCCACGCCGCGCGAGCAGCCATGAGCCGTGTACAGCGGAAAACAATCGTCAAACGGAAGGCCTTGATCGAACAATGAACACGATCCATCGTGATCAACTGATCCATCAACTCCAGTGGCGGTACGCCACCAAGAAGTTCGATCCACAACGCACGATCGGCGCCGCCGACTGGCTGGCCCTCGAAGAAGCGCTGGTCCTCACGCCGTCGTCGTTCGGCCTGCAACCGTGGGAATTCATCGTCGTCACCGATCAGGCGATCAGGGAAAAACTCGTGCCGGTCTCCTGGGGACAACGCCAGCCGGCCGAATGCTCGCATTTTGTCGTGTTCGCGATCCGCAAGGACCTCGACGAAGCTGACGTCGACGCGTATCTCCGGCGGATTGCGGAAGTGCGGAAGGTTTCCATCGAATCGTTGGCGGGCCATCGCGATATCATGGTCAACAGCGTCGTCAAGGGGATGGAATCCGCCGCTCGCAATCACTGGGCCGAATGCCAGGTGTACATCGCGCTCGGTAATTTCCTGACCAGCGCCGCGTTGCTGGGGATCGATGCGTGTCCGATGGAGGGCATCGTGCCGGCCCGGTACGACGAAATCCTCGACCTGGGCAAGGACGGCCTGGCCACGGTCTGTGCCGCCGCCGCCGGTTATCGGGCGGCGGACGATAAGTACGCCGCGCTCAAGAAGGTTCGCTTCCCGAAGGACGAAGTCCTCAGGCTCATCTGAGCCGCTACGGGATCGCGCCGATCTGAAAGTCGAGGATGGCGCGCTGGATCTCGTACTGGTACTCGGCCGTGGTGTGATCGATCGCGGCGGACGTCTCGTTGAGCTGGGCCTGGCTGAGTTCGACGATCGAGCTGCTGCCCAACTGATAGCGGGCTTCCGCAAGATCGAGCGCTTCCCTGGCGTTCTGGAAAAGTTTCTCCGTCAGATCCAGCCTCTCGTAGGCGTAATTAACGTTGAGCCCCGCGTCGCGAACGTCCTGGATCACCGTATTCTCGGCGTCGCGAAGCGCCTCGTCGGCAGCCTTGGCGCGGTATTCGGCTTCGGACGCCTTGGCCGAATTCAGCCCGGCGTCGAAGATGGGCAGACTGAAGTTGACGCCCGCCGCGGCGTACCGGGCTTCCAGATGGGCCGTGTCCCGTATGGGAACCAGTCCCCCGGCCCCGATCGCGCTGATGGTCGGATAATTGAGCGCCCGCTGGGCGCGCGCGAATTGTGAAGCCGCGTCCCGCTCCAGCCGCAACCGCGCCAGATCCGGACGCTGCGACAATGCCGTGTCCACCAGCCCGGTCGGATCCACGGTCTTGGCTGTTTGCGGCGGTTCTTCCACCAGCCGGTACGTCTGCCCGCTGCGATCGCCGAGGACCGTCGCCAGGGCGTTGAATGACTGGTCCAAATCCTTCTGGGCCTGAACGACCAGAAGCTGGCCCTCTTCGTAAGTGACCTGGGCAAATCTCAGATCGAGTTCCGAGCGAAGTTTGTTGGTGGTCAACGCCGCGACCTGACTCAACAGAAACTTGCGGGTTTCCAACGTCTGGCGCGCCACGTCCAGGACCGACTGCGCTTTCAGCGCCGTGAAGAATGCCACGTCGACCTGGAGCACGATCTCTTCCTTCGTCGCCTCGGTGTTGGCCGCCGCCGCCCGCGAGGACAGGCGCGAACTGTTCAACAGATGCTGCGTCCGTCCAAAATCGGTGAGCAATTGGCTGACTGTCACTCCGTCCGCCTCGCGTTCGTAAATCACCGGATTGTTCAGGCCGCCCGCGGCAATGCGGGTGTTGTCGCCTCCGTTCCCCGCCGCCGTGGCGTCAAACACCACGTTCGGCAGGAGGCCGGCGCGGGCCTGTGTGATGACCTGCTTTGACGCCAGCGCGAGTAATTGGGCCTCCGAGATCCGTGGATGATTCCGCAACGCGATTTCCCGCGCCTCGTGCAGGGTCAACGATTGCGATTCCTTCGCCCTCGCCAAACCCGGGCCAAGTATCAGACAACCAATCCACGCAAGAATGGTGGCGCGCCGCTTCACACGGCTCCTCCCGCCGGCGACTTCGCCACCGCGGCCCGCCGATACACCAACACATACGCCGCCGGCACGATGAACACGGTAAGCACCACCGAGACGGCGAGGCCGCCAATGATCGCCCGCGCCAGTGGCGCGTAGGCTTCACTGCCAGTGCCAAGTTTGGCCGCCATGGGAATCAAGCCAATCAACGTGGCCAGTGATGTCATCAACACGGGCCGCAGACGCACCCGACAGGCCAGCGCCGCCGCTTCCCGCAACGGACGGCCCTCCTCACGCAGCCGGTTGGTGAACTCGACGATGAGAATGCTGTTGGACACCACAATGCCCACCATCATGATCACCCCCATCAGTGACATGATGTTCAGCGTGGTGCCGGTGATGAACAGAAACACAATCACACCGGTCAGGCCGGTGGGTACCGCCAGCAGAATCAGGAACGGATCGGCCCAGGAACGAAATTGCGCCACGAGGATCAGATAGACGAGCAGGATCGACAGGATCAATCCCAGACCGAAGGTCTTGAACGATGCGCGCATCGCCTGCACCGAGCCGCGGACCGTTACGACGGTGTTTTCGGGCAGGTGGGTTTCATCGATGATCTTCTGCACGTTGGCGTATACATGGCCCAGATCTTCGCCCGTGGGCGCGACGTAGACATCCACGGTTCGGCGGATCTGGTAGTGGTCAACCTCGGTCGGTGCGGTGATGCGCGAGATGCGGACGACGGAGTCCAATCGCGTGGGCTGTTTCAGGTTCGCGGCGCGCAATGGCATGGAACCAAGGTCGGCAAGGCTGCGCACCGTATCCTCCGGGTACTGAACGGTGAGCAGATAATTGTTGCCCGTCCGGGGGTCGATCCAGTAACTCGGCGCGATCATGCCGTTGGAGGTCAGGGCCGTGATCAGGTTGTCAATGACCTCCTGCGCGCTCAGGCCAAGTTCGCTGGCGCGCTCGCGGTCAATATCGATTCTCAGCGCCGGGTAATCCACGTCCTGCGGCACGAGCACGTCGCTCACACCCGGCGTCGCCCGCACTTTTTCGGCGATCTGGGTCGCGATGGCGTGGGCGGAATTCAAATCCATCCCGCTCACCTGTATATCCATGGGCGCGGGCACGCCCTGATTGAGAATCGCGTCCACGAGGCCGCCGGTTTGGAAGTAGGCGCTGACCTGCGGCAGTTCTTCCTGCAGCCGCGATCGCACGAGGTTCATGTAGTCGAAGCTGCTGAGCCGGTGGCCTTCGTTCAGTCCGACCTGCACGACGGCCGTGCTGGGGCAGGAATTGGGGTTGAGGATGGAATTGAACCCGGGGGTGGTGCCGATGTTGGAGACGATGATCTTGAGGTCCTGGCGGGGAACCACGGCGCGGATGATGTCTTCGACCTGGCCAACCAGTTTGTCCGTCAGCTCGAGTCGCGTGCCGGATGGCGCTTTGACGCTGATGACAAACTGGCCCGGATCGGTGCGGGGGAAGTACGCCTTGCCGACAAACGGGTACAGGGCCAGGCTCAACACAAAGATGCCGGTGATGCCGAGGACGGTCGCCAGCGGGCGCAGCAAGGCGACGTTCACGGCCCCTTCGTACCGATCGAGCATCCGGGTGAACTGATGGTTGAACCAGGCGTTGAACTTCTGGCCCCAGGTTTTCGGCGTCTCGTGGGCTTCACCGTCATGGCCTTGATGCGCCCGGATCAGGCGGGCGCAGAACAGGGGCACCACCGTCATCGCCACGAAGTAGGAGGCGAACAACGACAACACCACCGACAGCGCCAGCGCGGTGAACAGAAACCGGCTGACACCATAGAGGAATGTCACCGGGAAGAACACCACCACCGTGGTCAGCGTCGCCGCCAGCACCGCCAGTTCCACTTCTTTGCCGCCGCGTTCGGCAGCGACTTCCGGCGTTTCACCCATTTCCAAATGGCGGAAAATGTTCTCCAGGACGATCACCGAGTTGTCGATCAACCGCGAAAAGGCCAGGGCCAGCC
Source organism: Verrucomicrobiia bacterium (assembly GCA_035501175.1). Lineage (GTDB taxonomy): Bacteria > Verrucomicrobiota > Verrucomicrobiia > Palsa-1439 > Palsa-1439 > Palsa-1439. The sequence goes on along the minus strand of DATJWQ010000025.1, from coordinate 30,918 downwards.
CCCCCAGAATCATCGCATTGATGGTATTCCCGCCCAGGCCCAGCGCAATAAACGCCGCCAGCGCCGAAAGCGGAATCGACAGAAACACCGCAACCGTGGCCCGCATGCTGCCGAGGAAAATCAAAATCATCAGTCCCGTCAGCAGCAATCCGATGGCACCCTCATGAATCAGCGTATCGATCGCCGTGCGCACGAACACCGACTGGTCGAACACCACTTGCGTGATGAGCCGCTTCGGCACATCCAACAGGCGGGAGACGACGTGTTTGACGCCGTTGACCACGGCGATCGTGTTGGCGTCGCCGCCCTGTCGAAGGACCGGTATGTAGACGGACGGCTGGCTGTTGATGCGCACCTTGTTGTATTGGATTTGCGCGGCATCCCTCGCCTTGCCGACGTCCGACACCAGCACCGACGCCTCGCCGACGGTCTTCAGCGGCACCAGATCGATGTCCCTCATCGCGTTGATCTGGTTGTTCGGGTAAATGCTGTAATCGTACGGGCCGATCTTCACGTCGCCCGCCGGCAGAATAAGATTCTCCTGATTGACCGTGCGTACGACGTCCATCACGCTCAACTGATGCGCCTCCAATTTGAGCGGATCGACGTACACCATGATTTGTCGATACCGGCCCCCGAAGGCCGGCGGGACGGAGGCGCCCGGAATACCAGCCATCTGGTTGCGGATGGTGAACTGGCCGAGGTCGCGAAGCTGGGCCTCGGACAATCCCTGCCCTTTCAGCGTCACGAGGCAGACGGGGAGACTCGACGCGTCAAACTTCATCACGATCGGCGGGAGGGTCCCTTTGGGCAAATAACGGAGGCTGGCCATGGCCAGATTGGCGATGCTGGTGACATCGGAATCCGGATTCGAGCCGGGCTGAAAGTACACTTTGATCAGGCTGACACCTGTCAGGGAACGTGATTCCATGTGGTCGAGGCTGGGGGCCAGTGTGAACATGCGCTCGAACTGGCCGGTAATGTCGTATTCGACCTGCTCGGGCGGCATGCCGGAGTAGAATGTGGCCACCACGACGACGGGAATATTGATGGCGGGAAACAGATCCACGGGCATGCTCACCAGGCTGGTGACGCCGACGACGCACGTGATCAGGCACAGCACAATGATCAGATAGGGATATCGAAGGGCAAAGCGTGACATGACGGGTAGGGGGTTAGTCGCGGTTTCTGGCTACGGCGGCCCGCAGTTTGTCAATGGTGAACCCGGGCGACTGGCAGAGTTTGATCAGCGCCTGCTCCTCCGCGGCAATTTTCGCCGCCACGGCGGGGATCTGGGTGGCGATGTCCCCGGGGATCGACTGGACCCCGTGGAGATCACCGTGGAGTAAATCCCCGGATTTGATCTTCAATCTGCCAATCTCGACCGGATTGCCGATCTCGATGATGTGGACGTACGCGTGCGAAACCGACGTGCCGCCGGCGAACAGTTGAAAGCCGAGGCTCTCCGCCGCGGGGATATCGCGGACCGCGCCATTGGTCACCGCGCCGACACACCCGAGAGCGCGCAGAATGTTCACGTGCACTGCGCCCAGCAAGGAGGCCAGTCCGGGCTGGGTGGCCGCGTCCTGCACCACGACCACGCGGGGCTCGGGCACCGACGCGACGTAGTCCCACCAGTCCGTGCGGTCGAGATAGTCTTCACCGGCCACCGGCGGGGCCGATCCACGGATCTTGATCGTAACCGCGTAGCCGGCGATGGCTGGAAGTTGCGGGAACAGGCAGTGCACGCTGCCGCCGGCGAATCCTTCATTGCGCAAGCGCTCGTGAAACGTCTCGATGGCATTCGCCAGCGTGCAGGCATCGATGCGGCGTAGCGCTTCCAGTTGTTCGGGGGTCAGCATCGCCGTTACTCCATCGCCAGGGGGGGGAGGATTTTGGGCGCCACCTTCTGGCCGGGTTTGAGTTGCTCGGGATTCCCCAGCATCACGAGGTCGCCTTCCTGCAGGCCGGAAACGACCTCGTACTGCGAGGGAGTCTCCAGTCCCAGCGTCACGGAGCGCTCCTCGATTTCGCGGTTGGCGTTGACGACGAGCACGTGTGTGGAGCCGCCCGCCGCCGCCGCCTGGAGCGGAATTGAGAGGGCCCGGGGATGCTCTTCGACTTTCAGCACCACCGTGGCGTACATGCCGGGGTCGATTTCAAGATTCGGATTGGGCACCTCGACCTCCGTGATCATGGTCCGGGTGTCCTCGGAGACTTTGCGGGTGAAACGAGAAATCCTGCCGGTAAACGACTTGCCGCCCAACGATTCCACGCGCACCTCCACTTTGTCACCGAGGCGAATGTCGCGGACATATTCGACCGACACGGGGAAATCCAGCCGCAGATGGTAGTTGTCCGAAATGCGCAGAAGAGACTTGGCCTGGGTTTCCGATGTCGTGCCCGCCTCGATCAGCGCGCCGGGATCCGCGTACCGCCAGGTGATGACACCGTCGAACGGGGCCGTAATTCGCGTATAGTCCAGCAGGGCGTGGTATTTGTCCGCGTCGGCCTTGTCTGCGGCGATGGCGGCTGCCGTCGAGCGGTCCTTCGCCTCGGCGGTGTCGAGATCCTGCTGGGCCACAAGGTTGGGCTGCTTCTCGTTGACCCCGACAAGGCGCGTGTAGAGGAGATGAGCGTCTTCGTGATCGGCTTGCGCCCGTTGAACCATGGCGATGGAGTTGCTGAGTTCATCCTGTAGCTCCGGTACTTCCAGCGTGGCGAGAAGTTGGCCGGCTTTCACCCGGTCTCCAAAGTCCACGTTCATCTGGTCGACATAACCGGAAACCTTGGCGTGCAACTCCACCTCTACATAGGGACGAAACTCCGCCGGGATGGTCACCTCACGGTACAAATCTTGCCGGTCCACTTTCGCCACCGCGACCACGGGAAGATTGGCCGTAGCGGCCTCGTGGCTCGCCTCCGCGCGGGCGCGGCGCTCGCTCCACACGAACGCCGTGGCGACCACCACCAGCGCCACACAGGCCACGGCCCACTTCAACTTCAAACGCGTTCGCACGCGTTGCCACAATTGCAGGGAATCAACGTTACTCATAAGTTCACTGGGGTTTCCTGGCGCGGGTTATTGGCAACGTGACGCGAAACGAGCTGCCACCGCGATAGCTGTGCGCTTCCACCGTCGCGCCATGTGCCGTACAAATGGATTTCACAATCGAAAGTCCCAGGCCCGCCCCGCCCGGGTCCCGCGTCCGCGCCTTGTCCACGCGAAAGAAACGATCGAATACGTGAGGCAGCGCGTCCTCCGGGATCCCGATGCCGTTGTCAAACACCTCCAGAATCGCGTGACCATTCTGGTTGGCCACACGGAGGTGGACGGCGCCCTTTTCCGGCGTGTACTTGATGGCGTTGTCGAGCAGGTTCACGACGACCTGTTTGAGTCGGGCGCGGTCTCCCTCGACCATGATGCCCTGTTTCACATCGCTGCTGACCTTGATTCCCTTGTCTTCGGCCAGCAGGCTCATCTGCTCCGCGGTCGTCACCGCCAAATCCGCCAGATCGAACCGCGCCCAGTCCGCCTGGGCTTCGCCGGCATCCAGACGCGAGAGGGTCAGTAACTGCTCGACGATTCTCGTCAGGCGTTCGACCTCCTCGAGCATGCTGCCAAACGACTCGCGCAACTCGGGCTTGAGCCGGCTGTCTGACGCGACCGTTTCCAACTCGGCGCGCATCGCGGTCAGGGGCGTGCGCAACTCGTGCGAGGCATCGGCCACGAAGCGCTTCGAATTGAGGAAGGCGTCCTCCAGGCGCGCGATCATCAGGTTCAGGGAAAGCGAAAGACGCTCCAATTCATCCGCGGTGTGGGCCACGGGCAGGCGCTCGCTCAGGTTATGTTGGGTGATCTGTTCCGCCTTGCGGGCGATTCGATCCACTGGCGCCAGCGCGCGGCCAACCAGCAGGTATCCGCCGACGATGACCACGAGGACGGTAATCGGCAGACCCAGGGCCAACTGTAGAAACAGCCGATCCAACATGGTTTCGACGGGGTCCAGCGGCGCGCCGACCTCGACCACGTATGACTTGCCGTCGGGCGTACGATAGGGAACGGCGGCCACCAACAGGGTCTCGTTTCCCGGCAGCAGCTGTTTGCGAAACGATTCTTTCGCAGGCCAGGCAGACAGGGATGCTAGCCCCGTCGGATCGAAACTGTGGTCTTTGGGAGGCTGCGAGACATACACGACGCTTCCGTCCGACCGCGTGATGCGAATGAACCGGTCGTTGACCTCGGGTTCGTACAGGTCTTTGACCTCGGCGGCCACGTAGGCCGCCCCCGTTTGACTCACCCGCGCCAGCAGGGTGTCGGCAATCTGCCGGGCCCGTCGCGCCTGGGATTGGGCCAGATCGCTCTCCAGAAAATGTTTCAGGTTGGAATACATCAGCGCGCCGAGCAAGAGAAACACGCCGGTCAACAATCCCGCGTACCAGGCAACCAATCGAAACCGAATCGAGCGGGTGATCATCGTTCTTCCTCGTCGGTGAGCGTGTAGCCGACGCCGCGCACGGTCTGGATGAGCTTGCGTTCATGGGGTTCATCCACCTTCTCGCGAAGATGGCGCACATACACGTCGACGATGTTCGTCAGGCCTTCGAAACTTTCATCCCAGACGTGTTCGATGATCATGGTGCGTGACAGCACACGGCCCGCGTGTGACGCCAGGTATTCCAACAGGGAGTACTCTTTCGCGGTCAACTCGATGCGTTTGCCGTCGCGGCGCACCTGCTGGGTGAGGCGATCCACCTCGAGATCGGCGACGCGCAGTACATGGTCGTGGCCGGCGGGCGGACGGCGCAACAGCGCTTTCACGCGGACGAGCAGTTCGGCGAACGCGAAGGGCTTTGTGAGATAGTCATCCGCGCCGGCCTCGAAGTTGTCGACCTTGTCGGTGGTGGCATCGCGCGCGGTGAGCACGAGCACAGCGGCCTGGCCGCCCTGGCGACGGAGCCGGCGGAGCAATTCCGTGCCATTCAATCCGGGCAGCATCAGGTCGAGAACGATGAGGTCGTAGTCGACGCTCGACGCCATCTCCCAGCCGGAGTTGCCGTCATAGGCCACGTCGACGGCGTACCGTTCCGCCCGCAAACCGCGAGCGACGACGTCCGCCACCTTCCGTTCGTCTTCGACCACCAGGAGCCGCATATCGTTACCTTTGGACAACAAGGCAGCATGACAGACTCAGATTAAATCCCCGTGAACACTACATTAAAATCCATTCAGAAACTTTTATCAAATGGAGAGTTACAAAAACGGCCATGAAGAAGGTCGGGGTATGTCCGGGCTTTCTCCTGTCCTACGAAGCCGTTAGAGGGGAAATCGCCGCCGTCGGAATGGCTGTTCGCGACGCGTTCCATCATGCTCATACTCCGCCCCGCTTCTGAATGGCATGGGCGCCGACCTTCGCCGGGACGCTACGGCAGACTCCCGAATCTCTTTCGGTATTGCGCGGGCGACATTCCGGTGGCGCGACGGAAAGCGACCCAGAAGCTGTTGAGGTTGGCGTACCCACACATGGCGGCAACGGATTCGGTCTTTTCCGAGCAGGAAGCCAGCACCTGTTTGGCGTGATCGATGCGGACGCGATGAAGTTCCTGACCGGGAGACCGTCGGATGTGCTCGACGAATGCCTTCTGCAACCCGCGCGTGCACATGCCGGCCGACCGCGCGACGTCCGCCACGCCGATCGGCTCGTGGAAATGTCTCCAGATGAACCGCAAGCTCTTTGCCACACCATCGTGGTTCACGGCGACCAGGTCGCTGCTCTTGCGCAGAATCAATCTTCCCGACGGGACGCGGATTGGTTTTTCGGGAGGCGGTTTGCCGTCCATCAGATCATCCAACAACGCCGCCCCGACATGCCCGATGTATTCCAGGTTGGGATCCACCGTGGAAATCGGCATCGGCATCGTGTCTGCCGCCAGGATCAGGTTATCCGCGCCGACCACGGCGACTTCTTCCGGTACGGACAACCCGATGCTCTCGCACGTTTCCACGATGTCCACGGCCATCCAATCGCTGGGCGCGAAGACCGCGAGGGGTTTGGGCGCCTGGCGCAACTCGGACGCGAGCCACGCGCGTTTGCGCTTCCAGTCCTGATGACGAGCCGTCGGAGAACTTGCCGTCGCCTCCTGCCAGCGGATCCAACGGCATGTCTTCCCGGCCGCCGTCACCTCCGCGGTGAACGCCCGGCCGCGTTCCTTGAATGACCAGTTCTCGAAGTCGTGATAGTAGAGAAAATGCTCGAATCCGCGGGTGAGGAAATGATCGGCAACAAGCCGGGCCCCGTGCTCGTGATCGAAGAGGACGCGGGCGAATTTCAACTGTGGCCGGCGAAAACTGAAGTCGACCGTCGGTTTTTTGGCCCGCGCGACGAATTCGGCCAGATCATCTCCTTCCGCCAGCCAGGCGAGGATGCCGTCACCATTCCACCCCCAGGGAATCGTCCGCTCGCGGGTCACTTCCGGGGAGAGATGCCAGCCATGCTCCTGGGCGTATTTCTCGATGCCTCGCTGAAGACGGTGATCGTACCAGCTCAGCACAAGCAAGACCCGCCGTTTCTTGTAGTCCACGAAGTGATCGTAGTTTGATCGACAGGGGAATTCAAGTTTGCCGTGCTCATCGGGCCACGCCGCCGCACAGTGGAAGAAACTTTCTCTTGAGCCTCGGGAACCATCGGGCTAGAAACAATGTCTATTGCGCCAGCTCGTCACAGAATCACCCTTGGTTAACCGCATATGATGCGCGCGTCCCCCGAACCGGGCAAACCTGTCCGTGGCAGGTTTCGCTGGCTGATCTGTGCGCTCCTGTTTTCAGCCACCGTGATCAATTATCTGGATCGTCAAGCGATCGGCATTCTCAAGCCGGTGCTGGCGAAGACGTGGCATTGGAGCGACGTGGACTACGCCTGGATCGTGGTGTCGTTCCAGGCGGCGTACGCCTGCGGAGAAGCGCTTTCCGGACCGTTTATCGAGTCCGTGGGGATCAAAGGCGCCTACGCGATCGCCCTCGTTTTGTGGAGTCTGGCAACGATCGGCCACGCCCCGGTCGCCTCCGTCCTTGGTTTTTGCCTCGCGCGGTTTGCCCTCGGGATCGGTGAGAGTGCGAACTGGCCGGCGGCGGTTCGCGTGGTGACGGAATGGTTCCCGCAACGGGAACGGTCCGTTTCCATCGGCCTCTTCAATGCGGGATCCAACGTCGGCTCGATTGTGGGCCCCGTGCTCATCCCGTGGCTGGCGTTGGAGTTTGGCTGGCGGGCGGCGTTCGTCACCCTCGGAGCCCTCGGCTTCATCTGGCTGTTGCTCTGGCTCATGCTGTATCAGTCGCCCCGGCAATCGCACTGGCTCGGGTCTGACGAACGGGCGTACATCCTCGAGGGGGTCGGTGGTAACGGCCAACGGCGATTACCGTGGCGAAGGGTCATCCGCTACCCCGAAACCTGGGCCTACATCATGTCCGGAGTTCTGACGGCTCCTGTCTGGTGGTTTTACCTCTTTTGGCTGCCGGATTTTTACGGCAGGGAGTTTGGCCTGAACTTTCGGGAGTTCGGAGCTCCCCTGGCCGTCATTTACGCCGTCGCGGCCTTTGGGAGCATTGGCGGAGGCGCCTTGTCCGCCGGATTGCTTCGGCGGAGATGGTCGGTCAATGGCGCGCGCAAGGCCGCCGCGCTCGTCTGCGCTTGTTGCGCGCTGCCCGTGATGTTCGCCACGCGCACCCATCACGTGTGGCTGGCGACAACGTTCTTTGCGCTCGCCGCCGCGGCCAATCAAGGGTGGTCATCCACGATGTTTACTGTCGTGTCCGACATGTTTCCCAAACGCGCCGTTGCCTCGGTGGTCGGCGTGGGGGGGATGCTCGCTTCGGTGTCCGCCGTGGGGTTTTCCCATCTTGTCGGACACGTTCTCCAAAACACCGGGCTCTACGACGTGATTTTGATGGCGTGTGGCGCCGCGTACCTGATCGCATTCGTGGCGTTTCACCTGCTCGTTCCCCAGATCAGGCCCGTCGAAATCGATCACGCCTGAAACGACGCGGCTGTCGCCGTCTTCGATGCGCCTGGATGGCCTTATGGTCGGTGGACGATATGGCCGATTCAGTTGCGAGGGTCCGGCGCGCCTGTGGCAAAGTCGGCGGCATTGTCATTCGTGTCCATGGCGCCGCCGTTGGCGCGCAAATCGGCGGTTGTGTTGGATGGCGCAGGAGCGGGGCCGGAGCCTTCATAAGCGTCAGCGGTGGCTCCGTAACCAACGAAATCGACGACATTGCTGTTGCCGACGGGATCATCGACGGCCAGTAGCGTCTGTGTCCGGGTCAGCGCGACTTTGCCCGCGGTGGCAGCCATCGAGATCGTGCCCGTGGCCTCGGGAGTCGGAAGACTCTGCGTGCCGCCGCTTCCGGCTGCTTCCTGAATCAGGTAATAATGACCCGGGGCGACGGAGCCCGTCAGCAAGGTCTCGGACCAACTGCTGCTCGTGGCGCCGGCATACTGGACGGCGTAGGCGCTCAGGTCCACGGAAGACGCCCCATTATTGTACAGCTCGACAAAGTCGTTCTTGTACGTGGCCCCGCTGTTGCCGCCGCCACCGTAAACCTGGCTGATCACGACGCTGCCACTCGAACCGCCGCTGTCGCTGTTGCGCGGATTGACCCCGCCCGTGGCGAAATCGGCTGCGTTGTCGTCGGTATCCTGAGCGCCGCCGTCGGCGCGCAGGTCGGAGGTGGTCGACGAGGGTGCGGGAGCGGGCCCGGAGCCTTCGTAGGCGCTGGCTGTCGTGCCGTAGCCCACAAAGTCGACCACAGTCGAACCCCCGAGGGGGTCGGCACCGGACAACAGGGCGGTGCTGGATGTAAGCGCGACCTTGCCGGCGGTGGCCGAAAGGTTGATGGTGCCGACGGCATCCGGGGTGGGGAGATTCGAGGCGCCACCGCTTCCGGCCGCTTCCTGGACGAGATAATAATCGCCGGCGGCAATGGAGCCGCCGAGCGCGGTCTCGGACCAGGTCGATCCGCTGGCGCTGGCATACTGGACCGCGTAAGCACTCAGGTCCACGGAAGCCGAGCCGCTGTTGTAGAGCTCGATGAAATCATTCTTGTAGGTTGCGCCGCTATTGCCGCCGCCGCCGTAAATCTGGCTAATGACCACTTTACCGAGCGGCGGGTAATGATCGACGCCACCGTCGACCTCGGCGCGCAGGGCCGCGGCGATGCTGGGAGAGAGAGCCGAAAAGAACGTATAGCCGGTGTCGGCCTGGATGCGATTGACGCTGGTAATGTAATTTGTCCAGTTCACGCTGTGGATGCCGGCAAGGTTCGGCATTTTTACGGTGATCACGCGCGTGGTGCTCGTAATGCGACTCAGAGCGCTGCCGTTGCCGGGAGGAACCACAACGGCGATTTTCCACGTATAGTCCGGAATGGCGACCTTGCCGCTGGGTTGGATGTAGGAGCCCTCGAAACCGCTGGGACCGCATGTGACCAGCAACTCGTCGTTGCTGGCTGAGGCCAGCGTGCGGCAATACGTCTCCAATGCCTCCCAAGGGCCGGTGTTGAGGTCGTCCTGCTGCGGCACGATGTTCGACATGTAGAACACCAGCCAGTTGTCGTTGGTGGTGTCCGTGCGATCATCCGAAGGGCACATGTGGCCGCGGTCATAGCCTGAGTTGGTATAATCGTCCGAGGTCACCTCGTAGAAGCCCGAAGGAAGGGTGGTATCGGTATGAAAGGAAGAGCGACTGTTCGTGCCCACGTCGCTGGAGGTCAGGTCCCAGCTTGCCCAATTCGGTTCGCCCAGATCATCGTTGTAGTCCATGGCCTCGACCGTGCGTTGGATCAGGTAGTGCTCGTGATTTGTGGAATCGGCGGTCGCGCCGCTGGGGTTCCCCAATTGCATTTGCGAAGAGGTGCCGATGATGGCGCCCGCTCGTGAAATGAACAGGAACAAAGCCGAGAAGGTGATGAAGGCGGTAAACGAACTTGATGCGAGCGAAAGCCGTTGCGCGGTCAATCTCATGGGGTCGACAAGCTCCTATGGTGGTTTGGATGTTTGTTGCCAGGCAACAAACTGTACATTGTATAAGGCTTCTCCAGACGAGCCGGGTTACTAGACCTCTCATTGATTTGTGTCAAGGTTTTTCTTTGCGACCGAAAATCATCGGCGTCATTACCCGGTGAATGATTTCATCGCGCCGGTTTCCTCCGGGGCCGCCTGAGGCCGCCCGGTCGGCGGCGCAGACAGTTCTTCAATGAAGGCGGAGCGTGCCGAGGAAAGACTGACCCGGCCGTTTATCGGGTTCGCGCATCGCGAGGACCGTCCCCGCAAGGTGGGCGAGCGTTCCCAACCGTTCCAGCGCAGCCCGGCGATGGTTCAAACGCAGAGACCTTGGCGCGAATGCGACCATCCGACCTTGCGGTGTCTTTGGGGCCACTCAACCGCTCGCGACGCTCAAAGGCGTTTGGGAATCGGACGGATCTGTTCTTCCGCCAACAGGACCACCCAGTATTCATCCGGAGCGTACCACTCCAATTTCAGCAAGGCGCTCTCCGGTATTGTGCCCGCCCTGGGAAACCTGAAGCGCGAATCAGGCGGTGAAGGTTCGACCCCCAGTCCAAGAGCTTTACCCAGGAACGAACAAACGGCCTCCAATCTCGATCGCCTGTCGTTCGTTGACCCTTGTTGTACCTGCTGACGATAGACTTCCATGGACATGGCACAAGCGGTGTTCCTGGGCAAGGATGCCTTCGCGGTGCTGGCCGTTCGGTAGTCACTTGCCAGGTCGATGAGGGTCCCCTTGCTCACCGCATCCTTGATCGATTGGACATTGATGATTGTCACAGAGACATCCGCGCTCATTCCGAGCGCCGCAGCATGTCGGCGTGTTGTTCTCCAGCGCGGACGGTATCGCCCGGGTGGGGTTGGAAAGAGGTCGCATTCGCCGTTTTCCCGTTTGTCATCGTCAGCAAGAAATCAGCTCTGGTCACCGCGAAGTTGTGAAACCCGGCCCGTAGGTCACACACCTGAAAGTCTCCCTTCCAATCGCGTCTCAAGATGGCGTAGTTCCAACCTCGTGCATCGGTGTCGAACGCGATCGTGCCGATGGCATTCTCCGGGTCGTCCACAAACCATTCGACTTCTTCGCCGATGGCTGTTCCCAGATGGTTGCCCGCGGGCAGAAACCGGTTGAACCGCCGACTACTGATGGTTTTGAGCGACAGAACTTCCGGACCTTTCTTACGGTGGCGCGTTGTGTTTCGTCCTGCTGCCTTGCCATGCCAATTATCGTGGACGGAGAGGAGCAGTCGTGCAACGGCAATGTAAGCCCGATTCCAGAATAAGCCAGTGCTATTGCAGATTATTCTGGCTCGACGGATGAATGTGGCCACCAGCGATGATCGCCAGTGCGGTGTCGCCCGGCGGAATCACTCGCGGTTTTCGCGATCGGCCTTGCCGTGCGATCCGCGGGGCCTGTGATTCAATACCCGAGCTTTAACTTGTAGCGCAGGATATTATGGCAATGAACCGTGTCGACGGTGGCCTTGCTTTGCCAGCCTTGACAGGAGAGTTCGCCGGTGACGTCGGTGCGCTTTTCGGCAACCGCGCTGGCAAGCTCCCTGGTCAGATCGAAGTCGCCCCGGATGCATTCATCGTTGGGACAACGGAAGCGGAACACGGACTTGGCGTGCTCGAGATTGACGACGTATTTGAGTTCCCCGTTTTGGCTCTCTCCCTTTGGGTTGCAATACCCCAAAGTCACTTTCAGGGACTTCAACTTCTGGAATTTAGCGGCCAGACTGGGCGAGGCTTTGACCCGCTCGCCTTCCTGATCGCGATATTCCGCACGGAGGCCGATTCTTTGTCGATACATAACAACAACCTTCCCGACTGAGTTTGGTGGCAACGAAAGTTCCGCAGCTAACTGGAGAGTCGAGGAACAAACACGGTGACATTCGCCGTGGGCCACTTACACACAGTATACGCTGAATCGGCAGAATAGCAATCTATTCCGACGCATTGCTGCATAAGGTGTTTACCCCATGGTGGCTGTTATCGGACAAGGCGTATATTGCCTCGCCTGACCGATATGGGCCTTCACTCGTATGCGGCCAAGCCGAAGTGGGGAGGAGCTTCACATGGCGCTTGCGGACATAGGCAGTCTTACCAACAAGAGAGATCTGGCCAAGCTGGGGGTGTTCGCCGGTTCGTTCGCGGCGTTGCTGATGTTCCGCGTGAATGTTTGGGGTATCCTCCTCACTTCGGTGTTGTTCATGGGCTACCTTTCCTGGGCTGCCACCCAGTTTCTCGTAAGGCAACATACCTTTAGCAACAGAACCATCACGGCATGGGCTCTGCCTGTGGGTGTGGCGGTTTTCAAAGTCCTCCTTTGTCTGGGACTGGTCTGGATGGTTGTGTGGTCCGTCCGCCATCTGACCGGATTCCAGCTTTCCGGTTAGGGGAGCACCGGGACAACCCTGATGAAGAACGATCGAAATGGATTGGCCACTGTCTCTCGCAAGGAACTCTGCGTCCTGCAGGCTGTCGCGGGGCACAGTCGGGAAATGCATGAGACAGCGCTGGTCAAAGAAACCGGGATCCCGCTCGACGAACTAATGACGCTGCGCCATGACGAGTATGACCGCATCCGTCGAAGCGGGCTTGTCCATACGTTATGCGCGAAGCTGCTGGTTGGTTTGACCGATGGCGATCCGAAGGACCGCTTCGGGTATGTGTGGATCACGCCGGCGGGACTGAAGGCGACGGGTGCCGACAGGAAAGGCCTGCATGTCGTTTGAGAGCATCAGCCGGGAACGGTTCGATGCGTTTCAACCCCCGCCTCTGGTTTTGCATAGGCTCATGGTGGAGCAGGTCGAATGGTTCACCAATACGGTTGGGAACATCATCGGCACCATCGCCGGGAAAGAGGACGACGGCTGGAGTTACGCCGTCTTGAAGGGGGACCGAAACGGCAATTATCGGGTCTGCAAGCTGGGCGGGGACGGATTCAGCTTGAAAGCGGCGCGCTCGCGGTTCCTGCTGGATATGGAAGCGGCGGAAAAAGCGGAAGAGGCGTTGGCGCGCCTCGAGCGACGAAAGCCGGCGGTGAATCAACAGCCATGAAACAGTGGCTGAACGGGTGAAGCCGCTCCGCGGAGGTTTGTTCCCGGGGTCGGAAGTACACAGAAAATCGACCGCGCCCCGGGCGGCGTCAGTCTTCTCGGTGTTCGAAACGCCAGAGCCACTCGAACGGCGCGCATGTTAACGGCTAGCCGGTATAGTGGCGAAACATGCTGGCGAGCAGAATCAATTCGGGATGCGCGGCGGACAGTTTCGGGACGACGAGTCGAATCCGCGACCGATAAGCGGTGAGTTTCTCACACAAGGGCCCGAGGCCGTCGGCCTTGTCCCAGTGGAGCTTGTTCAGGTCGAGCACGAGCTTGCTCTTGCTGCGGGCCAGTGACTCCTGAATGCGGCGCCCGAGTCCTTCAGCGTGCGCGGCGGACAACGCCCCTTCGAGACGCAACCACACCTGCCGCTTGTTGTGCTGCAGTTCGACACTGACGGCGAGACTCGGAATCGACATCTTGTCCGGGATGTCCTCCCAGAGATGGAACTCGCTCCAGCGTTTCTCGGGCATTCGATACGTCGTGCGCAGCAAGCGCGGGTGTTGGAACAGATCGAATTTCAGGGTGACGCCCGTCCACAGCGCGGCGCCCACGGCCAACACGGATTTCCAACGTTGCTCGAACGTGGGAGCGCCGAGGGCGGCATGCAGGCGGCGTTCGAGATCGCCAATCCAGCGGCGGACGGCGGTGTTGGGCCCGAGCAGCCGGCCGGCGAGGAACACGGGGTATGCGCACCGCAAATCCTCGGCGTAGATTTCAGCCTTCTGGCGCAGGAACGGATTCGGCGAATCCTTCAGGGTCAGATACCCGAGCAATCGACCTTCGAGCACGCGGAAAATGCTCGGGCCAAGCCGCTGAAAATCCTGATCGAAACACCAGGTTTGCAGGTCTTCAATCTCCTTTGCGGAAAGTGTCGGATGCTTCATCGTGGTGGTGAATCCGTCCGCCACACGATAGAGACGGTCCGGGTGTTGGACGTACTCCTCGCGTATCAGGTTTTCGCTCCGGGCGCGGATGCCGAACGGTGTGCCAGGCACGGGGCCATAAATCAGATACTGTCCGAGCGAGGGCTTGAGTTTCAACAGTCCATCGAGTTCCTGGGCCATGATTTCCGGTGTCTGGTAATCGAACCCGAGGATCATCGAGGCGAGGATGGTGATGCCGTGCTGGCGAAACTCGTTGAAGATTTCCTCGACGGGCCGGCCCTGTTGCTTGGCGTAGCCAGAGCGTGTGCCTTCGTAGCCGATCCAGAAACCGTCGATGCCCATCTCGAGGATTTCGTCGACGGTGTACTGGCTGATCGCCTTGACGCTGGAGAACGCGAAGATCGACAGCGCTTTGCCGCCCTTCATCACGGCTTCGCGGAACTGCATCGCCCGTTTCTTGTTCAGCAGAAAGTCCTCGTCGATGATCAGGAAGACAAGATTTGGGTCCGAGGCGAGATAGCGTTCGATGACGGCGTAGATGTCCTTGCCGTCGGGGAGCAATTTGATGTGTTTGCGCTTGAAGAAATGGGACGTACAACAGAAATCGCAGCCGTTGGGGCAACCGAGCCCGGCGAAGATCTTTCCCGTGCCGGAAACTTTCCAACCGAACACTTTCAGCCAACTGACAATGAGCGGGTGCTTGTAGGGCATCGGGATTTCGGGTTCGTTCAGGAGGCGGCGCATGAACGCGACGCCTTCTTCGCGGCAAATATGGTCGGCGTAGGGCTGGAGTTCCTCGTCGGTCAGGACGGTCCCGTAGCCGCCGAGGACGATCTTGGTGTTGGGCGCGTAACGGCGGACGAGCGCCACCATGTCTTTGACCTTGTGGAAGATGGCCATCAGGAACGAAATGCCGACGTAATCGTAGCCCTTCTTGAGTTCGCGGATGAACTCGCGTTTCGACGGGTATTGCAAGACGACGGTGGGCGCATCGAGGTTTTCGGCGATGTACTCAATGGAGAACTGGATATTGACCGTGCGCGGGCTGAAAATGCCCTGGGCGCGGGTCACCTGGCGGTACAGCAATTCATAGCCGACGGACGTGGCATCGCCACATTGCGGACCCATCGGACGGCAAACGGTCGTCAACAGAACTTTCCTGGTCATAGACAAAACACACCTCTTCTGAGTTAATTGGTCAAGGTGGAGGTCGCTCCGCTGCGACATCGTGCGAACGGGGTCGGAGTGCTGCAACTTGGCTATGCACCAGTAGACGCCCAAATAAGGCAAATGTCAAAGACGGATTCTGACGAGGATGCGAGCGGGAGGGGGCGAACGAGCAGGGGACCGGAGGTTCTCGCGATTCAGTACGCGAGTGTCAACTTGTAGCGCATGATGTTGTGGCAGTGGACCGAGTCGATGGTGGTTTTGCTTTGCCACCCCTGACAGGAGATTTCGCCGCTGACGACGGTTTGCTGTTGGGCGACGGCACTCGCGAGTTTGTCGGTCAGATCAAAATCTCCCTGGATGCATTCGCTATTGGGACATTGGAAGCGGAACACGGACTTGGCGTGCTCGAGGTTGACGACGTACTTGAGCTGACTTTTCTGCGCCACACCATCCGGACTATAAAACCCCACGTCGGCGGTCAGCGATTTCAATTTCCGGAACTTGTCCGCCAGACTGGGAGAGGTCCTGACGCGCTCGCTTTCCTGATCGCGATATTCCGCTCGGAGACCTACTTTTTGTCGATGCATGATGGCAGCTTGTCAGAACGAATTTGGTGGCAACGCAAGTTCCACAGGCAAATGGAGCACAGAGGAACCACGATTGAGAGTACACCGAACCGGTGAAATAGCAACTGATTCCTGTCCCTATGCCGGGTCGTTTCGGATCATTCCCAGCCGTTCCAGCGTTGCGCGCAGCCGTTCGGTGGGGAGGCCGACGACGTTGCTGTAACTGCCTTCGATGCGGTCGATGATTCCGTCGCCGAATTCCTGGATGGCGTAGGCGCCGGCTTTGTCGAGGGGATCGATCCTCGAGAGGTACTCGGCGATCTGAGCGGGCGAGAGGGCGCGCATGAAAACGCGAGTAGTGTCGGCGAAGAGCAGTTCCGTATCGAGAGCGCGGTGAGCGAGACAAACGCCGGTGATGACGTCATGGCGATGGCCGGCGAGTTCGGTCAGCATGCGGTGCGCGTCGGCCCAATCGACTGGTTTGCCGAAAAACCTGCCGCCAAGGATCACGACGGTGTCGGCTCCGATCACCAATGAGTTTGGGTGAATGCCGGCGACGGCGCGAGCTTTGCGCTGGGCGTTTTGCATGGCGAGCACGTCGGGGGCGGCGCCGGCGGAGAGTTCCTCGACGTCCCTGGGGACCACGATGCGGAAGTGCAACCCCATCTCGCGGAGCAATTGTTCACGGCGCGGCGAGGCGCTGGCGAGGATGATTTGAGGTTTGTCTCGGCCCATGGAGTTTGGTAGTATTCTGGCTGGTGAGTATGGGAATTCAGCCCGACAAAGTCGAGCACCTGTACGTGCATGTCCCCTTCTGTGCCGCGAAGTGCAACTACTGCGCGTTTTACTCCGAGGCGGGCAGCGCCGGCAAGATGGAGGATTACGTCGACGCTTTGCTGATGGAACTCCAGCCGTGCGCTTCGCAACTCGTACTCCAGACGATTTTCTTTGGCGGCGGCACGCCGAGTCTGCTGCCCACGCCGCTGATGCGCCGCATTCTGGAAGCGATTGGCGAGAAGGAGTTCAGCCGCGGCGTTACCGAATGGACCATCGAGTGCAATCCGTCCACCGTATCGGTCGATAAGGCGACGTTGTTTCGCGAATTCGGGGTGAACCGGATTTCGATGGGCGTGCAAGCGCTCGATGACGAGTTGTTGGACAGGATCGGGCGGGTGCACTCGGTCACGGGCGCAATCAAGTCGTACGAGCGGCTGCGGGACGCCGGTTTCGAGAACATCAATCTCGATCTGATTTTCGGATTGCCGGGCCAGACGATGGAGCATTGGAAGAAGACGCTGGCCAAGGCCATCGAGCTTGGGCCGGAGCATCTGTCGACCTACTGCCTGATCCTGGAGGAGGACACGGTGTTCTGGTCGTTGTTGCAGAAGGGATTGATCAAGCCCGATGACGATCTCGAACTGGCGATGTACGAGACGGGGATCGAGATGCTGACCGGCGCGGGCTACAAACAATATGAGATCAGTAATTTCGCCCGGCCCGGGAAAGAGTGCGCGCACAACATCGCGTATTGGGAGGGCAAAGACTATGTCGGGCTCGGCCCGAGCGCGTGTTCGACCGTGGGCGACAAACGCTGGCAGAACGCGCCGGACACCGATCGTTACGTCACGGCGATGCGGAATGGCGAACGAGCTTTGGCTTACGAGGAACCGCTCACGCCGCAACTGCGGGCGGCGGAGCGCGCGGCGTTCGGGATGCGGATGAACGCGGGCGTGCCGGCCGAACTGCTCCGGGGCCGGTGGGATAAACAGATTGCGGAGTTGCTGTCCGCCGATTTGGTGCAATGGAGCCACGATCGATTGCAGCCTACGAAGCGCGGGATTTTGTTTGCGGACGAGGTCGCGTCGCGGTTTGTGTGATCCGGATTCACGACGAAGGCACGAAGCACGCAGCTCACGCGTCGGTTTTGCAGAGGCTGATTGACCTGGTACGGGGCCGTCGCTAGTCTGGCGATACCTTTCAAGTATGAACCGGAGCTTGAGACTGATTTCCGTGATTGCCTCCACCTTATTGTCTATTACACCGCTACGGGCGGCGTCGTTTTATCTGTTGCGGCTGGATGATCCGAAGGCGGCGTACCTGACGACGAATGATTTCCCCGTGCATGCGGATGGCGTGGGGGATGACGCGGACGCGTTGCAGCGGGCAATCGACAGAGTCCAGGAAACGACGCACCAAGGGATCGTGTTCATCCCCGAAGGAACGTACCGGCTGGGAAAGACCGTGCAGGTGTGGGCGGGAATTCGCTTGATCGGTTACGGCGCGAAGCGGCCGGTGTTTGTGCTCGGCGAGAAGACCCCCGGCTATCAGGGTTCGACCAACAAATACATGATCCATTTCGTGAGCGACCGGCCGGCGGATGACCGCCCGGTGCGCGACGCGAATCCGGGCACATTCTACAGTGGGATCAGCAACATCGACATGGAGATCTTATCCGGCAACCCGTCGGCGGTATGTGTGCGGGCGCATTGGGCGCAGCATTGTTTTCTCGCGCACATGGATTTTCGGATCGGCGCGGGCCGGGCGGGCGTGGAGGAAATCGGGAACGAATGCGAGGACGTGCATTTTTATGGCGGCGACTTTGGCATCACGATGCACAAACCGTCGCCGAGTTGGCCGTTTCTGCTGATCGATTCGACATTCGAGGGACAGCGCAAAGCGGCGATCGAGACAGAAGAGGGCGGGCTCACGATCATTCGGAACCAGTTCAAGAATGTGCCGACGATCATTGAGGTGCGGGAGAATCGGGCGGAAGAATTATGGATGAAGGATTCGCGGTTCGAGGGCGTCACGGGGCCGGCGCTGATCATCAGTGACGAGAACAACGCGCGGACGGAGATCAATCTGGAAAATGTGGCGTGTGCGCGTGTGCCGGTGTTGGCGAAGTTTCGCGAGAGCAGGAGGACGATTGCGGGAGTGGGGGAGATCTATGGGGTCAAGACGTTCACGCACGGATTGCATATTGCGGACATCGGCGGCACACCGGAGATCAAGACGACGTATGATGCGGTGAAGTTGGATGCGATGCCGGAGCCGGTTCCGTCGGACATTCCCGCGTTGCCACCGATGGAGACATGGCACAACGTCGCGGCGATGGGCGCGGCGGGCGATGGCGTGACGGATGACACGGCGGCGTTGCGGGAGGCGATCGCCCGCCACCGCGCGGTTTATCTGCCGAGCGGCAGATATTGCGTGACGGATACGATTGTGCTGAAGCCCGACACGATATTGATCGGGCTCAGTCCGATTGCGACGCAGATTGTTTTGACGGATAGGACGCCGGCGTTTCAAGGCGTCGGGGCGCCGAAACCGTTGCTGGAAGCGCCACGGGGCGGGTCGAACATCGTGACGGGGATTGGGATTGATACGGGCGGGATTAATCCGCGGGCGGTGGGGACGAAGTGGATGGCGGGGAGCGATTCGCTGATGAACGACGTCCGATTTCTTGGCGGGCACGGGATGTTCAATCCGGATGGGACGCGGATGCGGCCGTACAACGCCGATCGCACGGGCGATCGCGAGCCGGGACGGCGATGGGACTCGGAGTACTACAGTTTGTGGGTGACGCATGGCGGCGGCGGGACGTTCAAGGACATCTGGACGCCGAGCACGTTTGCGCAATGCGGGATGTATGTATCGGACACGGCAACGGCCGGGCGTGTGTACGCGATGTCGAGCGAGCATCACGTTCGCAACGAGGTCAAACTGCGGAATGTATCCAACTGGCAGATTTGCGCGTTGCAGACCGAGATCGAACGCGCGGAGGGCCCGAACGATTTGCCGTTGGAGATGGAGAACTGCAGCAACATCACGTTGGCGAACCTGTATTTGTATCGCGTCGGCAGCGTGTACTCGCCGTTCCCGTATGCGGTGAAAATCAAAGCGTCGAAGGACATTCGGTTCCGCAACGTCCACGTATACGGCCCGAGCAAGCTCAATTTCGACAACACGATTTATGACGAAACGCATGATGCGTGGATTCGGACGCGAGAGATTGCCTCGCTGACCATTTCGGGCGGCGCACCGAATCGACAGCCCGCGCATGAATCGCCGGTGCTGGCGCGCGGGGCAAAGGTCGAAAAGCTCGTCGGCGGATTCAATAATATTGATGGCACCGCGGTCGATGCGGCAGGGGATGTCTGGTTTGTTGATGCGCGGTGGAGTCGGATTTACCGGTGGTCGCCGGAGAAGCGTGAGCTGACAATGGTTCGCGACAACCCGCTGGATCCGGTGGCGCTGGCGTTTGACAAATCGGGCAATGTGCTCGTCGTGACGAGGTCGCTGGCGGTTTGCGCGTTTTGGCCGGAGGCGCAGGAGGATGAATTGACGGTGTTGGAGCCGGCGGCGAGGACAGATCGTCCGGGGATGACGGCGATTGTGCCGGTGAGCCGGTGGCGGGACGCGCATGATTTTATCCGTGCGAACACGAATGCCGCGCCGTTTCAATACGTGTCGCCGGACGGAACGACGTTTATTCCGGCGACGGAGAAGCCGCAGGCGACGAGCACGAATCGGATGTTCTTCGCGACGAACGATCTCGCGCGGGTGTACGGGCTGGCGCCGGCTGCGGCGGATCGGCGGTTTTACGTGGCGGATGAATTCGGGCAGAAGACGTGGTCGTTTGCGGTCAACGTGGACGGCTCGTTGGGTGATCCGAAGTTGTTTGCGGAGGAAGGCGAAGCGGGCGTGGCGGTTGATGAGAAGGGGAATGTGTACGTCTGCGCGGGAAACATCTTCGTGTACGACCCGGCGGGCAAACAGATCGATTCGATCGAAGTGCCGGAGCGTCCGACGAGTCTTGCGTTTGGGGGCAAGGACCGGCAGACGCTGTTCATCGCGGCGAGAAGTTCGTTGTATGGTGTGAGGATGCGGGTGAGGGGGCAGTGAGCCACGGCAAGGCGGCGGTCGTAGGGCGCGCCCGTCGCTGACAGAATGCGCGGCGGGGCGAAAGAGTGATATGCAACGCGAGACACGTGGGGTACGATCAGCGACGGAGATGGCGATGCAGGTCAGCGAAGAGGAGAGCAACTGGCTGGGGCGGTGGCTGCAGCCGAGTCCGCGGCAGGCGGCGGTGGTGGGCGTTGCCGTTGTGGTGATCATCGCGGCGGTCACGGGACTGGTTTACGAGACTGGCGGGACGGGATTTGCGTGGCTGCACCTGATGTATCTGCCGATCCTGTTGGCGGGGGCGGCCTTTGGGGTTTTCGGCGGGATTGCGGCGGGGCTGGCGGCGGGGCTGGCGATTGGCCCGTTCATGCCGATGGACGTGGCGGCCGGATTGAGGCAAACGCCGTCAAGCTGGATGTTTCGGATTTTATTCTTCGTATTGGTCGGCGGGTTTGGCGGGTTGGTTTCGAATTTTCTCAACGGGCAGATCAAGCGTCTGCGGCAGGCGCACCGCGAGCTGTTGCGCACGCACGAAGAACTCAAGAGCGCGCAGATGAAGCTGATCCAGACGGCGAAACTGGAGTCCGTGGGGCGTCTGGCGGCGGGCGTGGCGCACGAGGTGAAGAATCCGCTGGCCGTGATTCAGTTGGGGGTGGACTACCTGACGCGCGCGACGACCGCAGCCACAACCCGGGACACCGTGGAAACGATCCAGGACATGGCGGACGCGGTGGATCGAGCGGACGCGGTGATCAAGGGGCTGCTGAATTTCTCGCGATCCGAGCCGTTGACACTGGTGGCAACCGATTTGAACTGGGTGGTGGAAGAATCGCTGGTGCTGGTCAAGCACGAGCTGACGAAGGCGCACGTGACGCTGGAGAAGGACCTCGCGGACGACCTGCCGAAGGTCGATCTGGATTCGGGGAAGGTGAAGCAGGTGTTGATTAATGTATTTATGAACGCGATCCAGGCGATGGGAGATGGCGGGACATTGTCGGTGAAGACGTTTCTCGGGATGGAGGCGGCGGAAGGTCCGGATGTTGACGGTGGGGGCGTGGTGGTGGAGATTGAGGATACGGGGAACGGCATACCCGAGGACAAGCTGGAGCGGATGTTCGAGCCGTTCTTCACGACGAAGGGGGTTGGCTCGGGGACGGGGCTGGGGTTGTCCGTGTCACGGAATATCATTGAGATGCACCGGGGGACGATTAGAATTGGGAATCGGCGAGCGGTGCGTGGCGCCGCCGTGACGATCAAGTTCCCCGTATCGAGCAGGAGATGAGCATGTGAAGAGGAAAATCCTGGTGGTGGACGACGAGCCCGGGGTGACCCGCATGCTCAAGAGGAATCTCGAAGCGACGAACCGCTACCTGGTGCGGGCGGAGAACTCGAGCGAGAATGCGGTCAAGGCGGCCGCCGAATTCCAGCCCGACCTGATTCTGCTGGATGTCATGATGCCCGGGCGGGATGGAGGCGACGTGGCATCGAAGATCGAGGAAGACAGCCGTCTGGGCAAGGTGCCGATTGTATTTCTGTCGGCGATCGTGACCAAGCAAGAGGCGGAACCGACCGGCAGCGACATTGGCGGGCGCACGTTTCTGGCCAAGCCGGTCAAGTTCGATGATTTGATTGCCTGCCTGGAAAAGCATCTGGGGAAATAGGCTTTGCCGATGGGATTCTGAACTCGCAAAGCGCTCGGTGTTCTATTAGCAGCTATCCAGCTTCCGGAGGATTAACTTCATGACGAGCATCAAAGCACGTTTCATCAAGTCGCGAGGGCAGAAGCAGCGTGGTTGGCGGCGTGTGCTTGTGTGGTTCTGTGTGGTTCTTGGCGGCCTCGTCGGGAGTGGGGTCGAAGCGGCCACTCCCGTCAGCAGCAATCACGTGGTGATGATTACCATTGATGGGATGCGGCCCGAATTTTATCTGCCCAGCGAGCTGTCGGTGGGCACGCAGACATTGTCCGAACTGATGCACGCCGGCAGTTACGCCAGGACCGTTTATCCGCCGTATCCGTCGTTCACGTATCCCGGCCATACGGCGATGGTCACGGGAGACTATCCGGCGCGCAGCGGAATCACGGCCAATGAGGTGTTCGATCCGCTGGCGGCGGAACCGCGGTGGTTCTGGTACGCCAGCGACATGCAGGTGCCGGCGATCTGGGACGCGGCGCACGCGGCGGGATTGACCGTTGGGGCGGTTTCCTGGCCGGTCTCGGCGGGATCGAAGTCCATTGATTGGGAGTTTCCCGAGTTTACGACCCGGCCGAGCGGGTTCGAAAAGTTTCGGCAGTACACCACGCCGGGACTCCTGCCCGAGATTGAAGCCGTGGCGGGGTCGATCACCAATGCCGGCGAAATGGGCACGGGGAAATGGGACAACTTGATTGCCGCCACCGCGATCGACATCATTCAGCGACACCGACCGAACCTGCTGTTGGTGCACTTCATTGAATCGGACCATGCGCAGCACATTGCCGGGCGATCCAATCCGAATCTGCCCGACATCCTGCATACGATCGACGGACACATCCACGATATTATTGAGGCCACGAAAAAGGCCGGCATGTACGACCGCACGACATTCATCGTGCTCGGCGACCACGGCTTTGCGGACATTCATCGGATGATCGCGCCCAACGTGCTGTTGGCGCAGGCGGGATTGATTACGCTGGATGGGAAAAAGGTGACGGACTGGAAGGCGTTCACGCAGCACACGGGAGGTTCGGCGGCGGTATACATCCGTGATCCAAAAGACACGGCGACGTTGCAGAAGGTGCATGCGCTGTTGGAGGAGCATGAGTTGGACGCCTCGAGCAACCGGTTGTATCGGATTGTGGAGAAGCCGGAGCTCGTGGCGCTGGGCGGGCCGCGGGACGCGGCGTTCTACCTGGAGGGAGAACTGGGCGTCATGTTTTCGGGAGTGGCAACGGGCAATTTCTTCCGTCCGGCGACGCTGCAGGGGAATCACGGCTATCTGCCGACGAAACAAGGTCTTCAGACGGGGTTGATCGCGTCGGGCCGCGGCATCAAGCCGGGCGTGGTGATTACGGGCACGCGGCTGGTGGACGTGGCACCCACGATTGCCGAGCTTCTCGGACTCGATCTGAAAGAGACAGACGGACACCCGATTCGGCAGATTCTGGAATAGCCTCCCCGAGCGAGCGACGCCAATCAGGCTCGTCCCGGCGAGGGCATGTCGATTTTCTGAATAGCCCGCGCGGGGTCGAGCATCAGAAGTGAATGGATCGGGTTCTGAGCCAGATGGCGCAGCACGGGGCGCTGATCTTGTTGGCGGTTATTTTCGTCGAGCAGATCGGGCTGCCGCTGCCCGGGGCGCCGTTTCTGCTCGCGGCGGGGACGCTGGCGGGCGCGGGCAAATTGAATTTCGGGATGTTGCTGCTGTCGGCGGTAGTCGGGTCGATGGTGGCGGACGCGATTTGGTTTGAGACCGGGCGTCGGCGCGGGAGCAGCGTGCTCAAGTTGCTTTGTCGGATTTCCCTGGAACCGGACACCTGCGTGCGGCGGACGGAGGATGTGTTTACCAAGTACGGCATGAAAGCGGTGCTCGCGGGGAAATTCGTGCCGGGGTTGGGCACGGTGGCGCCGCCGTTGGCGGGGATTTTTGGCGTGAGCCCGCGGCGGTTTCTTGTTTATGACGGGGTGGCCTCGGCGCTGTACACGGGTGTTTTCCTGCTGCTGGGGTATTTCTTCAGCAACCAGTTGGAGCCGGTACTGGCCTTTCTTGGCGGCATGGGACGGGAGGCAATCCTCGTCGTCCTGCTGCTGCTGATGATCTACATCGGCTGGAAATACCTGCAACGTCAACGGGTACTCCATGAACTGCGCATCGGCCGCATCACCGTGGACGAGTTGCGGCGGATGCAAGAAGCGAAGGAAAACGTGTTCGTGGTGGACCTTCGCTCGGATCTGGATCTCGAAGAGAATCCCACCGTGATCATCGGGGCACAGCACATTCACCCGCGAGAGATTGAGGCGCGGCATCAGGAGATTCCGCGCGATCGGGACGTGGTGGTGTATTGTTCCTGCCCGAACGAAGCGACCGCGGCGCGCGTCGCGATCCAGTTGCGGAAACGGGGCATCACGCGGATCCGTCCGTTATTGGGCGGGATCGACGCGTGGCGGGAACGGAATTATCCGCTCGATCCGCATCCCGTGGCGACGGAGCAACGGGTGGTGGCGTAGGTTGCGCGGATGGCGAAGGCGTCCGCTCAACGCGATGACCGTTCGAAGTCGTCCACGATCTTGCGCGTGCGCACGTAATGCGCGGCGATGGCGACGCAGGACACCACGACGAGGACGGTCAGGGTTGCGATGTCGGCGAAGAGAAAGAAGACGAGCATCCCGGCGAGGGCGGCGATTTCCGACAGGGCGAATCCGATGAAGAACCGGCGGAGGAGTTCGGCGGCGAGGTTGGGGAAGGTGGTGCCGGGAGGTTGTCGTCGCGCCAGGACCTTGACGAGGAGGAACGACGCGCTCACGCCGAGTATTCCGAACGCGAACGCGCCGATGGTAAACAGCGCTCGTGTTGGGGGATTGGTGGAAGCGGCGAACCCCGTGTAGAGCAGGTAGAGGCCGAGGGCGAGGTACAGAACCTGGGCGATGATGAGCTGGACGGCCAGGAGTCCGAGCCGGCGGCGGAAGGCAACGGGCTGGGCCGTCGCCAATTGGGATGGTTGTCGGGGCATCGGCAGGATTATACTGGGGTGTGCGCCAAGGCACAATGAGCAAAGCGGGCGCGAATGAAGAAAGGCACGGGAAAATGATGCGGCGGTGGTTCGCTCTGAGTGTGTCGAGGAGTTTCTTTCTTATCGTTTGCCTAACTGTTTTCTCAACAGCCGGCTTCGGTGCGGAGATGTATACCGTTGAGTATCTCTGCGCCGATTGGGGCCCGGCGATGACGCTGCCGAGCAAGGCGGGCGAGAAGCCGAAGTTTGATGAGAGCCAGGAGGAGATTTATTTCCTGAAGCAGGTCGGAGGACCGAACGGCATCAGGATTTACCTCTGCCAGATGAAGCCGGATGGCAGCGAGAAGACCGAGATCAAGGAACTCTGGCATAATCCCAACTACCCGATTGACACTCAAGGCCAGACCACGTGGATGGATGTCAATGCCAAGACCCGCAAAATCGCGTTGTCCATTACATATGCCGGCAGCGACGTGACCGGGCTGTGGACGGTGAATCTCGACGGAACCGGCCTCCGTCACCTCATCACTCCCTCGATGGTCAATGGCTACCTGAGGACTGCCTCGAGCCCGAGTTGGACGCCGGATGGTCAGTGGATTGTCTACTGCGAGTCGCTCCGCGGCAGCACGAACGCTGCACGAATTGCAAGGTGCGACAGCCACGGGAGCAATACCACTTATCTTACCGACGGACCTGCAGACGGCGAACCGCGTGTGTCTCCTGATGGAACCAAGATTGCATACATAGTAATCAGTAGAACGAAAGGCGGGTTGTGGCTTATGAGTGCAGATGGGACTAGCCCGCATGTACTCCCGAACCCCGCGGATACGCGAAAAGGGTGGCATGGCGGCATCGATCCCTCTTGGAGTCCGGACGGCAAGAGTATCTACCTATCAGGCATAACATGTCTGATCTTGGACTCGCAAACTGGCGGGACAATCCTCGCGGGACAGCCAATCTGTATGGGCAAGCGCTATACTCCTGGCTGCGCCCACTGGGGGCGATTGGGGTTTGTCGGCAGCACGGTCGGTGGCATTTTGGTTACCGATGCAGGGCTGCACGAGGCAAAGCCGGTGGGCATCACAGCGCGACACGAATGCGATCCGCATGGCAGCGAATCGTGTCGGTGGTGAACGTGGTTAACGGGTACCATGTTTACCCCTCGTCCAAGTGGAGGTAAAGCCAGCCGTCCCCGGAATAATTCAGACAAGTACTCAAGGTAGATGTCGGTATTATTTCTTTTATTGTGGGTTAAGGTTGCGGCGTGAGAGATGGACACGAACCCGCCCAAGGCGGACAAGCGCGCACGAAACGCGGCATGGGCGAGTGGTACGACGGCCAACGGCAGGGCGGATGGGAAAACCCTCACCCTAACCCTTTGCGAGCTGGGCACGACATGCTCGCGTCTCGCGGACTCGGCTCCCCTTTCGAAGGGAGAGGGGACCCGGTCGACGGCAAAGCGGCGGGTTCGGACCCCGCGGTCAACGCCCGCGGCTACAACGGCGGGGCGCGGCGGGGAGGGACGATGGAGGGGGGGTATAATCTGCGAAACGAAGCCAATTTTCCTGGGCGCTTGTGATTATGTATGTGGTTGAAATGCAAATGATTGGGATGCGAAGTGAGACATTTTGTCACTTGGCTTCGTTTGGCTTCGTTCGGCCAAAACGAAGCCAATTTGAGGGTGAAATGAAGCCAAAATGAAGGCTAAGAACCATGGAGAAGCCTATTGAAGAACGGTTCGACGGGAGTCGCGCTCTCCATGAACTATTGGCGTGAAAAGGGAGGGTTTGGAGCGTAGATTGGAGCCGTTATGCCAAAGAAGCTGGCGCAGATAGTCGAGGGTCTGGTGGATTCCTTCCATAAATATGGAGGGATCAATCATCTGGACGGGGTGAACCTGCCGTCGCGGGAGGCGGTGGTGGAGATCGCGCAGGATTTGCTGCGGGTGGTGTTTCCCGGGTTTTACGACAAGGACCCGATTCATTCCAATCAACTGACGGAATACACGTCGGAGCTGGTGTCGTCGCTGGCGCGGCGGCTGGAGAACGAGATTCATCGGAGCCTGGAGTATCGGCCGTGCGACGAGTGCGACAAGAACGATCTGGCGGGGACGGCGGCGCGGGTGACGCAGGAGTTTCTGAACGAGCTGCCGGGCGTGCGGGCGGTATTGCAGACGGACGTGACGGCGGCGTATGAAGGCGATCCCGCGGCGATCAGCAATGAGGAGATTATTCTGGCGTATCCGGGGATCGAGGCGATCGCGGTGCAACGGATGGCGCATTTGCTGTACGGCAAGCACGTGGCGTTGATTCCGCGGATCATGACGGAATGGGCGCACAACAAGACGGGGATCGACATTCATCCCGGGGCGACGATCGGGCCGAGCTTTTTCATCGATCACGGCACGGGGGTGGTGGTGGGCGAGACGAGCGTGATTGGCCGGCGGGTGAAGATTTACCAGGGCGTGACGCTGGGCGCGAAGAGTTTCCCGAAGGACGCGAAGGGGCGGGTGGTCAAGGGCATCAAACGACATCCGAACATCGAGGATGACGTGACGATTTATGCGGGGGCGACGATTCTGGGCGACGTGACGATCGGCCAGGGATCGATCATTGGAGGGAACGTGTGGTTGCTGGACTCGGTGCCGGCGCACACGATGGTGTATCAGGAGGGCGGCAAGACGTTGATGAAGAGCGCCGCGGCGGACCATGGCCGGATGATCGGCCACGCGCACGGGGCGGGGATTTAGAAGACGGGACCACGTCCTCATGAAGCGCGAATGCATTTCCTCGGCGCTTCACAGAAGCGCCGCTACACCAGCATGAAACGCATCTACGCCGACCACAATGCGACCACGCCGCTGGACCCGGCGGTGTTGGAGGCGATGCTGCCGTATCTGCGGGAGCATTTCGGCAACGCGAGCAGTGTGCATGTGTTCGGGCGGGAAGCGCGGGCGGCGGTGGATGATGCGCGGGTGCGCGTGGCGAAGCGGCTGGGCGCGCAGGAGGGTGAGATTGTTTTCACCGGGGGCGGCACCGAGGCGGACAACATGGCGGTGTTCGGCGTGGCGCGGGCGTTGCGCAAGAAGGGCCGGCATATTGTCACCAGCAGCATCGAGCATCACGCCGTGCTGCATGCGTGTCAGCACCTGGAGAAGACGGGTGAGTGCGAGGTGACGTACCTGCCGGTGAGCGGTGATTGTCTTGTCGATCCCGAGGACCTGCGGAAAGCGATCCGCAAGGACACGGTGCTGGTGTCGGTGATGTCGGCAAACAACGAGACCGGGACGATACAGCCCGTGAAGGAACTGGCGGGGATTTGCCGCGAGCAGGGCGTGACGTTTCACACCGACGCGGTGCAATCGTTCGGCAAGATGCCGGTGAATGTGGGTGATTGGGGAGTGGATTTGCTGTCGATCGCGGCGCACAAGTTTTACGGGCCGAAAGGTGCGGGCGTGTTGTATGTTCGGCGCGGGACGAAGGTTGATCCGTTGTTATTCGGCGGCAGCCACGAGAACGACCGGCGCGCGGGGACGGAGAACGTGGCGGGGATCGTCGGGCTGGCGACGGCGGCGGAGCTGGCGACGGCGACGATGGGGGAGGAGCAATGTCGGCTGTTCGGGCTCACCGAAAAGCTCGGCGAAGAGATTGGCAAGCGGATCGCGGGGGCACATCGCAACGGGCATGCGAAACTGCGGATCGGCAACACGATCAATTTCAGTTTTGCGGGGTGCGAGGAGGAGGGTCTGTTACTCGGGCTTGATCTGGAAGGCGTGGCGGTATCGAGCGGGTCGGCGTGCGCGGTAGGGTCGCTGGAGCCGTCGCATGTTCTGAAGGCGATGGGGTTATCGCACGAGCTGTCGCGGGCGGCGGTGCGTTTTTCGTTTGGCAAGAACAATACCGCCGATGAGGTTGAGCAAATCCTCGAAGCACTGGCGAAGGTTGTGGAACGACTGCGAACATTCTCTTACAAAACGTGAAGCGACGGCTTTTCAGGATTGTTGTCGTCCTGGCGTGTGGTCTTTTTGTGGCCCTAAACGCCATGGCCTTTTTCCATGCGTGGCGCATGACACATTTCCAGGCGGCGAGACGAGGCACCGGATCGCCGCTCAAGCTGAGCGTCATCGAGAAGATTGGGGTGCTGGCCACCGGGGTGACACTTCCGCGCCCGAAGTGCGACCCGGTCGGTCCGGACGATCCGCAGCCAAGTCGGACGGTTCATTTCTCGGCGCGTGACGGGGTGAAGCTGGAAGCCTGGGACATTCCGGCGGAGACGAACCGCATGGTCGCGGTATTGTTTCACGGGCATGTGTCGGCGAAGTCGGGGATGCTCGGCGAGGCGCGGGCGCTGCGTGAACTCGGCGTGAGAACCATCCTGGTGGATTTTCGCGGTTCGGGTGGATCGGATGGGATGGTTACGACACTCGGATGGGACGAGGCGATGGACGTGGCGGCGGCAGCGACGTGGGCGCGGCACGAGTGGCCCGAGCGGCCCTTGATTTTGTACGGGACGTCGATGGGCGCGGCGGCGGTGCTGCGGGCCGTTGCGGTTGAGGATGTGCGGCCGGATGGGATCGTATTGGAATGCGCGTTTGATAACCTGCTTCGGACGGTCAGTCATCGGTATCATGCGATGGGCCTGCCGGCGTTTCCGTTTGCGGAGCTACTGGTGTTTTTGGGCGGCGTGCAGCATGGGTTCAATGCATTCCGGCACAACCCTGCCGAATATGCGAAGGTGGTCACCTGTCCCGCGCTGGTGCTCGATGGCGAGCGCGATCCCTGGGTTTGGCCGGCGGAAGCGCATCGTGTAGCGGCGGCGATGCGTGGCACGGCGGAGTGCCACATCTTCCCAAACGGCGGACACGGAGGCTATTGGGCGGATATGCCGGAGGATTATCGGAGGACCGTGGCTGAATGGATGCGCACGACCTTCCACTAATCGAAGAATCGGTAGCGGAAGATGAACCAGAGGGCGGCGAGGCCGTCTTTCCAGTTGATTTTTTTGCCTTCGGAGTAGTCGCGGCCGGAGTAGTTGATGCCGGTTTCGTAGAAGCGGAAATGGCGGCGGGCGAGCTTGGCGGTCAATTCGGGTTCGATGCCGAAGCGGTCGGAGGTGAGCTTCATACCCTCGAGGCACTGACGGCGGAAGACCTTGTAGCAGGTTTCCATGTCGGTGAGGTTGAGGTTGCAGAGCATATTCGACAAGAGCGTGAGCAAGCGGTTGGCCATGTAATGCCAGAACAGCAGCACGCGATGTGTGCCGCCGGCGAAACGCGAGCCGTAGACGACGTCGGCGCGCTTATCGAGGATTGGCCGGAGGAGGTTGGGGTAGTCCGACGGGTCGTACTCGAGGTCGGCATCCTGAATCAGGATGATGTCGCCGGTGGCGTGTTCGAGGGCGGTGCGCAGGGCGGCGCCTTTGCCGCGATTGAATGGGTGGGTAAAGATTTTGAGGCTGTCGTCTTTAGGGAGTGTGTTGAGGACGTCGGTCGTGCGATCGGTGGAGGCGTCATTGACG
>DATJWQ010000024.1:0-2725 GCA_035501175.1 Verrucomicrobiia bacterium | reverse complement strand
TCGAACTGTGGTACGTCGCGTGAACGCTGGTTGAACGCCCCGCCTCCGCACCCCGCTAGCCCCTGGGGCCGCCGATGGACGCCTCGTGCTGCATCGCATCCTCATGGGCCTGTATCAAGAGACCGCCCGCATCGCCCGCGCGCTAACACTAGCAGGGCGTTGAAAAACGAGCGAATTGCGAGGTGACAGCGGTTCGAGAACAGGCCAAAGGAGTGGCAATGGCCAACAGGAGGTCGAGTTTGGTCATTTTCGCCCGGGTTTCCGCGTCATTGGGCCGCCCCCTTCGCCCTGCCGGCCGTCACGGAGACACGTCGGTTAAGAGCGTTCGGAGACGAATGAGGTTGAACGCGGCGCACGTCAGGGTGAAGATGGCAGCGACGCGTCGTTGTCCGCGATGGCGTAATTTGCGCAACAAGCCCACGACCTTGCTCCATCCGAAGTTCTGTTCGATCAGCTTCCGCTTCCGTTGACTCACCGCATACCCCGCCCGCATGGTCGTGCGCCCATCGATCGCGCTGCCTTTCTTCTTCTGCGCGACATGCGGCGTAAACCCCAGCGCCCGCGCGCGCTCGACAAACGGGGCCTGGTCGTACCCTTTGTCGGCCCCGACCGTCTTCGTCGATTGGGCAGGCGTGGCCAATGTACGCAGCAGATCAATGCCGGCTTCCACTTCCGCGCTGCCGTCAGGCGGACGCACGTCCGTGGCCACGATGAGGCCATGCCGATTCTCGGTGGCCGTGCTCGCAAGATGACACAGCTTCGTTTCTTTGCCGTCGCCTTTGCGCGCCAATCGGGCATCGGGATCGGTCGTCGACGCGTGGCTGGCGTTCGAGCGCCGCTCGCCGTGAAAATTGACCGTCGGATTCTTCCCGCCCTCGGAGGGGCCGTCGTCTGGCGGGTCCGCTTTGCGCCGCACACTCTTCATACTCGCGGCCGCCTCGAGCAACGTCCCGTCCACGGTGAAGTGGTCATGCGAGAGGAAGCCATGGGCGTCGGCCAAGCCGACCACGGCCGCGAAGAAGGCGGTGGCGACGTCCGCCCGTTCCAGCCGCTCGCGATTCTTACTGAACGTCGAGGGATCCCAGACCGGGTCGTCCGCCCCCAGCCCGACGAACCAGCGAAACAAGAGATTAAAGTCCAGCTGTTCAATGAGTTGCCGTTCACTCCGGATCGAGTAGAGGATCTGGAGCAGGAGCGCGCGCAGCAACTGCTCGGGGGGGATCGAGGGCCGGCCCATCGGGGCGTACAAGGCGGTGAACTGCGGGGAGAGTTCGGCCAAGGCCTCATCGACCAGGCGTCGGACCGTCCGGATCGGGTGGTCCAGGGCAATGCGTTCGTCCATCGATCGGACGATGAACATGGCGTGCTGCGGAGACCGTTGGCCGCGCATGAGGGCTAACCCCGTGCTAGGGAATGCTATAACATATATGCTACAACTCTCAATATCAAGCGGTCCCCTACCGCGCTTCCATCCTTTTTCAACACCCTGCTAGAGGTCACGAAGTCCCATCACCCTAACCGCGTCTCCCCGGTGAAACCGTTCCATCTCCCGATAATTCTTGGCCATCGGTGGTCGTTTAGCGGATGATTGTGATTATGAATCAGCCAGC
Source organism: Verrucomicrobiia bacterium (assembly GCA_035501175.1). Classification (GTDB taxonomy): domain Bacteria; phylum Verrucomicrobiota; class Verrucomicrobiia; order Palsa-1439; family Palsa-1439; genus Palsa-1439. Next base: position 1,115 of record DATJWQ010000024.1, on the reverse strand, counting down.
GCCCAACACGAGATCACCAGTCGTCCGCAATTGCGTCATTCCCTTGCTAGTCTTTGCGCCAGTTGTCGGAATGCGAAGGTGACTTCTTTTTACATTGAAAACTGCATTCATCACACCCTTCCCAGGATCGAGCTCGAGCAAGTTCTCCGCATCGCTTGGGGAAAACTGCCTTTCGGACCATCGCCGAGGGAGTAGCGCACGCCAATCAGCTCGAGCAACTGATCGCGCTGGGGTGTGGGTTCGGGCAGGGGTTCCTGTTCGCGAAGCCCGTGGCCGCCGGCGTCGTCAGCAGGATGCTGCGCGCCGGCGGCATCAACCTCCCCAGCGGCGCGTGGGCGACATCACCGCCGGACGACGGGGAGCTGGTCTCCAGGCTCAGTGGTAGATCCAGCGCACCTCAAGTCGTTTCTTGAAGTCATCCGAAAAGAGGGTGTACCCGTCTTCATCGTAGGTACTATGTAAGAAGATGAAGTCGCTGGCTCCGTCACCGTTGTAGTCTCCAATATCCACGAGCTCGAGGTCTTCGCCGATCTGCACAGGTACCGGCTCCATCAGGAACCAATGCGGCCTGAACCCGATTCCTGGTTGTCCGTCGCATGAATTCTTGGCAGGGTCGATCTCCACGCCAATGAGCGTCCTCCCGGCTCGGTTGCGATATGCGCCGACGAGGCGCAGGTCGCGTACGGAATACGGAAATGGCACGGTTTGGACTCCATCCGCAAGACAAGTAAACGCCGCGCCGGTGGCCCTCTTGAACGCAGGGAGGAGAGAGTCGATCAGGGCGAGCCCCGGCACGATCACGGCCCATCCCACGGGATCTTTGAACGCGAGGCCAGTGGTGAGAACCAAGGGGCGATCACGGGGGGGGTCACACCAGCCGCCAAAACCACCAGTCGAATTCCCTACGCGCGGAATTTGCTGGCCGGGGACGAGGTCAAGCACCCGATCGCGAACAAACCATTCGTCCGCCGCCGGCGTCTCTGGGTCAATGCTGAACAACGGACCGAGGGCGGTTCCCCGAAACGTGACGGTCCACGACATCCGTTTCGCGATGGTTTGCTCGAAGATTTGTCGTCCGTCGACCGCCAGCCAGCCCGAGTCGGACGCGTTGAATA
>DATJWQ010000023.1:0-121259 GCA_035501175.1 Verrucomicrobiia bacterium | reverse complement strand
GGAAGCTACAAACGCGGCAAGATGCTGTTCTTGGGACTGGGGACTGGTCTTGGGTCCGCTCTGATCACAAATGGTATCGTCGAGCCGCTCGAGTTGGGGCATCTGCCGTATCGGAAAGCTACCTTCGAGGATTACATTGGGATTCGGGGGCTGAAAAAATATGGCAAGAAGAAATGGCGGCGCCATGTGGCGGATGTGGTTCAACGGCTGGCGGCAGCCATCGAGCCGGACGAAGTGGTGCTCGGAGGAGGCAACGTTCACAAGTTGAGGAAGTTGCCGCCCGGATGCCGCGCCGGTGACAACGCCAACGCCTTCCGGGGCGGATTCCGTCTTTGGGCAGCGGCTGATAATTCCACACGTGCTACAACGCACCTGAAGAGACGCGCAAGCAGTGCCACTTGATGTTGGCAAAGGAGCTGAATCATCACATGAAAGGAATTGTCAAACCACTCACGCAACGTCAGGCATGGGGAGATCTTGCGGCGCACCACAAGAAGGCTGGGAAATTGCATATCCGCGAATTGTTTGCCAAAGACGCGAAACGCGGCGAGCGGTTCACCGCCGAAGCCGCCGGACTGTTTTTGGATTACTCCAAGAATCGCATCACGGACAAGGCGTTGAAGTTATTGGGCCAATTGGCGAAGGAGTCCGGCCTGCGCGAACGGATCGACGCCATGTTTCGGGGGGAGAAAATCAACGTGACGGAAAACCGTGCCGTGCTGCATATCGCACTGCGTGCGCCGAAGGACGCCGTCATTCGGGTGGATGCCAAGAACGTGGTGCCGGAAGTCCACGCCGTACTCGACAGGATGGCCGATTTCTCGGGCCAGGTCCGCAGTGGCAAATGGAGGGGCCATACCGGCAAGCGCGTCAGGAACGTGGTCAATATCGGCATCGGCGGCTCCGACCTCGGTCCGGTAATGGCCTACGAAGGGCTGAAATATTACAGCGAACGTTCGATGACATTCCGCTTTGTCTCGAACGTGGACGGAATCGATTTCGTCGAAGCGACTCGCGACCTCGACCCTGCCGAAACGCTGTTCCTCGTCTCTTCGAAAACATTCACCACATTGGAAACGATGACCAACGCGGAAACGGCGCGCGAGTGGCTGGTCAAGGGACTGGGTGGTGACCGGGCGGCCATCGCCAAGCATTTCGTGGCAGTCTCCACCAACGCTGAGAAGGTCTCCGCGTTCGGCATCGACACGGCGAACATGTTCGGCTTTTGGGATTGGGTGGGAGGACGCTATTCAATGGACTCGGCCATTGGGCTTTCGACCATGCTGGCCATTGGTTCAGACAACTTCCGCGCGATGCTTGCTGGCTTCCACAAAATGGACGAACACTTCCGGACCGCGCCCTTCGACAGAAACCTGCCGGTGCTCATGGGCCTACTGTCGGTTTGGTACAACGACTTCTTTGGAGCCCAGACCGATGCGGTGTTGCCATACGAACAATACCTGAAACGGTTCCCGGCGTATCTGCAACAACTGACGATGGAAAGCAACGGTAAGCACGTCATGGTCGATGGGGAGACGGTCAAGTGTAACACTGGTCCGATCTACTGGGGCGAGCCGGGAACAAACGGCCAGCACTCGTTCTACCAATTGATCCATCAGGGGACGCGTCTGATACCGTGTGACTTCATTGCGTTTGGCCAGGCGCTGATGCCCGTGGGACGGCACCATGACATGCTGTTGGCGAACGTGTTTGCGCAGGCCGAGGCATTGGCTTTTGGCAAGACGCCGGCGCAGGTCAGGGCCGAGGGCACGCCCGACTGGCTCGTGCCGCATCGGGTGTTCGAGGGCAACCGACCGTCCAACATCATCCTGGCCGACAGGCTCAGCCCGGAGACGCTCGGCAAGCTCGTCGCACTCTACGAACACAGCGTGTTCACGCAAGGCGTGATCTGGAACATCGATTCGTTCGACCAATGGGGCGTCGAGTTGGGCAAGGTCCTCGCCCAACGTATCATTCCCGAACTCGAAAACCCGACGACGCCCAAGCTTGGTCATGACAGCTCGACAAACAACCTGATTCGTCGCTACCGCAAGATGAAAGGAACATCATGAAAACCGTTGGCTATAATCAACCGTTGTACGTTCTGCCGTTCGACCACCGGGGTTCATTCGAGACGAAGATGTTCGGCTGGCACGGTGACCTGACGGCAGAACAGACGGCGGAAATCGCAGCCGCCAAGCAGGTGATATACGACGGCTTCCGTGTTGCCGTGGCTGGCGGGGTGCCCAAACAGAAGGCCGCCATTCTGGTGGATGAACAGTTCGGCGCCGCCATCCTCCACGACGCGGCGAAGCAGGGATATACGACGGCCTGCCCCGCCGAGAAAAGCGGGCAGGAGGAATTCGACTTTGAATACGGCGCGGATTTTGCCCGACACATAGAAGCCGTCCGTCCGAATTTCTGCAAAGTATTGGTGCGGTACAATCCCGAGGGCGATGAGGAGCTGAACCGTCGGCAGGCTTCCCGACTGCGACAGCTTTCCGACTACCTGCGCAACAACAGCCCAAGCCGGTTCATGTTCGAGTTGCTCGTGCCGGCCGAGAAGGCGCAACTCGACCGGCTCAAGGGCGGGCAGAAAGCCTATGACCTCGAACTGCGTCCACCGTTGATGGTCCGGGCAATTCAGCAGCTTCAGGAAGCCGGGGTCGAACCGGATGTGTGGAAAGTCGAAGGGCTCGATCGTCGCGAGGACTGCGAGCGGATCGTGGGGGTCGCGCAGCGGGATGGCCGGTCCAACGTTGGCTGCATCATTCTCGGGCGCGGCGAGAACGACGAGAGAGTTCATGAATGGCTGGAGATCGCGGCGGGGGTGAAAGGGTTCATCGGCTTTGCCGTCGGCCGGACGGATTTCTGGCAGCCGCTCGTCAATTACCGGGCGGGAAGGTCCACGCGTGAAGCGGCGGTTGAGGTAATCGCGCATCGGTATAAAGAGTTTGTGAGCGTTTTTGAACGGACGCGCACAGGTGAATGAGCCTTGAACAATACGATCAAACTGGCGCCGTCAATCCTGGCGGCCGATTTCGCCCGATTGGGCGAGCAGGTGACGGAGGCGGAGCGGTGTGGGGCCGATCGCATCCATGTCGATGTGATGGACGGGCATTTTGTGCCGAACATCTCACTCGGTTCGATCGTTGTCGAGGCGCTACGGCAGGTGACACGGCTGCCGCTGGAGATTCACATGATGATTACCAATCCCGACCTGTTCCTCGATGAGTTCTGTCAGGCGGGTTCGGACTCGTTTCTGGTGCACTGGGAGGGCAACCCCAACCTGCATCGCACCGTGCAGCTCATTAAGGCCGCGGACAAACGTGCCGGGGTGGTGATCAACCCGGCCACCCCGGCGACCATGCTGGAAGAGATTCTGTCCGATGTGGATCAGGTTCTCGTCATGACAGTGAATCCGGGCTTCGGACACCAGCATTTTATCCGATCGACTCTCCCCAAGATCAGGCGTCTGCGTCAGATGATCAACCAGATCAAGCCCGAGTGTGACCTGGAAGTGGACGGGGGAATCGATCCGGAAACCGCTCCCCTGGTCGTGGCGGCCGGAGCAAACGTGCTGGTGGCTGGAACCGCAGTGTTCGACGGGGGCCAGGGAATAAGCGCAGCCATGAAACGACTGCAGGATGCTGTGAATCAAATTCAACGATAGGACGACGCGATTATGAAAACCAAGACGACCCGGCAACTGGGAATGATTGGACTGGGACGGATGGGGGCCAACATGGTGCGGCGGCTCATGAAGGGCGGGCATCAATGCGTGGTCTTTGACCGCTCACCGGAGGCGGTGAAGGAGCTGGTTGAAGAGAAGGCCGTCGGCGCCACCGCGCTGGTGGATTTGGTGAAGCGACTCAGCAAACCGCGGGCTGTCTGGCTGATGGTCCCGGCGGCGGCGGTAGATCCCTCGATTGCCAATCTGTTGCCCCTGCTGGAGGCCGGTGACATCCTCATTGACGGGGGCAATTCGTATTACGTGGACGACATGCGCCGGGCCCGGGAACTCGCAACGAAAGGGATTCATTACGTTGACGTGGGCACGAGCGGCGGGGTATGGGGATTGGAACGCGGTTATTGCATGATGATCGGCGGCGAGAAGGACGTCGTGGAGCATCTGGATCCGGTTTTCGCCACGTTGGCGCCCGGGCTCGGCGGTATTTCGCGAACGCCGGGTCGAGAGAAGCTTGGCGGCACCGCCGAACTAGGCTACCTGCATTGCGGCCCCAACGGCGCCGGCCATTTCGTGAAAATGGTTCACAACGGCATCGAATACGCGATCATGGCCGCCTATGCCGAGGGGTTGGGCGTCTTGAAATCGGCGAATGCGGGGAAAGAGCGCAGCGAAGTCGACGCGGAAACGACACCGCTACGCAATCCGGAGCATTATCAATACGATCTCAATCTGACCGATGTTGCCGAGGTGTGGCGCCGCGGCAGCGTCATTGCGTCCTGGCTGCTCGACCTGACGGCCAGCGCGCTGACGACGGACCCGAAGTTGACACAATTTGCCGGTCGGGTCTCCGATTCCGGTGAAGGCCGCTGGACGATCAAGGCGGCGATTGACGAGGGTGTTCCGGTTCCTGTTTTGACCACCGCGCTTTACGAGCGATTCGCATCTCGGGGCGATGCGGATTACCAGGACAAACTGCTCTCAGCGATGCGTTTTGGATTTGGCGGACACCTGGAGAAACCGGCGAAATAGGGACATCTGATGAACCCAACACACTCCGATGCATTTGTCTTTTTCGGCGCCACGGGCGATCTGGCTTTCAAGAAGATCTTCCCGTCGCTGCAAGCAATGGCCAAACGCGGACATCTCAACGTGCCGGTCATCGGCATCGGGCGGTCGGCTCCTGATCTGGCCGCGCTGCAAGCCCGCGCGCGAGAGAGTCTCGAAGAGCACGGGGGAATAGACCCAGCGGCGTTCCAAAAGCTCATCAGCCGGCTGCGTTACGTGCGCGGGGACAATGCCGACCCGGCGATGTATCAGGCGCTACGCAAGGAGCTCGCCGGAGCCGAACGGCCGGCGTATTATCTGGCGATCCCACCCGTGATGTTCGGGACGGTCGTGGAGCAACTCGCAAAGTCAGGCGGTGCCGAGGCCGGTGCGCGAGTCATCGTGGAAAAGCCGTTCGGCACCGACCTCGCCAGCGCCCAAAAGCTCAATGGGATCCTGCTCGGCGCCTTCGACGAAAAGCGGATCTTTCGAATTGACCATTATCTCGGGAAAAAGCCGGTGCACAACATGTTGTTCTTCCGCTTCGCCAACGCATGGCTGGAACCGGTGTGGAACCGCCAGAACGTGGAAAGCGTGCAGATCACCATGGCGGAAGACTTCGGTGTCCAGGGCCGGGGCGCCTTCTATGACCAGACCGGGACCATCCGCGACGTGATGCAGAACCATCTGTTCCAGGTTCTGGCCAATCTGGCCATGGAGCCGCCGGTCCGCACGGACAGCGAATCGATCCGCGACGAGAAGGTGAAGGTGTTGAAGGCCATTCCACCGTTGGAACCGGAGGCCCTGGTTCGTGGGCAATTCCACGGCTATCGAAACGAACCGGGCGTAAAGGCCGGCTCCACGACGGAAACCTTCGCGGCGTTCAAATTGGAGATTGATTCCTGGCGCTGGCGGGGAGTTCCCTTTTACCTGCGTGCCGGAAAGTGTTTGCCCGTCACGTGTACAGAAGTTCTGGTTCGGCTGCGTCAGCCGCCGACGATGTACGAAGGGTTCGATCTAGAGACGAATCATTGCCGGTTGCGAATCAGTCCGGATGTCGCGATTGCCATCGGCATAAATAGCATCGCGGCGGACGATGAAACCTCGAACCAGCCCGTGGAGGTTGCGTGGGGACATTGCCCGAGCGCCGGGGAGATGGACGCCTATGAACGGGTGCTCGGAGACGCGATGGCGGGGGACGCCACCCTGTTTGCCCGCGAGGATTATGTGGAAGAAGCCTGGCGGATTGTTGACCCGGTGTTGAAGGCCGGGACACCGGTGTTTGAATACGAACCAAATTCGTGGGGACCACCCCAGGTTGAGAACGTCACCCCCCCGGAAGGTTGGCACAACCCGGTATTGACCGGCCGGGAATGCGCATGAAGATTGAAGTACTTGCCGATGCCGATGCGGCTGCCCATGCGGCGGCAGAATTCATCGCCGCCGAGGCTCGGGCAGCCGTGACCGAGCGCGGTCGCTTTGTCATGGCCGTGAGTGGAGGGCGCACACCGTGGCAAATGTTGCGTGCTCTGGCCAACGAAGCGGTGCCTTGGAAGGACGTGCATGTGATGCAGGTGGACGAGCGCGTGGCGCCGGCGGGAGACCCGGATCGCAACCTGACGCATTTGCAAGAAAGTCTGAACGAACAGGTACCACTGCCGCCGGAACAAATTTACGCCATGCCCGTGGAAGAAAGGAATCTGGAGGCTGCTGCCGCGAGCTATGCCCGACAGCTTCAACAGGTTGCGGGTTCGCCGCCGGTGTTGGATCTGGTACATTTGGGCCTTGGACCGGACGGCCACACAGCGTCGCTTGTACCGGACGATCCGGTCCTCGCCGTCACCGACCGGGACGTTGCGCTGACGGGCATCTATCAGAAACACCGGCGGATGACCCTGACCTATCCCATGCTGAACCGTTCCCGCCGGATCCTCTGGCTGGTAGTCGGCCCGGAGAAAGCTGAGATGCTCGGGCGCCTGCGTCGAGGGGACACCTCTATTCCAGCGGGGCGTGTCCGTCAGGATGTGGCCCTGGTGATCGTCGACCGCGCGGCGACGGAGAATGCCAAGCCCGACTGAGAGAAAGGGAACGCATGCGCATTGGAATGGCCACCGATCACGGCGGGTTCGAGTTGAAGGAAAAACTGGAGGCGCGGCTTCGCGCAGCAGGTCACGACATCATGGATTTCGGCGTGCGCGATTTCACGTTGGACGATGATTGCCCCAATTTTGTGATTCCGCTTTGCCGCGCAGTGGCTGACGGCAAGGTGATGGACTTGGAAAACAAATGGTGACCAGAAAATCATGAAAATGAGCCCTCTTGCAGGAAAGCCGGCACCACCCGGAATATTGGTCGATGTGCCGCGGCTCATCACGGCCTACTATCAGGAGGTTCCTGACCCTTCCGTCGCGGCGCAACGGGTTGCCTTCGGCACATCGGGACATCGTGGTTCCGCATTCGAAAAGGCTTTCAATGAATGGCATATCCTCGCCATCAGTCAGGCCATTTGCATGTACCGGGAACGGATGCAGATTGATGGCCCGCTGTTTCTCGGCATCGACACGCACGCCATTTCCGTTCCGGCCTGCGCCACCGCGCTTGAGGTGCTGGCAGCAAATGGAGTTGAGGTAATGATCGCCGAAGAGGACGAATATACGCCGACCCCGGTGATTTCTCATGCGATCCTGACCTACAATCGCCGCAGGAGGACCGGGCTTGCCGACGGCATCGTCATCACGCCTTCACACAATCCGCCACGTGACGGTGGTTTCAAATACAATCCCCCACATGGCGGGCCGGCGGAATCCACGGTTACTGTCTGGATCGAGGCGAAGGCAAACGAGCTTCTCGAGAACGGCCTTCTGGGTTTGAAAAGGATTTCCTTCGAGAAAGCCCGTCGCGCCCCCACGACGCACCGGTACGAGTACCGCACGCCTTATATAACTGACCTCGTCAACATGATCGACTTGGAGGTTATTCGTGACGCGAAAATCAAGCTGGGAGTCGATCCCCTCGGCGGTGCCGGGGTCCACTACTGGGAGCCGATTGCCGAGCGATACGGGTTGAACCTCACGGTTGTCAGCAAGGAGGTCGATCCGACGTTTCGTTTCATGACGGTGGATTGGGATGGTCAGATACGGATGGACCCATCCTCACCCTATGCAATGCAACGGTTGATAGGGATGAAGGACCGCTTTGAACTTTCCTTCGCCTGCGACACCGACCATGACCGTCACGGAATTGTCACCCGAAGCGCGGGATTGCTGCCGCCCAACCATTACCTTTCCGTCGCCATCTTGTACCTTTTCCAACACCGGCCGAAGTGGCGCATGAACTCGGCGGTCGGAAAAACGGTGGTGAGCAGCCAGATGATTGATCGCGTCGCCGCGAAGCTGGGCCGGAGGCTCTACGAGGTGCCGGTCGGCTTCAAGTGGTTCGTAGACGGCCTGCTCGATGGCTCACTTGGCTTTGGTGGCGAAGAGAGCGCGGGGGCTTCGTTTGCTCGTCTGGATGGCACGGTTTGGACGACGGACAAAGACGGAATTGTCCCAGTACTGCTGGCGGCGGAAATGACCGCACGGATGGGCCGCGACCCCGGCGAGATCTATCGCGAACTGACGCACGAGTTCGGTGAGCCACTTTACGACCGCGTTGAAGCGCCCGCCACGCCGGAGCAAAAGGAAACGCTGGAGAGACTCTCGCCGCAACAGGTTCCGCTCAAAGACCTGGCTGGGGAGAGCATCCAGGCCGTCCTCACCCACGCGCCGGGCAACGGCGCTCCCATCGGCGGGTTGAAAGTAGTGGCCGAGAGAGGATGGTTCGCGGCGCGTCCGTCAGGGACTGAGAATATCTACAAGATTTATGCGGAGAGTTTCCGTGGAGCCGAACACCTCCAGCGTATTCTGGAGGAAGCCCAGACGATTGTCAGTGATGCTCTAGTGGCAGCGCCGCGGGCACCAGAGATTCCAGCCGAGGCAAGACCAAAGGAGAACCGATGAGCGGACAAGTCCCCACCAGTAACCCGATCCATACTGTTCGGCCTGCGGAAATCGACGGGCTCGGTTCTCTCACCGAGCTGGCCTGCGACTTGCGCTGGTCATGGAACCATCGCGCCGATGACGTCTGGAGCCAACTCGACCCCGCGCTTTGGGAGCTGACTCGAAACCCGTGGGTTGTCCTTCAAACGGTCTCGCGTGAAAAGCTCCGTCTCCTGTTGGCCGACCCTGCGTTTCGGCAGAAGGTGGATGCTCTCGCACAAGCGGAGAAGCGCGCCGTCGAGTCACCCGCGTGGTTTCAGCAAACTCATCCGCAATCGCCCCTGACGTGTGTGGCGTATTTCAGCATGGAATTCATGTTGGGTGAGGCTCTCCCGATTTATTCGGGGGGGCTTGGCAATGTCGCCGGCGATCAGCTCAAGGCCGCCAGCGACCTGGGTGTGCCCGTGGTCGGCGTCGGGCTGCTGTACCAGCAAGGCTATTTCCGCCAGACGATCGATAGGGACGGGGTCCAACAGGCGCTCTATCCGTACAACGATCCCGGGCAATTGCCGATCACGCCCGTGCGCCACCAGAACGGCGAATGGTTACGGTTGGAGATCCCAGCGCCTGGTTACTCGGTCTGGCTGCGCACTTGGCAGGCGCAGGTCGGCCGGGTGAGACTGTACCTGCTGGACAGCAATGATCCGGCGAACCCCCCCGCTTATCGCGGGATCACCAGCGAGTTGTATGGCGGCGGGCCGGAGTTGCGGCTCAAGCAGGAGTTGATGCTCGGAATCGGTGGTTGGCGGCTGCTCGGAGCGCTGGGTCTCCGTCCGGAAGTCTGTCATCTCAACGAAGGACACGCTGCGTTCGCTGTTTTGGAACGCGCCCGAACCTTCATGCAGGAAACCGGCCAATCTTTCGATGTCTCCCTGGCCGTCACGCGGGCGGGCAATCTCTTCACCACTCACACAGCCGTGGCGGCGGGTTTTGATCGGTTCTCTCCGGGACTGATCGAGCAATACCTCACCCGGTACGCGCAGGAGAAGCTCGGCATTACCCTTCACGAGTTGCTGGCTCTGGGACGGCAGAACCCCGATGACGCGTCGGAGCCGTTTAACATGGCGTATCTGGCAATGCGCGGCAGTGGGGCGGTCAATGGCGTGAGCCGCCTGCATGGCGAGGTGAGTCGACACCTTTTCGCGCCCCTCTTCACGCGCTGGCCAATCGACGAAGTGCCCGTTAAACACGTGACCAACGGAGTCCACGTGCCAACCTGGGACTCGGCGGCGGCGGATGACCTCTGGACGGACGCGTGCGGCAAAGACCGCTGGTTGGGACCGACGGAGCCGCTGGCGCAGGACATTCGTCGCATTCCCGACGCACGACTCTGGGAGTTGCGCACGGCCGGCCGCCAGTCACTGATTGATTACATTCACACCCGACTGCCGCAGCAACTGGCCGCTTCCGGACGGCCGGCCCAGGTGGTGGAAAATGCGAAGCATTTGTTCGATCCGAACGTGTTGACGCTGGGCTTTGCACGGCGGTTCGCCACCTACAAGCGCCCGAACCTGCTGTTGCATGACCCGGAACGACTGCTGCGCCTGTTAACCAACCCGGAACGGCCCGTACAACTCATCATCGCCGGGAAGGCGCATCCGGCGGACCAGCCGGGGCAGGCATTGATTCAGGAATGGATCCGGTTTGAGCGTCGACCCGAGGTGCGTCAGCACGTGGTCTTCCTCAGCGATTACGACATGCTCCTCGCCGAGCGTCTGGTCCAGGGAGTGGACCTTTGGATCAACACGCCGCGGCGTCCCTGGGAAGCCAGTGGAACCAGCGGCATGAAGGTGCTGGTCAACGGAGGCATTAATCTTTCGGAGTTGGACGGCTGGTGGGCCGAAGGTTACACGCCCGAGGTGGGCTGGGCAATTGGTGACGGCCGAGAGCATGACGACGATCCCGCCTGGGATGCGGTCGAGGCCGAAGCGCTGTACGACCGCCTTGAAAACGAGGTCATCCCCGAATTCTATTCCCGCGATAAGGACGGGTTGCCGACCGCGTGGGTTGCGCGCATGCGGGAGAGCATGGCGCGGTTGACGCCCCAATTCTCCGCCAACCGCACGGTGCGCGAATACACCGAGCAACATTATCTCCCGGCCGCGACGAACTACCTCAGGCGCGCTGCCGACAAGGGCGCCGAGGGTGCGCGAGTGGTGAAGTGGCTACTGGCTCTGGATAAGAAATGGGCCGCACTGCGCATCGGGGAGGTGAAGGTGGAAACTACCGGCCAACGGCACGTTGTTGATGCGCAGGTTTATCTCGACGACCTCGACCCGGAGGCCGTGCGAGTCGAGATCTACGCCAGTGCGGCTAACGGCGACAGCCCGGTGCGGCAGGAACTGAAGCGCGTTCGCCAATTGGTCGGCGCGCCGGGCGGCTACGCTTATCGCGCAACGGTGCCTGCGAACCGTGCGCCAGCGGACTACACGGTGCGAGTGATGCCGCACTGCGACGGTATCGCGATCCCGCTGGAAGATGCCCGGATTCTATGGCAGCGATGATCAGGACAGTCCAACGCGATTTGCGCGATTACGTATCGCAGATTTCCGACCGCGCTGACGTTCGGGCGGGCTGTCCTCTGCCCTTGGGAGCCCAGGAAACAGGAGGAGGGGTCAATTTCGCCATTGTCTGCCGCTATGCCAGCCGCGTGCAACTGGAGTTATTCGACCATCCCGAAGACGCAGTGCCGGCCCGGCGGATCAATCTGGATTCCGCGAGCAACCGTACGGGCGACGTGTGGCACATTTGGGTGAAGGGGATTGGTCCTGGCCAACTCTATGCGTACCGCATGGATGGACCTTATGAACCCAGCAAAGGGCATCGTTTCAATTTCAACAGGCTTCTCCTCGATCCCTTCGCCACCGCGATTTCGCGGCCACCCTTGTGGGATTTTGTGTCGGCACGTGGATACGACGCATCTTCCTCAGAGCAAGATATGGCTGTCTCGAAGCTGGATAATTCCGCATCAATGCCGAAATGCGTATTCGTCAACGACAGCTTCGATTGGGCTGGAGACCAACCGCCCCGGCATCCATGGTCCGAGACGATCGTTTACGAAGCGCATGTTCGCGGCTTTACCATACATCCGCGGTCGGGTGTAGACCATCCGGGGACCTACCGGGGCCTGATGGAAAAGATTCCCTATCTCAAAGACCTGGGAGTGACCGCCGTGGAACTCATGCCCGTGCAGGAGTTCAATGAAATTCCTGTCACGCGCGGGAATCCGCAAACCGGCAAGGCGCTCGGGAATTTCTGGGGATACGACTCCGTGGCTTTCTTTGCGCCCAAAGCTTCGTACAGCAGTTCGGGAGGGCTGGGCCATCAGAAGTTGGAGTTCAAGGAAATGGTCCGGGCCCTTCACGGGGCCGGCATCGAAGTGATTTTGGATGTAGTGTTCAATCACACGGCGGAGGGAGACGAACTGGGGCCGACGCTTTGTTTCCGCGGGATGGATAACGGGATCTTTTACATGTTGGCGGACGACAAACGCCACTACAAGAACTACACGGGGACCGGCAACACAGTCAACGCCAACCATCCCGTGGTACGGAGCTACATCCTGGCCGCACTGCGTTACTGGGCTGTTGAGATGCACGTGGATGGATTCCGGTTTGACCTGGCGTCGGTTCTCGGCCGAGACGAGACCGGCACATTGATGGCCAACGCGCCGCTTCTCGAACAGATCGCCGAGGACCCGATCTTACGAGATGTGAAACTCATTGCCGAGGCGTGGGACGCTGCGGGCGCCTACGAGGTGGGCGGTTTTTCAGAGCGCCGCTGGGCGGAGTGGAACGGCCGATATCGGGATGACGTCCGTCGTTTCTGGCGCGGCGACGACGGGATGGTCGGTTTGTTTGCCAGTCGCATCTGTGGCAGTGCCGACATCTATGCCCGGAGCGGCAAGGGCCCTGAGAGCAGCATCAACTTCGTCACTTGTCACGATGGCTTCACGCTGAATGACCTGGTGAGTTATCGCCGCAAGCACAATGAAGCAAACGGAGAAGACAACCGTGACGGGACCGACGCCAATTTCGGCGAGAATTACGGCGTCGAGGGGGAGACGAAAGATGCCCGGATCGAGTCAATCCGGGAGCGGCAGATCAAGAACTTCCTGCTGACGTTGCTGATCTCGCGCGGTGTGCCGATGCTCCTCGGCGGGGACGAATTTCGCCGCACACAAGGCGGGAACAACAACGCCTACTGCCAGGACAACGAAACCGGTTGGGTTGACTGGGCTCGTCTGGAGCAGTATCCGGAGATTTACCGGTTTGCCCGGGGCATGATTGCCTTTCGCCGTGCCCATCCGATTCTCAGTCAGGAGCGGTTTTACACAGACGCCGAGATCCATTGGTTTGACCCGGAAGGACAATTGCCCAACTGGTCCGATCCGAAACAGAAACGGGTCGCATGTCGGATCGATGAGAGCGGACAAGAGGGGCTTTGCCTGATGTTCAATGCTGGTGAGGGGGCGATCGACTTTGGGTTGCCGCCGCTCCCGACGGGGTACCACTGGCATCTCGCGGCGGATACATCGCGCTCAACACCACAAGACCTGTGTATCCCGGGACAGGAAACGCTTCTGGACGATTCAACGGCCTACCATGTGAGTGCCCGCTCCAGTGTGATACTGCTGGCACGGAAGCAGGAATCGCCCGGGCGAGTAGGTTCCAAATGAATCAACGAACCTCCCGGATACTTCTCCATCCAATCTCTCTTTCCAACGCTCATGACCCCAGGCAGGCATTGACTCCGGAGTTCTGCTGCATGTCAGACCGACGCGCCCTGTTCGGCATCAAGCGAGGACTGGCGTATTTGCTGATCGACGACGGCAAAATCAAATCAGTCACCCTTCATCGTCCGGGCAACCTCAAGGGCGTCCGGCTTGTTCATATCGCAAGCGTTCGGGAGTATTTGAGCTCATTGCTGGAAACTCCGAGCAGCCAACCGGAGGCCCCCAATGAGGATGTGGAAGAAGATCCGTCCATAAAGTTGGCGGGAGTGACGGGGCTCGAACCCGCAACCTCTGCCGTGACAGGGCAGCGCTCTGAACCAGTTGAGCTACACCCCCACCCGCGTGGCGTCAGTCCTTGGCGCGAAGACGAAGGTCCACCCCTGGCTGCGGATACTCGCTTCGGACATCGAAACTGCCGCGTTATGGTGGGCGCTAAAGGACTTGAACCTTTGACCCCCTCGGTGTAAACGAGGTGCTCTGGCCAACTGAGCTAAGCGCCCGCAAACAGAGAGCATTACAGGCAAACCGGCGCGTTGTCAACGCCGCGGTTTGGGTCGCCAATCCCGCGGGTGTATGTTTGGTTCGTCTGCCAGAACGCGCGAAAGGAATCGATCATGTATCAGAAGATTCTGCTATGCACGGACGGGTCGCCCGCCGCCGATGTGGCCGCGGACCACGCCATTTGGTTCGCGAAGAAACTCAACGCCCGACTGCGGGCGCTGTATGTCACGGATGTCCGCCTGCTGGAGGGACCATGGATCGTGGATTTCTCGGGCGCGATCGGCGCGCAACCCTACGCGGCGTTGTTGCCGCAGCTGCAGCAGATCCAGCGTGAAAAGGCCACCACTGTCCTGGCAGCTGTCGAGAGGCGGTGCCGCGACGGCGGCGTTGCCTGTGAAACGACCTACGAAACCGGCAGTCTCGCGCCGGTGATTACGGAACAGGAAAAGGACGCGGACATCATCGTGCTTGGCCAGCGGGGTGAGCATGCTGCATGGCTGGCAGGCGCGCTCGGGTCGAGCGTCGAACGTGTCGTACGCGCGTCCACCAAACCATGCCTGGTCACGCCGGACAAGTTCCACCCGATCGAGCACATGCTCGTCGCCTACGATGGCAGCGCGGAATCGAGCAAGGCGTTGCGGGCGGGGATCGCTCTTGCCAAAATCCTCGGCGCGAAAGTCACGATCACCATGGTAGCGGCCATGGGCGCGGAAGACGCGGCGTTCGAGGCGTTGCACAAAGCGAAGCAGCAGGCGCTCGAAGCGGGCGTAACCGCGAACGCGGAGCCGCTTCACGGCGATCCGGAGACCCAGATTCTCGAGTTGAAGGAGTCCGACGGGATCGACCTGATCGTCATGGGCGCGTATGGCCATACGCGGATTCGCGAACTGATTCTCGGCTCGACCACGTCGCACGTCCTGCGCAAGAGCGACGTGCCGGTGCTGCTGGTGCGCGGAAAGTGACAAGACGTGTGGGGATGCGTAGCGATGAACGCGCAACTTCTTCGCGAACCTCGTCCGGCTGAGGAGTCGCCGCTGGAAGTGACCGATCTACCGGTCCCGTTGCCCGGCGACGACGAATTGCTGATACATGTCCATGCCTGTGGCGTGTGTCACACGGACCTGCACACTGTCGAAGGGGAGATTTCGGCCAAATTGCCGGTTGTGCCCGGGCACCAGATTGTTGGTGTGGTGGAGAAGGTCGGTGGCAATGTGAAAGGGTTTCGCATCGGGGACCGCGTGGGCGTGCCGTGGTTGCACCAGACCTGCGGCGAATGCGAGTTTTGCCGGAGCGATCGCGAGAACCTGTGCGACCGCGCGGAGTTCACCGGGTTTCACGTCAATGGCGGCTACGCCGAATATGCGACGGCGCTCGCGGCGTTTGCCGTGAAGATTCCCGACAACTTTGATGATGTCCATGCGGCGCCACTGTTGTGCGCGGGGATCATTGGTTTTCGGGCGTTGCGTCTGAGCAATGTGCACCCGCAACAAACGCTCGGCCTCTACGGATTCGGCGCGTCGGCGCACATAGCGATCCAGATTGCGGCGCGCTGGGGATGCGAGGTGTACGTGGCCACACGCGGAAAGGAACATCAGCGGTTGGCCAAGGAACTCGGCGCGACATGGGTGGGACGGGCAGAAGATCTCCCTGATTCGACGCTTCACTCCGCGGTGATGTTCGCGCCGGCGGGTTCTCTCGTGCCCGAGGCGCTTCGCGCCTTGCGCAAAGGCGGCACGCTCGCGTTGGCCGGCATTTACATGACGCCGATTCCCGAGCTGAATTACGAGCGGCTGTATCACGAGCGGATTGTGCGGTCGGTCGCCAACGCGACGCGCGATGACGCCTGGCAATTGATGCAACTGGCCGGGCAGATTCCGTTGCGCGCGGAAGTCCAGACGTTCCCTCTCGCCGACGCCAACCGTACGCTTGCTGCCCTCAAGCATGGCAAGATCGGCGGCGCAGGCGTGTTGATTGTGGATGGCTGAATCTGGTATCAGTGGGGCATGCCATCGTATCAGATTCTGCCGAGAATCCGGATCGTGCGTGGGCGTGAGATTGCGTTGGGGCCCGGCAAGGTGGAATTGCTGGAACACATCGCGCAGACGGGCAGTCTCCGCAAGGCGGCCGCGGCGATGGACATGTCCTACATGCGGGCGTGGACGCTCGTGCGGACGATGAACCGCTGTTTCCGCAAGCCGGTGGTGGTCATGAGTCGTGGCGGCGCCGACGGCGGCCGGGCCATCGTGACGGACAACGGCAAGGCGGCGATGACGCTCTATCGGCGAATTGAAGCGCAAAGCCTGCGCGCCACGCGTACGTTGCAGAAGGAGTTGTCCCGCCAATTGCGGTAGCGGGCCGGTTGGCGCATTCCCGGTGCAAAAATAATGCTTGCCTTTCACGCGCGATATATCTAATCAAATATAACGCAACAAGCGGAGGGTGACATGGGCTGGCGCGAAGTGGTGGCAAGGACTGTTGTTGTCCTGGGAGTCGGATTGTGGTTGGCGAACGGGGCGGTGGCGCAGATTACGCTGACCAACACGCCGACCGCGGATGCTTTCGTGCGGTCGCTCGATCCGACCCATAATTACGGATCGGCGGGGGCGCTGGAAGTATCGGGGTCGATTGCGACCAACCCGACATCGGGTCTTCAGGAAGGATCGTTGGATTCGTTCCTGCAATTCAACCTCGCGACGGACATTTCCACATTCAACAGCGCGTTTGGCGTCGGGCAGTGGACGATCAGTGGCGTTACGCTGGCGGTCACGGCATCGACGGCGAACAACGCCGACTTCAATTACGGAGCCGGTGGGTTCGAGGTGCGGTGGATTGGAGACAACGCGTGGCAGGAGGGCACGGGCACGCCCAATACTCCGGGGACCAACGGGATCAGGTATGCGGGGGAGCCGGGCATTCTGAATTCCGACGTCGACGAATCGCTGGGAACATTCAATTACAACGGCGCCACGAGCGGCCAGATCAAACTGACGCTGGGATCGCCCGCCGGCTTTATCAGCGAGATTTCGACCGGGAGCCTCGTGAGTCTGTACATGACGGCGACACCCGGCAGCACGATCGGGTTCACATTCAACTCGCGCAATTTCACATCGTCATCCGCGTGGCCCATGCTGGATATCACGGCGGTCGCGGTTCCCGAACCGTCGACGCTGGCACTGTTCGGTTTATCGTGTGTGTTTCTGGCGTTCGTGGGCGGCGGTCGCAGGAACCGCGCGAATGATCCGACGAAGTAACTCGGCCGCGTTCACGCTGATCGAGGTGCTGGTGGTCACCGGCATCATCGGGATACTCGCGGGGTTGTTGCTTAGCGCGCTGGGCCGGGCGCGGGCCCGTGGGGACAGCGCGCGTTGCACCAGCAATCTTCGCCAATGGGGCCTGGCGTTGGAAATGTACATGGACGACTATGACGAGTATATCCCGCGCCGGGGCCAAGGGGTCCAACCGCTGGCGCTGATCAATCGCCCCGAGGATTGGTTCAATTGTTTGCCGGAGTATTTCGGCGGCCAGGCGTACAACAACCTCGTGGCGGCAGGAAAGATGCCGCGCGCGGGCGACCGCTCGTCGGCATTCATTGATCCGAGCGCGAAGAATCCGGGGGGCACGTATTTTCTTCCGTACTGCATGAACATGTATCTGTCGCCATGGATTCGCCCGTCGCAGCACAACCTGCGGGAGATACCGAATCCCGGGCAACTGGCGTTCATGGCGGATGCGCCGGGCCAGTATGCCTCGACGGTGCCCTCGCAGTTGGGCTACTCCGTGATCGCCCGTCACCTGGGCTGGGCGAACGTCTTATTTGTCGATGGCCGGGCGCAGGCGTTCAGCGGTGGGTACATCGGTTGCGGTGTGGGCGAGCCGCAACGATCCGACATCCGCTGGCAAACGCTCACCGATGGGATCAATCAGGCGCCGGTGCCATGAGACAGCGAATCCCCGTCATTCTTTTCGGCGCCGTTCTCGTTGCGATGAACAGCTGCGCGCCGGCGGCGCCCCCGCAGAAACCGGTCGTTCGTGTTGCGGTGATTGGCGGCATGATGATGACGGGGATGTGGCAGGGAATCGCCAGGCAGTTTGAGGCCGATACCGGCTATACCACCAGAATCACGATGGCGGGGAACAAACAATTGCTCGTCGAGTCCTTTCACAAAGGCAAAGCGGATTTCGTGACCTTGCACGCCAGCGACGAGGCCGCCAACCTTGTTGCGGATGGCTACGCGGTCGGGATGCGGCCATGGACCAAGAATGAACTGATTATTGTCGGCCCGGTCGACGATCCCGCGCACATCCGGGGGATGAGCGACGGCGCGGCGGCATTGCGGCGGATTGCGGACACGCAATCGGCATATGTGGATTTCAACGACAGCGGGGCCCGGCAGATTGCGGACAAGCTTTGGAAGAAGGCGGGCATTATGCCGAAGGGCGACTGGGTGATCAAAGACGAGAGCGAGCATCCGCAAATCGTGACGTTCGCGCAGAAGCATCACGCGTACGTCATCGTCGGCCGGATCCCGGTCGTGAAACACAAGATCGATTCCGACGGCATGGAGGTCATGGTGCGCGGCGACCCGGACATGCTGCGGCCGTTTGTGGTAATGATCGCGAATGTGAACCGGTTTCCCCATGCCAACGTGCGGGGGGCGCAAGAGCTGGCTGATTATCTCACCTCCGAACGAGCGCAGGAGTTTCTGAAGGATTTCGCGGCGAAAGAGCCGGATGGCGTGCCGTTATTCTATCCGATCGCCGCGATCCTTCCCGCGGGGTCTTCCTGATGCGCTGGCTGATCGGATGGTTTTGTTTGGCGCTGGCGGAACCGTTGTTCGCGCAGATGACGGTTACGAATGTTTCCGTGGCGGATGCGTTTGTGCGCTCACTCGATCCGACTCACAACTACGGTGGCGCGGGCGCACTGGCGGTGTCGGGTCCCATTGCGACGAATGTGTTGGGCCAGCAGGAGGGATTGTTGGACACGTTCATGCGGTTCGACATGTCCGATGCGGTGACCAATTTCAATGCGAGCTACGGCGCGGGGCAGTGGGTGATAGTGAACGCCACGTTGGTTCTGTTCGAACAGGGCCAGCCGAACAACACGATCTTCAATCGGGGTATTGGCCCGTTTGGGGTAGAATGGATTGCGAACAATTCATGGCAGGAAGGAACGGGAAATCCGAACAATCCAACCACCGACGGCATTGTGTGGAATGATGAGCCATCCGTCCTCAATTCCAATCTCGATGAATACCTGGGGACGTTTGTCAATGGGGGGACGGATGGTGTGGTGACGCTCACGCTGGGATTGCCGTCGGGCTTTGTGAGCCAACTTTCGACGAACGGTGTGGTCGGCGTTTACATGACCGCGATGACCAACAGCCCGGTGGGGTTCACTTTTCACTCGCATAATTTCGTAGACTCGACGCAATGGCCGTTTCTCGAGATCACCGCGGTGCCGGTGCCGCAAATTACGTTTGTCGGAATCGTCGGGGGTAATGCGCGGATCGGCTTCACGACGGGGAGCAACTTGTCGTATGTGGTGCAGTACAATAACAACATGGCGGACACGGGATGGAACACGTTGACGAATGTCACGGGCACGGGCAGCGTGATGACGATTACCGATGCCGGCGCCGCGACGCTCCCGAGGCGGTTTTATCGGGTGGATCTCATTGGATCGCCATGATTCGGAATCGCCGTGAAAGGATGAGCATGAGCGTGACGAGAGGATTCCTCGGCTGGCTGGTGTGCGTCAGCGCGATGCTGGTGACGGGAATGCCGTTGCGGGCGGCGGATACCAACGACGGGCAACGGATTACCGTCGGGGCCGCCGCGGACCTGAGTTTCGCCTTGAACGACATCGTCGAGGAGTTTTACCAGGAGCATCCCGGCGCAAAGGTGAATGTCTCCTATGGATCGTCCGGGAATCTCTTCGCGCAGATTAACAACGGTGCGCCGTACGATTTGTTCCTGTCGGCGGACGTCGGTTTTCCGCGGCGGCTGATCGCTGACAAGAAGGCTGCGACGGACGGTCTGTTCTTGTATGCGGTGGGACGCGTCGTGGTGTGGGTGCCGAAGGATTCGCCGATCGACGTTGAGAAGCTCGGTATCGAAGCATTGCTGGCGCCGACGGTGCGCAAGATTGCGATAGCCAATCCCGCGCACGCGCCGTACGGACGCGCGGCGGTGGCGGCGATGAAAACGCTGGGGGTGTATGAGAAGGTATCGGACCGGCTCGTGCTCGGGGAAAACATCGCCCAGACGACCGAGTTTGTCGAGAGCGGCGCGGCGGACATCGGCCTGATTGCGCTGTCTCTGGCCGTGTCCCCGAAGATGAAGGGTGAGGGCCGGTACTGGGAGGTGCCGCTGGATGCCTATCCGCGATTGGAACAAGGCGGCGTGGTTCTGTCCGCGTCGAAGCAGCCGGAGCTGGCGAACCAGTTCCGCGCCCTGTTGGTTGGGCCACAAGGACGCGAGACATTGCGGCGGTACGGGTTTATACTTCCCGAATGATGGACTGGGTGGCAATCGGGCTGACGGCGAGGCTGGCGGCGTGTGCAGCACTGGTGCTGTTGGTGATCGGCGTTCCCGTGGCGTACTGGCTGACGACGACGCATTGGCGGGGGCGGATGTTTGTCGAGGCCGTGGTCGCGCTGCCGCTTGTGCTGCCGCCGACGGTGCTTGGCTTTTATCTGCTCGTGGCGTTTGGACCGCGCTATCCGTTTGGGCGGTGGTACGAGACACTGACGGGACATTTGTTGCCGTTTTCTTTCAGCGGATTGCTGATTGCGTCGGTGATATACAGTTTGCCATTCGCGGTGCAGCCGTTTTTGGTGGCGTTTCGCTCGTTGGATCCGACGTTTGCGGACGTGGCCAAGACATTCGGCGCGACGCGGCTGCAGATCTTCCGGCATGTGGCGGTGCCGCTGGCGTGGCACGGCATCGTGGCCGGGGCGGTGCTGAGCTTTGCGCATACGCTGGGCGAATTTGGCGTCGTGTTGATGGTCGGCGGCAACATTCCCGGCGTGACGCGGACGCTGTCGATTTCGATTTACGATCAGGTGCAGAGCCTGGACTACGCCGCGGCAGCTGCGAATTCGCTATTCCTGTTGGTGGCGTGCTTTGCGATCCTGAGCATCACGTATCTGCTGCAGCGCCATTTCCGGATTGCCTGAGATGAAGAAGCCCGTCATTGCCATTACACCGGAAGCGATCACGTTGTCATCGCGAATGGATGGGCGGGGTTCGTTTTGCGGGGTGTCGTACTCACGAGCGATCGAGCTGACGGGAGGCATACCGTTGATTGTTCCGCTGACGCGAGACAGGGGCGTGCTCGATTATTTCATCGATGCGTGCGATGGCTGGTTGCTGACGGGTGGGGGCGACGTCGAAGCGAAGTGCTACGCGCCGCGAATGGCGGCAGGGCTGCGAAAGAGAATCCGCGGGGTGGACGGCGAGCGGGACGCGATGGAGATTTACGTAA
Source organism: Verrucomicrobiia bacterium (assembly GCA_035501175.1). Lineage (GTDB taxonomy): Bacteria > Verrucomicrobiota > Verrucomicrobiia > Palsa-1439 > Palsa-1439 > Palsa-1439. Next base: position 99,762 of record DATJWQ010000023.1, on the reverse strand, counting down.
CGCGCCAACTTGTCCGGCGCGACCGTCCTGTATTCGGAATCTGCCGCGGGATTCAGGTGATGAACGTCGCGCTTGGGGGAACGCTCATTCCGCACGTGGACGGCCATCGGAATCCCCGGCCCGACGCGTTCGCGCATCGGATCGAATGGGAGAAGGGTGGCAAACTGAAGCGGGCGATGAGTGGTTTCGACCGTGTGAATACGAGCCATCATCAGGCGGTGGGCGGTGCTGCGGGCGGGTTTGAGATTGTTGCGCGGGCGCCGGACGGAATCGTGGAGGGGATGGAAATCCCCGGGGCGCGATTCTGTTGCGCGGTGCAATTTCATCCCGAGCGACTGGTGAAGAAGGCGCCGGAATTCCTCGATTTGTTCCGGGCCTTTGTGCGGGCGTGCCGGCCGCGGCGCTGACACCTCGCGGGGGGGCGCACGGATCAGCTTGCGGGCGAAGATTGTTCAGCCGGTTCGGTGTCTTCCGCTGGTGACTGTGTTTGGGTTAGCGGCGCCTTGCGTTTGTAGTCGACATCCTCGGAGCGCATGACGCCATTGGCCCAATCCTCGTACACGGCTTCGCGATTCTGCTGGAGCAACTGCGCTTCGAGTTCTCGCTTGATCTGCTCGGACTCGAGAGGTTTCGGGGCTTCCCGGTCCTTCAGATGGAAGAAAATCCCGCCGGTGGGCGTTGGTAGAAAATCGCTGACGGCGTTGGTGGCCAGGCCCAGCGTGACCTCTTTGATGGTGCTGGCGAAGGGAAGATTGGTGCCTCCGCTGATGAACGTGAACGGCTCGGAGGTTTTCGGCGTCAGCCCGACGGACTCACAGGCCACAGTAAAATTCGTGCCCGCGGCGACGGCCGCTTTGACTTTGGCATCGAGGTCCCGGCCTTCCTTGATCGTGGCCTCGTAGGCGCGCTGGAGTCGGATGCGCTTGATGACATCGGCCCTGGCCTCGTCGAATGACGGAATCGCAGAGGGCTTGCCGTCAACATACTGGAGCACGTAGTAGCCATCCTCGCCGCGGACGGGATCGCTGAGCGGGTTGTCCGGACCGAGCGCGAACGCGGCCTGAATGAACTGCTGGTTGGTACCGACGCCGCTGACCGGCCCGTGGAGGGTGAAGAAATCGGTCTCTTTGGGGGTGAGGCCAGACTTTGCGGCGAGCTGGGCGAACGTGGGAACGGACGATTTGCCCGGGGCCACATCGGGATTCGGGGTGAGGTTGATGGTGAACTGGGTGGCGCGGTTGCCCGCCATCTGTTCGGCGCGCAGGTCGAGCAGATCGTTCTTCACTTCGGCCTTCACGTCCGCCAACGGCTTTGGTTGTCCGGAGGCATCGAGGTAATGGTTCAGATTGCGGTTGTAAAAGGCGTTGAGGTCGTCATCGGTGATGGTGACGGATTTTCTCGCGTCGTCGTTCGTGAAATAGACGTAGCGGACTTTCACCATGGCCGGCGTGCGAAACTTCTCGAGGTTGGCCTGGTAGTAGGCGCGAGCTTCGTCGTCGGTGATATTGGATGTATCCTTGCGGTTGGCGGCGTTGAGCTCCACATAATCGACCCGCGTTTGCTCCTGAAGAGTGTTGTAGGTAAACTGCAACTCGGCGGGGGTCACCTGAACCGACGAACTGATCATCGCTCGCAGGCGGGCGAGGGTCATTTCCCGGCGGATAACCTCCTCGAACTCGTTCTCGGTGATGCCGAGATTATTCAGAACGATCAGGTAGCGCTGATAATTGCCGGGGTCGAACTGTTTGCGGTCGTCGAGCATGAATGGGAGTGCGCGGATTTGATGGACCACATCGTCGTCGCTGACGGTGATGCCGAGGTCTCGGGCTTTGTTGAGAAGGACCATTTGCTGGACGGCTTCGATATTGAGATCGTCCTCGAATCGGGCGGTGCGGGTGGGCTGGCGTCCGCGGGACATGGCGATGCTGGCGAGGACATAGTTGCGGGCGGTTTGAAACTCCGCCGAGTTGACGGGTTTGCCGCCGATGGTGGGGAGGCCACCGCGCTGTTGTTGTTGTCTTCCGCCCCAGAGCGAACCGGATGGGGTGAACAAGAGGCCCATGCCGACGAAGAGCGCGACGATGATTCCCAAAATCAACGGCCCGTGTTTTCGAACGAGATCCTGCGTGCTGATAAACATAGCTATTTTCCCAAACGAGGTTCGGTGAGAATACCTGTCTCCTGCGGCATCGTCAAACGCCAAAATAGCTGGTATGCTGACGGGAAATACGCATGAAAATCGTAGCCGATCCGAATATTCCCTACGTAAGTGAGGCGTTTGGCCCGCTCGGGGACGTGCAATTGGTGCCCGGACGCCAGATTGGGCCCGAAGTGGTGCGCGAGGCCGACGCGTTGCTGGTGCGGTCCGTCACACCCGTGAACCCGGCGCTATTGGCCGGCAGCACGGTGCGGTTTGTGGCGACGGCGACGATCGGCTTTGACCACATCGACCGCGAGTATTTGTCGCGGCAAGGGATCGGATTTGCCAGCGCGCAGGGCAGCAACGCGAATTCGGTGGCGGAGTACATTACGGCGGGGATGCTGGAACTTGGGAGTCGGCACAACTTCAGAGTACGCGACAAAGTGCTGGGTGTTGTTGGCGTCGGTAACGTCGGTTCACGGGTGGTGCGATATGCGGAGGCGCTCGGGATGCGCGTGCTGCAGAACGATCCGCCGCGGGAAAGAGCAGAGTATACAGCAATCTCCTCACCCCAACCCTCTCCCCCAAGGGGCGCGGGAGCGCGCCGTTCAGCATTCGTTTCTCTCGACGAGGTTGTTTCCAGGGCCGACATCATCACGTTGCATGTGCCGCTGACGCGCGAAGGTGAGGATGCGACGTTTCATCTGTTTGACAAGGAGCGGCTCGATGCATTGGAGGCGCGGAAACCGGTTCTGTTCAATTCATCCCGGGGCGCGGTGGTGGACAACAAGGCGCTCCTGAAGGCGATCGACGGCGAGCGTTTGGGGTGTGTGGGGCTGGATGTGTGGGAGAACGAACCGAACATTTTAGCGGAGCTGCTCGACGTGGTGGACATCGGGACGCCACACATTGCGGGCTACAGTTTCGATGGGAAGGTCAACGGTTCGCGAATGATTTATGAGGCGCTGTGCGGGTTTTTCCGGCTGACGCCGAAATGGGTGCCGACATTGCCGCCGCCGCTGGTCCCGCGCATCGAACACAGGGTTGAAGACGCCGATAACGAAGAGGAAACGCTGCGCCAGGTGATCCGCCAGGTTTACGACATCAACAGGGATGATGCGGCGCTGCGGAAGAGCGTGCGGCAATTCGACAAGTTGCGGGCCGACTATCCGGTACGGCGGGAGTTTTTCAATACGGAGCTGGTGTTGCGGGGCGCGGGGAAAGAATTGCGCGCGAAATTCGCGGCGCTCGGATTCAAGCTGGTGTGACGATATACGGGCAGGGCCGGCCCTCCAGCACGGCCAGCAGATTCTCGACGGTGAGGAGGGCCATGCGGCGGCGGGTTTCGACGGTGGCGCTGCCGATGTGCGGCAACAAGAGCGCGTTGGGCATCTTCAACAGATCGGGATCGACCTTCGGTTCGTGCTCGTACACATCGAGGCCGGCGCCGGCGATCCACTGTTCGCGCAAGGCGCGGGCCAGGGCAGCCTCGTCATGCACCGTGCCGCGGGACATGTTGATAAAGTACGCGGTCGGCTTCATGTTGCGGAACTCGGATTCGCCGAACATGTGACGCGTCTCGGGGGTGAGCGGCACGTGCACGCTGACGAAGTCTGATTCGCGGAGAAGTTCGTCGAAGGACGCGCGTTGTGCGCCGAGGGCTTCCATGTCGGGTTTGGGGGAGCGGGCGAAGTAGAGGATGCGCATCGAAAAGCCGGTGGCGCGTTTCGCGACGGCGGCACCGATACGGCCCGCGCCGACGATGCCCAGGTTTTTTCCCGTCACATCGACGCCGAGAAAGGCGGTGGGCGACAACCCGCGCCAGTTGCCGGAGCGGGTCAGGTGATCGGCCTCGACGACGCGACGGGCCACGCCGAGGATCAGGAGCCAGGTGAGATCGGCGCAGGCATCCGTGAGCACACCGGGGGTATTGGTCACGACGACGCGGCGGCGAGCGGCTTCGGCGACATCGACGTTGTCGTAGCCGACGGCCATGCAAGAAACCACCTTGAGCTTCGGCGCGGCATCGAAGAACGCGGCGTCGACGCGTTCGGCGCCGGTGACGATCACGCCATCGCGGTCGTGGAGCCGGGCGAACAGATCGGCGCGCGCGGGAGGATCCTCCTCGTCACGCCAATCGACATTGACGTCCGCCTTGCGGAGTGCGGCGGCGGCATCCGCGGGGATGCGACGGACGATGAAGACGTTCCAACTCATATTATATGGATGATTCTCGCTGCCGATTGGGGGTCGGTCAAGCTGTGACACGATGGCGCGCGTGTCACACTTTATGGGGCGGTGTGACACACATACTGTGACATGGCACAGTGTGGGCGAACTCGGCAAGTTTTGCTATTCATTCCGCGGCAGCGGGTTGCGAGGTGGCTCGGGTTCATGGCACTGCCGCTGCTAAAGGAGAGTCGGAATTTTCTGCTCAGAGAGGAGCACACAAACAAATGCCAAAAGTTTTAGGAATCGATTTAGGGACGACGAACTCCTGCATGGCGGTGATGGAGGGCGGGGAGCCCGTCGTCATACCGAACGCGGAAGGCGGGCGGACAACGCCGTCAGTCGTCGCGTTCACGAAATCGGGAGAACGCCTGGTTGGGCAGGCGGCGAAACGCCAGGCGGTGGTGAACTCGCGGAACACGGTGTATTCGATCAAGCGGTTCATGGGGCGGAAGTACGAGGAAGTGGAGCAGGAGCGGAAGCGTGTGCCGTATGAAGTCGTGCGCGCCTCCAACGGCGACGCGGCGGTCAAGGTGACGGTTGCCAACGAAGAGAAGACATTCTCGCCGCCGGAAATCTCGGCGATGATCCTGGCCAAGATGAAGTCGGACGCCGAAGCGTATCTGGGCGAGAAGATTGCGCAGGCCGTGATCACGGTTCCGGCGTATTTCAACGATGCCCAGCGCCAGGCGACGAAGGACGCCGGCAAGATTGCCGGGCTGGGCGTGCTGCGCATCATCAACGAGCCGACGGCGGCGTCGCTGGCGTACGGGCTCGACAAGAAGAAAGACGAACACATCGCGGTGTACGACCTTGGTGGCGGCACGTTTGACATTTCGCTGCTGAATATCGGCGACGGCGTGTTTGAAGTTCTGGCGACCAACGGCGACACGCATCTTGGCGGTGACGATTTCGACGAACGGGTGATGAACTGGATCGCCGACGATTTCAAGGCGGATACGGGCATCGATTTGCGGAAGCAGCCCGATGCGCTCCAGCGGATCAAGGAGGAAAGCGAGAAGGCCAAGATCGCGCTGTCGAGCGCGATGGAATACGAGATCAACCTGCCGTTCATCACGGCGGACGCGAGCGGACCGAAACACATCGTCAAGAAACTGACGCGGGCGAAACTGGAACAACTTTGCGATGAACTGATCGAGCGGACGATCGGGCCGGTCGAGGCCTGTTTGCGGGACGGCAAACTCGACATGTCCAAGGTGAACGAGCTGGTGCTGGTTGGCGGCATGACGCGCATGCCGAAGGTGATCGAGACGGCGCGCGGGCTGATCGGCAAAGCGCCGCACCAGGGGGTCAATCCCGACGAAGTGGTGGCGGTTGGCGCGGGCATCCAGGGCGGCGTGTTGACGGGTCAGGTGAAGCAGGACATCGTGCTGCTCGACGTGACACCGTTGTCGCTGGGGATCGAGACGCTGGGCAACGTGTTCACCACATTGATCCCGCGCAACACGACGATCCCGACGCGCAAGAGCGAGATTTTCTCGACGGCGGCGGACAGCCAGACGAGCGTGGAAGTCCACGTGTTGCAGGGCGAACGACCGATGGCGCGGGACAACAAGACGATTGGGCGGTTTCATTTGACCGAGTTGCCGCCGGCGCCGCGGGGCGTGCCGCAAATCGAAGTCACGTTCGACATTGATGCCAACGGCATACTGCACGTCAGCGCCAAGGACCTGGGCACGGGCAAATCGCAAAAAATCACCATCACGGCATCGAGCGGCCTGTCGAAGGACGAGGTCGACAAGATGAAGAAGGAAGCCGACGCGCATGCCGAGGAAGACAAGAAGCTGCGCGAGAAGATCGAGCTGAAGAACCGGTGCGACGCGCGCGTGTACGAGACCGAGAAGCTGATGAAGGAGCACAAGGACATCATCAGCGGCGATCAGAAGAAGAAACTGGAGGACGCGATCGAGCAGGTCAAGGCGGCGCTGCAGCGGGACGATGCGGATGCGATGAAGAGCGCCGAAGAGAAGTTGACGGAGGTCTGGCACGGTGTGTCATCGGACATCTACTCGAAAGCGCGGGAGAAATCCGGCGCGGCGGCGGGCGGCGGCGCGGGCCCCGGGCCTCAGCCCGGGCCGCAAGCGGGCCCGGCCGGGGGCGGCGAGCCGAAGCCGGCCGGCAAGGAAGGCGACGTGGTGGATGCCGACTTTGAGATGGTGGACGAGGACAAGAAGAAGGAGTAATGGATTTCGCCCCGGGCAGGTTTGGGGCGGAGGACGTTGGACAGAGATGGTGTGATGGCCCTGAGTCACATTCGGGCTGAGCTTTGCAAACAAAACAACAAGAGGAGTGAGGAACGACATGAGCGTAAAACCGTTGGGCGACCGCGTGCTGGTGCAGCCGGTCGAAGAACAGGAAGTGAAGAAGGGCGGGATCATCATTCCGGACACCGCCAAAGAGAAGCCGCAGGAAGGCAAGATTGTGGCGATCGGCACCGGCAAGCGGGATGATAACGGGAAGCTGATCCCCTTCGAGGTGAAGAAGGGCGATCGCGTGCTGATCAGCAAGTACGGCGGCACGGAGATCAAGATTGATGGCAAGGATTACCTGATCATGCGCGAGGACGACATCCTCGGCGTGATTGAATAAGCACGAACACAACAAGAGGAGTGATTTACCATGGCAGCGAAGCAATTGATGTTTGACGAAGACGCGCGCAAGGCGTTGTTGCGGGGCGTCGAGAAACTGAGTCGGGCCGTCAAGGTCACGCTGGGGCCGAAGGGCCGCAACGTGGTGCTCGACAAGAAATTTGGTTCGCCGACGATCACCAAGGACGGCGTGACGGTGGCGAAGGAGATCGAGCTGGAGGACGCGTACGAGAACATGGGCGCGCAGATGGTGCGCGAGGTTGCGAGCAAGACGAGCGACATTGCCGGCGACGGCACGACGACGGCGACCGTGCTGGCGGAATCGATTTACCGCGAGGGGTTGCGCAACGTGACGGCAGGCGCGAACCCGATGGCGTTGCAGCGGGGGATCGGCAAGGCGGTCGAGGCGGTGACGGAGAACCTGGTCAAGCTGAGCAAGAAGGTCAAAGACCGCAACGAAATCCAGCAGGTCGCGACGATTTCGGCCAATGGCGACAAGACGATCGGCAACATTATTGCCGACGCGATGGACAAGGTTGGCAAGGACGGCACGATCACGGTGGAAGAAGCCAAGAGCATTGAGACCACGCTGGACGTGGTCGAAGGGATGCAGTTCGACAAGGGGTATCTCTCGCCGTACTTCGTCACGAACGCCGAGACAATGGAAGCGGTGCTGGAAGACGCGTACATCCTGATTAACGAGAAGAAGATCAGCAGCCTGAAGGACATGCTGCCGTTGCTCGAGAAGACGGCGAAACTCGGCAAACCATTGCTGATTATCGCCGAGGAAGTCGAAGGCGAAGCGCTGGCGACACTCGTGGTCAACAAGCTGCGCGGCACGATCCAGGTGGCGGCGGTGAAGGCGCCCGGGTTCGGCGATCGGCGCAAAGCGATGATGGAAGACATTGCCATCCTGACGGGCGGCAAATTCCTCAGCGAAGACCTCGGCATCAAGCTCGAGAAGGTTGAGTTGGATGACCTTGGGCGCGCGAAGAAGATCGTCATCGACAAGGAAAACACGACGATCGTCGAGGGCGGCGGCAAGCAGAGCGACGTCCAGGGCCGGATCAACCAGATCCGCAAGGCCATTGAGGAAACCACCAGCGATTACGACCGCGAGAAGCTGCAGGAGCGGCTCGCGAAGCTGGCCGGCGGCGTGGCGGTGGTCTACGTCGGCGCGGCGACCGAGACGGAGATGAAGGAAAAGAAGGCGCGCGTCGAGGACGCGTTGCACGCGACGCGGGCAGCGGTCGAGGAAGGGATTGTTCCTGGCGGCGGCACGGCGTTGATTCGGTCGATTCCGGTGCTCGAAGAGCTCAAGCTCAAGGGCGACGAAGCGATTGGCGCGGAGATCGTCAAGCGCGCGCTGGAAGAGCCGTTGCGACAGTTGGCGGACAACGCTGGCTGGGAAGGCTCGCTTGTGGTGCAGGAGCTGAAGAGCCGCAAAGGCTGGGAAGGCTTCGATGTGGACAAGCTGGAGTACGTCGACATGGGCAAGGCGGGGATCATCGACCCGACCAAGGTCACGCGGAGCGCGTTGCAGAACGCGTCGAGCATCGCGGGGCTGTTGCTGACCACGGAGTGCTGCGTTACCGAAGTGCCGGAGAAGGAGAAGGCGCCGATGGGTCCTCCGGGCGGCGGCGGCATGGGCGGCATGGACTACTAAGCCCGTGAAACGGGAGTACAAAAGTTAAACGCGGAGGGGCGGGCCGAGAGGCTCGCCCCTCTTTGATTTTTGAAAGATGGACGCAAGTGATGAATAAGGAAATTGGACCCTATTCGCATTTCAATCCGTTCGGTCTGTTATAGCTGCCACCCGCGTTGAGGGAGTACCAATGTATGCGGCATTCAATCTGAGCATCAACGATTGGGGAGAGAAGGAGCGTAAAGTCTATTATGACATCGGTCTGAAGATATGGAACGGTCACGCAGTACGAGTATTTTCCGCACTGAAGGCTTTTCTGAGGCCGAATGGTAAACTGGATGGCGAAGCGATTGGCGACAATTGGTTTCCTGAAGTCGATGCTGACATTTTTATGTCGCATTCACATGGTGACCAACGCCTCGCGATAGCACTAGCTGGCTGGCTGTCCGATGATTTCAAACTGAAAGCATTCGTCGACTCATGCGTGTGGGGTTGCGCGTACGACCTGTTGAAAATTGTAGATAGAGAATATTGCTATAACCGGCAAACCCAGACATACAGTTACTTGAGCCGCAATGGTTCGACTAGTCACGTTCACATGATGCTCGTGATGGCCTTGAGTAAGATGCTTGATAATACCGAATGTGTGTTTTTTCTGAATACACCGAATTCGGTTTCATCGAAGGATGTCGTTTCGAGAACTGAATCGCCTTGGATATTCGCTGAACTCGGACTTCTACAGATAATACGTCAGAAGAATCCTGTCCGGATCCTCGAAGAGGGCGTGCGGCACCTAGCAAAAGCAGAACTCAGGATCGAATATCCGGTTGGTGTCGAATCGTTAGTCCCGCTCGATGACTACGATTGTAACAAGTGGTATGAGAATGCAAAAGCAATGCGTAAGCATCCTCTCGATGTGCTGTATGAGCTGTTTCCGCCGGAGGAATAACGCACTATGAATGAGAATAAACTGAAACATTTGGAATTCATCCAAGCGATCATCACGCGGATGAGTAGCAATCAATTCATGTTGAAAGGCTGGTGCGTGACGCTGGTGTCAGCACTGTTTGCTCTGGCCGCCAAAGACGCCAATCATTCGTATTTCGTGCTCGGATTTATTCCCGTGGCTGTGTTCTGGTTTCTCGACGCGTATTATTTGAGCTTGGAGCGGCAATACCGCGCACTTTACGGGGATGTCGCGGCACGCAAACCAGAGGATGTCGATTTCTCTCTCGACGCGAGTGCGTACAACAGCGGCAAGAACACGTGGCTCGCATGCCTGTGGCGTCCGGCAGTCAGCATTTTCTACGGAGTCCTCTTTGCCGCCGTTGTCGTTGTTGTCATTCTGCTTACGACTTGAGCGAGGAGTTGTGTGAACAAGCGCGTTTATTTCGCGTTCGACTACGAAGACGTTGCGGATTTCCGAGCCAACGTCGTGCGGAACAGTAATGCCTTGGAAGGTGTAGAAAGGGCCGGGTTTTTCGATGCGTCCGTTTGGGAGGAGGCTAAGAACCACGATCCGGAATCCCTCAAACGACTGATCGATGCTGAACTAAAATACACGACGGTGACGGCGGTGCTGATTGGCACAAATACATGGCGGCGGCGCTGGGTACGATACGAAATAATGAGGAGCGCGGCGCGCGGCAAGATGCTTGTTGGAATCCACATCAATAATATTCGAGACAGATACCAACAGGTAAAACCGCTGGGGGCAAACCCATTCGAGAATGTGGGATATATTTTCAGTGCGGACGGAAAGACCGCAAGCCCGGTTGAGTGGGACGGCCACCAGCGATGGGTGTGGTATTCAGACCTGGAGCCCTATCCAACAGCAGAGCGACCCTTATCCGAGCGTGGCCCAATCGTTCAGGTCTCGAAGTGGGCGCATTGTTACGACTGGGATTTACAGGACGGCTACAATAATTTCTACAGGTGGATACAGTAGCGAGATCGCCGGCACACGCTTGCTGAGTTTATATCACAAAACAAGAGCGGGTGGGTCGAATAGCTCAGCCCCCGCTCTTGGTGGCAGGTACAAATGATGAGCGAGATGTAAGCCAATAGGGTTTCCCCACTCGCATCTGCCGAAACTCATTCTTTTTTGTGTTCTAATCGGCGACTTACATAGCTAGACTCTGCGTACATGTGGAGGAGCACAAGCGCGAACGGTATTCCACGCCTAAACTGAAACTACCGGATGCAGGAGCGAAGCTAACGTGAAAACGATTAGGTCAAAGCACGGGAAGATACGTTATGGTAGTTCTCGATCGAAAACGTCGTCCGCCGGTTGTCAGGTCTTCATCAGTCATAAAGCGGCTGATGGAAGTATGATTGGCGGCATTCGCCAGAAGATTCAGGCGACTGGCATCAGGGTGTTTGCGTCGAGCTTTGAGGCCGGCAAGCAATGGCGCAGTAGAATTTATAAAGAGCTCCGGGCGTCGAAATTTTTGTTGTTTTTTTACACAGACACAACGGTCAGGTACGACTGGTGTTTTTTTGAAACCGGTTTTTTTGACGCGGTAAAGAAATGCACTCACGACGCGGGGAAGACCATCGTCGTTTTGTGCGCAAAAGGGGTGCCGATACCAAGTCCCCTGCAGGATCTCCAGGCCGTGGAAGTCGAGCCTCAAGATCGAAGCGAGAACTTGGCGCTGGAAGCACTGCTAAGACAAATCCTTCACCATGCAAGAGACCTAGATTCACTGAATAGCCGCGACCAAATGGATGCACTGAAGGGCGCCTGTTTGAAGCCCTTTCAAACAGGCAGCACGCGAGTCCAGCCTTTCGGAGATCGGCTGAAGCTAAAGTTTGAAGAGAGCGCAGTAAGAAAGCTTTTGGCGAAAGGCGAGATAGATTCGAACGTGACCGCCAGCGGAGCGCTTGAGCTGTTTGGATTTGGACGGGGTACGACCACGAATTGGAAGAGCTTGACCGCTCATTTGGAAAGCGTGTCTATGACTATGCCGTGGCCTGGCTCGGCCGTTCAGTGGGCGGCGCATCTCGGGAAAATGCTCCGACTAGCCCTGAATTGCGTAGAGGAGTCAGATTGGGTACCTCTCTATTACAGCGCGGCGAGCGTCCAAAGTGAAAGACGTGTTTACAGACCATTGCTGTTACATGTCACGCACTATTCGGACGGATCCAAAGAATTTGATTTACATTTCGTGCTTATCCCGCGCGAAGCATACCCGGACATTCCGGGTGATCTGGGCCCACTTTGGGCGATGTTCGATATGATTCGCGCATTCCGCTTTGGCATGCTCCGCGACCGCCACTTTGAGGATTTATTCCGCAGAGGTATAGTGCCGCGGGACAAAGCGGAGCGAATGGAGGTGTTCCGCCGTCTTGATGTAGCAACGACCAATCATCGCATTAATCTCGAGAATCGGGGGATTACATTATCGAGCTTTCAGAATGCATTTGGGCCCGAGGGAAGCGAAGAGCGGGCAACGAACGAGGGGATTGGTCGGACGCTCCAGGATTTGCGAAGGAAACTGACCGGAGCGCTGCAAACCGATAATGTTGAGGAGGCAAAACGGGCGGCTGCAGAGTACATGCGGATGTACGCCTTGTTCATCGGTGCTGCTTGGAAACGCTACCAAGTATTGATGCAGGAATTCGTTGACGGTGAGCGCAAGTGAGTAGAAAGACGCGAATGTCGGGGGGGTACTGGAGAGCCGAAGGGTGGCTGACGCGGTGGAATGGCGGTAATAGTCGGGAGGTTCGTTGAAGGATTGGGGTCGCGGCTCATTATTCATCCGTTTGCCTTGTCGGCGAGGTGGCCCTTCGACGTTGCTCAGGGTAAACTCGCGGGGGGGTGTGGGAACGACTGAGATGCTTCGACAAGCTCAGCATGACAACGTTTTTGGGGAGGGCGGGCAGGATGGATCCGCGAAAGAGTTTCGCGGCTACAACACCGACGACCGGCGGTCGCAGACCGCCGCTACAGAAGAGGCGGCTACACCACCAAGGGTGTTCGCGGCATCATGGAACCAGGATCGACTCTGTAGACGGTCGGTTTGATCTTTGAGTTGCTTGGGTTTGGCTGGCGAGTTTGGGGGGGCGGAGCGCAGGAGACAGAATTCAGGAGACAGGAGACAGGAGAGTTTCGGCTGGGGACAGGCGACGCTACACCAGGATTGAGGTGGCGCAGGTCGGGGGGGCGTACAAGGCAGGGATGAGGGCGGAGGGATGAAGGAGGGCGGGGCGGGGTTGAACAGGCGAGACGCACCGTTCTACGGACGGCCGCACGGGCGAGACGCCCGCGGCTAACCTGATCCCGTATGCGCCAGAAGGCGGCGGGTGACGCCTTCGGCTTCGCGAGCGCCGCTGAGGAGTCCGTCGACGCTAAGGTGGTAGTCGAGGGCTGGCCAGTGGATGCCGGTGCCGGCGCCGCATCGTTTCCAGTTGCGCACCTGTTTGGCGGTAGCCTGCAGGAGAGTCGGATACCATGTCAACGGCACGCTGATGACACGTCCGTCCACGAGTTCCGCGGTGAGGGTCTCGTGGTTGACGACCACATTTTTAATCTTTGCGCGCGAAGAACTCATTCCATTCTCTCAATAGCTTCGTTCGCTGTCTCTCGGTGATCCGCAGCACTTGTCGCACTTCATTTACCTTCAAACCTTCGGTCCACACGAGCCGCACGGGATCGAGCCACAATTTCGCCGTCCCGTCACCTTTGTCCACGTGCACATGTGGCGGCTCTGTGCCCTCTTCTGCGTAAAAGTAAAACACATACCCGGCTTCTCGGTGAACCGTTCGCACCCGTGCAATATAGCAATCCTGGCTTTGTGGCGCAAGGCGAACCGGTCGAAGGCCCGCCCGGATGCGGCGAAACGAGTAATCGGGTCACTTCTCTAAACGGCAGATTTCATCTTTGAGTTGCCTGGGTTTGTCGGCGAGGTGGGGGGCGGTGCCCTTCGGCTACGCTCAGGGTAAACTCGCGGGGGTGTGGAAACGACTGAGATGCTTCGACAAGCTCAGCATGACAGCGTTTTAGGGAGGGCGGGCAGGATGGATCCGCGAAAGAGTTTCGCGGCTACAACACCGACGACCGGCGGTCGCAGACCGCCGCTACAGAAGAGACGGCTACACCACCAAGGGCGTTCGGGGCATCATGGAATCAGGGCGACTCCGTAGACGGCAGATTTGATCTTCGGGTTGCTTCAGGTTGTCGGCGAGTTTGGGGGGCGGTGCCCTTCGGCTACGCTCAGGGTAAACTCGCGGGGGGTGTGGGAACGACTGAGATGCTTCGACAAGCTCAGCATGACAACGTTTTTGGGGAGGGCGGGCAGGATGGATCCGCGAAAGAGTTTCGCGGCTACAACACCGCCGCTACAGAAGAGGCGGCTACACCACCAAGGGCGTTCGGGGCATCGTGGAATCAGGGCGACTGTGTAGACGGTAGATTTGATCTCTGAGGTGCTTGGGTTTGTCGGCGAGTTGGGGGAGAGATCCCCGCCGGGGGCGGGCAAGCTTCGGCTACGCTCAGGGTAAACTCGCGAGGGGCTGGCACGCTTCATAGAAGCGTGGCTACACCAGGATCGGGGCGGCGGCATGGACTACTCAGGTGAGTCCGAAGCACAAAGTCGAATAAGCGCGGAAGGGCGGGCCGGGTGCCTCGCTCCGGTTGGACTGCCCCGGCCAAAGAGTACGGAGCACAGAGTGACCCCATTGAGCATGGAATGACGAAGCCCCCGTCCTGCCGACCCGACGGCTGTTGAAGGTTGAAGAGACGGGCTTCCTCTCGGGCTTGTCGACCAACCCCTTCCTGCGGTTGCACGGCCGATGGTTGCAACGTGCTGGATTTCACCCGGGCGGCCACGTCGTCGCCGGGGTCATGCAACCCGGTGAATTGAGGGTCACGGCACAACCGAACCATGGGGACGAAAAATTTAGGGTTGACTAATTCTTTTAGTAGTGGCTAACTGCCACCGCAAGCGTGGGTCGCCCGGAAAAACCTCAGGCTGGAGGCGTTGTGCGCAAGCATCTCGTGCTGGTGACGTCGCGGATTATTGTCGTGAGCCTCGTGTTGGCTGGCGGACTCGCGTCCGCGCAGAGCAACGGCGCGCCGTCCGCGGTTCCAACTGCTCCCGCAGGAGCAGGCCCGAACGCGGCGGAAAACGGCACAACGAACTCTCCCGTCAAGCTCCGGGAAATGGTGGTTACAGCACCCGTGGACGCAGCCCGCGAACAAATCGCGCCCAGCTTGGGAGCGGTCACGTACAAAATCGGCGCGAGCCAGATCCAATCGACAGGGCAGGGTGACAACTCTTCGTTTCAGCAGGTACTCCTACAGGCGCCGGGCGTGGTGCAGGAGGAATTCGGGGAGGTCCATGTCCGTGGCGATCACGGCGACCTGCAATATCGAGTCAATGGGGTTTCGCTTCCAGAGAGCCTCAATGGTTTTGGGCAGGAAATTGACACCCACCTGATCCAGTCGGTCACGCTGATCAGCGGCGCCATGCCGGCCCGGTTTGGCGATCGGACGGCGGGGATTATTGATGTTACAACGAAGACGGGGTCGCAACTCAACGGCAACGAGTTCTCGATGTATGGCGGCAGCTACGACACGATTCAGGCGTCCCTCCAACTGGGCGGCACCACGAGCAACCTGGATTATTTCATCAGCGCCTCCTATTTGCATAATGATATCGGCATTGATAACACGACCGCGAGCCCGGACCCGTTGCATGATCAGACCGATCAGGAGAAACTCTTTGGCTATTTCTCCCATCCCCTCAGCGACACGAGCCGGCTGACGTTGTTGCTCAGCGGTTCGTACGCCGATTTCGAGCTTCCCAACACGCCGGGACTTTCTCCCTACTATCAGTTGGCGGGAAATCCGCCGGCCGATTCGGCTGAGATAAATGAGAATCAAAACGAACAGAATTATTACGCCGTGCTCTCCTATCAGGTGGCGGCGGGGAACCTTTGGGCGCAAGTTTCGGCCTTGACCCGCTATACGGATATTCGGTTTTCACCGGATCAGACACAAGATCTTCTGTTCGACGGCAACGCCGCGCGGGTGAAAAACAGCGATCTGGCCAACGGGGTTCAGGTGGATACGTCGTATCTTTTGGGTGACTCTCACACCCTCCGCGCGGGGATGTTGGCCACGTATGACATCGAACGACTCGATACCGAGTCCGCTGTCTTTCCGGCCGGTTCACAATTCGCCCCAAATCCGCCGGGCAACAACCTGCCAGCGCCGACGCCGCAATCGTCCACCACACCGGTCACGGTAACTGCCAACGGTGGAAACAGCGGGGTGACCTCCGGCATTTACCTGGAGGACGAGTGGTTGCTGACCGAAGCGCTCACGCTGAACTACGGTGTTCGCTACGATCGCTTCGATGTAACGTTCGATCACGAATACCAGGTCAGCCCGCGCGTCAATCTGGTCTGGAAGATCGACCCGGCCACGGTGGCCCACATCGGCTATGCGCGGTATTTCATGCCGCCGACGTTGCAATATATTCCACCATCAACGGTCCGGGCATTTGAGTACACGACCGATGCTCCTTTCAGCGATCGGGATGATCCGCCGAAGGTCGAGCGCGATCATTATTTTGATGCCGGCTTGTCGCGCACGATCACCCCTCCCTGGCAAGTCACGGTGGACTCTTTCTGCAAGTTGGCCAGGAATCTCCTCGACGATGGGCAGTTTGGCACGGCGGTCATTCTCAACAACTTTAATTATACGTCGGGCACGGTGTATGGCGCGGAGTTGGGCAGCACGTACAAGCAGGGTCCTGTTTCTGCGTATGGGAACTTTTCGTATGTCCAAACGTGGGCGCACAACATTGACTCGGTTGAAAATGAATTCCCGGGCAACGAGCTGGCGTACGTGTCCGCGAATAACATCCAACTGGATCATCAAGGCCGGTTCACCGGATCGGGGGGCGCCTCGTATATTTTTCTGAAGGACAACCGGCTCTACACCGATTTTCTCTATGGGAATGGTCTGCGCGCGGGGTTTGCCAACCTTGAGAAACTTCCCGGCTACTGGACACAGAACGTGGGTGTGGAGCATGTGTTTCCCGTGCATTCCAAAGGGATCAAAGAGGTGCGGGTGCGCTTTGATTGCCTGAACGTCTTCGACGAGGTGTACGAAATACGCAATGGCACCGGCATTGGCATCGCCGCCCCGGCATACGGGCCGCGCCGCGCCTTTTACGGTGGACTGGCAGTGGACTTTTAAGAGGGCGGGAAGCGCATTGGAGGGATTGCGCGCGGGCGGCCATGGCGGTTGACAGATGCGTGCGCGGGAACCGCCAGCGCCCGGACATGTTTCAGGCAGCGAGCATGAAGCCGGGCCAAGATGGGGCCGAGTAAGACAGGAAACACGCTCACCAAATTGAGGCGCAAGGGCAGTGGTCCAGGCTCGGTCAGTCACGTCTCCCGTTTCCGTGCCCCCGGCCCTGTGCGTCTTGCTATTCCATCTGCGTCTTTTGTGATTGGGGTTAAACCTGTAAACGGTAGATTTCAGCTTTGAGTTGCTGCCGTTTGTCGGCGAGTTGGGAGCGAGTGCGGGCTTTCTGTTGCGCGGGCGACACGACGTAAGTGATGCGACTACGATAGAGGCGGAAACAGCACGGAATTTGAGATCTGAGATTTCAAGGGTGGGGCGAGGAGGCGTCCCCAGTTGCGCGCGGGGGAGTAGCGGGGGCGGCTGGGGAAGGCCGAGAGGGGACGGGGAAGGGGTGCGGCCAGGGGGCGGGGCGGTTGGTCGGCGGGGAGCAACTTGACACAGCCACTGAGAATCGAGGTGCCAGTGTAGCGTGCCCTATCCCCAGCGCATCCGGTGCGCTCGAGAATCTATCGGCTGAGGACAGCCGACGCCACAACAGTGGCAGTGTTCAGATACGCCCGATATGGTGTATCCACCCGTTATTTCGTTGACTTTCTACTTCTAATAATGGATGGTAATAAGCTGGTTTTGTCCATGGCAGACGAGGCTTCTCCTGATGAAACTGACATCGTTGCCGCGCAAGGCAGTCCGGGGTCTACCATACCTCCGAAAAGAAATGCGCGCCATCATTTCGGATCACACACCGTTTTTCATCGCCGCACCGTGCACCGTCCACATCTGGCGCGCCGCACCCTGCAACGCCCGATGCATCATGTGCGATCACGGCTTCCGCCGCGAGGAAGTCCTGAAGGAGATTTCCCGATCGCCTTTCACGGATGACATGATGTCGCGGGTTCTGGATGAAATCCACGAACTGTGCGGGCGAGGGACTCTCGTGTCCTACATGGGGGGCGAGCCGACGGTCAGCCGACAGGTCGCGGCATGGATCGAGCAGGCGGGGCGGTTGGGCCTGGACTTTCGGTTCACCACCAACGGGTACCTCATGAACGAAGAGATGGCGCGGAGGTTTGTCGCCGCCGGCCTGTTCAATATCGGAATCTCGCTCGAATCCCTCGACCCCCGCATCAACGAGACCATCCGCCCGTACCCCAACGGCACCGCCCGAACCCTGCGCTGCATCGAGTTGCTGTTGGAAGAGCGGGCGCGTCAACACGGGCACATCAGCCTGAACATCAAGACCGTACTCACAGACCTTAATCTGGAATCGTTCCTGGAGATCGCCACACGTTTCGGAAAAATCGACGGGGTCATGTGCACCCCCCAGGTCTTCGAGTCGCTCGAAGGGATGCCGGCCGCCACCCGAGAATTGCTCTGCATCAAGGACCACCACCGGCTCCAGGCCGTGACGGATCGAATTCGCGAGCTGAAGCGTGAAGGCTACACAATCCACGTCACCGAACAGGCGCTGCATGATATGGTCAAACAAACGGCAGCGGACAAAGACCACACCGCGACGATGAGCCAGAAGAAGCTAACCATGGACCCGTCCGAACCGGCCTGCAATATCGCCACGAGCAATCTGTGGATTCACGGCGGTGCGGTCAGGCTTTGTCCTTATTTCCCCCCGATTGGCGAATGGATGGGCGACCCGAACTCAACGTTAAAGCAACTGTGGCATGGAGGCGGAGCCCGAAATATCCGCGCCCAGACACGCGCTTGTCGTCGGCTTTGCACGATTTCGTGTCTGCGCCGCACACCCCTTTCTCATAAGATTTCCACCTTCCTGAAGATTGCCTGAGATGGCAGGATCTGCGGTAAAGACGTGACGGGATGGAAGTTCGTGCCGCTCAAGCGCCCCTCAGCCCCCAAACGCCATCCGCACGACCTCCGGCAGGATCTCCCCTGCTTTTCCAATCAACGACCAGTCCACGACGCTCGTAACCGGCGTGGGCTCGCGATTGATCTCTACCGTCTTCGCGCCGTGACGACGCGCCGTGTGGATGAAACTCGCCGCGGGCTCGACCACCGCACTCGTGCCGATGGAGAAAAACAAATCGCACATCTCCAATGCGTCACCCGCTTTCCGCATCGCCGCCTCGGGTAACATCTCCCCGAACCACACCACCGACGGTCTCCGCGCCCCGCCACAAACACATCGCGGCGGATGTTCCTTGAAGGGGATCTCGCGTTCCTCGCGTTCCGCCCCGCATCGCGTGCATCGCCACACCCAGATCGTGCCATGCAGCTCCACAATACTGCGACTGCCCGCCGCGTGATGCAGCCGATCCACATTCTGCGTCAGCAACGTAAACGCCCGCTCTCTTGCCGCGAACTTGCTCTCCAATTCCACCAGCGCCAGATGCGCCGCGTTCGGTTTCGCCGCCGCGCATTTCTCGCGACGCCAATCGTACCAGCGCGTCACCGTCTCGGGGTCCCGCGCGAATCCTTCCGGCGACGCCAGTACATACGGATCGAATTTCGCCCACAAACCATCCATCGCATCGCGAAACGTCGGGATCCCGCTCTCCGCCGACACGCCCGCTCCCGTCAACACCACCACCGCCCGGGCTTCTCGCAGCGCGCTCACCAATGATTCCGAGATGACCGATGGTCCGGGCACGGTTCCGCTACACCCCCTTCTCAAGAAACTTCATCACCAACAGGGCCACCCCGTTATTGACGATGTGCAGAACAATCGGCAGCCCGAGCGACCCCGTCTTCCATCGCGCCCAACCCAGCACGACGCCCACGCACAGTAGCGCGACAAAATACGTGATTTGAAGATGCACCAGCGCAAACACGAACGCGCTGACAAGAATGGCACCGGCGATGCCAATCCGCCCTTCCAGCGCTCCGTAGAGTAATCCGCGGAAGATGATTTCCTCGCAAATCGGCGCCATGATCACCACCGACACAACCGTTGCCATTGGATTGGTGTCCAGGCCGAACCGGATGATCGGCACAATGTCCTGCAAATCGGGCGCTCGATGCATCCATTCCGCCGCCCATTGCGCGAACCACGATCCGAACGCCGATACCCCCGCCAGCCCGAGTAACGAAAACCCGATCACACGCGCCGTTCCGAAACGCAGGGGAAACGCAAACGGGCCACCCCAGGGTTGACGCGCGAACCCTCGTACCGCGGCGGCAATGACCGGGATGCCGGCCAATGTGATTCCGAACAGCAGGTTCTGCGAGATGTCGATCAGGGACAACAGGGCCAGACAAAACATGAGCGCGAGTTGGCCCTCGAAAAACACCGCCAGCCACGAGATCGACAAGCCCAGCCCGGGCGCCGGCTGCGTCGAGATCCGCATGCTGAACCGCCAGACGGCGCTCAGCACGATCACATATAACAGAAGCAGTGCGCCGCCGCTGACGCCAAATCCCACCGGGTAGAGCCGTCGCGCCTCCAGATACCGGGCCGAAAGCAGATAACAGGCAAACAACGCCCGTTTGATTACGAGGTCGCTCGTGTTGAGCTCGTGGGCTTTCTCGAAGCTGGTGGCGGCTTCATCGAATCGCCCGAGCCTCACCAGGCAGATCGCCCGCCAGTCGATCGCGTCGAAATCGTCGGGATGAAGTCGCGCCGCTTTCCGGAAGGCGGCCTCGGCGCGGTCAAAACGTCGCAATTCCGCGTAGCTGTATCCGAGCCGATAATTCATCCCAAAATCATCCGGCTTGATGCGGAGCCCCTTCTCATACGCCGTCACCGCCCCGTTGTAGTGATCCACCGCCTCGAAGCTTCTCCCCAGCCAGTTGTAGGCTTCCGCGTTGTTTGTCTCGATCGCCACGCATTTCTGCAGGGCCGAGACGGCTTTTCCGTACGCTTTCCGGTGGTAGCGGCAGATTCCCAGCCACAGGTACGAATAGGAATCCTTGGGATTCAGTGACAGGGCGGCTTGAAACGCATCTTCTGCTTCCTCGTAGAGTCGGGATCGCACAAGATAATAGCCCAACGCGCTATGAGAGAGGGCGTCGGTCGGCTCAAGGGCGACCGCCTTGCGGCCCGCCTCGATCGCCTCTCCCAGACGGCCCGACTGCGCGAGGGAATTGCCCAACTGGAGGTACGCCCTCGCATTGCTGGTGTTGAGACAAACGTATTGTCGAAGGGCATCCGCTGACGCCTGGTAATTCCCGATCGCGTAATAACTCCGGCCAAGGCTCAACCATACGTTCGTCTGCCCGGGGTTCAACGCGATTGACTTCTCGTAAGCGGTCACCGCTTCGGCGCGTTGGCCCGATCCCGCCAGCGCGTATCCCAACATTGTGTAGGCGAGGTAATTGGTCGGGTCAATCTCCGCGGCCCGGCGGAAATCGTCCGCCGCGGCTTCCCGATCATTGGCAGCCATTTCGGCCCGCCCGCGCCGCATCAACTCCGCCACGGCAACGCGGTTGCTGTCCTGTGCCCGAACCGGCGCCGCCACGAGCGCGAGGAGCAACCACAGCGTTCCACCAATGTCCCAGAACGTTTTCATTACTGTTGACAGTAGACGCATTCCGGACGGGCGTTGCAAGCGATTCGCTGTCGGCTCACTCGGTGGTCAGCGCAACGATCTTCTCCCGAAATTGCGGATGACTCCGTATCAGGTCCGCTCTCCGCCCGTGTTCGTAATCGGCATAATCGAAGCCGGGCGCAACCGTGCAGCCCAGCAAGGCAAACGTACCACCTCCGACCAAATGCGACCCCTGCCACACACCGCGCGGCACAATCACTTGCGGTGACATCCCCGCCGCCAGATCAACACCGATCACCACGACCTTTCCGATTCCGTCCGGTGCGAGCTGCAGCATTTCCACCGGATCACCAAGATAGAAATGAAAGATCTCATCGCTGCGCAGCCGATGAATTGCCGAGAAGTGCCCGGGTTTTAGCAGATAATAAATGCATGTGCCGAACGCGCGATCGCCTGAATACCGCGACGGCAACGCATCCGCCGCAGCCGCTTCGTCCGCGCGATACGTCTCGGTAAAGAAACCGCCCTCGTTGGGATGAGGCTTCAGCTTGAGTCGCACGATGATTTCTTCCGCGGTCATCGCCCGTCGTGTACACGAGTCAATCCGTTGCCGCAAGCCCGTTTGCGCTGGGTGCGTGTTGACACAGCCACCGTTAGTTGGATTGCCAGAGTTCATCCCAGTGGTCGTTGGCTTGGGCTTCGACCAGCGCGGCCAGGTGGCGTAGGCCCGTCGGCGTCCAGAACTGGCCTGAACGCTTGAAGCGATACTGGCGTTGGCGACAGGCGGACTCGACGGCCCCGCTGCCAATCGGCCAGCCCCGGCGGGCCAAGGCATCGTAGTTCATCCGTTGCGCGTGGCTGGCAAAGTAACGCTGTTTGCGCCGCACAATCTCGCCCACCGGCCCGGGGGGCGGACGCCACGTCGCCAACTCCTGCAAGAGCCGGTGTTCTTTGCCGTGGCGCAACTGATGGCGGCGCGCTTCGACCCACGCCGCCGCCGGCGCTTCGTCGCCGCGCGAAGACGGTGGAGATCAATCGCGATCCCACGCCGGTTACGAGCGTCGTGGACTGGTCGTTGACTGGAAAAGCAGGGGAGATCCTGCCGGAGGTGGTGAGGATGGCGTTTGGGGGTTGAGGGGTGGCACGAACTCGAAATCGGGGTACAAGTGGTACGAGAATCGGTTTGTGTCGGGTGGTCTGGTGCGCTATGTTCGCGCCGGGTCGCAGAACGGCGTAGCGGAGGAGAACACCATGAAGAAGCTGGCATGTGTCTGGGCATTCGTACTTTCGTTGGGAGGCGTCGCAGTCGCACAGGATCTGACCTGGCAGGAATTGGCGCAGCGTCCGGAGCTTTGGCCGGCGCAGTGCACGGTCAAACAGGGGATCAATTTCCAGGGCGGCGTGAGTGTTCGTGCTGGTCAAGTGGTGAATGTCTTCGATTTCAAGGGTAACGAGGTCGAACTCACGACCACAGACGGACGGGTTACCTTTGCAGCCGAACCGGACGAGACCGACGTCCTGAACGTGGCGCGCGAGGCGTACGCAAAACTCACTCCGAAACAACGCGCGTTGACGTACCCATCGATCGTCCAGCAGAAAGAGCTGTGGCCCTATCGGGTCACCATCACGCGGAGTTTCACGCTGGCTCCGGGAAAAGTCGTGCAGGTTGGAGATTCGGTGCTCGTGAAAGACATCCAGCCCGGCAAAGTGGATGTCGTGTCGGAAAAACTCAACGCCCGATTCGGTGTCGCCATGCCGGCCACCGACCTGATGGCGCAGGTTCGGAAGTTCGTCGAGGATGACCAGGCGGGTCCGCGGCTTGTTGCCATGCAAAAGGCGGCTGAGGAAAAACTCGCGGCCGAACAAAAGGCCCAGGCGGAGAAGATCAAGGCCGAGGGCCGCGTCGCCGTGGAGTTGGAGGGAAAACTGATCAATTCGCAAACGGGCAAACCGGAACCGCTCGGAGCCAATGCAATGCCCCATTACGTCGTATTTCTGCGAGGACAGAGCACGTGCCCGATTACGCGGAGGTTTCTGCCGACATTCATCAAGTACTGCCAGGACATGAAGCAGAAGCAGTCCGAGTTCGAGGTGGTGTACCTGACCATCGAAGATCTGCCGGAGACGGAGAAGTTCGCGCAGGAACTGGGCTTCTCGTGGCGGACCGTGAGCTACGAAAACACGACCATGGCATGTGTGTCTCCCTATATTGATGGCCGAATTCCGCAACTCATTGTCATGGATCGGGACGGGAAGATTCTCGCCAATGGGATTCAGGCCACCGCTCCCGCCGCACTCCAGCAACTGGATGCGCTCCTGAAGCAGCCGGCGAATTAGTGGACGACCGTTTAGTTGGCCTTCATCGCTGGGGCCGCGGCGAGGACGGCGCCGAGCGTGGTGTCGGATTTAACACTGATCCGGCGGAGGTTCCCGTCGGTGCGGGCGATGAAGGTCATGGTGTCATCGGCGGCATATTCGGGGTGCAGCGTTGCCCAGCCGTCGCTGCCGGGATCGAGCGCGACGGCATTGTCGGCAAAATGCGTCGCCGGTTTGCCGTCCACGTACAGCATGTAGCTGTCCCTGGTTTGGATGCCCTCGGTCACGGGGAGATTGCCGCTGTTCACCCAATAGATATGGTTGTTGTCGGGGCTGAAGAAGATGTGGTCGACCCTGCCGGGTTTGTCACAGAAGTTCTTGCTGTCAACGAACAGAGACGGGTGCCCGTTGTTGTCCGCTCCGTAGGCCAGATGCTTGTCATCAGAGCTGAAGACGTAATTGCCCTGCAGCAATCCGGGTTGCGCGACGTTGTCCAGATAGACGACGAGTTGGCGGACATAGACGAAATGCGTTCCCTGCGGGCTAAAGGTGAATTGAGCGGTGCGATCGAGACCGTGGTCGACGCCGTACGAGGTGTCCTTGCCATCGACCAGGACGTGCTGGGTATTGTCCGGGGTAAGGCCGAAGGCCCCAATGCGATTCCCCACCGGGCTGAGCACGGGATAGATACTGCTGTAAGCGTCGGATTCCTGGTCATCGGTCACCAGGAATTGGCGGCTAGCGGCACTGGCCAGATAAACAAACTTGGTTGAATCGGGGGTGAAGCCGGGAAAGGGCGGCTCAAACTGGGCCAAATCCTTAACGGTCTGGCCCCACGTGATGTATTGCCAATGGGCCATGTTCTGGGAAGCAAGCTGCGGCGGGATGGACGAGTAGGCTGCGCCTTTCTTGCCATCAATAATCATGTATTGATCGCCCGTTTTGGTGTTGCACAAGGCCGCATAACGTTTGCCGTCGGCGCTGAAATACACAGAGGAAACCCGCACGCCCTCCGTGCCGGCAACCATCTTGCCGTTGACCAAGAGGACGGTTGGGTCTCCGTTCCTGGGAGTGATCACCATGGCGATTTGTTTGCCGTCGGGCGAGATCCATGTTTGGTTGAACGCGTAAGCCTTGATCTCGGGCTTGCCATTGATCACAAGGATATTGTTGTTATCCGGCGTGCGCATCGTGCTGAGCAGCACGTTTTTCGCGGTGTACTGCAGATTGTCGCCGAAGTAATTGACCTGCCGTCCATCGACAAAGGCCCAGGCACCCGTGCCGTCGCGGTTGTAGTTGACGTAGGCGTAATGATTGCCATCGGGACTCAGGTACAGTTGCGGCAGGGTCCGCATCGGAGGACCGGCCTTGCCGTCCACCACAATCGTGTACTGGTGCTGGGCGTCGGTGTCGCTCCAAAAGAGATGCTGTCCAAGGGCCGAGAAGGTGAGATTGAGGCCGCCCGCTAGGGTGTAAGAATTGATCGGGCCCCGCGCCAGCTCCTTGCCATCCAGCATCACCACGTAGTCATCGCCCTGCTTGGCCATATACGCCCAGTGCGCGCCGTCCTTGGAAAAAATGACCGGAATGGGGGCATTGCCATACATCGAAGGGCGGTAGATGGAGCCCGTCACGTTGAAGATGAGGCTGTCAATCAGCGGGCCGGCGGCACCGTCCATGATGATCTGGTAATGGCTACCCTTGGCGGCAAGGACGGCCAGGTGCAGGCCTTTGGGGCTGAGCGAGCCGCCGTAGAGCTGACCGTCCGGCCCTACCGGCTGTTCATCCACCGTCGGGTTCGCCACTGCGATCCCCGAACTACCAAGCAGCGTAAGCAAGACAATGGTCAGAGAATTGAAATGCCGCATAGTGCCTCCGTGGATAATGGTTTGTTTGCGACCCTACGCCCGGCCCACAGTAAAGCCCAGTGACGCGACGTAGTCAAGCCCGCGTGAGACGCCGCAATCCCCGAGCGGCGAGCGTTCATCCACACGGCGCGTTAGATGGCGGGTGGCACGCGGGGGCGCGTAGACTTCCTGGTGGGTGATGGGGAAATTGGGATGGCGATTTTGTTGTTGACACAGATATCCGCATACGATAATAGTTGGGGTGAAGGCATTGTTGCTCTGGCTGTGGTTGTTCTTTGAAAAGCATAGGGACCTGTATTGCACTCGCTCGCCCGAAGGGCCGCCTGCGGCGTTGCGTCTCGCCGCTCCCAGCGGCTCGGCTTTGACATAGGCCTTCACGGTTGCGGGTTTGGGATTCACATGGCCGGTCCGCACGCATGATGCAAGGCTACGCTTCTGCAAGGTCAGGGCAAGAAGGGGGGGGTACCCCCCTATTTCTGCGAAACGAAGCCAACGGTTTTTTGGGGTGTTGGGGAATGCAAGAGACTGATCAGCAAAGGATTATGCCGAGAGGTTTTAAGAAAAACCGAATGGCTTCGTTTGGCTTCGTTCGGCCAAAAAATGGCTTCGTTTTGGGGGTTCGGCGCTGTTCCGGCTGTGTTATTGAAGGGCAGGATGGACGGTGTAGCGGGTCGGCGCGGCAGCGGAATCGGTTTGTGTCGCGTGGTCTGGTGCGCCGCCTGTGCAATTGCGCGGGCGAGACGGCTACGGTTCTTTGGTCGGCGCGAGCGCGAAGTGATGTGGTTTGAGCTGGCGCGCCGCGTTGATTTGAGATTCGTAGTCGGCAATCTTACGATCCAGGCGGGCGAGCTCGGTGGTCCGTTGCGCCTCGAAATCCGGGGGCTTCAACCAATCGGGGGTTTGATAGAGTTGGACCTTCCGCCAGCGGTCGAAGTAGACGTTGTTCTTCTCGAAGACCAACTGGAGGATCTTTCGGGCCTGCTCGGTGATCGGGCCGGGCACCATGGAGAGATTGCAGCCGTTGGCGAGGTCGCTGCGTGAGAATGTTCCGGCCACCACGCCATCGATCGTCAGGACGTACGTTGGCGCCGTCAGCCCGGAAATCTGCAGTTCGTAACGGCTCAGGTCATCCAGGATAGGGACGATGCGAAGTGCTGGCTCCGCATTTGTGTCCCTGGGCATGGGGAGCGCCTCATCCAGACGATCAAAGCTCACGTTGTTTCCCGCGATTTTGAGATTTGTGATGCTACAGCCGTCGGTGGAAGTGACGGTTCCGTGCGTGGCATCGATGGCGGCGCTCGAGACGAGCGACGGCGCGCCCAGGCCCTTGAGAATCGCCCAGGCCATGATCGTGTGCCCGGCCGGGCCGGGGTGGACGGCATCGCCACCGCCGATGAACGCATTTGTATTGGCGGCGCGCGCACGAAGCATCGCGTCCATGTAAGGAGTGAATTGATCAACAAACAGAACACCCGTGTTGGTCGCAACGCCTTTCAGGGCGATGGCGAAGTGCTGAAGGGATTGATTGCGCGGGTCGTTCAGCGGGTCGGGTCGATGTTCCTCGATTGGCTGCGTGGTCAATAGTGCGACGCGGGCGCCATGTTCCTCGAGCACCTTCGTGAGTTCGGTTTCGCTGCGGACGTAAGCCCGGCAAATGTCGGGCCGGAACGCCTGATAGCCGTGATCGTTCATGGCGAAATCGATGGTGACGGCGGTGGGATGAAGCGGCAGAACGTCGCGTTCCAAACCGGCGCGGACGGCGGTTTCGACCATTTGCTGTTGGGTCGAATCATTGGCGGCAAAAAGAGTATTCTCATCCGTGTGGAACCGCGTGCGAAGCCAGGATGTGTCGCCGCTCCAGCCCGCGTTGCGGAAACTGAGCTTCCATTGGGGGAAACGGGCGAGCGTGTAGGCCTCGATATACGTCGTGTAGAGGCGTTGCTCGGTAATGCTATCGCCGAGGAACACCACGCGGTCGCCGTCGTGGAAGAAGAAATCGGCGGCGTGGGCATATGACGAGAGCAACAGACTGATAAGAAGAACACGGCAGCATGCAGACTTCATTTCAATGCGCGCTCCTTCCGAAGGTTTTCAACAATTTGGCGGGTGGCCATGGATTTGTTAAGCGTGTAGAAGTGGAGACCGTCGACGCCGGCGGCGAGGAGCTCGCGGCATTGGCGGGTGGACCAGTCGACGCCGTAACGGAGGACGGCTTCGGGATCGTCGGCGATCGGATTGAGTTCGACGTGCATTCGTTCGGGAATGGCCGCGCCGCACATGGCGGTGAATTTCTTGATCTGGGCAACGTTGGTGACGGGCATGATGCCGGCAATGATGGGGACGGTGATGCCGATATCGCGGCAGCGGTTGACGAAGCGGAAGAAATGGATGTTGTCGAAGTAGAGCTGGGTGATGATGAAATCGGCGCCGGCATCGACCTTGGCCTTCAGGCGTTTGAGATCGGTTTCAAAATCGTGCGCCTCGGGATGTTTTTCGGGATAGCCGGCGCATCCGAGACAGAATTTGTCGTGGAATTGCTTGCGCAGATGGCGGATCAAGTCGACAGCATGTTTGAAATCGGGGAACCAGCCTTCGGGCGGCTCCGGTTGATTTCCCGGCCGGTCGCCGCGGAGAGCGAGGACGTTTTCGATGCCGTGGGCGGCGAAGTTCTCGAACACGCCGTCGATGTCGGCGAGCGTTTGGCCGACGCAGGTGAAATGGGCCATGGCCTCGAGGTGGAACTGTTCCTTGATCTTGAGCGTGACCTCCAGCGTGCGGGCGCGGGTGCTGCCGCCGGCGCCATAGGTACACGTGGCGAACGACGGATGCAATTCGTGCAGACGGGAGAGCGTTTCCAGAAGACCGGCCATCGCGTCGTCGGTCTTCGGTGGGAAGAACTCGAAGGAGACCGTCGGTCGCGTGGTCTTGAGGATATCGCTGATTTTCATCGCGTCATTGTGGCTCCAAGGGAGCCTCGCGCATTTTACCCATCAAGGAGCTTTTTGAAGAACGGCGATTTTTCGTAATCGCGGGCGACGCGAGCGAGGATGGGGTCGCGATCGTCGATCAGGCGTTTCGGCTTGCGAGATTTGACGTTGTCGAGCGCGTAAGCGGTGATGAGCGGCAGGGCCACCGTCGAATCCACGTAGCAGACGACGGCGTCGGGGAGTTTGTTAGGGTCGACCTTGCCCCAGCTCACGGCTTCGGACGGCGTGGCCCCGGACAGACCGCCCGTGTCGGGGCGGGCGTCGGTGATTTGGAGGTAATGATCGTGACCTTTCTCATCGAGTCCGAGAACTTCCTGAATTTGTGGTTCGGTCTGCAGGATGAAATTCTTGGGCGAACCGCCG
Source organism: Verrucomicrobiia bacterium (assembly GCA_035501175.1). GTDB lineage: Bacteria > Verrucomicrobiota > Verrucomicrobiia > Palsa-1439 > Palsa-1439 > Palsa-1439. The sequence continues at coordinate 70,828 of DATJWQ010000023.1, read as the reverse complement.
CCGAGGATGAAAACACTCGAGGTGCGATGGTTGCGTTTGGCATCGTACACGATGCCCGCGGTTTGGTTGACATCGCGGTTCACATCGAACTGCAGTTTGCAGCCGGCGAGGCTCATCGCGGCGACGTTCATGCCGATGGAACTGTCTCCCGGGCTGCTGGTGAAGCAGGGAACGCCGTATTGATACGCGGTGGAGATGAGCGAGGTGTCTTTGAGGCCGAGTTTGCGTTCGCGATGGTGGACGTATTTGCCGAGGAGGTAATGAAACTCGTCGGTGCCCATGGCGCGCTGGAACTCGCGTCCACTGATGACCCGGCGGATGAACGCGTCCGTGTCCAGCAGCACATTGTAGTCGAACAGGATGTCGTAGATGCGGATGATGCGGCGCTTGCGAAGCTCGACGTCGTCGAGGAATGGCGAGCCGCGGTACAGTTTCATATCGAGCCCGTAATGGATATCGTGATAGAGGTTGGCACCGGTGGTCACGATCCAGTCGATGAATCCCGCTTTGAGGAGTGGGATCAGGCAGGATTTGCCAAGCCCGGCCGGCACGAGCGCGCCGGTGAGGCTGACGCCCACGAGGCCGTTGCGGGCGAGCATTTTCCGCGTGAATAGTTCGCACCCTTCGCGGAGCCGGGCGGCGTTATAGGCCTGGAACGTGTCGGCGACGAGACGGGACACGCGGGCGCCGCGAGCAGCGGGGCGTGGATCGAGGCGGGAAAAGCGTTGGAATTTGCTGACCTTTTTCATGCGGTCGAGATTTTTCTTCGTGCAAACATCCGAGTGAACCGATAGGATTAATGACCGCGTAAACTTTTGCAACCTATTTTGGGAGGCACACTCCATGGAGCCACGACAGATTCGTATTGGTCACAGCCCTGACCCGGATGACGCGTTTATGTTCTATGCATTGACCCACGGAAAACTGGACACGGCGGGCCTGACGTTCCAGCACGTCATCCAGGACATCGAGAGCCTGAACCACCTGGCCGTGGAAGGCGAGCTGGAGATGACGGCTTTGAGTGTGCATGCATACGGATACGTGATGGACAAGTACGCGCTGTTGGGGAGCGGGGGGAGTTTTGGGGACAAGTGCGGGCCGATCGTGGTGGCGAAGAAGCCGATGGATGTGGGGGAATTGGCGGACGACCGGATCGCAGTGCCCGGCACGATGACCAGCGCCTACCTGCTACTGAAGCTGTTGTTGATGAATTTCCGGTTTGAGGTGATACCGTTCGATCGGATCATGGAAGTGGTTCAGAGCGGCGAACTGGACGCGGGATTGTTGATTCACGAGGGACAGCTCACATACCAGCAAGTGGGGCTGCACAAGATTGTTGATCTTGGCGAGTGGTGGCATGCGGACACCGGGTTGCCAACGCCCCTGGGAGTGAATGCCGTGCGCAAAGATCTCGGCAAGCAGTTAATGCAGAAGATCTCCGAGCTGCTGACGGCGAGCATCCGCTACGCGCTGGAGCATCGTGAAGAAGCAGTGGCGTATGCCCGTGAATTTGGTCGTGGCATGGACGCTGCTACGACGGATCGCTTTGTGGGAATGTATGTGAACCCGTTAACGATGGAAATGGGAACCAAAGGGCGCGAAGCGATTACCCTGCTGTTGACCCGTGCGTATCATGCGGCGCTGGTGCCGCGCCCGGTCAATTTGGAGTTTGTGGAGTGATGGGGTACCGCGGACCTTACGAAGGGCGCGGCACGTGAAACCAGGCTGGCGGTTCCTGGTCCTCTTCCGAGCGCTGAGCCTGCTGCTGGTGGCGGTGCCTCTGTGTCAGGCCGCATGGGATTTCACAGCCCCTGGTGATCCGAACCGGAGCTGGAGTGCTTCCTGGTCGTCCAGCGCCGAGTACGACGACAACTTCAATTCCAGTGAATTCAATCGACAATCCGGGTACCGTCTGAATTCTGACCTTTCCCTGCGTGCCAAAGCCGTTGGTGAGCGCTCTCTTCTGAGTGGACAATACGATTATCAGACACTTTACCCGAACTACAACCGTCAGGGTGGCGTGGCCGATACACATGAGTTGAACGCATCGATGAATTACTCGATCAACCCCCGCTTATTGTTGTCGCTGAATGACAACTTCGTCAATTCGATAGAGCCCAGCCTGGTGCAGTCGCAGAACGGAACGCCCATTACACTCATTCAAAGTGGAACCTACATTTACAACAATGTGGCCGCCGGCACAAGCTATGCCCTGACGCGGCGTTGGAGCGTTTCCTTTGCGGGAAATTGGGACGTCTGGAGCTACGAGAATTCCGCATTTGCCACCAACAACAACCACGAGGACTATTCGATGACGCTATCACTGCTGTACGGTCTTGATTCGCGTACGGTTGTCGGGGTCAACTATCAATACTCGGGGACCATGTACACGGATCCCGGATTCAAGAACGGCTTGAATAGCGACGCCAACTCCGGCTACTTGTCACTGACGCGGCAGTTCAATCCGAAATTCTCGCTCGCTCTCAACGGGGGCTACACGGTGCGCAACTCCGAAGATGGCAGTACCAGCACCGGCCCATCCGCTTACGGTGCGCTCATATACAATTACGGTCCGGCAAGTTCGGTCTCGCTTGTCGCCGCCGAGTCATTAAACGCGGCGAGCATCGGTGTCTCGCACAGCTTCAGTGCTCAACAGAACACAAGCATCAGCCTGAAAGTGAACCACCGGTTTACGGCCAGACTGCACACGGAGCTGGATGCCTCGTACGTCTACAGCACGTTCACGTTGCCGCTGGTTGAGCAGACAGTGCAAACGCTGAGTCCCAACGACCAGCTCCTCACCTTTCATTGGAATATGGGCTACGATTTCCGACAGTGGATTTCTGCCGGTGTGAATTACGATTACACCAGGGTTCTTTCATCCAACGCGCTTTTGGTTCAGCCCTACTCCCGGAACCAAGTCAGCGCCACCCTGACTTTGACCTATTGAAGTGCCGGTACACATTTCGGCATGAGAAATGCGTCTGTCTGGCAGGAAAGCAACTGAAACACCGTGCTATCAGCGGGATGTGCGACCATAGTGGAGCCACCGGGGAGCACAGAGTGAGAGCAGAGTTTTCACTTGCCTGGGGGCTGAAGATGGTGTTTAGTGCAGCGACTTACAAGTTTGACTGATGGATACGACCCAACCATCCGCAGAATCGCGGTTACACTTCTTGGACTATTGGCGCGTCATTCGAACCCGCAAGGTGATCCTTTTTCTGGTCTTCCTGCTGGTCGTACTGACGGTCTTTACCATAACTCTTTTTCAGCCAAAGATCTACGTGGCTTCCGCCCGCATCAAGGTGGAACCGGAAAGGCCGACTGTGCCTGTCGAGGGCGGCGTTGGGCCGCAAATGCCGGTTTACGACCCGTTTTTTCTGCAAACCCAGTTCGAGATCCTCCAATCTCAGAAAATCCTCTACCCTGTTATCGAGCGGCTAAATCTGCAGCAACACTGGGGGGGGGATATCAAGCTACCCCTCGATGTGGCGTTCCGACGCCTGAAGGGATCCTTGGGTGTTCGACGCTATCGCGATACATCCCTAATCGAACTCACGGTCTACGACCATGAAGGAGCGATGGCGGCAGCGATTGCCAACTCGGTGGCTGATTACTATCGGGAAGAGCGGATGGAGGTCAAGCGCGAGGACACTCAGAAGGGTATCGATAAGCTCCGCGACGAAGTGGCCGAGCAGGAAGATCGCGTTCGCAAGGCGCAGGAGAGCGTGGAGAAGTATCGGAAGGATCTGGGCGTGCCGGTCATCAACCAGACCAAACTCAACGATCTCACACTCCAACAATTGGAGTCTAAATTGACCGAAGCCCGCAATGATGCGGCCGGAATCCAAGAGGAACTGACCGAAGTTGAGAAACTGACGCCGCGGCAACTTCGTGGCGCAGTGACCAAGTTGACCACCGATTCGACAATTCAGACTCTGCTGCAGAACCTCACCGATACCGAGACCCATCTGGAGACCGTCAAGGAGGACTACGGTCCGGAGCACCCGACCGTTCTTGCGCTAATCGCCACACGCGACAAGCTGCTTGATCAGCTCAATGAGCGGCTGGAAGGCATCAAGGCTGGTATCGCCATCGAATACGCAATCGCCAAGGCCCACGTCGACGAACTGCAGAAGCAGCTCGACGACGCCAAGAGCGCCGACCTGATCCTGCAAAGCGAGAAATACCTGCCCTTCCGGAACGCGGAACGTGAAGAGGAGTTGGAGGAGAAATTGTACGAGGGTCTGAAGGCTCGCCTGCAGGAAGCCACCGTGGAAATGGAGTTACCCCGCAGTCCCGTGGAGGTGATTGATCGCGCCGAAACGCCACTGCCTCAGATGTACGTCAAACCGAACTTTTGGTTGAACGTGTCCATGGGAGCGGCCGCCGGCCTGGTTATTGGCGTGGTGTTGGCGTTTTTCATCGAGTTCCTCGATACAAGCATCAAGCGAATCGAGGACATCGAGAAATATCTCGGCCTGCCCGTTCTTGGTGTGGTCGGCCAGCAGGCCGGGTTGCTTCATCGCGGCAACGTCTCCATGTCGCATCTTGAGGCGTATCGCATGCTGCGGACCAATATCGAATTTGCCAAGCCCGAGGGCGCCCCGACCTCGTTCTGCGTACTGAGCGCGGGTGCCGGGGAGGGCAAATCGTTTACGATCGCCAATCTTGCATTCGTCTACGCCCAGCACGGAGCGCGGGTTCTTGTCGTCGACAGCGATCTTCGCCGCCCCGCCGTCCACCAGCACCTTGGCGTTGCCAACACCATCGGCCTGGCGGATTACCTGAGCGGCACGAAAAGCATCCAGGACATTATCCAACCAACGGAAACCCCGAACCTTTGGCTGATTGCTGCCGGTGGCGGTTCTTCCGCGCGTGCCGCCCTGCATTTACTGACTTCCCAGCGCATGGCTGAGCTCATCCGTCAGGTCGTTCAACAATTTGACGTGGTCATCTACGATACGCCGCCGATCCTGGGCGTCAGCGATGCTGCCGTGATGACCCGCGAAGTTGGGATGTCCGTTCTCGTGGTCCAGCACCGCCGTTACCCGCGCAACATGGCTCGACGGGCCGTTCAGGTCATCCAGAACGCCGGCGGCAAACTCCTCGGCTGCGTCGTCAACAACATCCAACTCGGCCACGACGAGACCTACTACTATTACCACGATCACTATCACGACCAACTTGAGTTTGCCCAACATTCCCGCGAGCTCCGCGAGAAGAAACAGGTCGCAGCCTCCAAGCCGTCCGGCGGCGATGAGATCGACCTGTCCGGAAAATATTGACGATGAACGACTTTCTGCGACCCGACCATGCGTCGCGTCGCCGTAGGATTGATTGCATGAACTCCATTCGACGGATCCATCGATGTCTCTGGGTGTTCGGGTTGGCTGTGCTTCTCCTGGCCGCCGGTTGCACCACGGTCAGCGATTTGTTGGGCCGCTCGACTCCCTCAAAGACGAACGCCCAGACGACCGCGGCTGCCACCGGGGCCGCCGTCAATGAAGAGGATGTTTCCGGCAGACTCCGACCGGGCGACGAGATTGTCGTCCGTATCGATGCCGGTGCGCCAACCACCGGGAGCACGCCTGCCGATGTCATCATCGACGACGAGGGGAACATTTCGTTGCCGCTCATCGGGACGATCAAGGCGGCGGGTCTCACCACCAGTGAGCTTGCCGATCGCGTGCAAGCGAATTATGTGCCCCGCTACTACGTCCGCTGCACCGCCACGGTTCTTGTCGCCCAGAGATTCTTCTATGTGGGCGGCGAGGTCAGAAGCCCGGGCCGATTTCCCTGGAGCGAGGATATCACTCTCATGAAGGCCATCAATACGGCTGGCGGATTTACCGATTACGCAAACCGGGGACACGTGGAACTTGCTCGGGGAAAAGAGCCTCTCCAGACCTTCAACTGCGATCAGATTCAACAGAATCCCGCCAAGGACGTTCCCGTCCGACCGGGCGACACGGTTACAGTTCCTCGTAGCGTGTTCTAGATGATCGACCGTCGGGTCGGGCGGTAAACAGGAGGAGTCACGCCACGATTACGGCGAGCCACGGTTCAAGCGACCGCAAGTCGCGCACAGTCTGGACGGCACCGCCATCTCCACTCGGGCACGCTTGTCAGACCGCCGTTGTCGTTCTCAGTCTGCTGATTCTGTTATTCACGCCGTTGCTTTTTGGAGCGGTTCGCCTGTGGGCCCTCGGTCCGGCGCTCCTGGCGATCGAGTTGGGAGGATTGTTCTGGATCGTTCGCATTCTCGACGTTCGGGAGGTCCCGGTGGTTTTCTCCGCGATGGGTGCACCCGTCGTCGCCGTGGCCGCGTACGGGGTGATCCGATATGGCCTGAGCGAGGTCGAACCCGTCGCCGGCACGCCGATGATGCTCTGGGTCGCGGCCATTCTGCTGTTCTTCCTGCTTCTGAACAATGTCCGTCATCGGTGGCATGTCACAGCCATTGTGTGGGTGTTGACCTCGACGGGCACTTTCGTTGCTCTCTATAGTCTGTGGCAGACATTCTCCGGATCTTCGTTCGTGTGGGCATTTCCCCAGCCCGAGCAATACCTCGGCCGTGCCAGTGGCACGTTCCTTCGACCGAGCCACGCCGCCGCTTATCTGCAGATGGTATTTCCGGTGGGCGCCGCGACTTTTCTTTTCTCCCGCCGCACATTCGAGCAAAAAGTCGTAATCGCCGTTGGTTCTCTGGTCATGGGAGCCGCTCTGCTGTTGATCGATACCCCGAATGGTTGGTTGGGATGGCTGGCCAGCATGATCGTGTTGTTGATCTACATCGGCAAACGTGGCGGCAAGAGATCACGTTGGTTGGTGGTCGGGGTCGCGCTCCTTGGATTATTGTTACTTGCCACGCTGATCGGGATTCTGGCCGCCGGCGGGACGGTGAAGGGTTCCGGTGCAATTCCGTCCGGGTCTCCGTCCGAATTGTGGCACACCGCCTGGCAAATGGCCCGTGCCAGGCTGTTTTTGGGAATTGGGCCAGGAATGTTCCAGTGGCTCTACCCGGCCCACCGCACCATGCAAGGTGTCGTCGATACGCCGGGGAACGAATATGGAAGTGTATTCGTCGAATTCGGACTGATTGGCTTGGGGCTGATCGCGTGGACCCTTGTGGCTTTCGTGGTCGCGGCCGTCCACATCCTTTCCGCCCGCGCGGCGCGTTATTCCGCATCCACCCCGTCGAATCGTTATGCATTTGCCGTGGGCGGATTGGCGTCAGTCGTGGGCGTTGCCGTGGGTTCCCTATTCGATTCGAGCCTTCACGCGCCCGCCAATTTGTTCGCCCTGGTCGCCATCACGGCGGCTACACTCACCTGCGGTATCCGTCCCAGCGGGAAGATTGAGGAAGACGAGGCGTTGCCGGGTCGGTATGCGCCGCTCAAGATCAAGGGCGTCAACAAGGTGATCCTGACCCTGACAGTGGCCATGGCGATGCTGGTGCCGGGGTGGCGATTATACAGAACCTATCTGTCCGATATCCATGCACGGCTGGGTCGTCGTGCCAGCGAAGCGCTGGACTGGGATTCAGCCCGCGACGACTACGTGAAGGCATGGAAGTATGACCGGCGTAATTTTGAGGTCACCACGGCCGTTGGTGATCTCCAGTGCGCGCAAGCCACATGGAACAGCGCGCAACGCGAGAAGTTGCTGAATGACGCGATTATCTGGTACGAACGCGCCGTGACAGCCAATCCGTACGCAACAGATGTTCAGATCAGGATCGGGCGCGTTTACGATGCTTTGGGCAAACGCGAACTCGCCGAGGAACGCTACCGCCGGGCCGTGGAAGCCGATCCGCAAAATGCGTCCTACCAGGCACAGCTCGCATTGCATCATCAGCGCTGGGCGGAAACGAATGATGCGGTCGCTGGGTATGCGCGCGCGTATGAACTGGGCGGCGATGATCCGCTGCCGGAAATCGAATTGCGGGGGTTAGGCAAACTGGGATCATGACCCTGGGCGCCGACACGATGGCACGTCTGACGAAGATCGTCGGCGCGGCCAATCTCCAATGTTCCCCCGAGGAGCGCATTGCCTACAGTTACGACGCGACCGCCATGCTCACCCGCCAGCCGGAGGCCATCGTCTTCGCCGAGTCGGCGCGGCAGATCTCGGAGATTCTGAAGCTCGCCAACTCGGACGGGTTCAAGGTCATCCCGCGCGGAAGCGGCACCAATCTCAGCGGCGGCACCGTTCCCACCGAGAACTGCGTCGTCGTCGTGACGGTGAAGATGGACAAGATCCTCGAGATCGATTCCCGCAATCTCACCGCGCTGGTCCAACCGGGTGTGCTGACGGCACAAATCGATGACGAGGCGGCGAAACACGGGCTGTTTTATCCACCCGATCCCGGCTCGATGAAGGTTTCGACCATCGGCGGCAACGTCGCGGAGAACTCGGGCGGATTACGCGGGCTGAAGTACGGTGTCACCCGCGATTACGTGCTGGGCCTGGAGGTCGTGCTGCCCGACGGCGAGATTCTGCGGTGCGGCACGAAATGCGTCAAAGACGTCGCCGGGTATTCGATCAAGGATTTGTTCATCGGCAGCGAAGGCACGCTCGGCATTGTCACGGAGATCCTGCTCAAGTTGATACCGCGGCCGGCGGCCCGCAAGACCATCCTGGCATCCTATCGCTCGATGATGGATGCGGCTGAAACGGTCAGCGCGATCATTGCGGCGAAGATCATTCCGTGCACGCTTGAATTCCTCGATCGCACGACGATTGGTTGCGTCGAAGACTACGCCAAAGTCGGTCTGCCGCTCGATGCCGAAGCCATTCTGTTGATGGAAACGGATGGCCATCCTTCGGTCGTGGAGGAGGAAGCCAGTCGGATGATCGACATGGGGAAACGACACGGCGCCCGCGATGTGCGCATCGCCAAAGATGCCATGGAAGCCGACCGGCTCACTTTGGCCCGACGCGCGGCGTTCAGCGCCCTCGCGCGAGTGGCTCCAACGACGATCCTCGAGGATGCCACGGTGCCGCGCAGTGAATTGGCGACGATGATCGCCTTCATCCAACAGACGGCCGAGAAATACAAACTCAAGATCGGCACCTTCGGCCATTTCGGCGACGGCAACCTCCATCCCACATTTCTGTGCGATGAGCGGAACAAGGAGGAAATCGAGCGGGTCCATGCCGCATTTCGCGAGATCTTCGAGAAAGCCATTGTGCTTGGCGGAACGATCACCGGCGAGCACGGCGTCGGCCTCGCCAAGAAGGAATTCCTCGAAACGTTCGCCGGCAAAACCAGCCTCGACGTGATGCGGGCAATGAAGCAAACTCTGGATCCAGAGCATGTCCTCAACCCGGGAAAGATTTTTGATTAGGAATTCGTGTTGTGTCTGCGTCGCGCTGGCGTTGGCTCTCGCCATAACGTCCGCACACGCCCAGACGTGGCAACCGGGGTCGTTCCTGTATCAGCTTCAGAACCTCAACATCTCGAACGCCGCCGCCTCGCCGTTTCCGGTGATCGTCACGGACTACTCGCACGACGGGAGCGCCGCGGGGGAATTGACCAGCAACGAAGTCGTTACTCTGAAGGCCGGTGGCGCGAAAACGGTTCTGGCCTACCTGAGCATCGGCGAGGCCGAGAGCTATCGCGTCTACTGGAATCCGTCGTGGGTGGCACAGGGGAAATCGACTACGAATCGCCTCGCGTGGCTTGGTCCAGCCAATCCCCAGTTTCCCAACAACTACAAGGTCCGCTACTGGGATCCGGCCTGGCAGTCAATCATCTACGGCTCGTCGACGGGCTATCTGGACCGAATTCTGGCGCAGGGTTTTGACGGCGCATACCTCGACGTGATCGACGCGTACGAATTCTGGGGGCCCGATGGCAACCTTCCGATCAGCCAGCAGAATTCCAACGCCGTGGCGGACATGGTGAATTTCGTTCTCTCTCTGACCGCGTACGCGCGTGGTCAACCGGGGCATGCGAACTTCCTGATCGTTCCGCAAAATGGAGCGGCCCTCGTTACGAATGCGGATTATCTGGCGGGCATTTCAGCTCTCGGCGCCGAGGATACATGGTTCAACGGCGATCATCGTCAGCAGACTTCGGACACGGCGTATGTGGTTCCGTTGCTTGACATGGTGGTGAACAGCGGGAAACCGGTGCTGGCGATCGACTATCCACAAAAAGCCACAAGCATTGATGCATTCTATGGTCGGGCAGAAGCCAGGGGTTATGTGCCCTACGCGAGCGACCGCGGCCTGGATCAACTCGTCGTCCACCCGGGACACGATCCCGCGGTCAATCTATCCGTCACTCTCACGCAGCCGGCGGACCGGACCGACGTTCGTCCCGCTTCGGCAACGAATTTCGTCTGGCAGGCCTTGGGTGGTAGCGGGGCGCTTCGCTTTCAACTGACTTTCAGCGGCGACGATGCCTTTACGACCACGAGGACCATTCCCGCAAAGTCATGGCTGACGACCACCAATTACACGCCGACGACGGCGGAGTGGAGCGCCATCCTGAAGCTCGCGGGGAACAACTCGGCTGGCCGAATCTGGTGGTGGGTTACCGTGCAAGATGCCAACGGACAGTTGCGGAGCAGTCACGCGCAGAGGCTGTATCGTTTGCATACGAAGGTGTCGACGACCGAATTCTGGGTAGGCGAGCCGGCCGATTCCGACAACGGACACATCTCGAACACGAGCAGCGCCTGGGATGATTTATGGGAGCAACACTTTGGAGGTGTGGACGATCCGAATCATCGCAGCACCGATCCGTCACATCCGTACTGGCCGGCGTTCACGCCTAACGAGAATCCGTTTTACTTCGCGCTGCCATACGACGACTTTACCAATCAGGGAAATCGTCGGCCCAACTTCCAGCAGGTCGTTCCCTGGGCCATGTTCACCGATTTCGGGACGCTGCAGTCAGCCGTGAAGAACCACTGGATCAAGATCGTCTCGGGCGGCAAGACATGCTACGCGCAATGGGAGGACGTCGGGCCATTCAGCCAAAACGACGTGAAATACGTGTTTGGAATCGCCCGTCCCTCCAGCAGTATCAACCAGCATGCGGGGCTCGATACGTCGCCCGCGGTACAGCAGTACCTGGGATTGACGGGGCTGGATCCCACCGATTGGCGGTTTGTCTACCCCGATGAAACCGTGCCCGCTGGTCCGTGGACGGAGATCATCACCACGAATCAAATCACGTGGCTGCCGTGAACCTGCTCCAGAAGCTTGACTACTCCGTCCTGCAACAATGCATTCACTGCGGGATGTGTTTGCCGACGTGTCCCACGTACGATGCGACGAAGCACGAGGTCAGCAGCCCGCGTGGACGCATCGCGTTGATGCGGGCGGTCGCCGATGGGAAACTGCCGGCGAATTCCGCTCAATTTGCCGACGAAATGTACTTCTGCCTTGGCTGTCTCGCCTGTCAAACCGCTTGTCCGGCCGGAGTGAATTACGCCGAGATGATTGAGTTCGCCCGTGCGGAGGTGGAATCCAACGGCGCGAAGGCGAGCACGGAGCGCAACGTCGTGCGCGCGCTTGCCCTCCGTTGGCTATTTGCCAAACCGGGACGACTGCGGCTCATTGGCAAACTCCTGCGTCTCGACCAGGCGCTCGGCCTGTCGGGCGCGATGGCGCGCCTCCTTCCGAAGCGTCTGCGCGAATTGCAGGCGATTCAACCGAAGATTTGCGACCGGTTCTCGTTCGACCTGATTCGGGAGACCGAGTCGCCGGCAACGCCGCGACGTTATCGCGTGGCGTTGCTCACCGGCTGCGTCCAGGACGTGGCGTACGCCAACGTGAACCGTGATACGGCAGACGTGCTGCTGGCCAACGGCTGCGAAGTTTTCACACCGCGCGCTCAGGCGTGCTGTGGCTCGCTGATGGGGCACAACGGCGAATTGGAACTCGCCAGAAAGCTCGCCCTCCAAAACCTGGACATCTTTCCGGTGGGAGAATTGGATGCGATCATCGTCAACAGCGCCGGGTGCGGTTCATTCATGAAACGCTATGGCGAGTTGCTGGCTGACGATCCCCGGGCCATGGTGTGGGACGAAAAGGTGTACGACATTCATGAATGGTTGGTGAAGATTGGGATACAGCCGCCGCGTGGGGTCACGCGGCCTACAATGCGTGTGGCGTATCACGAGGCGTGTCATCTGGTGCACGGCCAGAAAATCTCGCGACAACCGCGCGAGCTTCTGCAGGCGATTCCCGGCGTGGAACTCATCGAGTTGACAGAAGCAACCTGGTGTTGCGGTTCAGCGGGGATCTACAATATCACCCAACCCGAGATGAGCATGGCGTTGCTCGAACGAAAAATGAAGCACATCGCGGCGACCGGCGCGCAGATTGTGGCCACGGGAAACCCGGGCTGCATTGGGCAGATTCGGTATGGCGCGAAGCGATTTGGGGTGAACGTTGAGGTCCTGCACCCGGTCACCTTGCTGGCGCGCGCCTACCGGCCGTGCGCGGATTAATCCACGTCGGTCCGGAACGGCGACGCGGGCAGGCCGGCGCGGTTGTAGAGATTTCCTTCTGGCACCGGAGCCCAGCCGTATCGGACAGCCACTGATTGAGACACGGCGTCCGACGAGATGACAACGGTCTCGCCTCGGATTTCCGCCTGGGCCTGATGAAATACCTTATCGGCACCCGCAACGGTGAACCCCCTGGGTTTTGAGGTTCTTCATGGGATAATCGCGGCTCCATTCATTAAGCGCGCCAGTCGTTTGACTCAGGACGGTTCGCCGGCTTCCAGGCGTCGGGTCAACTGCGGTTCGCGTTGCGCAAAAACTGGCGGAGAGGGAGGGATTCGAATCCGCCAGAGGCGGACAAGCCCTCTTGGGCGCAGCTTTACCCGCCTTGGGCGGGCTTCGTTGGGGATATTTGCGACGCAACCAAGCGCGACCTTGACCCGATTTCAGAAATTTCTCTTGAGCCCTGGCGGTCGCATAGTCAGGAAACTCCTCCACGTGGAGAAGTGTGAACACGCCGATGATTTGCGAGCCCTTTGTTCGGTGGTTTCTATGCTCAACAAGTCTTCGCTGAAGATCGTTTGTGATCCCGACGTACCTCTTGCCGGTGGTCGCACCTTCAAGAACGTAAACTGTAACCATGACGCAAAAACTGGCGGAGAGGGAGGGATTCGAACCCTCGATGGACCGTGGGCCCATACTGGTTTTCGAGACCAGCCCGTTCAACCACTCTGGCACCTCTCCACGTCAAACTGTTTGCTCAGCCACCGCCGACCCCAACCTGATTTCAGATAGCGCTCGCGCTTTTCCGCCGTCTGACGGTTCGGGTGCTCTTCCAGCCGGACCCTGACCCACGGTCGCAAGCGGCGACTCCACTGGCTGCGTCCGGCATTGTGAGCCTTCAGCCGCGCATCAGGATCGGCGCTACTACCGATGTACAACCGTCCCGATTTCTGGCTGCGCAAAACGTAAACGTAATACGCTATCTCTGCAACGGTTTTTCGCGTCACAATTCTCGACCGCGTGATCGCAATTCCCGGCGGATTGCGAAACGCGGTTTGCGCCACGTTTTCCGATCCGTCGAGGATCGGTTTCACGTGGCTGAACCAGCCCGTCACGGGACGTACGAAGTCACGTCCTCAACCACTCTGGCACATCTCCGACAAATTGGATGCAGATCGAGCGGACGGGAGAAGCCTAGCCTAGCGCTGGCGTTGGCGCAAGCCGTCACTGAGCAGATTGAACGCGAGGACGGTCCAGGTGATGGCGAGGCCCGGCGCGATGCACAGCCACGGGGCAATGCGAAAGGCGCCCTGTTCCTCGCGCAGCATCATGCCCCATTCGGGGATATCGGGTTGACCCGACAATCCGAGAAACGCCAACCCCGCGGCTTCGAGCACGGCGCCGCCCAAGGTCAGCGTCGTCAGGGCAAGGATTAATCCCGCGCAATTCGGCAGGATCTCCAACACAGCGATCCGCCAGGGGCCTGCGCCCGTGGCGCGCGCGGCGAGGACGTACTCCCTGGCATTTTCGGACACGAATGCCGCGCGGACCTGGCGGAGGATGGTCGGCAGACTCGAAATGCCAACCGCAATCGCGACGCTTATTGGTGATGGAGTCAGGATCGTGAGCGCGGCCAAGCCCAGCAAGATCGACGGAAACGCCAGCAGAAAATCGGTGATGTGAGTGATGAGCGCGTCGAACCAGCCGCGCCAGGTTCCGGCAATGGCGCCGAGCGCAACTCCGCCGACCAGGGCGATGGCGGTTGCCCCGAGCGCGATCCCGAGCGTCGCCCGCGCGCCGTACAGGATTCGCGTCAACACATCGCGTCCGACGTCATCAACGCCGATCCAATGGGCCCAGGAGGGCGGCGCCAGCGCGAGGTCGCGATAGAGTTGTTCGGTTGGCCCGTGCGGGGAAGCCACACCCGCGAGCAGGGCGGCCAGCACAACGACCGCGAGCATCCATGAGCCGGTCCCGAGGAGCAAGTTTCGCCGTTTCATTGTCGAAGTTTCGGGTCGAGTGCGTAGTGGGCGACGTCGGCAGCGAAATTCACCGCCATCACGATCACGACGAGAACAAGCAACGCGCCCTGGATCGCCGGATAATCGCGGGCGAGGACGGCGGTGGCGACGTACCGACCGATGCCCGGCCACGCGAACACGGTTTCGGTCAAAACGGCGCCGCCGAGCAGGTAGGCGAACTCGACGCCGATCATGGTGACGATGGGCACCAGCGCGACGCGGAGAGCGTGGCGATAGAGAATGGTGCGGTCCGTCGCGCCCTTGGCTCGGGCGGTGCGGATGAAATCCCTGCCGAGGGTTTCCAGAACGGCGGTGCGGGTGACACGAGCGACGAAGGCTGCGGGAATGGTAGCCAGTACAAGGGATGGCAGGATGAGATGATCGAGGCCGCCGCGTTCGCCGGCCGGGAGCCAACCGAGTTCGAGCGCGAACAGCAGCATTGCGAGCAATCCCAGCCAAAAGACCGGGATGCTGAGTCCGACAAGGCTCACGGTTGTGCCGAGCGCATCTTTCCATGTTCCCGCGTGGCGCGCGCAGAAGATGCCGAGCCACACGCCGGCGAGGGTGGCGACAACGAGGGCGACGATGGAGAGTTCGATGGTGGCCGGCCAGGTCCGCGCCAGATCTTCTTTCACGTCGCGGCCCGTGACGACGGATTCGCCGAAACTTCCGTTGACCAGCACATTCTTGAGCCAGAGCCAGTATTGGACGGGAAGTGGGCGGTCGAGACCGAGCCGAGCGTGAATCGCGGCGATGCGTTCCGGCGTCGGGTTCTTCAACAGCAGGCGCGCGGGATCACCCGGCACGGCGCGCACGAGAAGAAAGACGGCGATGCTGGCCACAAACAGCGCCACGACCAGCGACCCGATTCGCCGCAACAGGAATGCGCGCATGGTGGCGATTGTAGCGGTACGGGGTTATCACCGCGAAACTTTTTCGGTGGGATCAACCGGGAGGTGTGGTCTCAAAGCGAGATCAAAGGCACGTGTTCACTTGACATGGGACGTCCAGACGTCTAGCATGTGAACGATGAGCGAGACTCCAAGCAGGTACGCGCCGGGCCGGGTTCGGGACGCGATTTTCCA
The DNA here is from genome assembly GCA_035501175.1 of Verrucomicrobiia bacterium. Lineage (GTDB taxonomy): Bacteria > Verrucomicrobiota > Verrucomicrobiia > Palsa-1439 > Palsa-1439 > Palsa-1439. The sequence continues at coordinate 55,249 of DATJWQ010000023.1, read as the reverse complement.
GGTGCTGTCGATCAGTTCCAAGCCGCTTTCCATCAGGCAAATTCAGGAACGTGTGTCTCAAGTAATCGGGCCGACGCCGACCTCGTCGGTTCGTTCGTATCTGCGCCTGAACACGCCACAGTATTTTCTGCGTCAAGGGTTGGGAGTTTACAGTGTGCGACGCGACACCTCGTTGGGAATCCAACGAACCCTGCCCGATGATGAAACGTGGCAGCCACCACAACGCATCGGGCGCGCGGAGTTGTTCCACGCTGATTGTTTTGATTGGCTGGAGGAGCAAGCAAACGATTCGTTTCATGCGGTGCTTACCGATCCGCCATACGGGCTGCATGAATACACGCCGGAGCAACAGGCGAAGCTCCGAAGTGGCAAAGGAGGCGTGTGGCGCATACCGCCATCGTTTGACGGCCATGTGCGGTCGCCGTTGCCACGGTTCACCACGCTGACGAGTCAACAACTGGAAGAGTTGCGTGGTTTTTTCTTCATGTGGGGGCGGCTGCTGCTCCCCAAGCTTGTGCCCGGTGCGCACGTGGTGGTGGCGTCGAATCCGCTGTTGTCCTACATCGTGGCCGGTGCCCTGGCCGACGCGGGTCTTGAGCGCCGGGGCGAAATCATCCGGCTGACCATGACCATGCGTGGCGGCGATCGTCCCAAAGCGGCGCACGAAGAATTTCAGGAGGTCAGCGTCATGCCACGGTCGATGTGGGAGCCGTGGCTGGTGTATCGAAAGCCGCTGGAAGGGCGCGCGCAGGACAATTTGAGAAAATGGAAGACAGGGGGGCTGCGGCGTCCGTCCTCGGAAAGGCCGTTCGGTGACGTAATTGCGTCATCGCCGACGCGAAAGACCGAACGTTCCCTCGCTCCGCATCCGAGTCTCAAGCCGCAAGCGTTTTTGCGGCAGATGGTCCGAGCCCTATTGCCGCTGGGTGAGGGGATTGTGTTGGATCCGTTTGCCGGTGCCGGCTCCACGCTGGCAGCGGCGGAGGCAGTCGGCTACGCGAGCATCGGAGTCGAAAAGGATGTACGCTATTTTGACATGGCGTGCAAAGCCATCCCGAAGCTTGCTCGATTTCAGCCCAACGGAAGCTCTCAGAGCCGATAGACCCAGTTCTCGCGAAGTTTCTTGATGCCGTCGCGATGAAGCGTGGCGGTCCGCGTGCCCAACTCGCCTCGAGGATTCTTTCGGAAATCCCCGACCGTGACGCTTCCCAGATAAACCTCAGTGAATGTCATGGGACGTCGATCGCGCACCGGCTCCGTCTCGATGTCGGTGTCATAAACGAAAACACACATCCATTGCTCTCTTGCGCCGTGCGTATCCACAGCCCCGCCGGATTTGCGTGTGGTCTTGATCTCGATGCCGTCCGTGCCGGCTTTCACTGCATTGTCCGGATAACGACCTTGGACAATCAGGTCTGGATGGCCGTTGAAATACCGATTCTCGGTCAGCGCGCGAGAGTGCTTTGCGAGGCTCGCGGTCAGCATGTCGGAAAGGACGCCAGACATGATCGCCGGGCGCAACATATCGTCCAATCGCTGGAGTCCCTTCTTCGCGAGATGCGCGTTCACGTCGTAGAAAAAGTCGTACACGTCCTGCATGGCCATCTGGAAGTCGTGCAACCTCAGTTCGTAGGGAAGGTGTGCCGACCGGTTGAATCTTGCCTCCTCCACGGCGTTGTGAGTGATGGGCATCGCCGGCATTTTTAGCTTCCACACGGGGGTAAATTCAAGCGTTCGTTTGAACCGGGTGATTTACATTAAGACAGTGGACGGTCCTGGCATTTGTGGCCAACTGATCGGACCGCTGTTTTACAGAGGTTTGACGCCGCGGGCTGCGGCGATGCTCCCTACCATTCCCGTGTGTGTTGGAGGAGATTGTCGAGCCGACAGCTCGATTTACCCTGACGCAATCCGAGATACAAACGCCCTGGTACGACGTCCCAGCCGACGCGACCGGGCTGTTGACCCTGGCCCACTGCTAGTGGAAATCTGGATTAGATTTGACATTGTATCGTGAGAGGATATACTTAGTGGCGTTCTTTCTCATAGAGGATCTGACAAGAGCGGCTCGGTCAGAGCGTGAGCCCCGTTGGGGCAACGCCCCCTCACGGGAAGACCGGCGCCAAACAGCCGGGTGGGGAAATGGGGCTGTTTTGTGGGGGATGGTTACCAGGGGGGGTATACACTACGAAACGAAGCCAGTTTTCCGGGGTGAGAACGGATGTGGATCTGATTGAGCCGCTGATGGTTGCAATGTCAAGTGAGACAGAATGACACTTGGCTTCGTTTTACTGGAAATGGCTTCGTTCGGCCTTCGCGGGCGGTATTGGGAGCTGTTTGGAGGCGGTTTGTCGTGTAGCCGGCGACGAAAGAGGCCAGGGTTTGCGCCACTGGAGACGGCGAAAGGGGGTAGGGATGACGAAACGAACCCAATTGCTTACACGCCGGCTTGATTGTCGTGAAAAACGAACCCAAAAACGAAGCCAACTTGGGGCGATTAAGGCCGGCGCTCATAGGGCGCTGCAAGCTGAAAAGGAATCGGCGCGCCCGGCGGTCGCGCTCCACCCACGATGTCACGTCTCACGGGGGTTTGACGACCTTGGGGCGATTGGTGTAGTCTGTAGCTCCCGTTTGTGTTGGAGAAGATTGTGCAACCGACAACTCGATTTACGCTGCCGCAGTCCGAGATCCCGACCCACTGGTACAACGTCCTCGCCGACGTCTCCGAGCCGTTGCCGCCGCCGTTGCATCCGGGCACGAAACAGCCCGTGACGCTGCAGGACATGACGGCGATTTTTCCCGAGAACCTCGTTCAGCAGGAAATGACGAGCGAACGGTACGTGGAGATCCCCGAGCCGGTGCGCGAGATGTACGCCTTATGGCGGCCAACGGCCCTGCTGCGAGCAGTGCGGTTGGAGAAGGCGCTGCAGACGCCGGCGCACATTTATTTCAAGTACGAGGGCGACAATCCCTGCGGGAGCCACAAACCGAACACGGCGGTGGCGCAGGCGTATTACAACAAGATCGCCGGCACGAAACGGCTGGCGACGGAGACCGGCGCGGGACAATGGGGCTCGTCGCTGGCGATGGCGTGCAAGCTGTTCGGGATGGAATGCCGCGTGTACATGGTGAAAGTGAGCTATCACCAGAAACCGTATCGGCGGTTGCTGATGCACACGTGGGGCGCGACGGTTAATGCCAGCCCGAGCGGCTACACGGAGTTTGGGAAGAAATTGTTGAAGGACAACCCGGATCACCCGGGCAGCCTCGGCATCGCCATCAGCGAGGCGATCGAGGACACGGTGAAACACCCCGGCACGAAGTATTCGCTGGGCAGCGTGCTCAATCACGTGTGCATGCACCAGACGGTGATTGGCCAGGAAGCCATCAAGCAGATGGCGCTCGCTGGCGAGGAGCCGGACGTGGTGATCGGGTGCATTGGTGGTGGCAGCAATTTCTCCGGGATCGCGTTCCCGTTCGTGCGCGAGAAGATCGTCAACAAGAAGAAGACAAGGGTCGTGGCGGTCGAGCCCGCGGTGTGCGCATCGTTGACCAAGGGCGAGTTGCGCTACGACTTTGGCGATACGGCGATGACCACGCCGTTGCTCTGGATGTATACGCTCGGCCACGATTTTATTCCGCCCGAGATCCACGCGGGCGGGCTGCGGTATCACGGCATGGCGCCGACGGTCAGCCATCTGTACAAGCTGGGCCTGATCGAGGCGGTGTCCTACGAACAGACGAAGGTGTTTGAGGCGGCGGTGCTGTTTGCGCAGAATGAAGGCATCGTGCCGGCGCCCGAGTCGTCTCACGCGGTTCGCGCGGCGATTGACGAGGCCATCCAGGCGCGCGAGGAAGGAAAGAAGCGCGTGATCCTGTTCAATCTGTCGGGCCATGGGCTGCTTGACCTGGCGTCGTACGAGGCGTTCTTCGCCGGCAAACTTCACGACCGATGAAGCCACGGAGACATCGATGCTGATTGTCCACGTTCACGTGCACGTGAAGGCCGATAGCATCGAGGCGTTCAAGAAGATCTCGCTGGAAAACGCGCGGGAGAGCGTGAACGAACCGGGCATCGCCCGATTCGACGTGATCCAACAGACGGACGATCCGACACGCTTCGTGTTGGTGGAGGTTTATCGCACAGCGGACGCTCCTGCGAAGCACAAGGAGACAGCACACTACGCGAAGTGGCGCGATGCGGTCGCGCCGATGATGGCCGAGCCGCGGAGCAGCGTGAAATACGGCGAAGTGTTTTGGACCTCGTAGGGTCCGATTTATCAAGGGGGAGACTTGATCAGTCGGGCCGAATACGATCGTAATTTCGGCTGCGTCGCGGCTTGCTTGTGGCGTTGATTTCGGGCATAATTGACGTCCATGGAACGGGTGGTTCACAAGGCAAAAGGCTTCAAGGAAGCCGAGGAGTGGGACATCCAGCAGCAGATTGCCATGACGCCGGAGGAACGGCTTCGAGCGGCGAAGGAGCTTCGCGACCGCGTGTATCCCGCCAACGCCAAGGATGTTCGAGCGTGCCACCCGAATCGCTAGATCCGGCGCTGTTCTCCGCGGACACTCGTGAGCTGATCGCTCTTCTTCACAAACATCGCGTCCGTTATCTCATTGTCGGTGGCGGGGCGGTGATTTATTACGGTCACATCCGCACGACCGGTGACGTGGATTTCTTCTACGAGCTCGCGGACGCGAATGCGCAGCAACTGTTTGCGGCGCTGGAAGAGTTTTGGGCGGGCCATATTCCGAACCTTAACGGATGGAAGGAGCTTGCGGAGCCGGGCATGATCCTCCAATTCGGCGTGCCACCCAATCGGGTTGACCTGATCAATGACATTGACGGCGTGAAGTTTGCCGACGCGTGGCCCAACCGTCTCACATTGACAATGCCTGTCGGTGGGAGTGCCGTGGAGGTTAACCTCATCGGTATTGATGACCTGATCAAGAACAAGGAAGCCTCGGGCCGTCCCCAGGACCTGAAAGACCTGAAGTTTCTCCGGCAAGCGCGTTCGTCGCAGAAGAAATCGTGATCCGCGGCGCGAGTGATTGGCGAATCATCTTGAAATCGCGGCGGTGATCTGCGTACTCTCCGTACCAGTTCTTTGAGTTGTTCGTAACTCAACACGTCGGCGCAGGGAACGCCGTGAGATTCGGCGACAGTGGCGCTGCTGTAACTGGCTACGAAAGCCCAACAGCCATCCAAACGGAGAAGGCGGGCGAGTAGGCCTGCCCCGAGATGTTTCGGGGTAACAAGCCAGAAGTCAGAATAACGGCCGACGCGTAACCCAACAATCCTTCGAACCAAAGGAGAAATGTCATGTCGCGTCTCAAATCGTCCGTTATCGTCTTCGCCGCAGCCATCGCTTCGGCGTTCACCGCTTCTCAAGCTTCTGCCGACTGGACACAGTTTTCACTGCCCAATCTGGCGGACATCTATTCCCCCACGGCCATTGCCAATTTGCCCGATGGCCGCTACATCTTCGCCAACGAAGGGAACTATTACCAACAGGATGCTTTCGGCTCCGCCGGTTACACGGCCTACAGCAACACCGCGCCGGGCAACAACGCCGATCCTTCCTTCCTTGCCGTCTGGGATTCCACCCACGCGGTTGCGGGCGGAGGGATGTTTGGGTCGAGCGATCTGTACGGTTTCAACCCGTCGTCCACGACCTCCCCGGCGTTCACCGCGAACGGATTGTCGATCCAGAACTATTCGGGCGTCTACCGCGATGCCACCAGCCTGTATGTGGGCGGTCTCAACGGCTCGGGCTTCACGCACGCGATCAGTTACGTCAATCTGACCACGGAGACCACGAAGGTCATTATCGACGACGTTTCGACCTACAGCGGCGGGTTTGCGCGGGATGCCGCCGGCGATTTGTTTGTTGGGGACACCGACAACGGCGATGTCTACGAGTTCACCGCCGCCCAGTTGACTCTCGCGATCTCAGGTCCCGCTCTCTCGATTGCCGATGGCACGTTCGTACACCAGTTCGGCACCGGCCTGGGCACGCTCGCCGTGGACGCGCAGGGCCGCATCTGGTCGGCCGGTTACGCCGTCAACGGCCTGCAGATGTTCGATCCAGCGACAGACACGGAGACCGATGTGATCCCCGGCCTGACAAACGCCAATTACATGGTCACCACGTTTTCGGTCGGCGGGCAGGGCTATGCTGCCTACACGGACGAGGTGAACCCCGGTCAAGCCGGCACGGCGCAGTATTACGGATTCGAAGCCATTCCGGAGCCGGGCACGCTTGTCCTTACGCTGGCGGGATTCGCAGCACTTGCCGCGTGTCGTGGCAAACGGAATCAGTGATCTTGAAGAAGTTGTTGGCATTCGCCATGGCGGCGGCGCTGAGTCTGGCCAGCGCCGTCGCCGGCCCGTTCCCGGATTACAATCAGGGGATCCAATCGAATGACGCGCGCATCGTCAGTTGGGCCGCCGGCTGGCAGGATTACATCCAACCAGATTCCTCCAGTGGCGGATACTGCCACAACAACGCCGGCCAATCCGACTCCATCAGCAACGCCGTACTCGGGGCGCCGACGGATTTCACCCTGAGCGGCACGACGAAACACGTGCTGACGCTGGGGCACGGCAGTTCGATTACCGTCACGTTTGGCGGACCGGTTCCCAACAGCCCGGGCGCGAATTTCGCCGTGTTCGTGAATGCTTTCCTCGATTCCTCGGCGGCTCTCGCCGGACGCGGCGGGGGAACGAATTTCGTCTACTTCAATAGCGGCACGAATCTGGTTCCGGTGGCGCGTGGTTACAATTTCATCTGGACCAAGCTCGCCTTCGTGGATGTGTCCTCTGATGATACGAATTGGGCGCGGTTTCCGGCGACCTACTTGAACACCGACCTTCTGTTCCAAGCCACCGTGCCGGACAGCCCCCAGCACTGGCTCAGCCAGAATCCCACCATGATCGACGGGTTGGCGGGCAAAACCGTCCTGCAATACGGAACACCGTTCTCCCTCTCGGTCCTCACCAATCATCCCAACGTGCTAAGCGGCGTGGTGAACCTGAACAATATCCGCTACATCCGCTTCACCGATGTGATCGGCGACGGCAGTACCACCGATCAGTTCGGCAACACCATTTATTCGCCCTACTACGATGGCACGCAACTGCCCGCGCTCGTCGCCGCCCCGGATTCTACGACCGATGGGTTCGGCCTGCGCGGCGTGGCAACCCTGACCGTCCCGACCCCAACGATCACGACTGTGCAGATGGTACAGCCCCAATTCCTGGTTGGTGTTAGCGGATTGGTCAGCAGCCAGACGTACGTCGTGCAGACGTCGACCAACCTGGTCAATGCCACGTGGTCGAACGAAACAAGCTTCATCGCCAACGGAAGTTCGTTGACTCTCACCAACTTTGTGGGCGGCGCGACGAAACAGTTCTATCGCATCGGGGCGTCCCAATGAGAGCGAGGCGTGCGCCAGGCTCATCCAGCAACGGCTTCACCCTGGTGGAACTACTCGTGGTGATCGCGATTATTGGTTTGCTTCTCGCGTTACTGCTGCCAGCCCTTTCCCAAGCGCGGGAAAGCGGACGCCAGGCCGCCTGCCTCAGCAATTTACGGCAGCTCTACATCGCCAACTTGAGCTACTCCACGGAGCACGGGTATTACGCCCCGGCCGCACCCGACATTTGGGGTAACAACCTGATTCGCTGGTATGGTGCGCGGGCCAGCGTGGATGTGCCGTTCGACTCAAGCTCGGGACCCATGTCCTCGTGCCTGGGCGACAGCAAGGCAGTGCGCGCCTGCCCGTCCATGAGCAAATGGGGATTCCTCACGACCGGTGACGCCGCCTTCGAGGCCGGCTGTGGCGGATACGGGTACAATTATCTCGGCGTCGGTTCGCGCAGTTATGTTCTTGGTTATACGGAGGCCGCGAGCCACCTCGGCATGCGACCAGAAGAAATCAGCCGCCCCGCGACCACCATTATGTTCTGCGATACCGCGTTTGCCCAATACAACGCCGGCCAGATTTCGTTGATTGAGTATTCATTTGTGGAACCCGACAAGTTCCTGAGTGCCAGCGGTGTGATCTATGGCCAGCCCGTGCCATCGATTCATTTTCGCCATCGGAATCGCGCCAACGTTGTCTGGTGCGACGGCCATGCCACCGCCGAAGCGATGACGAAGTCAGATGACAGTACCGACCAGAAACTCTCGATCGGCTGGTTCGGAGATCAGGGCAACAATTACTACTTCGCCCCGTTCTAGGCACGGCACTGCATCCATGTTGAACATTACCACCGGGTGGATTCGACAGACACTGCCTTATGCTGGCTAGGCGCCAATCTCGGCCCGAATCCTCCCCGCAATCTCGTCGGCAAACGCTTTGATTTGTTTGTCGTCCGGCCCTTCGATCAGGAGGCGGGCTTTCGGCTCGGTGCCGGAGTAACGGAGCAGGACGCGTCCCTCTCCGTTGAGCTTGCCCTCGACATCCTTGACCAGCTTCATCACGTCGGGCAGTGTCTCCCATGCCGGCTTGTCTTTCACGCGAATGTTGACGACCACCTGCGGGAATTTGGTGCAGACCTTGCGCAGTTCGCTCAACGCCTTGCCCGTATCCATCATGATGCGCAAGACCTGCAAGGCGCTGACAATCCCGTCACCCGTCGTCGTGAAATCGCGAAAGATCATGTGGCCTGACTGTTCGCCGCCCACATTCAGATCGTCCTGCAACATCCGCTCGATCACGTAGCGGTCGCCCACCTGCGTCTTCACCACCTGCCCGCCCACGTGACGGATGGCATGGTCCAAACCGAGATTACTCATCACCGTCGCGACGAGAGTGTTCTTCTTCAGCGTGCCACGTCCGATCCAGTCGAGTGCGGTAATGGCGAGCACGTCATCGCCATCGACCAGATTACCCGCTTCATCGCACAACTGTACGCGGTCGCCATCGCCGTCGTGGGAAATTCCGATGTCCGCCCCGCGTTCGCGCACGGCACGGCAGACCACATCAGGATAGGTGCTGCCGCAATCCTTGTTGATATTGGTTCCGTCGGGCCGGTTGTTGAGGACTGTCACCCGCGCCCCCAGTTCCTGAAGCACGCACGGCGTGCTCTTGTACGTGGCGCCGTTGCCTGCATCCACCACAATACGCAACCCTTCGAGGGTCATCCCCTTCGGGAACGCCGCCTTGGCAAATTCCACGTATCGCCCGAGAGCGTCATCGATGCGCATCGCCTTGCCGATCGCGTCCGCGGTTGGGCGGATTCTTTCGATCTCGCCGCTGAACACGAGGTTCTCGATCTGCTTCTCAATGGCGTCGTCGAGCTTATAGCCGTCATCCCGGAAAAACTTGATGCCGTTGTCCTCGTAGGGATTGTGCGAGGCGGTGAGCACGATACCGGCGTCGGCGCGGAGCGATCGCGTGATATAGGCGACTCCCGGCGTGGGCAACGGACCGATCAGCAATACGTCCACGCCCATGGAAAGAATTCCCGCCGAGATGGCGTTCTCGAGCATGTACCCGCTGAGGCGGGTGTCCTTGCCGACCACAATCTTGTGGCGGCCATGCCCCTTGGCCACGGGCGTGCGCGATGTAAACACATGCGCGGCCGCGCGGCCGAGCCTCAACGCCGTTTCCGACGTGACTGGCTCGATGTTGGCAATGCCGCGGACCCCGTCCGTGCCGAACAGCTTCTTGCCGTTCTCCATAAGGTTACGGCGTCTTTTCTACACCCCGTTCCGTCTGGCTGTCAATCGAACGGCCCGGGCCGATTCGCACATCCACCTGGACCCATTGCCGCTGGTTCGATCCCTCTGGGAACGCCAAGGGGGCCAATTCGACGCGCTCGCGGAACGAGGTTCGCCGACCGGTCACGTCCACCGGCAGCGTGTTGACGCTGGTCATGCCGGTCAACAGCGTTTTCGGCCCTCGTTCGCGGACTGTTGGGGGATCAATGACCACCCGTTCAATTGTCAGGTTGGGCGGCAATTCGCCGACGTATTTGAAGTCAACCGGGAGGTCACGCTCAATCATCTGATCCACGTTCACCGTAACTTCCGCGGGATCAATCTCGGAAATCTGGACGCGACGCGAATGGCGGATCAATTTGGGCGTGAGTTTGACGGTAATCGGTCCCACCCGATCGTCATGGGTCAAATCCACAACCGCCGACAAATCCTGCTTCGAAACCTGACGCACATCCTCACGAGTGCCGCGCACGGTCACATTGACCGTGCTCGCGCTGACCTGCAACACGGTCAATCCTGTTCGGGCCTTGACCTCCAGCGGCACGCCTTCGACCAGACGCCAGTCACTGGTGATCTCCTTCACAAAGAACCAGGTGCACATCGCCAGCGCCAACGACACCAGTTTGAGCCGGGCGTCGTTGGTGACCCACCCCATCATGATTTTGCCTCTTCGTGATGCTTTGCGGTGTGATCCTCGGACGGGTTGGCCGTGTCTCCCCCGAACACATCGGCCGGCCCGCTATCGCCATCGGCGCTGTCGGTTGTCTCCGGTAACATGGAATTGCCGAAGAGGCGCCGCGTGATGTCCACCAGCCAGTTGCTACGGCGTGACACCGGCGCCAGTGTGGTCGTCAAAAATGCGCTCAATCCGTCCACGTCCAATCCCTGCACCAGATGCCCGCGATGCGCCACGGAAATCTCGCCGGTCTCCTCGCTCACCACCACCACGACCGCGTCGGTCTCCTCGGTGAGCCCCATGGCGGCGCGGTGCCGCATGCCGGTGCTGGCGCTCAGTCCGCGCCGTTGCGTCAACGGGAACACGCACGCGGCCGCGATGATTTCATCGCCGCGCAAAACCACTCCACCGTCGTGCAACGGCGTGTTGGGAAAGAAAATGGTCGTTAGCAATTCGGGCGTGGCCTTCGCGCCGATGGGTACACCGGTTTCCATCACGCCGCGGAACCCGATCTCGCGCTCCACGGCCATGAGGCCGCCACATCGCTTCTGCGACAACGAGCGGGCCGTTTCCACCAGCACGTCAATCATCTCGCCGCGCTGTTTGGAGCTTGAGAAAAACTGGCGGCTGCCGACCTCGGCCAGAGCGCGCCGCAATTCAGGCTGAAAGATGACCAGCACTGCGATCGCCAGGAAGGCGAAGAATCGGCTAAGGATCCAATTGATCACATCCAATTGGAAAATCTGGGTCACACCAACGATGCCGAGTAGCACGATGACAAATCCCGTGAGCACGGCCGCGCCGCGCGTCCCTCGAAACAACTGGAACATGTAATAGAAGAAGGCCGCCAGCAGCGCGATCTCGAAGACCGGCTTCCAATACGCAGCGATGAAATCCAGAATCAGATCCATTGAATGTTACCGCGCCTGCTGTATCGCTTCCACCATGCGAACCACATCCGACATTTCGGCCACATCGTGCACGCGCACCACGCGCGCGCCCTGCGCAACCGACCACGCGACCGTCGCGGCCGTTCCCCAAAGCCGCGCGTCTGCCTCACTTCCCCGCTCTCCCTCGCCCGCGGCCAACACCTTGCCAAGAAATGATTTCCTCGACGTGCCGACTGCGATTGGACAACCGAGCGAATGGAGTTCGCCCAGCCGCGCGAGCAGTTGCAGGTTATGTGCCACAGTCTTGCCGAAGCCGATGCCCGGGTCAACGGCGATTTGCGTTTTTTTCAGTCCCCGTGACTCCGCAAACGCAATCCGTTCCGCCAGAAACGAGCGCACCTCGGCAACCACGTTTTCGTATGCGGGACTCTGCTGCATCGTCTGCGGCGTGCCCTGCATATGCATCAACACCACGCCCGCGCCGGCGTCGCGCACAACGTCAGCCATCCGCGCATCGAACCGCAAGGCACTGATGTCGTTCACGATGCGTGCGCCCGCTGCCAGCGATTTTTCAGCGACGGCGGCCCTGGTCGTATCCACTGAGACAAGCAAATCCTGCAAATGTTCGATCACAGGCAATACCCGCCGCAACTCCTCGTCGGCGCTTACGGGGGCCGCACCGGGGCGCGTGCTTTCGCCGCCGATATCGACGATGTCGGCGCCCGCCCGTGCCATGTCTCGCGCGTGCTGAACCGCGGCATCCACATCGAGGAACTTCCCGCCGTCCGAGAACGAATCGGGCGTCACGTTGAGCACCCCCATGACCAACGTGCGAATTGTGTCCCATTGAAAGAGGGTCGCCATACAACCACTTTACGCCGTCCCGCCACGGAAACAACCGCGGAAACCGAGACGGTTGCATAACACAGGTTTTGTCGTAAATTCCGGCGTGATGGCGAGGCAACGGGGTCCTGTTTTGCGCGCGGGCAGGGCTGCTTCGTTCGGGCAGCGCGACGAATCGCGCCGAGTACGAGGATCATTCCGATGCGCGATCCTTTTGCTGATGCTGCTGATTTCCCCCGTTACACACTCCACGACCGGTTGCGCCCAGATGACCGACGTGCTGACCTATCACAATGACAACGGACGAACGGGCCAGGCGCTGACCGAGCAAATCCTGACACCCGCCAACGTCAATATGAGCCACTTCGGCAAACTGTGGGTTCTGCCTGTCGATGGCAAAGTGGACGCGCAGCCTCTGTATGCCGCAGGCGTTTCCATTCCTGGCAAGGGCGAACACAACGTGCTGATTGTCGCCACAGAGCACGACAGCCTGTACGGATTCGATGCGGACTCGACCAACGTCTTCTGGCACGTGTCGTTGCTCGAAGGGGGCGAAACCCCGTCCGATGAGCGGGACTGCAGTCAGGTAGAGCCGGAAATCGGTATCACGTCAACGCCCGTCATCGATCGTCAGCTCGGTCCCAACGGCACAATTTTCGCGGTAGCGATGAGCAAGAACACGTCGGGCGGCTACTTCCAACGGATCCACGCCCTCGATCTGGCCACGGGCACCGATCGCGTCACTGCGGTCACGGTTGCCGCAACTTTTCCCGGTACGGGAGACAATAGCAGTGGTGGAAACGTCATCTTCGATCCGGCCCAGTACAAGGAACGCGCCGCGCTACTCCTGCTGAATGGTGTGATCTATACAGGGTGGTCTTCGCATTGCGACATCCGTCCTTACACGGGGTGGATCATGGGTTATGACGAGCATACGCTTGCGCAGACCAACGTGCTGAATGTCACACCAAACGGCAATGAAGGCTCGGTCTGGATGAGCGGCGACGGACTCGCGACTGATTCGAGCAACAATATCTACTTCCTGGATGCCAATGGAACATTTGACGAGACGCTCTTGCCCAATGGGTTTCCCGCCGATGGTGATTTCGGCAACGCCTTTATCAAGCTCTCGACGGCGAGCAACACGCTGGCTGTCGCGGATTATTTCGCGACGTACACCAATGCCTACGAGAACGACAACGACCTCGACCTTGGCTCGGGTGGGGAGCTTGTCCTGCCGGATATGATTGACGGTCTGGGCAACACGCGCCAACTCGCCGTCGGTGCCGGGAAAGACGCGAACATTTATCTGGTCGATCGCAACAACATGGGAAAATTCAATCCCACGAACAACGAGGCGATCTATCAGGAAGTCACCGGTGTGCTTGCGGGTCAGGTGTATTCCACGCCCGCGTATTTCAACGGCACGCTCTACTATGGCGCCGTCGGCGACCACATCAAAGCGCTACCCTTCCAAAACGCCCGACTGACGAACGTGTCGTCTCAAACCTCCATCACGTTTGTCTATCCCGGGGCGACGCCGGGGGTCTCGGCAAACGGAACGTTGAACGCAATTCTCTGGGCCACGGAGAACACGACGCCGGTGGTCCTCCACGCCTACGACGCCACAAACCTGACCCACGAGTTGTACAACAGCAATCAGGCGGCCGGTGGCCGCGATCAGTTCGGCGTCGGCAACAAGTTCATCACGCCGACGATTGCCAGCGCCCGGGTCTATGTGGGGGCGACGAATAATGTGGGGGTGTTTGGCCTGCTCGACACGTCGACGCTCACGCCGATAGAAGTGTGGCGCAACACGTACTTTGGGAACCCGTCCAACGTCGGGGCCGGCGCTGATACTGCCAGCCCGGTGGGCGATGGCGTACCGAATCTGATCAAGTACGCCCTTGGCCTGAACCCGCTCACGGCCGCCATCGGCAGCCAGTTGCCGGGTCCGAGCATCATCCAGAGCAACGGTCTGAGTTATCTGGCCCTGACGGTGAATCGCTCCGCTGAACCATCTGACATTACGTATACAGTTCAGGTTTCCGGCGATCTGCAAACATGGGTATCCGGGGGCTCGTTTACCGTGACGATCGCCAACACGCCTTCGCAACTCATCGTTCGCGACAACACACCCATTTCAAGCGCCGTTGCCCGCTTTGTCCGCCTGAGCGTTGCCGGCCCGTGAGATATCGCGGTTAGGAGTCCTGCTTGGGATCCTGCTCCGAGCCTTTGTCCTTCAGCAAATCGTCCAACCTGGCAAACGGATTGGCAAGCGAACTGCCTTCCGACTTGTCTGTCGGACCCGGATTGTCCACGTATCCCTTGAGCTTGTACTTCTCGTGTTCGTGATCGTGGCAGTAGATGCACAACAACTCCCAGTTGCTGCCGTCGGGCGGATTGTTGTCGTGATTGTGATCCTTGTGATGAACGGTGAGCTCTTTGAGACGTTTGCCACTGAACTCGCGCCCGCAACTGGCGCACACATGCGGGAACAAAGCCAGCGCTCGCTCCCGATACCCTTTCAACCGGGTTTCCGCGTCGCGTCGAAGTTGCGCCAGGATTCGTTCCTGCTCTTCCGGTCCCAACGGTGTTTTCCTGGGCTTCACGTCAGCCTCGCTCTTTCTCGATTACGGCGACGTACATCGGACCTGCGGACTTCAGGAACCGCTGCACGCGCCAACCGGTACCTGCCAGAATTGCCTCCATCTCGTCCGGTGAGACCATGAGATAATCGAACCACGGTGAGCAATAGCGTTGGTAGCGCACCCGGATGCGCAACTGTCCATTCATTCGGCCTCGACGGCGATTGAATCGGTGATATTGCAGATGCCCCGGATTCCTTGTCTGATATATGTCACTCGATTCCGCCACAATCCGCGCGTCCGGCGAGGTGAGTCCGTGCAACCGCCGCAACAGCCATCGCGCGCGTCGACGGCTGCCAAACAACCCGAAATTGTTCCCCATCATCAGAATCGCGTCGAACTGACCGAGCCCGCGATGGATCCGGGTGAATGGCAACACACGGGCGTCTTTCACCCCGCGGGCGCGACAGGTCTTGATCGCCAGGGGCGACGCATCGATTCCGACGACCGGTTGGCCCCGCTTCTGCAAATGGAGGCAACAGCGTCCTGCGCCGCAGCCGACGTCAAGGACGCGTCCGCGGACATATTTCATCGCCGCCTGGTGATGACGGGGCCAGTGGTTGAATTCGGCGAAGTAGCTCGGCGCGCCGCCCGATACGTCGAACCATCCGTCATCCCGCTCGATGATTTCCCGCGTCGGCTTGCCGCGCAAATGATCCCAGACAATTCGCCCGTACGCGTCCTGTTGGTTCGTCAACATCACGTCGACGAGTTTACGACAATCGCCCAGGCACGGGAACGAGAAAAACTTTGCGGACAAGATCGTGCCTGTTACCCTTGCGGCATGCCGTGTCCTGATTCATTTCGGGCGGTGGTTCTCGAGAAGGCCGACAACGTCGTGCGCGCTTCCATCGAACAATTGCCGGTCCAATCTTTGACCGAAGGAGACGTTCTCGTCTCGGTCGCGTATTCGAGCCTGAATTACAAGGATGCGCTCGCCGTAACGAATCGCGGCAAAATTGTGCGGGGGTTTCCGATGGTCCCAGGCATTGATTTGTCCGGCACGGTTGTGGAATCGACATCGGCTCAATTCGACCCCGGCGACGAGGTCGTTCTCACCGGTTGGGGGATCGGCGAAGAACATTGGGGCGGGCTGAGCCAGCTCGCCCGCGTGAAATCGGAATGGCTGTTGCCGCTACCCGCCGGCCTGACGTTGAAACGGGCGATGTCGATTGGTACCGCGGGACTGACCGCCATGTTTTGCGTCATGGTGCTGGAGGAACATGGGATCGGACCCGATCGGGGCGACGTGCTGGTTACGGGCGCGACGGGCGGTGTGGGTTCCGTGGCCATTATGTTGTTGTCGAACCTGGGCTATCGGGTGGTGGCCGCGACTGGCAAACCTGATTCTCACGAATTCCTGAAGTCTCTCGGTGCGCACGCGATCATCGATCGTCAGCAACTGACAGAGCATTCCGATAGACCGCTTGAGTCCGCCTGCTGGGCGGGCGCGATTGACAGCGTCGGCGGAGAAGTTTTGGCGACGGTGTTGCGGCGGATGAATCGCGATGGTTGCGTCGCGTCGGTGGGCCTGGCCGGCGGCGCGGAACTGCACACGACGGTCCATCCTTTTATCTTGCGAGGAGTGAGCCTGGTCGGTTTGTCGTCGGGTTCGATGCCCGTGGAACGAAGGCGTGCGGCATGGGGGCGGCTTGGGCAAGAATTGGCGATGGAAACCCTGGACCGGATTACCCGGGTTGCTCGATTGGAGGACGTGCCGGCCATCTGTGAGCAAATGATTGACGGCAAGACGCGGGGGCGCGTCGTGGTCGACGTGAACGTCTAATCCGTGCCGATGCGGCGGTCAGGCGTTCGCCGGCGATGGCCCGATTCCCGGTGTGGGGAAAGCGTCGCCACTGGCTTCCGTCTTGGACTTCTCCGGCTGCGGAGGCGGCTCCGTCGAAGCACCCAGTCCCGGCCGAGGCGGCGGCGGATTCTGGAGCTTTCCGGTGTCGATGATTTCCATAACTTGCGGGCCGTCGAGCGTTTCGTACTCGATCAACGCCTGGGCGACGGCGACGAGTTTCTCCTGGTTTTGCGTCAGAATGTCCTTGGCCCGCGTGTAGCACAAGTCAATGATCGAACGGACTTCCTCATCGACCTCGCGCGCGGTCTGTTCGCTGACTTCGCGGCCCTTGAACAAATCGCGACCGAGGAACATGTGCTCCTCGTGCTCGCTGACGTTGACCATGCCGATCTTCTCGCTCATGCCCCATTCCGTCACCATCTTGCGGGCGAGGTGGGTGGCCTGTTTGATGTCGCCCGACGCTCCGCTATTGCAATCGCCAAAGATGATCTCCTCGGCGATGCGTCCGCCCATGATGCCGGTGATCTGGTCGATCAACTGCTTCTTGTTGAGATTGTACTTGTCCTTCTGGGGCAACTGGAAGGTGGCCCCGAGGTACATGCCGCGCGGGATGATCGTGACCTTGTGCAACGGCTCGCTGTGCTCGAGCTTGGCCATCACCAGCGCGTGCCCCGCCTCGTGATAGGCTGTCAACTTCTTGTCCGCATCGTCCATCACGCGGCTGCGGCGTTCGCGGCCCCAACGGACCTTGTCGCGGGCTTCTTCGAGTTCTTCCATCGCGACGCCCTTCTTGTCGTTGCGGGCGGCGAGCAATGCGGCTTCGTTGATCAGGTTCGCGAGATCAGCGCCGGAGAAGCCGGCCGTTCCGCGAGCGATGACCTTGAAATCCACATCCTTGGCGAGTTTGACTGCGCGGGCGTGCACTTTGAGGATTTCCTCGCGGCCCACGAGATCGGGCATATCAATCACGATCTGGCGGTCGAAACGACCGGGTCGGAGCAAGGCGGCATCCAGGACATCGGGGCGGTTTGTCGCGGCGATGATGATGACACCTTCCTGCGTGTCAAACCCGTCCATCTCGACCAACAGCGCGTTCAGTGTCTGCTCGCGCTCGTCGTGGCCGCCGCCGATTCCGCTGAAGCGTGACCGTCCGACCGCGTCGATTTCGTCGATGAAGATCAGGCATGGGGCGTTCTTCTTGCCCTGTTCGAACATGTCACGCACGCGGCTGGCGCCGACGCCGACGAACATTTCGACGAAATCCGAGCCGCTGATACTGAAGAACGGCACATCCGCCTCGCCCGCAATGGCCTTGGCGAGCAACGTCTTGCCCGTGCCCGGCGGGCCAACCATCAGCACGCCCTTCGGGATGCGTCCGCCGAGACGCTGGAACTTCTTCGGGTCTTTGAGGAACTGGATGATTTCCTCGACCTCTTCCTTGGCTTCCTGCATGCCGGCGACGTCCTTGAAGGTGACCTTGTTCTTGTCACGGCTCAACATGCGGGCGCGCGATTTGCCGAAGCTCATCGCGCCTTTGCCGGCGAGTTTGATCTGGCGAATAAAGATGAAATACAGGAGGACAACGAACAAGATGAACGGGCCCGTCGAGATCAGCAAATTCATCCAGAACTGGTTGGCTGGCTGGAATTCGAGCGGCACATTGTGATCGTCGAAGAACTTCTGAATGCTGTCGCTCCAGACAACCTTGGTTGAGAACTTGCCCGACTTCTTTGCGCCATTGGCTTCGGCCTCTTCGTAATCGCCCTTGATGGTTTCGACGGTGTCGCCGCCACGGTAGACCGTGGCCTTTTTGACGGCGCCTTCCAGAACGAGGGTGCGCAGTCGGGTGTACCCGATCTCCTCGACGTTATCCACATTGATCTGCCGCAACTTCAGGAACAACGGCACCATGATCAGAATGACCACCCACAGGAGGATGAATCTGGTGGGAAACCGCGGGTCACGGCCATCCGAGGACCGCTTCAAACGGGGCAATCGGCCCTTTTTATTGTCGTCTTCGTCCATAAAACACACCACTACGGCGCGGCACCAGCGATGCAGACATGCATGACCTGGGGCTATTGCGCCACCAACCGAAATTCCTGCCAAACTATCACATCCGTCAAGCCAATGCAACACGATTGGTTTGCGTCATTCCGTCCGAGTGGTATGATGCATTGGTCGCGTATGGTGATTCTGTACTCTCCCCGCTGCTTGGATTATGCCGCCGTGGGCCATCCGGAGAGCCCCGAGCGTATCCGCCCCACCGTCGGCCAATTGCAGAGGGAATTCCACACGTGGGAAGTCCCAACGCCATGCACGGACGAGGATATTCTGCGTGTTCATACGAGCGGGCTACTCGAGGCGCTTCGCTGTGGCGAATTTGAGGATGCCGACACGCCGTTTTTCCCGGGAATTCTCGAAATCGCGAAGCTTTCCGCAGGCGCGGCCATACTGGCTGCCGAACACGCCCTGGCTGGCAAAGCCGCTTTTTCGTTGATGCGACCGCCGGGACATCACGCCGAGCGCGATCGGATCATGGGCTTCTGCTACCTCAACAACATCGCGATCGCGGTGGCAAAAACACTCCACGCCTCGCCAAACGTCCGACGCGTCGCCATCCTCGATTTCGATTGCCATCACGGGAACGGCACGGAGGACATTGTTCGCGGTGATGAGCGGGTGCTGTTCGTCTCGTTGCATCAATCGCCCTGTTATCCGGGGACGGGCCTCTCGTCGGACGGCAACGTCGTCAATTATCCGCTCGCACCGGGGACCGGGCCCAAGGAATTTCTGGCGGCATTCGACGACGCGCTTACCCGCATTCGGAGATTCGATCCGCAACTGCTTGCCGTGTCCGCGGGGTTTGATTCGTACAAAGAGGACCCGATCACGCACATGGGCTTGGAGGTCGATACGTTTTACGAGATTGGCCGCCGCGTGGCGGACCTCACCCAGCTCACAGACCCCGGCACCGCGCAACTCCCCTGCTTCGCCGTCCTCGAAGGCGGTTATTCGCGCGAGTTTCCGCACTGCGTGGATGCATTCATTGGTGGATGGGAACGGCATTGAGGTGAGTGAGGCCGCGCATTTTTGCTGAGAGCCAAGATCGGGTACCTTGCGAGGCGGGTGGCGGAAGCGAAGCGCGGAAAGGGGAGGTATCATGGCGAAGGGAGGTGGTTTGTTGCGAGGATACGGCACGAGAGGCACGGCGATTTGATCCTTTTGCGCGACGCGCGGCTGGTGCTATCGCATGTAGATTTCTTACTTGACAAGTGTATCGGTCATCAGATATCGTACACCCGGCACGAAGAGAGTTGTTCTTTGATATAGCAGGGCTTGTTTTGCATTGCGACCGGGGCGCGACGAGGTCTTGTTTGCGCTGCTTGGCGGTCGGCAGTGTGCTTCTGCCGAGGCGATTGCGCCGCCAGTGAATGGTGCCATTCGCAGCAGAGGGTGAACCCTTCGAGGCTGGTCGAGGTAACCAGGGGGAGGGGGTATAGAACTGCGAAACGAAGCCAGTTTTTTTGGAGAGTTGTACGATGTGGATTAGCTTGAGGGATAATGAGTTAAGAACTGAAGTGCGCCATTTTGTCACTTGGCTTCGTTCGGTCAAAAAATGGCTTCGTTTTGGGGTTTAGAGGCCATGAATGGGCGGTGAATAACCCGTGAACAAGTCGGTTGGCAGCCCGTTAGGATGAGATCGTGCTGTCGATTTTCAAGACTGCGATGGGAAAGAGCTTCGTGGTAGGTTTGCGTGATGCGAATTTTGGTCACAGGAGGAGCCGGGTTCATCGGCTCGCACGTGGTCGATGCGCTATTGACGCGCGGCCATGGGGTGGTGGTCGTGGACGATTTCAATGATTTCTACGATCCCGGGCTGAAACGACGGAACGTGGCCGGATTTGGCGAGCGCGCGCGCGTGGTGGCGGCGGATATTCGGGACGACGCGGCGATGCGAGGGCTGTTCAAAGAGAATGGGTTTGACGCAATCCTGCATTTGGCGGCGCGGGCGGGGATTCGTCCGTCCACGCTTCAGCCGCAGCTCTATGCCGAAGTCAATATACTGGGCACAGTGGAGCTGCTCGAACTGGCCCGCGAATTCGGCGTGAAGAAATTCGTGTTTGCGTCCTCGTCGAGCGTGTATGGAGCGGACCAACCTTCGCCATTTCGGGAAGATGCGGGCGCGTTGCATCCGATCTCGCCCTATGCGGCGACGAAGCTATCGGCGGAAGCGTTGTGCCGCGCATATCACCAGATCCACGGGCTGGATGTGGTTTGCCTGCGGCTGTTCACGGCGTACGGTCCGCGGCAGCGGCCCGATCTGGCGATTCACAAATTCACCAGCGCGATTGTGCGCGGCAAGCCGGTCGAGATGTACGGTGACGGGAGGAGCGCACGCGATTACACGTATGTGGACGACATCGTGAAGGGGCTTTTGGCGTGCCTCGACCGCGAATTTGGCTTTGAGATTATCAACCTGGGCGAATCGCGGACGGTGGAATTGCGGGAGCTGGTGCGACTGATCGAGGCGGCGGTGAGGAAGAAGGCGCAGGTGCGACGATTGCCGGAGCAGCCGGGCGATGTGCCGGTGACGTGCGCGGACATTTCGAAGGCGAAGCGTTTGCTGGGGTACGACCCGCAGGTGAATATTGAGGAAGGGCTTCGGCGGTTTGTGGAGTGGTTTCGGACACAATTATGAAAATCCAATTACCGGATGGTGAGTTCGATGCGTACCTATTTGACTGCGACGGCACGCTGGCGGACACGATGCCGCTGCACTACAAGGCGTGGTGCACGGTTTTGAAAGAGCACGAATGCGATTTTCCCGAGGCATTTTTCTATCAGCTGGGCGGCGTGCCGACGGAACGGATCGTGGAGATCCTCAACGAGCGGCACGGGCGGTCGATGCCGGTGGAGGAGACGGCGCGGACCAAGGACGCGATGTTCGTCCAGATGATTCCGCAGACGATGCCGATCGAGCCGGTGGTGGATTTGGTGCGCGAGTTTCACGGCGTGAAACCCCTGGCGGTCGCGTCGGGCGGCAAACGCGAGATCGTGCGGAAGACACTCCAGGCGTTGGGGATTATCGAGATGTTTCAGGCGATCGTGACGGTGGAAGATTATGAGAATGGCAAGCCGGCAC
Source organism: Verrucomicrobiia bacterium (assembly GCA_035501175.1). Taxonomy (GTDB): domain Bacteria; phylum Verrucomicrobiota; class Verrucomicrobiia; order Palsa-1439; family Palsa-1439; genus Palsa-1439. Next base: position 33,505 of record DATJWQ010000023.1, on the reverse strand, counting down.
CCGATCCATTTCTCGAAGCGGCGCGGAGGCTCGGTGTCGCGCCGGAGAAGTGCCTGGTATTCGAGGACACGACAGCGGGGATTGCATCGGCGAAGGCTGCGAACATGCAATGGGTGCTCGTGCAGCCGCCAGTTCGCACACCATGAATGATGAGCCGATCGAGGGGGCGGGTTTATCGGACCTGCAGTTCGTGATGCAGGATGCTGAGCGTGTAGATCGCGGCCGTTTCGGCGCGAAGGACGAGAGGGCCGAGCGAGAGCGGGAGGCAACCGGCGGATTTGGCGAGGCCGAGTTCGGCCGGGGTGAAATCGCCTTCCGGGCCGATGAGGATCAGCAGGGACGGAGTGCCGGAGGCGCCGAGCGCGGGATTGGCGGAGAGGACGGTCTTGAGCGGTTTGGCGTCGAGTTGAAGGGAACCGATGAGCTTGAGATCGTACTTCGGCAATGCCGTCAGAAAGTCATGCGCCTTTTGAGGCGGCTGGATTTCCGGCAGCCAGTTGTTGCCGCATTGTTTACAGGCGTCGAGGGCGATGTCGCGCCAGCGGTCGAGCCGTTTCGAGTCTTCATCGACTTTCACGATGGTGCGGTCGGAGATCAGCGGAACGATGGCGGCGACGCCGAGTTCGGTCGCCTTTTGCACGATCAAATCCATGCTCTTTTTCGGGATGGCCTGCGCGAGCGTGATCTGGCAGGGCAACGCGGGCGAAGTGGATTGAGTCAGGATTTTGAGGCGGATCGTATCCTTGCTGATTTCCTTGATTGCGCATTGCGCCTCGCGACCGCGCCCGTCGAACACATTCAGCGTGTCGCCGATCTTCAGGCGAAGGACGTGCAACGCGTGATGCGCCTCCGTGGCGGACAGGGTCGGCTCCTGAAGATTGGTGACGAAGAATCGATTCACGGCGGTATTGTAGTGAGGAGGTCGACCGAGCGCAAGCGGCTGAGTTCGCTCAGGCGAGACGGATGTCGAGAACGGTCTTACTTCGCGCCAAAAAACCGTTTGGCCTTGTCGAGAAAGGACTTCAACTGCGGATAGGAATCCTCGTGGACGATCGTAGCGAATTCCTCGAGCTTATCGCGTTGGGCGCGGGAGAGGCGCGAGGGGACTTCGACCATGACGCGGACGTGTTGGTCGCCGTGGCCGTGGCCGTGGACGTTGGGCAGGCCTTTGCCGCGCAGGCGAAACTGTGTGCCGCCCTGCGTGCCTGCGGGGATTTTCAGACGCGCGGCGCCATTGAGGGTCGGAACCTCGATCTCGCCGCCGAGCGCCGCTGTCGGAAAACTGATCGGCACGTCGCACAAGAGATCGTCACCTTGTCGGGCGAAGATCTCGTGTTCGCGGACGTGGATAACGACGTACAGGTCGCCGGCCGGTCCGCCGTGGACACCGGCTTCGCCGTTGCCCGAGCTGCGCAGGCGCGAACCGTCCTCAATGCCGGCGGGAATGCGGACTTTCAATTTCGTGCGTTGCTGGATGCGGCCTTCTCCGCCACAGCGCTTGCAAGGATTGGTAATAATCTGCCCGGTCCCGCTGCAGCGCGGACAGGTGGAGGCGACGGTGAAGAACCCGCGCGAATGAGCCACCTGACCCTGGCCGTGGCAGGTGGGACAGGTTTCGGCCTGAGATCCATCCGTCGCGCCGCGCCCGTGACATTCGGGGCAGGTATCGAGTTTGTTGAACGTGATCTCTTTCTCGGTACCGCTTGCGGCCTCTTCCAGATCGATTTCCAGATCATAGCGGAGATCGTTGCCGCGTTGCGCGCCGCCTCGAGAGCGACGACCACCAGCGCCGCCAAACGCCTGTTCCAGGAAATCGTCGAAGATGCCGCCGCCCGCGCCGCCGAAGACATCTCGAAAGACCTCGAACGGATCGTGGAACCCACCCTGATAGCGTCCACCCGCGGCTCCCGCGCCGCTGCCCGGGCCAAATGCCGCATGGCCAAAACGGTCATATGTGGCGCGCTTTTGGGGGTCGCTGAGCACTTCGTAGGCCTCGCCGAGCTCCTTGAATTTCTCCTCTGCCTCCTTGTTGCCCGTATTCTTGTCGGGATGGTATTTGAGCGCGAGCTTGCGATATGCCCGTTTGATCTCTTCTTCCGTCGCCTCGCGTCCGACGCTCAAGACCTCGTAATAATCACGCTTGGTCATGCTGGTTTCTTGGGATCCGATCCGGCTTTCGCTGTGTGCTTGGTGGCAGCATCCACCTCCGCTGCGGAGGGTGAACCCTTGCTAACGATCACGCGGGCGGGGCGCAGGAGACGGTCGGCGAGCTTGTACCCGCGCTGAAGCTGTTCCACCACGTGCCCCTCGGGGTGCTCGCCCGACTCGATCTGGCTGACGGCTTCGTGGAGGTTCGGGTCGAATGGATGCCCGGCATTGGCGGTGACTTCCTGAAGGCCGAATTCGACCAACGAACGACGAAATTGCGAGTACACCTGCGTAATCCCGTCGAGGAGCGACGAATTGTCCACGCCGTGCTTCTGCGCGGCATCAACGGCGCGTTCGAGGTTGTCGAGGACCGGCAGGAGGGCGGCCACGACACGCTCCGAAGTAAATCGGGCCAGCTCCTCTTTCTCACGGGCGACGCGCTTGCGATAGTTCTCGAGATCGGCGGCCGCGCGGAGAAACTTGTCCCAGTTCTCGTCGGCGGTTGCGGCCTTGGCTTTCAGAGCGGCCAATTCCTCGGTCGATATGGAATCGACGACCTCAGGTTGGGCCTTTGCTGTGTCTGGTCTCTCGGAATCCTCCGCCGCAGGGGTGGGTTCAGATCCGCGCTTTGTGTGTTTGTCCTTTGCACTCATGTGAATTTGCGATAGGCCGACAACGTCAGTTCAAAAGCCCGTGGGCGGCGGAGTTACCTCAAGCCACTCGACAACCAACTGCCGTTTCCCGTCCTTCCGGGCAAACAGTTTTGCGACCCGCGTATGATCGGCCGTTCTCCACTCGCGGTAATTTCCCGTGTTATTGTCCACTTTGTCCTCTCCGTGGGACCAAGTCGACGAACCCTTGTTCGCATCGAGGATCGTCTGCACCGCTGCCTCACTCAAAGCCCCCGGCGCGGTATAACTTTCCCAGAGCGACAAGCCGGCGGCTGACCTTCCATCTCGCGATTGCCTGAAGGTGCCATAATGGACGACAATCTTCAGCCCTTGCGACTCGTAATGACAAATGCGATAGACTTCGTTGGAAGAGGCGTCGACACACGATTGGGGCGTGCCATACCGCTGCTCGATCTGCTGTTCGATCTCGCCGAGACGGGCTTGGCAGGTCGAACCGAGCATCACCACTCCAACGAAGATTGTCCACGCATTCATTGTTTTCGAAGCCTCAATCGGACCATCAGCCTTGAAACCGTCAACTGCGGGCCCTGACGGTCATGATCCGTGGCAGCCCGCGCACGTACAATGGGGGAGACCTAGGCTTTTTTCAAGTATTTGACCATGCGCAGAGTGTTGCCCGTTTGCTCACTGAAATTGTACTGAACCTCATCCATGAAATTGCGCATGATGAAAATTCCGTAGCCGTTGTGCTTCATTTCGCGCAGGCGGTGTTCGATATCCGCGGGACGGTAACTCGCGAAATCGAAGCGTTGACCATGATCGTTGATCTCGATCACGAGGCGTCTGCCATCCGTCCGAATGTCCAAACGGATCTCGGGATCGCAATGCTGCCAGCACCACTCTTTGTCGGGGGAATAGGCGTGCTTGACGACATTGGAGCACGCTTCATCGACCGCCATCTCGATCTTGGCTACTTCCTGCTCGTCAAACCCGACCTTGTGGGCCAGGTCGCCAACAATCACGCGAATCTGGGGAAGATAGCTCTCATGCCCCGGTGTTTGAAGACAGAGCTTGTTGGTCGACTCCTCGCGGCGGATGTTCTGGCGCAAATCCATAAGGGTCGGGAGGGAGACAGCTACTTCGCCACGAAGCTGGCGACGGCGTCCTCTTCACTTTGCAGCACTCGGAGGACCTTTGTGAAGCCCAATAACTCGATGATATTATAAATCCTGTCGGGGACATTGAGCAATCGCAGGTCGCCGGCGTGCTCGCGGGCCTGCCTGGCAAACCCGATCAGCGCCCCCAAGCCGGCGCTGCCAATGTACTCCAGCTCCTGGCAGTCCAACACCAAAAAGTACCGCCCCCTTTGAAAGAGCTCGTTGAGCTGTGCCTCGAGGCGCGGGAATGAAAACATGTCCAGAGACCCGACAAGGCGGATTAGTTCCACCGGGCCATGGGCCTCGGCCGCAACACGAAAATCCTTCATACTACCTTGCCTCCTCTTGTTCTTGCCGCCGCCGCTCCATGGCGTCCCGCAAACACCGGGTCAACTCCTGAAATTTCGGCGCATTACGTTCGTCCGCGCGAACAAGATTGTCATGTGCCTCAATCATCAGGTCAGCGGTTTCTTCCTTGTCCAGAGGATGCGCCAGCTCGCCAATGTCGGTCTCCGGCAGTTTGTGGTAATCGGCTTCCCCGAGCGACGGGAGTTCACTGGGGTTGATGGCAAACAGACGGTCCAATCCCAGCGTTTGAATCGATTCGAGGTTTCGTGAATTGATGCTGGCCACGTGGACGGTGGCCGCTTTTCCATCCTGCCTCAATCGCAAGCCGATGCCCGCCAACACGCCAAGAAACGTGCTATCCATGCCCCGGCATTGCCCGAGATCGATAATGAATTCACGCTCTCCCTCATCGATCTTCTGGAGCGCGAACAGGCGCAGCGGCTGGCTGTTCTGAAACGTTCCGCGTCCGGCAACGCGAATGTACACACGATGCTCCTCACAGCCGACCCAGATGCCTTTGGACGATTCTTTCACGATTGCGGCCCTGTCACCTCCATGTTTGCGACAAGACTATTGTACAACGAAATCATCGCGGACGAAAGTGCGAAATCCAGCGCCCGGCCCCCCCGGTCGATCGATGCACGTTGTGCGCCGGTCTTGCATGATCACCGTCGACTCTGAACCGGCAATTCCTCCGCGTGATAGCCCGCGCAAACCGCGAGGTAGACCCGCCGTTTCAATCCGCGATATCTCGCCACCTCCACCAGTTGCGGTTGGCCAACCTGCTCGAAGTGGAGATGGAGCTGCCGCATCACATCAGGATTCGGCTTGAGGATAACGGCGACCGCGGGACGGCCCTCGAATTTGCTCAGATCAGTCCAGTACCGATACCCCAGCCCCTGTCCCCCTGTGGCGTACAGGTTCACGCACTCCTCAGGGGCGCGCAAATAGAAGCCCAACTCCGCAGCGATATTGTATTTGTCCATCCCGATCAGGAACGGCTCCTGTTTGGTCTCGTCTCGCACCCGGGCGCAAACGCCGTTTACGCGTTCCGCCACCGCACTCCAGCCGCCCGCATGAACGTACGCGAATGATTTTGGAATGCCCCATGCCAGAGCTGTGTGTCCCACCACAATCGCCAAACCACACAGACCAGCCGTAATCCCGGCGCCCCATCTCCATCGTCGCGCGCGTATGGTGTCCGCCGCGTCCATGCCCTCGAGCGCGACCACCGCCGCGCCGGGCAACAACGAGAGGAACGCCGGCGCCGTCCAATTGATGTGAACCTGCGTCTTGAAACTCGCCGCGGCGAACAGAAAAAACAGCGGCAGCGAGAACGAAACCGCGAAGTTCCAGCGATCCTCGTGTTCGAACCAGCCTCGGACGATGCCCCGTTTCGCCGCCCAGGCGAACAGCGCGAACAAGGGTGGGGTCAGCACTGCCAGTTGAAACACCCAGAAGAGCAGAACCGTTCGCCACGCGTGCCGTGCGGCACCGGAGGTCCGCGAGGTCTGATACAGAAACGATGTCCACTGGTGATGCGAGTTCCAGATGATCACCGGGCTGAACACCGCCAGTGCAATGGGCAAGGCCAGCCATGGTTCCGCGCGACGCAGCCAGTGACGGTGCTTCGGCGAAAGCAACAGAAACCAGAGCAGCGACGGCGCGAGCAGCAGCGCATAGTATTTGGAGAGCAGCGCGCCGCCAAACGTGACACCCGCTGCCAGCCAGTATCCTCCCCGCCCCGTTTGCAGCGCCTTCGTGATCAAATACAATGTTGCCGCCCAGAAAAACAGCAGGGGTGGGTCGGGCGTCACAATCAATCCCGTGCCGACATAAACAGGCGCCAGCGTGAACAACAACGTCGCCAGCAGTGCAGCCCGTTGTCCAAACCACAATCGCGCCGTCAAAAACAGCAACCCGGCCGTCCCCGCCCACAGAGCAATCGTCATGAGGCGCACACCCATCGCCGTGTCCCCGAGCAACACGGTGCCGATCGTGACACACCACGCCACCATCGGCGGGTGATCGTAGTACCCGAGAGCGGGATGCTTCGCGTACGTCCAATAATACGCCTCCTCCGGGATCAGTTCCATCGACCCGCATAGCAGCAGCCGCAACACGGTCAGGCCGACCACCATGGCGACAACGGCAATGCATAGACCGTTGCCAGCTCGGCGCGACATCGCGGTTGTGGTTTCGACTCGTTCAGGCATGATCACGCAATCGACGGCACGCCGCATACTGGCACGCCCGGTTCGAACCCGTCCAGACGGAATCTATCTCGAATCGCTCCACTAAACCCCATTTCCATCGCCGTAAACCCCAAAAACGAAGCCATTTTTGGCCGAACGAAGCCAATCAAAAATCCGCTCTTCCAAAACCTGCAACCACCTCTCCCTCAAGCATCTCCATCCACGCCTCATGCCAAAAACCGTTGGCTTCGTTTCGCAGTTCTATACCCCCTCCCCTGGTTACCTCGACCAGCCTCGAAGGGTTCACCCTGTGCAGAAAAGGGCACCATTCACTGGTGGCGCAACCGCTTCGCCACCGCTGCCTTGGCCGCCCGTGCCAAAACCGAGCCGCGAGGGCACCCGCGGAACCGAGTCTGCGGAGCCGAGCGCAGCACTAACGGAGCGAGACGCGCCGAGTGTGTGCTGGCAGCGCAAACCGACATCGTCGTGCCCCGGTCGCAATGCAAAACCAGCTCCTATGTCAAAGAACGCTTCTATTCGTACTGCGCCTACTATATCTGCAACCAGATACCCGTGTCAACAGTAAAATCTATAGTCGATAGCTTGTCGCGGGTCGCTCAATAAGAGGCACTTACGTTTGTTTCGCCACAAGTCCGCGCAGCCGCGCCGTCGCCTCCTCCCGATCGATCTCCCCGGTCGCCACCGCCAGCGTCAGCTCCTCCCATTTCGGGCCGTCCGGTTTCGGTTCCACCTCGTTCAACCGCAAAAACACGAGGCACGCGCCAAGCGCGACGCGTTTGTTGCCGTCCACGAACGGATGGTTCCGGCCCAGGTAAAACAGATACGCCGCCGCGATCTCGATCAGGTCGGCATACAGCGATTTCCCGCCGTACCCCGCCTGCGGCGCCGCGACCGCCGATTCCAGCAGCGCCATGTCCCGCACGCCGTCCGACCCGCCAAACCGCGTAATAACTTCCGCGTGAATCTCCCGAACAATCGCCACCGTCAGATGGAAACAGTTCTCCGTCGCCCCGCTCATGCGAGCTTCTTCATCGTCCGCGCGTAATCCTTCACCGTCGCCTGGATGACCCGCGTCGCCTCCGCCTTCGACGGACGCGGCCGAATCGGCGTCAACGTGATCGTCCCGCCCTCATGCACCTCCACGTTGACCTCATCGCCCGTCTTCAACCGCGCCAGCTCCATCAACGCCGCGTCAAAAATGATCCCCTGCGAATTCCCCACCTTCGTAATCGTCTTGGTCATGCTGTAATACTATGTTTTACAAGGAGGAAAGTCAAGCCACACCTCAAGAGTGACTGGTATAACCATACGATTGTATGGTAAAAGCATACAGAATGAACGCGTTGCCGGCCAACCCGATGGAAGGCGGTTGTGACCCGCAAGTCACGCCATCCCAACAGGCCGAACTGGATCGCCGCCTCAAGGCCCACGCCGAGAATCCCGACGACGTTGTCCCGTGGGAAGTCGTCAAAGCCAGTCTCGATACGAAGTACGGCAAGCCGTGAAGAAACGCCGGCTCGTCCTTCGCCATCAGAACCGATCCCAGGCCCCCCGGTTGTCACTCTGAGCTTGTCGAAGAGTCTCTGTCGTTCGCCGCTCGGCGGCCTGAACACCCACCAGCGCTTGCTTGTTTCGCGAACACGCCCCTTGAAAACACTGGTTTGCGCGTCACTCCGCTCGAAATCTCCCGCGCGTACAAGAGATTTCTGCACCAACAACTCCCACCGGCTGCGGAACCGAATTGCGGGAGTTAGGCCGGTCTCGACAATGAGTGGTATTACCACGCAATCGCGTGGTGTAAGCGCTCACAATGAATCCGCTGGGAGAAGCCCTCTCCGCGCGCCAAAGCTGAGATACCCCTTGCTTGTGAGCGCGTCTTATTGATGTTACAATAGCGCGCTATGAAGCGCCGTCTAGAACGTGGCTTCGTAATCGACACCAATCGAATTAATTCAAAGGGGACGCTTTCCAACATGAATCGATTGGAGAAGTGGTGCAAAGACGGCGTGATCTACCTTTTCTTCACCGACGTTGTCCAAAAGGAGGCCGAGGACGGCAACAGCCCGTTAAGAAGTGCGAAAGCGTGGCGTCGCCCCGGGCTTGGCGTTTTTTCAGCGGGCTCGGACGACCAAGAACTATGGAATACGATCGCGGCAACCGTATTTCCAAATGGCATCCGTGATGACAACCAGCGAAATGACGTGCAGATACTTTTCACCACACAGAAATTCGGCATGATTCTGGTGACAAATGATGGTGATTCGAAGAGCCAGCCGGGTGGAATATTGGGGCACGCGAAAGAGTTGCTCGAGAAGGTTCACGTTCGAGTACTACGCGATTCCGAGGCCGTAAAGTTGGTCGAAGAACAGATTGCTCAACGCGACGCGCTCGAAAGGCGCTTTGCGCCGCTGATGGGGCGACCACCGGCCGAATGGCTTGGGAGGGACTAGCCACTGTCGGTGCGCGGTCAGGCCGTAAGTCACGCGCACATCCACCCGCGTAAGTCCTTGTTTTTTGCTTGCTTTCGCAAATGGCCCCGCTATCTTTTCCGCCAAAGAAAGGGGTGGGGACCTCATTATGTATCTGAAGAGCATTCAGCTCATCGGCTTCAAGTCGTTTGCTGAAAAGACAACGCTTGAGTTTCTGCCGGGCGTGACCGCCATCGTCGGCCCGAACGGCTGCGGCAAATCCAACATCTCCGACGCAATCCGCTGGGTGCTCGGCGAGCAATCCGCCAAAGCCTTGCGCGGCAGCGAGATGGCCGATGTGATCTTCAACGGCACCGATGGCCGTAAAGCCATCAATCTCGCCGAGGTCAGCATGACCTTCGCCGATGTCGACCCCAAAACCCTTTCGCTCCCGGGCGTGAACCTCGATTTCACCGAGGTCACGATCACCCGCCGCGTCCATCGCGATGGCAACGGCGAGTACTTCATCAACAAAACCCCCTGCCGCCTCCGCGACATCCAGGGCCTGTTCATGGACACCGGTATCGGCCGCTCCAGCTACTCGCTGATGGCCCAGGGCCAGATCGACCAGATTCTCAGCGCCCATCCCGAGGACCGCCGCACGATCTTCGAGGAAGCCGCCGGCATCAACAAGTACAAGCACCAGAAAAAAGAGGCCCTCCGCAAACTCGAGTACACGGAAGCCAACCTCGTCCGCATCACCGACATCATCAAGGAAGTCAAACGCCAGATCATCTCGCTCCAGCGCCAGGCCGGCAAAGCCCGCCGTTACAAGGAACTCTTCGACCAGCTTAAGGCCCTCGATACCCGCCTCGCCCGCCACAAGCACGACCTGCTTCACGCGGAAGTCGCCGACCTCGAGTCGCAGATCACCAATTTCGTCCAGCAGTCCGACGCGTTCTCCGCCCAGATCGCCGAGAAGGAACAGCAGATCACCGATCTCCGCCGGTCCCTCAGCGAAATCGAGCGCGCCATCAATGAAGCCGTCACCCGCGATCACGAACTCAAGAGCGAAATCGACCGCCACGAGCAGCGGATGACGACCAATGCCGAGCGCATCACGGAACTCGAGCAGCTCATCGAGAACCATCACCGCGAGACCGCCGGCGCCGAGGAGAAAATCCGCGTCCAGGAAGAACTGCTCAAATCCCTCAATGCCGAGTTCGAGCAGATCGATTCGATCCTCGCCACCGAACAGGCAAAACTTCACGCCCAGCAGGACGCGGTGCGCCAACTCGAAGCCGATCTGGCCCGGAAGAACGTCCTCGCCAATGAGGCGAAAACCGCCCTCATCGACCTCGAAAGCGAGATCGCTCACAACCGCAACGAGTTGTCCGCGCTCGACCAGAAGAAGAAATACGACGTCGTTCGCGCCCAGCGGCTTTCCACCGAGCGCCTGCAGCTCGAAGACCAGCGCCGCGCGATGGAACAACGCCTCCAGGCCTACAACGATGGTCTCGCCGAACTCCGCAGCGGTGTCGATTTGTTGCGGGCAACTCTCGCCACCAAACAATCCGAATTCCAGAACACGTCTTCCTTGCTCGCTACGGCAACGAACGAGCATCAGACCACCCGAGCCGATGTCGCCAGCAAACGCGCCCGTCTGGAGGTCATCCAAAAGTTCTTCGCCGCGCCGGATGGACGCTCGACCCTCGGCCAGATCCTCGACGTCGACTCCCAATACGGCGCCGCCATCGAAGCCGCTCTCAACCACGCGATCCACACCATCCTGGCCGATGACCTCGCCGCCGCTCGTCAGTTGCTCGCCGGCGATCTGCAGAATCCTGCCGTTGCTGCTCCGGAATCGATTGGTGCCTTGCGCGTCACCGCGACCGAGCCGACTCCCGAGAGCGTCACACCGGCAAATACCGCTGTCCGCGTCCGCGATGCGCGCTTCGAACCCCTCGTGCGCTCGCTCCTGGCAAATGTCGTGATCGCCAATGACCTCGATGCCGCGCTTTCGCTGCGCCAGAATCATCCGCATCTCGCCGTCGCGACTCTCGAGGGCGAACTCGTCGACCAACATGGCATCCTCAGCGCCGTCTCCAATGCCCATATCGGCGAAATCGCCGCGCTCACCCACGAAGTCGCGCAACTCGACGAACAGGCTTCCACCCGGGAAACGTCCAAAGCCGAACTGGAACAGAAGAAGGCCGCGCTCGAGACCGAAATTTCCGCTCTCCGCGCCGATGTTCATGCGAAGGAAGTCGCGCTCGCCTCGAAAGAGGGCGAACTCAATGCGCTCGCCACCGAAGGCCGCGACCTCGAAAGCAAGGTCCACACGGTCGTGTTCGAATTGCAGTCCATCGAACAACAGGACGCCGAGGAGAAAAAGCGCCGCGACGAGATCCTGACCGCCCTCCGCGAATCGGAAACGCGCCAAAGCGACTTGCAGCAGCAGATGACCGCCGCCCAGCACGCGGTCGATGAATTGCTCGCCCGCAAAGAGCAGATGACGCAGCAATTGACCGAGCTCCGCGTCAGCGTCGGCGGCATCGAGCACAAGCGCCACGCCATCGAGAGCCAGCGCGAACCCATCGCCGCCCGCGTCCGCGATCTCCGTGAACGCATCCAGACCTGCGCGGACGAAATCACGGCCTACACCGCCCGCATCCATCAATTCCGCGCCGAAATCACCGAGTCCGAAGCCGCCATTACCGAACTCACGGCCACCCGCGCCCAGTCCCAGCAGCATATCGACGGATTGCAGCATCAGCGCGCCGAAGTCGCCACGGGTATCGGCCAGGCGGAGGAGGAATTGCGCGCCGTCCGCAAGCAGGCCACCGAAGCCCAATCGCAGAAGTCGGGCCTCGAAATCCAGCTCGCGCAGAAACGCATGGAAGCGCAAAACCTGAAGGACCGCGTCTGGCAAAAGTATCAGGTCAACGTCGAGGACGTCCGCGGCGACATGATCAATATCACCATCGCCGACCAGGGACCCGCCGTCACGGAGCAGGTGCCGATGCCGGTCGATTGGGACGCCATCGAACTCCAGGTCACCGAAATGCAGTCGAAGCTCGACGCCATGGGCCCCGTGAACGTCGAGGCGATCCACGAATTCGAGGAATTGGAGGAGCGCTACAAATTCCTCACCCAGCAGCACGAGGACCTGGTCAAGGCCAAGGACCAGCTCCTCCAGGTCATCTCGAAGATCAACGTCACCACCAAGCAGTTGTTCCAGGAAACCTTCGAGAAGGTCCGCGAGAATTTCCAGGTCATGTACACCGAGTTGTTCGGCGGCGGTAAAGCCAACCTGATCATGCTCGATGAAGCCGACCCGCTCGAAAGCGGCATCGAGATCGTCGCCAAACCGCCCGGCAAACAACTCCAGAGCATCACCCTGCTCAGCGGCGGCGAGAAAACCCTCACCGCCACCGCGCTCCTGTTCGCCATCTACATGGTCAAACCGTCTCCGTTCTGCGTGCTCGACGAACTCGACGCTCCCCTCGATGAATCGAACATCAACCGTTTTGTCCGCATCCTGCAGCGGTTCATCACGCAATCCCAGTTCGTCATCATCACCCACAACAAACGCACCATCGGCATGGCCGACGCGCTCTACGGCATCACCATGGAGGAGCACGGCGTATCGAAAGTCGTCAGCGTGAAGTTCAGCCCGCGCGAGGAAACGGAGCGCAAGGTCTCCGAGAAGGCCCGCGAGGAACAGGAAGAGCGTATCGACGGCGCCGCTTCCGCTCCCCAGTCTGGTTCGCCGGACAAGGATGCGTTTGGTACGCTGCCGCACGAGGAAGAACTCCACAACGATCTGCTGAAGGAAAAAGAGGACTCCATCGCTCCCATCAGCGATGACGCGCCAGTCGTCGTCGAAAACGAACCGACCCTCGGTCAGCCCGCGCCCGACGACATCAAGGCCGAAGTCCAGGCCGCCATCGCCGCCGCCGCCGAAGCCTCCGAGTCCGTGAAGCAAACCGTCGAAGCCGCCACCCCGAAACCGGCCACGGAGGGCGAGGTTCACCCCGATTCCGAGATCGGGACTCCTGCCGAGCCGAAGTCGTAGCAGTCAGTGCTTCTGTGGTATACGCGATGAAGCAGCATCTGTTGTCCGTGATACTCTGCGCTCTCTGTGTCTATGTCGATGCGTATGCTTTGCTTTACGCTCACCGTGAGCCTGCTGCAAATCTCGCTTACTGGGCCTATACCACTCCGGTCCAAGCTCCCCTTTGGATCGAGGCGTCCTTGTACTATGGTTTCTACCCAGTGTACTTCGTACACGAACGCGTGCTTGGTGGGTACCGGCACAACTACGACCGGACCTGGCCAGTATATCCTCCCGGTTTCTCCGGCTAACGTATTCCGCTGGCGGACGAACTGTGCTATAAACCCCTTTGTGCCCGTCGAATTTGATCTATTCGACTCTGCGTACAACGACGTGCTGGCGGCATCAAGCTACGTCGAGTTTCGGAAGCGTCTCACTTCCTACAACTGCCAGAAATGTCCGCGCGGGAAGGCCCGCAACCACATCGTCATCGACCGCGGCAATCCCGAGTCGAAAATCCTCGTCGTCAGCGAACGCCCCGGCGAGAATGAGGACGTGCTGGCGCAGGCGTTCGTCGGACGCTCGGGCGAATTGCTCGACAAAATCATGGCCAGCATCGGCCTCGACACCAACCGCGACCTGCTGATCGCCAACGTCGTGAAATGCAAAGCCGAGATCGACCGCGCGCCGACCGCTCACGAAGTCGAAGCCTGCTTCCCGTATTTGCGCCGCCAAATCGAGTTGATGAAACCGAAAGTGGTTCTCCTGCTCGGCGCAGTCGCGCTGAAATACCTCGTCAAGGATCGCGGTGACGAGTTCTCGATGGAACAGGAAGCCGGCAAACTCTTCACCGCACCCGATTATCCCGACATCCATTTCATGGTCCTGTATCACCCCGCCTTCCTCCTCCGCGATCCGACCAAGAAAGCGGTCATGTGGGAGCACGTCAAAAAGCTCCGCGCGTTTCTGCAGGAACACGGCTGGATGGCGGGGAAACAGCCCTCACCCTGACCCTCTCCCTTAGCACAACGGAGAGGGAAATCTCCTCTCCCCCCGCTTGGGGGAGAGGACTAAGGTGAGGGGGCGCGAGGGTGCTTGCTCGTTCCGCCACGCTTGCCCTACAATTGCCGGCCTATGTTAGACACCGCCATCGAAGCCGCCAGTGAAGCCGCAAAACTTTTGCGCAAGAATTTCGGTTCGGCCCTGAACGTCAATCAGGCCACGCAGCACGACATCAAACTCGAAGTCGACGTGCAGTCGCAGGAGCTCATTGCCCGCATCATCCTCGCCGACCATCCCGACCATTGCATTCTCGGCGAGGAATCTTCCGCGGGAAACCCGCAATCGGACGTGCGCTGGGTCGTCGATCCGCTCGATGGCACCGTCAACTATTTCTACGGCATCCCGCACTACGCGGTTTCCATCGCCGCCCAGGAACGCCGCAGCGCCGATCAATGGGAAACGGTCCTTGGCGTTGTGTTCGATCCCGAACTCGATGAACTGTTCGTATCCGAGAAAGGCAAGCCGTCCCTGCTGAACAACCAGCCCATCCACGTCAGCAATCGCACCGCGCTGTCCGAGGCGATCATCACCATCGGCTTCTTCAAAAACCTCGACGCGATGAACCGCAGCCTCCACGATTTCAATCAGATGATCTACAAGGTGCGCAAGATGCGCCTGACCGGCTCCGCCTCGCTCGACACCGCCTATGTCGCCTGCGGGCGATTCGACGGCTACGTCGAGTACAGCATCCGCCTCTGGGACATCGCCGCCGGCCAACTCATCGTCGAAAACGCCGGCGGCCGCATCGAGAGTAAACCCGCCGCTGAGCCGCATTCGTTCGATATGCGCATGTGGAACGGGAAAATTCCCATGCACGAGCTACTCGAACCAATGTAACCGTCCGGCGTTGTGCCGATAGAGAATCCCCAATAGCCGCGCGCTGACCGCCAACGTGTAGAACGTGACGAATTCCGCCGGCAACAGGGCGAGCAGACGCATCGCCAGCCGAAGTTGGTAAAGTTGCAGGCTGATAAACACCCGCGCGAACCACAGGATCGCCAGCAGGCCAATGACCATCAGGTACTGAAAAAACGTCTTGATGATGGCCGCCACAACCATGACCGGATTTACCGCCTTGATTGTATCAAACATCGCCAGCGCGAGAAACGCCATCGGCAGACAGAACACACCCACGATTGCGAATGCCCCTGCGAGCATCAATGCATCCTCGCCCGAAATGTGTTCTCGTCCAAAGCCGAAGAAAGCGCTCCATAAACAAACCAGCGCCGGCGCAAAAACCAATATCCCCATTCCAAGAACCTGAAAGGACGCCACGACACATTCCGTCGTGTCACCGATGTCGCCCCACTCCATCATTCCGTCATCCTCGTCCGCTGACGCCTGGATGACCCGCTGAAACAACATCCCGAATACTCCCAGCAGAACGAGCTTGGCCAGAGTGGTAAAAAGGCCGAAGCCCAGCAAATTGAACAGCAGAAGGAACGGCGTGCCGGCCAGGAGAATCCAGGTTCCATTCCCGCGAAACGGGTAATCAAACGCCTTCGGCACGTCCGTCCAGAAGCCGCTGTTGTTCGTGCGACTTTGCTGGAACTCCGCGCCGGTTGTCCACTGATTGGGCGGCGGCGCGAGAGCGGAGGGAAGCGACTTTGGCCGCTCCATCGATTGCGCCAGTTCCGGAGCGGGTTCGGTTTGCGGTGGGGGTCCCGCCCGTTGGGGTACGACCACGGCAGACTGACAGCCGGGGCAATCAACTTGCAGTCCCGCGCCCGATTCGTCAATCGCGATGGGCTGCGCGCAATGTGGACATTCAAAGGTGATGTCCATGGGCCTCGAATGGCATTGTAGGAATTGGCGCGGCAAAGTAAAGTCCATCCTCCATGAGCCAGATGCCGGTCGCCGCGCTCGGTTCGCTACTGCTCGCCGCTTCCCCCGCGGCCGAACCGCATCCCCTGATGGTGATCCCGTTCGTCGTCCTCCTGCTCTGCATCGCGCTGATGCCATTCATTCACAAACACCATTGGGAAAACCACTATCCCAAGGTGGCGATCGGGCTGGCACTGGTGACGACGATCTACTATGTGGCCGTCCTGCACAACGCGCCGCGCATCCTGCTGAGCCTGATCGAGTACGCCGGGTTCATGGCGTTGATTGGTTCCTTGTACGTCATTGCCGGCGGAATCCACATCCGCATGAGCGGTCGCTCCACGCCGGCCGTCAACACGGGATTGCTGGCGCTGGGCGCTGTCGTGGCCAACGTCATCGGCACCACCGGCGCGTCGATGTTGCTGATTCGTCCCTACCTGAAAATCAACAAAGACCGCGTCGCCCCATATCACATCGTCTTCTTTATCTTCCTCGTTAGCAATATCGGCGGGGCGCTCACGCCTATTGGCGATCCACCCTTGTTCCTCGGCTACTTGAAGGGTGTCCCATTCCTCTGGTTGATGAAAGTGCCGGCTGTCGTATTGTCGTGGCTCCTGTGTGTCGGCGTCTTGTTGGCACTGTTCTTTGTCATCGACTCAAAAAACTACCGACGAACCGAAACCGGAACAGAAACCACAGGTGGAAACCGCCTCGCCATCGAAGGCTCGCTGAATTTCATCTGGTTGGTGGTGATTCTCGCGCTCGTGCTCGTACAAAAGGCGGAATGGCTCCATGGCGTGGGACATTCAACAATCGCCTCCGCCCTCTCGACCCTCACGGGATGGAGCGATGCCAGATCTGGCGAAAACATCGTCACGCTGGCAGTTGCCGTCCTGATGGTCGTCGCCGCATGGCTGGCCTACAAATTCGCCGATGACAATGTGCTGAAAGAGAACGCATTCGACTTTCATCCCGTGCGCGAAGTCGGGTTCCTCTTCGTGGGTATCTTCGCGACCATGGTCCCCGCGCTCGATCTGTTGGAACATCACGCCGCCGCCATCGGGATCACGACGGTCGGGCAGTTCTATTGGGGGACCGGTGCTTTATCGAGTGTCCTCGACAACGCCCCGACCTATCTGAACTTTCTGGCCGCGGCCTTCGGGCTTCACAATTTGTCACTCGAGAATCCAGTCCACATGCAGGCGATACTGGCGAATGCGGTGACGGCCAGATATATCGTCGCCGTGTCAATCGGTGCGGTGTTTTTCGGCGCCGTGACCTACATCGGCAACGGCCCGAATTTCATGGTCAAGAGCATCGCGGAGTCCAGCGGCGTGAAATGCCCGAGCTTCTTCGGCTACCTGCTGAAATATGCGTTGCCGATCCTGATTCCGCTGTTCGCGGTCGTCGCGTGGCTGTTCCTGAATTGAACAACCGTTATCGCACCGAAAGCGGTTCGGATTCGAATTCGTCGATGCCGCCAACGCGGATGGCCGGTGGCGGGGGCAAACGCCCCGACCCCGACCCATTGCCTTTGTCGCCGCTCTTATCGGACGGGTTGGCGCCTTCCGCGGCCTGGAGCAATTCGTCCTCGGTCCACGGCGTGCCCTTGGGCGAACGGCAGGTCGGTAATGCCCCCATGCGTTTGAGAAGCTCTTCCTTGGCAGTGGCTTTCTGGTAGGCCTCGCCGGGTTCGACGAGATCTTTCGCAAGCAAATCCAGCAACGAGTCATTGAGCGAGCACATGCCCTCTTTGCGTCCCATCTGGATGGCATTGGGAATCTGCTGAAGTTTGCCTTCGCGGATATTGGCGCTGAGCGCGTAGCTGCCCATCAAAATCTCCAGCGCCGCGATGCGTCCCCCGCCCTTCTTCTTCAGCAGCGCCTGTGACACCACTCCCTTGAGGCTCTCGGCCAGACCGCAGCGAACCTGCGCCTGTTCGTCCGACGGGAACTGATTGATCAGACGATCCACCGTCGAGTGGGCGCTGTTGGTGTGCAACGTTCCGAAAACCACGTGGCCTGTCTCCGCCGTTTCCAGGGCGATGCGAACGGTCTCGACGTCGCGCATTTCGCCAACGAGGACGATATCGGGATCTTCACGCAATGCCGCCCGCAACGCGCGCTTGAAACTGTCTGTATGCGAGTGGACTTCGCGCTGGTTGATGAGACATTTCTTGTTGCTGTGCACGAACTCGATCGGATCTTCGATCGTAATGATGTGATCTGACCGATGTTCGTTGACGAAATCGATCAGGGCCGCCAGCGTTGTGGATTTGCCGCTGCCCGTCGGCCCGGTCACCAATACCAGCCCCTTTTGCAGGAAACACAGTTTCTTGATCGAGTCGGGCAACCCCAGGTCTTTGAATCCGAGAATCTTCGACGGGATCAGACGGAACACCGCGCCAATGCCCTGCTTGTCTGCAAAGACGTTGCAGCGGTAGCGGGCTACGCCGGCTAATTCGTACCCGAAATCCGTGTCGTGGGCCTGCTCCCATTCAAGACGGTTCCGCTCGGGCATCATCTCATAAATGAGCTTCTTAACGGCGTCAGCCGTGAGAACGTCCTTCTCGATCGGGGTGATCGTCCCCGAGATGCGAAACGTCGGGCGATTCCCGCTCGATAGATGAAGGTCCGAAGCCCCTTGGGCCACCATGGCTTGGAGATATTGGTCTAATGCTGGCATGTGGTGAAGGGTAGCAGGACGGATGCCACGAATTTGGCCTCAACCAAGGCCTTCTTTTCCGGGAACTTGCCCCGAGACTGCTTGTCATACCCAGTGACTGGTGGTAGCATCCACCAGCACTTGGAGCTGGGTGATGTATAAAGAATTCTACGGACTGCGTGAGTATCCGTTTAATATGACGCCGGATCCGCAGTTCCTCTTTCTGAGCCGCCATCATCGCGTCGCGCTGGATGTCTTGCTGTACGGCATCAGCGAACGCAAGGGCTTCATCGCCATCACCGGCGAAGTCGGCGCCGGGAAAACCACCCTGTGCCGCGCCCTGCTGAATTCGCTCGAGGCGAAAACCAAAACCGCGCTGATTCTCAATCCGTCCCTGTCCGACTCCCAGATTCTGCGGGCGATCACCGATGAATTCCGTTTGCAGCCCGCCAAAACCACCCGGAAGGATCTCTACGACACGATCAACGCGTTCCTGCTCCGCGAGTTGGCGGCGAACAACAACGTCGCCCTGATCGTCGACGAGGCCCAGAACCTCAAGCCCAGCGTGCTCGAGCAAATCCGGCTGTTGTCGAATCTCGAGACCGAAAAGGAGAAACTCCTCCAGATCGTCTTGGTCGGGCAGCCCGAGTTGGCCGAGCTCCTCGACCGGGACAGCCTGCGCCAGCTCAAGCAGCGCATCTCATTGCGCTATCACGTCGCCCCCCTCGAGCCGGACGAAATCGGCGAATACATCGATCATCGTCTGCGCGTCGCCGGCGATAACGGCCGGATCCAGTGGGCGCCGGAAGCGCTGACGTTCATTTATTCCTATTCGCGGGGCATTCCCCGCCTGATCAATGTGCTGTGCGACAAGGCGTTGTTGTCCGGCTACATCGCCGAGACGTTTACCATCGACGCGACGAATATCCGCCGCGCCATCGAGGACACGGAGTGCCGGCTTCCCACGCGGACGGCCGAGGAAACAACGGAGGTCGCCGCCGGATGAGCCTCGTCCACGAAGCCCTTCGCAAAGCCGAGCGGGAAAAACAACGCAAAGCCGGCGTCGCGCCAGCCGCGCCCGTGCAACCTCTTCCTTCCACACCGGCGCCGTCGGCTCCAACTCATCAACCCGTTCCGCATGCACCCATCGCGCCGACTGCCGTCGCCTCAACGATTCGCGCACCGGCTCCTCATCCCACACCCGGTCCGACAGAACAGCCGCGCGAGACAAACCATCTTCTCCTCTCAGCGCTGATTGGCTGCGTTGCGATCGTGGCCATCATTGCCATCGCGTTTCTCGTGAGCAATGCCTCGTCCGTGCTTCACCAGGCGAAGAGCACCACGCCCGCTTCTGCGCCAACCGCTTCAACTCCCCTCGCTGCTTCACCGGCGCCGTCCAGCCCGACGGCAGCCACTCCACCCTCCGCCGATGTCACGCCGGCTCCGAGTGCGCCGGCTCCGGTCATGGCCGATGAATCGTTGTACAAGATCAGCGGCATCATGAATGATCCCGACGGCAAACCCGTGGCCGTGATCAATGGACGCGTCGCGTATGAGGGGTATTACATCGATGGCGCCACCATCGACAAGATCGAGCCCGATCGCGTGACCCTCGACATCAAGGGGCAGAAAGAACTGCTCCGCCTCCACTAATTGGCCGCCTTCTGAGCGGCGAACATGGTCTTGAATTGCTCGGGGAATTGCGATTGGGCGACCCACGTCTTGGCCGCTGTAGGATCGGTCCGCAGCCATTGCCAGGCAACCTGTTGCGCGGCGTTTTGCCAGACACTGCTGTCTTGAATTGTATCCAGCAGCTTCGCGGCAGTCACGGGATCAGCACGCGCGATTTGGAATGCCAGATTCTGCATCGCTTGGTCGCGCGATAATCCTGCCGGAAGACTCTCAACCCATGCGCTGGCCCCGGCCGGATCCTCATTCCCCCAGACATTGGCCATTTGGGAAATCAGGTTGTCCCGCGTGTTGCCCTCCGGAAGCTGCGTGACCCAATTCGCTGCCGCCCGCGGATCCTCCCGGCCCCAACTCCAAAGAAGGCTCGAGACCGCCTGACTTCTCTGAGGGCTGTCCGGCAATTGACCTACGTAATCGGCAGCCGCTTGCGGATCGGAATTGGCCCATGTGGAAACGACGGATGAAAGAGCCCGGTCGCGCGAGGACCCTGGCGGCAAGGATTCCGCCCACGCTCGCGCCGCGTCCAGATCGCTGCTCGCCCATTGCGAGGCGATGTTTCCCAACATGTTGTCTCGATCGTTTCCCGCCGGCAGGCTGAGCGCATACGTGATGGCAGCCGACGGGTCGTTTTGGGCCCATGTCGATCCGAGTTGGTTGTACCACATCTCACGGTTCTGCGACGGCGGAAGCGACGCCAACAAACTCGCCGCGCTCGCCGGATCGCTGTTGGCAAACTGCCAGAATGCGTATTGGATTCCGTTCTGCTTGGCCGGCCCGTTCGCCAGAGACTGCAGCCAGTTCGCCGCTGCGGTCGGATCGGATTGACTCCATCCTGATGCCACCCCTTGGATGGCCAGGTTCAATGTCGGTCCCGGCGGCTGTTGCAGCGCCCAGGCGGCCGCCGCCTGCGGATCGCTCGACGCATAGACGATCATCACGCTTTGGATCGCCTCATTCCTCGCACCACCAGCCGGCAGATTCGTCGCCCACGCCAAGGCCGCATTCACATCCTGGTTCGCCCACGCGCTGGCTACGGCGTAAATGGCCTGGTCACGATCCCGCCCTGTCAATTGCAACGCCGCCGCCGCCGCATCCGCCGGCGAACGGTTCGCCCACTGGTTGAACAGGGGATACAGCACGCTCTGCCTCGATCTCCCCGTGGTCAGGCTGCTCATCAACGCCAACCCGGCCTGCGGATCCTGCGTCGCCACCGTCCCGATGACGGCGCTGAGTGCGTCATTGCGGGCCGGCCCTTCGGGCTGTTGCCTGGCCCACGCCGTCGCCGCATCCGCATCGTTCTCCGCCCAGCCGGAAAGTACGGCGCCGACCAACTGATTCCTCTGGGAAACATTCGACAATGTCTGCGCAAACGCCAGCGCGCCCTGCGGATCGATTCGCCCCCAACGCGCGCCAATCTCACGAATCGCCAACCCCTTGATGTTGCCACCCGATTTCAAACACGCCGTGATCGCTTCAGCGAACAGGTTCGTGTCCAAATTATCGACAACCTCGTAGATCTTCCGGCGATCCTGGCTGTACCCGCTCCCGGGACGCGTGCTCCGCAACGCCGCCTCCAAATCCGCCAGCGTCGTGATCCGTTTCCCCTGTGATGCTTCATTCGAGGCCGCACCCGCCGCGTTGGACTTCGCAGAGCCCATGCCCGCGGCCGTCTCCAGAGCGGATATCGATGACCTTGATTGGGATGCGAGTGGACTGGATTCAGAATGCTGATCCGCTCGCTTCGTCGGAAACAGGAAATGACTCACCATCACACCCGCCCCGAAACAGAACAGGGCGCCGCCAACCGTAACCGCCATGCTTGCCCGTCTCGTCATAGGCTGCTCCTTCCGTCAACGCCTCAACAAAAAGTGAGCACACGCTCCCCCTGCAACTTCGACCACGCCGGCACAAAAAGCTCACGCACCTAGCCGCGGTTTTTCGTCCGGTCCCGCAGCGCCCGATCGATCTCCCGCTCCGCCGTCTTCCGCTTCAATGTCTCGCGCTTGTCAATTGTGCTCTTGCCCTTGCCCAATCCCAGCTGAACTTTGGCGAAGCTCTTGGTGAAATAGATCTTCAGCGGCACCAGCGCCATGCCCTTGGTATTGAGATGCCCCTCCAGCTTGTCGATTTCCTTCCGATGCAGCAGCAGCCGCCGCGGGCGCAACGGATCGACATTATACCGGTTGCCGAATTCGTAGGGATTGATGTGCGCGTTGTACAGCCAGCACTGCCCGCGCTCGACCCGCGCAAACGCGTCATCGATCGACGCCCGCGCATGCCGCAGCGACTTGACCTCCGTGCCCTTCAGTTCGATCCCGGCCTCGTAGGTCTCGGTGATGAAATAATCGCGCCGCGCCTTGTGATTGTGAATGGTCGGGACCATCGCGCGCCACTATACCGGCCGCGCCGGCCCAATCCCAACCCAAAAAGAAACCGTCTACTGCTCGGGCGGAACCAGCGGCGCGGGCGTCTCGGGAACGATCTCGCCCTCCGCGCCAATCTCGTAGGTGAGTTTGCCCTCGCTGATCTCTTTCAGCGCGATCTCGGAAAAATCCATCCGCGCATCCGTCTGCGTCAACGGGCGATGCCCCTGCGCAAGCTGCCTCACCCGCCGCGACACCAGGTTGATCAACAACTCGGGGCTGGGAATCCGCTGTTGTGCCGGCTCAAGAAATTTGCTCTTCATCCGTAAAGGAACCTTGACTGTAGGGGAAACCGCTTCCATCGACAAGCCTTATTTTTCGTTGGTTAAGCGAGGCACTCTACGGGAAACCCTCCGCCCCCACAAGCCCTAAATCGCACCCAGCCGACGAACGGGCCTATCTGAACACTGCCACACTGGCACCTCGATTCTCAGTGGCAGTGCCAAGATGCACCCCTTCGCACTTCAGAAAATCCTTTACATGCCGATAGGAGTGAGTACACTCCGCAACAACTGAAATAAACACGCGGGGCGCAACGCTGTAGTCGGCCCTTGACTCGCTGACGGTTCGAAGTTCGACTCAAGCAGTGCTCCCCGCCCAATAAGGATATACGGTGTATTATGCACACGTCCAACAAGGACCAGGCTCTCATCCAGCAACTCATCCAGCAACACGGCGGCGGCTACGAAAGCGGCGATCTCGTCGAGGACATCATCGAAACGGGCCTTCGTCTCATCGATGACCAGGCCGATCGCCTCGACATGAAGGTCATCACCTCCACATTGAAGGAATTGCGCTACTCCTCCAAGATCTTCGCGCCGTTCCGCGGCCGTCGCAAGGTCACTATCTTCGGTTCCGCCCGCACCAAACCCGAACTGGCCGAGTATCAGCAGGCCGTCGCGTTCGGCAAAGCCATCGTGGAACGCGGATTCATGGTCATCACCGGCGGCGGCGAAGGCATCATGGGCGCAGCCCAGCGTGGCGCCGGCCGCGATAACAGCTTCGGCCTCAACATCCGCCTGCCGTTCGAGCAGGAGCCCAACATCGAAATCGCGGGCGACCGCAAGTTGATCAACTTCAAATACTTCTTCACGCGCAAACTCTGTTTTATCAAGGAAAGCGACGCGATCGTGTTGTTCCCCGGCGGCTTTGGCACGCACGACGAAGGATTTGAAGCGCTCACGCTGATGCAGACGGGCAAAAGCCAGCCGAAACCCCTCGTGTTCGTCGACCGACCGCGCGGCAATTACTGGAAGACGTGGTGGCGGTTCGTCGAAGACCAGCTCCTCGATGAAGCGTTGATCAGCAAGGAAGACCTCGCGTTGTTCAAAGTCACCGACTCCGTCGAGGAGGCCTGCAACGAGATCACCCAGTTCTACAGCAACTATCACTCGTTCCGCTACGTGAAGGATGTGACCATCGTCCGCGTGAAAAATCCCGTCACGGAAAACCTGTTGCGCGCGCTCAACACCCGTTTCGCCGACATCTGCGTCAACGGCGGACAATTCCAGGCGTCCAGCCCGCTTCCCGAAGAGGAGAACGAGCCCGAATTGAAGGACCTGCACCGCATCGTCTTTCCATTCAACCGGACAAACTTCGGCCGGCTCCGTTCCGTGATCGACGTGATCAACCATCACTGAGGTGGTTGACGCCTCGGCCGTGCGGGAGCGTGAGGCCGAACGCGCAGAGCGCTACGTCTGCTCTTGGAGGCTCTTCCGATTCGGAGGAATGCGTTTGCTCTTTTCCGGGCGCGTTTTGCCCGGAACGAGCCATGTGTCGTACATCCGGCGTATCTGGCGCGGAGGCACTCGTAACAGGAACAACGCCGTCACCCACCAGTTCACCAGCGTGGTGCGCACGACGCCGTTGGCGTTCCATCGGCGTCCACTCGTGACGAGTCCGGAACGGATGAACGTGAGGCGTCCCGCCCGCCGCAACCGCCGCGCAAACGATACATCCTCCATGATCGGGATCTCGGGAAATCCGCCCAGCGCTTCGAACACCTGACGCCAGACAAATATGCCCTGGTTCCCGTACGGAAGTCGCAACCAGCGCGAGCGCCGGCTCGACACGCGCGCCACGACCTTGCACAGCCGTCGCCGCGAATCGATATGCAAATCAAACGCACCGCCCACTGCTCCGTCGCCAATGATTCGCCGTTGCA
Source organism: Verrucomicrobiia bacterium (assembly GCA_035501175.1). Classification (GTDB taxonomy): domain Bacteria; phylum Verrucomicrobiota; class Verrucomicrobiia; order Palsa-1439; family Palsa-1439; genus Palsa-1439. Next base: position 8,713 of record DATJWQ010000023.1, on the reverse strand, counting down.
GTTCTTCCAACGCGCCGGGGAGCAAAAACGTGTCCGCGTGCAGAAACAACAGAATATCGCCCGTGGCATGACGCGCGCCAAGGTTCATCTGGCGGGCGCGATTCGGCAGCGTCGGAAAGACATAGGGAGTGTACCCCAGGGCCACTTCGCGCGTGCGGTCGATCGAGCCGCCATCGACAACGATCAACTCCACCTCGGGATGGTCGGCAAGCTGGCGCAACGTGACCGGGAGGTTTCCCTCCTCATTCAGAGTCGGAATAATGACACTGATCAGCATGACAGCCTCGCCCTGTTGTCTACGCTAGCAAATGCGGGTTGAAAAATCCATCACAAACATCGGCCATCCCCTGTTTCATGACTCCATGGCACCACCTCTTTGATGCCGGTCACACCGATTTGGTTGCGCGGATGACCGTTGAGTCGCCTCAGTCGTTATCCGTACCCCGATGCGTCAGGTTCTCCAGCTCTAACGACACGATCGCGACCACCCCGTAATCTGCTGATTCCCGCGTGATCCCCAACGGCGTCGCCACCAGCAGTTCCAGGGGCTTCATCGGTCTCCAGATCAGCTCCGGCGTCACATAATACGTGGTCGTGTCGCTGTCCGATTCGCCGTCGCCTTCCACGCCGACGTACCAGCGTTTCAAGGGATAGAGAACCGCCGCATTGTATTCGAAATCATTTTTCGGGTCCTTGCCCGAGTTGGTGACCGCACGGGCCCATCCGCCATTAAACTGCACGTTGCACGGGCCAAGCCACGTGCTCGCCGTAAAAAACGGTTCCAAGGTGAGCCGTCCCTCACCCAGATCGCGCGTCCGATCGCCGGTGGGAATTCTCAGGCCAAGACCAGCAGTCAGTGCGACGGGTTCTTTCCCGACGGGGATCACCCCGTAGCGCACGGCGGCTTCCACGTCGCCGATGCCGTCGGCACCCGTCTCATTCTTCGGTCGAAGAAACTCGTAGGGAACGTCGGCGTCGATCTCCCAACGGTCCGTCAGGCCGTACTCGAATTCCGCATCGGCGGTGTACGCTTCTCGCGGCTGAGCCTTTGCGTACTGAAAGGTGAACGTGCTCTCGAGTTCGTCGGCATCCTGAATCACCACGGAGCGCGCGATCGCCAGTTCCTCCGGTAGGATCGCGTTGTTGGTGGGCTCCTGCGCCAGAACGCAGGATAATGGCATGGTCAACGCCGTCAGCAGGATGGCGCGTCTCATCCGAGTGTCGCCAGAACTTCGCTGATGCTGCCGCGGATACAGGTGAAAATCGGCGTGTCCCGCAAGGTGTATTTGCGGACTTCGTGTTCGCGCATTTCCATCACCAGATCGATGAATTCCTCGGGTTTGTCTCCTTCAAAGGCAACGACAAATTCGGGATCGTCCAGCCCGAACGAATAAATCGTGTTGATCTTGATGCCCGGATAGCGGTGACCCGTCTCGATGTGCACATTCATCATGCGCTGACGTTCTTCCTTCGGGAGCAGATACCATTCGCTTGTCTTCCAAAATGGGTAGACGAAAATGTATTTGTTCCGGCCCGGCACCACGCGCCCGCGCCGTCCCTCGCTGCCCTCGTGCTCGTGATGATCCACGTACATCGAACGCTTGGTCATCCCCAGGAAACTGTAGGGCGTCTGGCACCATTTCCCCAGGCTCGTATTGAGCAACTGCGTGCTCATCTCGGTGAAATCTTCCAGCCGCTCGCTGATCCGCCACAACAGGAAATCCGTGTCCGCCCGCGTGCCGACCGTGCTGAATGGAATGATCAACGCGCGCCCCTTCCAGTCCTTTACCACGCCCTCGAATTCGCTCGTGCCGCGGTCCCGTTCCTCCCGCGACAACCGACGCCACGCCGCGTCCACCTTGAAGAACAAATAGTTCACATACTGTCGTTTGATCTCGTCACTCATGGTTGCCCCTGTCCCATATAATGCTATAGTAACGCCGCGATGCAACGGAAAACAGGCGTGCTCATTTTCACCCACGGTTCCCGCCTCAGGGAAGGCAACGAGATCATGGTCAAACTCGTCGACGAGGTCCGGGTACGCCTCGGCTACGACCTCATCGAGCCGTGCTTCATGGAACTGGGCAAACCGCTCATCCCCGTTGCGATCAAAAAACTCATCCGCCGCGGCGCCAACCACATTTTCGGCTACGCCTTCTTCCTCGTGCCCGGCTCGCACCTGCGCGAAGACATCCCGTTCATCTTCGAGCAGACCCTCAAGAAGTTCCCCGGCGTCACCTACGAACTCAGCCCCCCCATGATGTCCGATCCCATGATGATCGACTTTGTGGCCAAACACGTCGAATCTGCGTTGAACGGTGTATCGCGCAAGTGACTCTGTGCCCCGGCTGTTCAGCCAGCCGAATAACCTTGAACTCTGCTAACGGCTAGTCTACAAGTACGTTGTTTACCCCGTTTAGGGCCATTCCTCAGGGCTCAAAGAAGTGTCTTGTCGGCGCAAGGCTAGGCCAAGGTGAGGCATATCATGTGCGAGCTGTATGCGGTGAATGCCGATGGCATGCCGTTCTCGCAGTGCTTTCCTTCCTTACGGTTGGACTTTCTCCCCTCGGCCATTCCCCTGTTGCGCAGGCAGGTGCACCGATGGAAGCGAGGTCGGTCATGAACACAAGCAAGGAATCAGGCTCGGTCAGCATACCCCAACTCAAGCGCTATCGCTTGCTGAGGCATTGGCCCGCTTGGGAAAGCCGGCGTTCGCGCAGCCTTATGGAATTACTCATCATCGGCCTTCTTGTGATTCCGATGGCCAGTTTTGCGGCTGGCACCGGAGCGCCGGCAACGGCGGGAGGCACTCAATCCGTTGCTCCCGGGCAAAGCAGCGGTCTTGTGGCCGACAATCAGACTTCACCCAGCCCGCACACCATTATGCACCCGAACGCGGCGACGAGGCTCAAATGGTACCAGGCCCGCCAGGCCACGCCGACGGCGCCCATGGCAGCGCCAGAGGCCCTCTTTGCGCCGAGCGGTACGCTAAGCCTGCTGTCGTATCTGGATTACATCCCTTCGCAGCGCGACCAGGGTTACTGCGGCGACTGCTGGTGTTGGGCGGGCACCGGCTGCATGGAGATCCTGCTGGACAAACAAAATGGGATTTTCGATCGGCTCTCCGTACAGGAGGCAAACTCATGCGAACCACCAATCAACGGGGTGGCTTGCTGCGATGGCGGGTGGCTGGGTGATGTGGCAACGTTCTACAGTGCCTCCGGCTATCAGCGCGCGGTTCCGTGGTCCAACCCCGGGGCAAGCTGGCAGGATGTCTACGCGGCGTGCGCCACGTCGTGCTCCAGCATCACTGCGACACCCAATTACCCGGTTCAATCGATCACGGCCAACAGCATCAGCACGTATGGGGTGGGTCAGGCCCAGGCCATCGCCAACATCAAAGCCGTTCTCAACCAAAACATACCGGTCGCGTTCGCCTTTTATTTGTCCACAGGAACTGACTGGACCACTTTCGATAATTTTTGGGAGTACCAATCGGAAAGCACCACCGTCAATTTCGACTTCGCCTGCGGGCAAACGTACGACGAGAACTCCGGCGGTGGACACGAAGTGCTGTGCGTGGGCTACAATGATTCCAATCCAAATGATCCCTACTGGATCATGGTCAATAGTTGGGGCACAACCTCAGGCCGCCCGAACGGCATTTTTCACGTGTGCATGACCAACAATTACAACTGCACCTATTATTACGACGGCTACTCTTACCCGAGTTACGCTTGGGAATACCTGAGCATCACCTACTCGGCTCCGCCACAACTATCAGTCAACCCAACAAGTCTCTCACCGAGCATCGCCCAGGGACAAAATGCCACCAATCAAAGTTTTGCCGTGTGGAATTCGGGCGGCGGCACGGCCAACTATACCATCTCGACCAATGCTTCATGGCTGTCGGTCAGTCCGACCGCCGGCTCGACTTCCAGCGGCACAAACACGCATATCATCGCTTATAGCACGGCCGGTTTGGCGACGGGTTCCTATAGCGCCCTGATCACAATCAGTTCGACGAATACGTTCAATTCACAATCCATTACCGTGAGTTTGACGGTGAATAGCGCCTGTACGTCCTCCTACGCCATCGCCACCAGCAGTTCGCCCGTGGTTGGTGGCACAACCAGCGGCGGAGGAATCGTAATATGCGGTTCGAATGTGACGGTTTGCGCAACACCCAGCGCGTGCTACAACTTCGTGAGCTGGATCGATCAGAATAGCAATATCATCAGCAGTTCCTCGTGTTACGCATTCACAGCGGCCAGCAACAGGACCTTGGTGGCCACGTTTGCTCCCGTAACTTCCTGCACGATCACGACCAGCAGTTCGCCCGCCGCGGGAGGCTCAACCAGCGGCGGGGGTGTCGTGGCGTGCGGCTCGAATGTGACCCTGTGTGCGACGCCAAATTCCTGCTACAACTTCGTCAACTGGATCGATCAGAATGGTAGCTCGGTCAGCAGCTCCCCGTGTTTCGAATTCACTGCGGGCAGCAACAGGATCTTGGTGGCCACATTCGTTCCGGTGAGTTTTTACACGGTTTCGACTAGTGGCTCGCCGACAGCGGGAGGCACAACCTCAGGTGGAGGAAGGATATCTTGCGGCTCGAAGACCACGGTATGCGCGACGCCAAACGCCTGCTACAACTTTGTGAACTGGACCGATCAATACAGCAATCAACTCAGCGCATCGGCATGTTTCACCTTTTCGCCTTCCGCAAATGAATCACTGGTTGCCAACTTCGCCCTCAACAATGCGCCCATCGGCGGCAGCCTCACAAGTCTGTGGTCGTTCACCAGCGGGAACGATGGAGCCGACCCGGAATCCGTGCTCCTCCAGGGAAACGATGGTAATTTTTACGGCACAACCTATGGCTCCGGATCCGGGGGGTGCGCGTACGGCGCGGTCTTTCGAATCAGCCCCACCGGCAGCCTTACCAACCTGTGGCGGTTCACTGGCGCGCTGGACGGAGCCGATCCGGGAGCCGGGCTCATCCAGGGCAGCGATGGCAATTTCTACGGCACGACCTACCAGGGCGGTGCCAACGGTTTCGGCACCGTTTTTCGGATCACCTCCACCGGCACCCTCACAACCTTGTGGTCTTTCACCAACGGCTTGGACGGGGCAAACTCATATGCGCCCCTTGTGCAGGGTAGCAATGGCTACTACTACGGTACCACGTACGGATCTGGAACAGGCCCGAGTCCCGTGGGGGGCGTGTTCCGAATCAGCTCCACTGGCAGCCTGACCGTTCTCCATTCGTTCAGCAGCGGTGACGGAGCCAATCCGGGAGCCGGGCTCATCCAGGGCAGCGATGGCAATTTCTACGGCACGACCTACCAGGGCGGTGCCAACGGTTTCGGCACCGTTTTTCGGATCACCTCCACTGGCACCCTCACGACCTTGTGGTCCTTTACCAACGGTCTTGATGGAGCAAATTCTTACGCCGCGCTCGTGCAGGGAAGCGACACCAATCTCTACGGCACGACTTCTGGTTCAGGGTCCGGTCCGAGCCCCTATGGCACCGTCTTCCGTATCACTTCCGGCGGGATCTTGACGAATCTATGGTCGTTCTCCGGATGCAGTGACGGGGCCGCTCCATACGCCGGGCTCACGCCGGGCACTGGCGGGAGCTTTTACGGCACGACCGCCGGGTCCGGGTCCGGCCCGAGCAGCTCGGGCACCGTATTTCAAATCGCGTCCACAGGAGGACTGGAGGTCCTTCATATGTTTGGCGGCAGCGATGGCGCGAATCCCTACGCGACAATCGTGCAGGGTACTGACGGCAACCTCTACGGCACGGCCTACCAGGGAGGGACGAACGGCTATGGGACTGTGTTCAGGCTCTCGGTGACGTCAAGCTGCAACTTCTCCATCAGTCCAACGAACGCGGCCTTCGGTTCCGCGGGCGGATCGGGTTCCGCAAATGTAACTGCCAGCAGTGGCGCCTGCGCCTGGACAGCGTCGACCACCAATAGTTTCCTTACGATCACTACCAGCACGAATGGTTCCGGTAACGGCTCTATAAGTTATATAGTGGCCATAAACTCGAACTGCTCCGCACGGACCGGTGCGCTGCTCATTGCCGGGCAAACCGTGATGGTAATCCAGGCCTCCGGTGACAGCGTGGGAGATGGCATTCCCGATTGGTGGCGCAAACAATACTTCAGCGGAAGTGGGGACGCCACCAATAGCTTCTCCTGCGTAGCTTGCGATGCGGATGGCACTGGTCAGAATAACCTGTTCAAATACGTGACCGGTTTGGATCCAACCAATCACGCCTTGGTGTTCACCCTGCAAATCGCAAAGGTCACAGGTCAGCCCGGGCAGAATAATCTGTTCTTCGCGCCGTTGGCTCTGGGCCGCACGTACACGCTCCTGTTCAGCACCAATTTGCCGTCGCATGTCTGGTTGCCCGTCACCACTTACACGGGACCCATTACGAATGGCAACCAGGTCTTCATTACTGACACCAACTCGATTTCACCGCAGGAATTCTACCGGGTCAATATATCGCTCCCATAGTCAACTACTCCCATATACCAACGCCTTCCTTCACATGAGGTGCGGAAACCATTGGCGTCACAGGATCTTTGACGACGCCGAATTGCCTTGAAATTGGGCGTCCGGCCACCTATAAACTTGAATTGGTTTGCATTAGCCCTCTTTGGGGCTTTGCGTGCATTGCTGGTCGCAGGCTGGGAGTGAAATCTACAGCGAAGGGAAAAGGTCGCCGCTCACCGAATTGAATTGCTCGCGATTGTGAAGGGGTACATTCCAATCTCTCGTCCTTGCCGTGGGCCTGTTGCAGTCGCTTTCCTAATTGGATTCATCGCGTCCGCCCTGGCAGCAGACAGACAAGTAATCCACCGGACCGTACCGGCAGCGGTTACCACCCTCGAACTACAACCCATCGGACGTCTCCGGACCACCACCAATCTCAATCTGGTGATCGGACTGCCACTGCGTAATCAATCCGAGTTCGATCAGTTGCTGCGTGACATATATGACCCGACAAGCGCCTCGTACCACCAGTACCTGACCCCGCAACAGATCGCCGAGAGGTTCGGCCCGTCCGACGAGGATTATCAGGCGGTCATGGCCTTCATTCTGACAAATGGCCTCGCCGTGACCGGCACGCATCCCGACCGCACCCTCCTGGATGTGAATGCATCCGTCGCCGACATCGAACGACTCTTCCACGTCGCGATGCGGGTGTATCAACATCCAACGGAAGCCCGCACGTTTTTCGCCCCGGACGTCGAACCGTCACTCGATCTCGCCGTGCCACTTGTGGGTGTTAGCGGGCTCAACAACTATGTTGTGCCGCGCCCCGGAGGAGGCCGCGGGACTGCATCCGACACGGCACCCGGCGCAACGCCCGCCTCGGGGTCCGGCCCGGGCGGCGCCTTTCTGGGAAACGACTTTCGCGCGGCCTACGTTCCGGGCCTCTCGCTCACCGGCTCCGGACAAACGGTCGGACTTCTCGAACTCGACGGCTACTACACCAACGACATCACTGCCTATGAGAAACTGGCCGGCATCCCGAGTATCCTCATCACGAACGTTCTGATTGACGGATTCAGCGGGTCGCCCGACAGCGACGCGAACTGGGTTGGCGAGGTATCGCTGGATATCGAGATGTCCATCGCGATGGCGCCGGGGCTTTCCAGGGTGATCGTCTACGAGTCGGCGAATTGCTGCTACTACTGGGTCGACATTCTGAAGCGGATGCAACAGGACAACGCCGCCAAACAGCTCAGTTGCTCCTGGCTGTTTGATTACGATGACCCGAACGCCGAGCCGATCTATCAACAAATGGCCATGCAGGGGCAATCGTTCTTCCAGTGCTCGGGAGATTACCTCGCCTTTTACAATGGCGTATCGCAATGGACCGATGACGCCAATGTCACGCTGGTCGGCGGCACAATGTTGACGACCACCACAAGCGGCACGTGGTCATCCGAAACGACCTGGATCAACGGCGACGGCACGATCGGCAGCGGCGGCGGCATCAGTGCCAGTTACATGGGAAACGTGCCCATACCATCCTGGCAAGTAGGAATCGACATGACGGCCAATCACGGTTCCACCACCATGCGCAATGTCCCCGATGTCTCCATGGTGGCCTACGACGCCTGGGTGATCTGGGACAATGGCTCGAGCAATTGGTGGTGGGGCACCAGCATCGCCGCGCCGTTGTGGGCCGGCTTCACGGCGCTGGTCAATCAACAGGCCGCCCTCAACGGCCAGCCTCCCGTCGGATTCATCAATCCCGCCGTGTACTCCCTTGGCAGGGGATCGACATACAATTCCTGTTTTCACGACATCACAACGGGCAACAATATGGTTCCCTGCCAGGCTGGAACGACCGACTGCCCCAACCAGAACATGATGATCGGCTACAGTGCCGGTACCGGGTATGACTTAGTCAGTGGTCTGGGATCGATTGATGTCGGCGCGCTGGTCGCGGCGTGGCCGGCCTCCAACAACCCGCCTTCCACCCAATTCCCCGGCAGCATCACTCTCAGTTGCAGTGTCTCTGCGTCGCTGGGTACAACCACTTGCAGCATCAGTCCGACGACCATCACCACCGGCCAGAGCGCGACGATGACGGTTACTGCGACCAACTCATCTGCGTTGAGAAATCCGTCCTTGCCCGGACATCCGTTTGGGCTGGACTTCGGCTTTGGTGTTGCAGCCGTGT
>DATJWQ010000022.1:0-28912 GCA_035501175.1 Verrucomicrobiia bacterium | reverse complement strand
GCGATCGAATAGTTTGGCGGCCTGAAGTCGCCGCCGCTCCAGTTCCTTGAAGTCCCGTCTGACGCCTCTTGTATTCCCCATGCCGCCAACACTATCACACCCGCCAAGAAATGTCACTATATTATGCGAGAATCAGTAAGTCTTGGCGGGATCTGCAGGATTATGTCGGACACGTGTTCTCGGAGATCGGGTGCGCGGTTCATAGCGGTGTGAAAGTGCAGTTACCACGCGGCAGCGCGGAACTCGATGTATTCGTATGCGACACGACCACTGTCCCACACGCAAACTACGTATGCGAGTGCAAGAATTGGGGGCGCCGCGTGCCGAAGTCGGTCGTCCACGGTTTTAGAACTGTCGTAACCGAACTCGGTGCACATCGCGGGTTTCTGATTTCTCGATGCGGCTCTTTCAAACTGGCGCACGCGAGGCGGCGAGATTCACGAACATCGACCTGCTTGGCTGGCGTCAATTTGAGGACCTCATGTTCGAGCGGTGGCTTGAGGGGATTACCCGACGGCTCTATCCCCACTTCATGTCGGTCCACCAATTGATGGACCTCAACGACGAGAAATTATGGGATCTGCGTGAGTGCACCGAAGACTCTTACAATGAGTGGGACCGTATATGCAGGCGTTACCCTGTCGTGAACGTGTGGGCGATTTATCAGTTGCACTCGAGTGTCGGACTGCGGGCAATGCCTTCGTCTTGGCTCACAGACGAGGGGGTGCTTTCCTCCGCAGGCAAGCTTACGCCGCTCGACACATATCGGAAGCTTGTTGATTCTGCGCCCGATATCTGCCGTCTTGCACGTGAAGAGCTTGAAGAATTCTGGGGCATTCATCCAAAGAGATCAAGCACGTAACCGGAAGACAAGTGGCCGGACTGCCGTGGCCCACGCCTCCCCCCGGCCTTCTCCCGACAGCGCCTCGGCCAACCCTCCCTTGCGTCGAAGCATTGTAGCTCATCTCGTTCAAACAGCGCGCTTGAAGCGGCAGGGGAAACCGAGTAGAGTTCTGGCATGACGCTGACTGCAGTTCTGACACCAGATGCCGAGGGCGGCTTTGTTGCCTTCAATCCCGAAACCGGGACGACGACTCAGGGGGAGAGCATCGCCGAAGCACTGGTCAACTTGAAGGAAGCCACCGAACTGTACCTCGAGGAGTTTCCGCTCAAGTCCGCCGGCCAACCGTTGTTGACCACGATTGAGGTCGGTGGTGCCTAAACTGCCACGCATCGGTGGCTCCGAGTGTATCAAAGTTCTTCAGCGCTTGGGATTTCTTGTCGCCCGACAACGGGGCAGCCATGTAGTCATGCGACGCAACGATCGCGGCTGTGTAGTCCCACTTCACCGTGAACTGAAAGTTGGAACACTGCACGGTGTTCTGAAACAAGCGGGCGTTACTTCGGAAGAGTTCATCGCGGCGCTCCGCGACTGATCCCCACGAACCAACAAGCTGCCAGCGCATTGACCGACCCCCCGGCGCTCCAACTCAAAAGACTTTGCGGACCCGAGGGCGGGTGCTACGATTGGCCGCGTAGTCGAGGAGGAATGAAACAGTCCGACACCAGAGTCTGCCAGCGCCCCTTCCCAGGCCTCGCCGGTTTCTCGTTGTGAGAATCCAGTGAGCGTCTCGACCACATCAGACCGTCCCTCGATGGACGAGGTCCCTGCGAGTCCAATTGCGAATGGGGAATACCGGGCCGCAGTCAATCCCTGGCTGATCGCCATCGCCGTCATGTTGGCGACATTCATGGAGGTGCTCGACACCACCATTGTCACGGTGTCCCTGCCCCACATGGCCGGCAATCTCTCCTCGACAACCGACGAGGCCACCTGGGTCCTGACGAGCTATCTCGTCTCCAACGCGATCATCCTCCCCGCCGCCGCGTGGTTCTCTCGGTACTTTGGGCGAAAGCGATTCCTCCTCACCTGCATCGTGATCTTTACGCTCTCGTCGTTCCTGTGCGGCGCCGCCACCAGCCTCGGTTTCCTCATCGTCGCCCGCGTCATCCAGGGAGCCGGCGGCGGCGCCTTGCAGCCGCTCTCGCAGGCCATCCTGTTGGAGAGCTTTCCTCCGCAACGCCGCGGCGCCGCCATGGCCATGTTCGGCATGGGCATCGTGGTCGCCCCCGTCATCGGCCCCACTCTCGGCGGCTGGATCACGGACAACTACTCCTGGCGCTGGCTCTTCTACATCAACATCCCCGTCGGCATCGCCGCGATCTTGATGATCCTCCGATTCGTCCATGACCCGCACTACGTCCGCAGCGCCAGACCGGCCCGCATCGACGGCATCGGGTTTGGCCTCATGGCTGTCGGCCTGGCCGCCTTGCAAATCATCCTCGATAAGGGACAGGAAGATGACTGGTTTTCCGCGGTCTGGATTCGCTGGTTCTCCCTGATCTGCATCGTTTCGCTGGTGGCGTTCGTGTTCTGGGAATTGCGGTCCGACCATCCCATCGTCAATCTCCGCGTTCTGAAGAACCGGAACTTCGCCGTCGGCACGGTCCTGATCACCCTGATGGGCGTGGTCATCTACAGTCCACTGGCATTACTGCCCGAGTTTCTCCAGGTGCTCCTCGGCTACCCCGCGCTGGACAGCGGTCTTGCCCAAAGCCCCCGCGGTGTCGGCGCGTTTCTGATGCTGCCACTGATCGGCTTTCTCACGGGCCGACTGGACGCGCGCAAACTGATCGCCGTCGGCTTCATCGTGGCCGGGGCCGCCATCTTCATGTTCGGCAACATCAATCTGAACATTGGCATCATGAGCATCGCGTTGCCAAACTTCCTCCAGGGCCTCGGCATGAGCATGGTCTTCGTGCCCTTGACGACGATCACCACCGCCACCCTGCCCAACGATCAGATCGCCAATGCCACGGGAATCTATAACCTCATGCGCAACATCGGCGGCAGCACCGGTATCTCGATGGTCACGACCATGCTGGCCCGCGGCGCACAGGCCCACCAAACCATCCTCGTGGCCCACATGACCCCCTATGACGCGGTGTACCAGACGCGCCTGCGGTTGTTCCAAACGGGTCTCACGCCGCATGTCGGCGCGCCGGTCGCCCATCAGAAAGCCCTCGCCGCGTTGTACGCCCAGCTCGTCCAACAATCCACCATGCTGGCGTTCATCGACAACTTCCGCTGGCTCGCCCTGATCGCCGTGGTCTGCCTGGCAGGCGTGTTCCTCCTCCGAAAAGTCAACCCGCACGGCCCGTCGTTGGCGCATTGAATCACCCGGCGCTCCGCCTTCCATGGATCCCACTCTCCCCACTTCCAGGACGGGACGCCCCGAACAGTCATTTGTTCGCGCGGTGCTCGGTGCCACGATTGCCGGGGGCTGCACGTTCCTCAACGTCTATTGCACCCAGCCGCTCCTGCCGTTGCTCCAGCGCATCTACCATGCGTCGGAAGTCGACGTCAGCCTGACCGTCGGCGCGGTGACGTTATCGGTCGCCATCATGGCGCCCTTCGTCGGCTTGATCGCCGAATCGATCGGCCGCAAAAAGGTCATCGTCCCCGCGCTGTTCGCCATGGCCGTTTCCACCCTGCTCACCGCGACCGCAACCAGCCTTCGCACCCTCATCTTCTGGCGGTTCGTGCAGGGTTTGTTTGTGCCCGGCGTGATCGCTGTGATCATCGCCTACATCAATGAGGAATTCTCCACGCGCGCCGGTACGGTGATGTCCGCCTATGTGGCGGGAACGGTCTTTGGCGGGTTTCTCGGCCGCTTCCTCACCGGCGTCATGGCCGTGCACGGAAATTGGCGCGCGGCGTTCGTGGTGCTGGGCATCCTGGATCTGCTCGGCGCAATCGCCGTCCGCCAGTGGCTGCCCCTGGCGGCTCACTTCGTTCCAGCCAAACATCTCTTCAAATCGTTTGGTGATACCTGGGGTCACATGCAAAACCCGCGCCTGCTGGCCGTCTGCGGGATGGGGTTCACCGTGTTGTTCTCCCTCGTGGGCGCATTTACCTACGTCAGCTTCTATCTGGCGCGACCACCCTTCAACCTGAGCACCGCCGCTCTGGGCAGCGTGTTTTTCGTGTATCTGCTCGGATGCGTGGTGACGCCCCTGGCCGGACGGTTTCTCGATCGCCATGGCTTCCGCCGCACCGTGTTGCTGTCCGTGGGACTGAGTATCGGTGGGCTGTTGCTCACGGTGATTCAATCGCTGTCGATGGTAATCGCCGGGCTGGCGCTGTTTTCCACCGGCATCTTCATTTCACAATCAGCCGCGACGGTGCTGACCGGCCGCGTCGCGGAACGCGCCCGCTCCGCCGCCGCCGGTCTCTACGTCACCTGCTACTACGCCGGCGGAAGTGTCGCAACCGTGGCAACAGCCTGGTTTTGGGTGAACGGTGGTTGGCCCGCCTGCGCCGGTTTGTTTGCCGCTGCCAGTATGGCCACGCTGGGCTTCGGCGCGTTGGGCGGAAGCTCGGTGACCGAAAAAGGCGCCGCCGCCCCGCTGGTTGACACCGCCATTTGAACGAAATCTCCTGCTTACGGAAACAACAAGGGGGCAACGGTTCGGCTGAATCCACCGTCGCCCCCCACACACACTGCCGGGATGGGTTGACAGGTAGATAACCAGACCGTCGGACGGCCAGCTACGCCGGGTTTGTCAATCTCTTCGCTCGGATTGAGCAATCTTATCCGTCTTATGAACGGCGCGCCGGTGCGCGGCGCTGTTGCAGCGCCACCATCGTCCGCTCGAATGTGACCTGCGGCGTCGCGCCGGAAGCCACCGGCACGAGAAGTCCCGCGCGCCGATAAAACTCGATGAGCGGCGCGGTGCTCTTTTCGTACGTCGCCAGTCGCACCCGTACCACGTCGGGCCGGTCGTCGTCGCGCTGGATTACCTTGCCGCCGCAATGATCGCAGATGCCCGCCACTTTGGTGGGCAGCCCCGTAAGATGGAAAATCGCTTTGCACTTGCCGCACACCCGCCGCCCGCTGATCCGCGCAACAATTTCATCGGTCGGCAGCTCGTAATTCACCACGCCATCCAGGATGATGTGGTGTTCATCCAGCATGACCTTTAACGCTTCGGCCTGCGCCACCGTCCGCGGAAAACCGTCGAGCAAAAAGCCGTCGCGACACTGCAGGCAGCCCAGCCGTTCGCGCACGATTTCCAGCACCGTCGTGTCGGGAACTAGCTCGCCCCGTTTCATGTACTCCAGGGCGGCCGACATCGCCGGGGTGCGTTCTTTCTCCGGGAGATTCTTGGCGGCGCGAAAGATGTCGCCCGTCGACAGCGGGCATGCGCCCAGTTTTTCGCTGAGCAACTCCGCCTGGGTGCCCTTCCCCACGCCCGGCGCGCCCAGCAAAACAAGCCGCCACTTTCGGTCGGCGTTGGCTGGTTCCAACTCACATTCAAATGCCGGGCCTTTCAGCCACGCGGCGCGTTCACGTCTTGAATCCATAAATTCCCTCGGCGGGTGAAACGCTACAAAAGAACATATTCTCGCCCCGTATGCAACAAGAGAACTCACCCTGCCTTCGATATGCGCTTTCTCCACGACGAATTTGCGATAGCATGATCACGTGGACAACGTCCCCAGCGCATCGCATGCAGTTGGCGTGGCTCCCGCCGATTGCCGGCGGACGCAAACCTTGTCTCGAATTGCGTTTGCACTCTTCGTGGCCGGAGCGGTGGTGCCGGTCCTGTGTTGGGCGTTCTGGTTGCCGAAAACGCTTCTCTGGGCGGCTGGCGCCGCCGAGGCGTCCGCTCTTCTGCTGGCTCTGGTGTCGTGGCGGGTCCCGCTAAGCAAGGCGACGGTGATCGGCGCGGCGGCTGGCTGTCTGATCGGTGCGTGGGTTGGCTCCCGAGGTTTTCCAACGTACCCCATGAAAGTGCATCCGTCGGCACGCTGGATGCAGCCGCTGGATTCCATCTGGCTGACACAGTCACCGGCCAAACCGTACTCGATCCGGACCACTTCGGACTTGCGGAGGAACGGAGAAGATTCGTTGCGATTCGAGATGCGACCAGGCGACACGTGGATCAACCGCGCCTTTACTGCCACATGCCGCGACGAAATTTCAACAGAGCAATTTCCTCCGGCCATCTCGACCCGATGGTACGCCCTGAGCCTGTACCTGCCCACGAACTTTCCCATCGAGGATGTTCGACTCATCCTGGCTCAATGGCATGGCCGCTGGCAGTTGTGGCAGCCGGGCCGAATCCCGCCCTTGTCATTCCGGTTCGTGAACGGTCGGTTCTTCATCCCCTTGCGGTACAACGCGGAACGAATCATTCGCGATCCGTCCTCGGCCCCGGGCGCAACGTTGTTTGAGACGAGCAGTTTCGCCCTGGGACGGTGGCACGATTTCATCGTCCAGGCAAAGTGGTCATGCAGGGAGGACGGCTTCGTCAACATCTGGTGGAACAACAAGCAGATTGTCGCGTATCGCGGGCCCGTCGGCTACGACGAGGCAACCGGCCCGGAACTCAAATTCGGCCTCTACCGCGACGACACCGACAAGACCTACGTTGCCTGTTTCAATCACGTGAAATTAGGCCTCACCGCGGCGGATGTGGGCTTCGAACCCCCCGGAACGGCTCCCTAGGCGCCTTCCGGATTTTTACACACCTTTTACATGCCAAAATCCCGGGGCCGCTGTACCCTCCCGAGAAGTCGCAGTTGGCTTTTGACCCCGAGACGTCCGCTTCTCCCGGCCTCGGCTGGTGGAAACCCACCAGCCGGGCCGGCGGGGTTCTTCAAATCGTCACACACCGCGTGCCACCGCCACCGCGACGACGTCCCTTGCTCCCGCCGATTTCATTGTCTTGGCGCAACTGTCCATGGTGGCGCCCGTCGTAAATACATCGTCCAGAATCACAAGGCGTTTTCCCTTGAAGGCCGACTCGTCGCGCACGCCGAACGCGTCTCGGAGGTTCTTCATGCGCGCTTCGGCATCGAGTTTCGTTTGCGTCGGCGTGTCCTTCGCTCGCCGCAGATTGCGCTTCACCACGGGAACATCGACCACCCTGCTTAATCCATCTGCCAGGTACTCCGCTTGATTGAATTCCCGCTGTCTCAACTTGCGCGGGTGCAGCGGCACGGGGACAATCGCATCGACTTCCCGCCAATCAATCCACCGTTGCGCTGCTCCCACCAGCCAGTCCACCAGGTGCGGGCCAAAAAACATCTCCCGATTGTATTTGAATCGGAGAATGCAGTCGCGCACCACGCCCTCGGTCCGGCAGGCGCACACCGCTCGCGAGAAATTCAGGTGCAGATGCTGGCAGTGGCCGCAGGTCAACATTTCGCCGCTGACCGCGCCCGTGAACGGCGAAGCACATTGCCGGCAGAACGGCGGTTCGATCGGCTTCGCCGACGCCAGACACTCCGGGCACACGATACCAGGGTCAGTGTTGTCCAACGGATGATGGCAGAACGGACAATTCCGCGGCCAGATTATGTCGAGGGCGCGACCCGCCCAGAACGGGAGGGACCGGGACCGCGCAGTGGTGCGAGCACTTTCTGGCATAACCAGAATACGAGCACGAGCAGTGCCACGAGCATCGGCCAGGAAGCGGGATCTTGCGTGACATCCAGAGCGGCCCCCCAGCGCATGAGCTCGTTGACCAATACCCAGCCGGCGTGAAGCCCAAGAGGCAGATAAATTGCCCTGGTCCTGTCGTACGCCAGCCCCAGAACGCAACCCACCAGCAACAGCGACACAAACTCAACGGTAACGCCCTTCTGGCGCATCGATTGGGTGACAATCCACGCCAGACATTTCCCGCCACTGGTCCACGTCACCTGATCGGCGGGAATGTTCACACCCGCGGGTTTCAGGAAATGCGCCAGCGAATACACCGCACTGGCGACGACGATGGCGATGGCAACAGGCAGCCGTCGCTGCAGCGCCCCCTGCAGTGCCCCGCGAAAGAGCGTCTCCTCGATCAATGCGACAACGACACCCACGAAGAGGAATTTCGCCCCCGCCCCGGCCATCTGCTCCGAGGTCTTGGTAACAACCAATCGATGACCGCCGAACACAACCAAGATCGCAACCATCGCTGTCAATGTGAGGATTCCGAACACATAACCCGCCAACAGATGACGCCACCAGCCGCGCGCCCGCACGTAACCAATATCACTCCAGAAACGAAAACCGATGGCCCGCAGCAGCGGCCATAATCCCACCAGCGCAACCAACAGGATCGATCGATCATAAATCCGATGGAATGGATACGTCGCGTAGACGTGGAGGGCGGAGACGCGGGGCGCGATCTCTTGCACCGCCCAAAACAACCCGGGAGCAAGCAGCGAGCCGAGCAGGATGACGGCGGCAACGTAGAGGCCGATGGCCCTGGACGCTCTCAATTACGATCCGCTGAGACGGTTAAGTTCCTGGGGCGTGAACACCTTGTGCCGCTGCACTTCGTTGTCGAGCTTCTCGGACGCGGAACCGGGAGCGATGATCTCCGTATAGCGAATCGAACTGTGCGGAATCCAGTACACCCGGGTGTCATCCTCCACCGGGCGTTCGACCGGCAGCGCCGATTCCAGATCGGGATGCTCCTGAAACCGCCGCCCGCTCACGCGCAGTCCGGTTTCATCCACATCCGTTACGATGCCGCGAACAATCTCACGCGGCGTCTGCGGATGAAACCGCCGCAGCACAACCTTCACTCGCTGGCTGACTAGTCCTTTCGTGTCCATCGTTCCTCTCCGTTCGAGACGACGCGGCGATCCATGCGGCTTACTGGGTGGTGATATCGCCGTCCTGCAGCTTCAACGCCTTGACCTTGTCGGATTGACGATCAGCCGTCTGCGACTGAACCGCCGGCGCCTGCGCGGATTGACGATTAGCAGTCGGGGACTGGACCGTTGGCGGCGGCCCTTCGCTGGATTGGTTTGGCGACATCGATCCGATCTCGTCCTTGGGCGGCGTCGCGGCGTTATTCGTCCCCGTGGCGCCCTTGGGGAAGTACCGATCCTGTAATTCCTCGCTAATCCCCAGCATTTGCAGCCGGCGTTTCGCTTCGGCGACCGCCGAAATGTCCGTGCGCAGGACGACCGGACGTATGAAGATGATCAGCTCTTGACGCTGACGATTGTTGGTCTGGCTCTTGAACAGCTGACCGAAGAACGGGATGTCACCCAGGAACGGGGTCTTGGTTGAGCTCGCGGTCTTCTGTTGGGTGATCAATCCACCGAGAACGATGGTGCTCTTGTCCTGGACCGCGACCGACGACTTCGCTTCCTTCTTGTTAATGGTCGGAACTTCGGTGCCGCCGATGTTCACGTTGGCGCCCAGATCGTTCACCTTCTGCTCGATGTCCATGCGCACGTACCCGTCCGGATTGATTCGTGGCGTCACGTGCAGTTCGACGGCAACGTCCTCGTACGAGATGCTCGCGGTCACACCCGCCGTCGCCAGGGTGCCCACGCCGGCAAGAACCGAGGAGGTTTGCGATGTCGGAACAGGAACGGACGAGCCAACGGTGATATCCGCCTCCTGGTTGTCCATCGTCTGGATCACGGGCGTCTGAAGGACTTTGCTGTTGGCGGTGGTCGCCAGGGCGTGCAGCACGGTGTCGAGATTCAGATTCTTGAATGTGGCAAAGTAGGTGAGACCGCCCGCGCCCGAGGCCAGCGACGCTGCCGTGGGCAGGTTGCTGCTAATCGCACTCAGTGGTGTCAACTGGACGGGGGCGTTGCCGTCGGTGCTGTTGCCACCCGTACCGACAACCCTGCCCTGCTCGGCGGACCAAAGGCGGCTGAACAAATCCACGCCAACGTCCAATTCGTTGTTCAGCGTCACTTCGGCAATCACACACTCGATCTGTACCTGCGCCACGGATGTATCAATGCTCTTGATCAAATCCTGAATCCGCGCCATGTCCTCTTTGGTCGCCATGATCAGCAGAGAATTCGTCCGCGGGTCGGGTAGGATGTGCACGCCTTCCGCATACTGAAGGAAACCGGTGTTCGCGACGCCGGCCGCGCCTCCCCCACCACTCATCGGCGGCGGCGGAACGGACGGAGCGCGCGCGCCGGTACTGGTCGTGCCACTGGATGATGTGGATCGCCGTGACGAGGACGAGGAGGAAGTCGGAGCTGAGCCGCCCGAAATGACGGCGTTGAGCAACCCGGCGATGTCCTCGGCGATGGCGTAGTTCAGGGGTATCACTCTCAACACCACATCCGGTTCAACTTTGGCATCCAGTTCCGCAATCAGCCGATCGAAAAACCCGAAATTGGTGACCCGCGTCAGGATGAACAGCTTGTTGGTCCGGTCATCCGCCGTCATGATCACCTTGCCTTCGACGACGGACTCTTCGCCGCCTTCTGCCGTCGCCGGGGCCGGTTGTCCCGGACGACGAATGGGCGACGGAATCATCTGACCGGGAGCGGCGGCGTGCGCACCGGCCTGCTCGGCTTCCTGAATGATCTGCTGAAGACGGGCCATCACGTCGGCCGACTTGGCGTAGCGCAGCTCGTAGGACCGCATTTCCATGCGCAGCGCCGAGGGTTGATCGACGTACGCAATGATTTCCAGCATCTGCTTCAAATTCGCCGCGGTCTCGGAAATCAGAATGCTGTTCGAATCCTGGAGCGCCATCAACTGGCCGTAGGGATGCATGTACGGCTGAAGCACCGGGACCACGTCTGATGCCTTGGCATTCTTCAACGGGACGATCTGCGTTCCCAGGGTGTCCGCTGGCACTGGTGCCAGCGCATTTCCCACCGGAAGACCCTCTTGCTTGGCCGTGTTGATCTGGACGATCTTCAGAAACTTGTCGCCGAGAGGGATCGCGGCAATGTTGTTGATCGCCAGCACGCTGTCGAGAGCCTGAATCGCCTCTTCCTTGGTCAGTTTGGATTGACTGCGGAAATTAATCTGGGCGTTCAGATTTGGCGCCGAAATGATCGACCGCCCTGTCAGGCGGGAATACCAGTCAAGGATCGCCGTGATCGGGGCCCCTTGGAATTCGAAATCGACCGTGGCCGGCTCGGGTGGTTTGGCGGGGACCGGAACCGGTGGGGTCGGCGGAGGCGGAGGGGCAACCCTTCGGCTTCCCACAGGCGACGAAGGAGTGGCAGCCGTCGAAGGTGTTGGCGCCGAAACAGCGACTGGCTGGGGCGGAGTTGGCGGCGGATGCAATAGATTGACAAGTTCCTTGGGCAGGTTGTTGGTGGTCGTCGTCGCGTCACTCGGGTCGGTGGCATCCGCGTCCGAATCCCGGTCGGAAGCGCCTTGTGATGTCGCGTCGGCCCTGCCTTGGGCAAAGACCGTGCTGCACATTCGGGCCGTCACCAGAATGATCAACCAGGTCGACAGAGCGACAGCGAATAATCTCAATCTCAGCCTTCTCACGTATTCTTACCTCCGAAAAGGAATGCGGCGGATTCCCGGTTGCATCGGCATGGGCATCGGCGGCTGCCCCGGCATCTGCGGTTGGCCTGGCGGGGGAGCCGCTGCACCGCTTCCGGGTTTGGCCTCCATCGTCAGCGTGGCAACTTCCAAATCCTGTTTCAAAACAACCTTGTCCTGGCCGGTTTCTGACTTCTCGATCTTCACCACCTTGACCGGGCCGATGTTTTCACCTTCCGACTTGAAATCGACATGCTTGGTGTCGTTCTCGAGGAGAACCGCAAGCACAGGCTTGTCGTCCCCTTCGCTGGCAAGCCCAACGAATGTAAACCGTGTCGAAAAGCCGGGTTGTGGCGTGTTCTCGGCCGAAGCGCCGATTTGCCCAAACGGCGCCTTGTCCAGGATCACTTGATACCGGGAAAAGTCGTGAGCCGCGTCCGCTCCGCGGGACGCGGGAGCGCCCGAGACGGCGGCGACAGCGCATGCGGTCACGAGGCAGCGGAGGGCCGATGGTCTCACGATTTCCCTCCCACTGGCTTGGCGGCAAGCGCCCGCACTTGTATATCGCAGCGCAGAATGCCTTGATTCTCCGTTCGCGGCGCGACCTGTAGCTGTTCGACGCTCATGAAACCCGCAGCCGTCTGCAACTCGAACAGAAATCGAACCAGCGAGTCTGTCGTGGCCTCCACGGCCAACTGCTGCGGCAGGACCCGATAAACGCCCTTGTCCTCCTCCACCATCGGCCGGCTCGAGCTGATTTGTACGCCCGTGCTCTTGGCGACCTCGAGAATCTTCCTTCCGACATCCGAACTCTGTTGGAAGCTCTCGACGCGTGCGCCGAGACTTTGGCGGAGATTGTCGTACTGCTTTTGCCACTGGTTTTCGTGGTCGATTGTTGCCACCATCAGTGCCAGTTGGTGTTGCTGTGTCCGGAGGTGTTCGCCGGCCGAACGCCAGTTCCGCAAGAGCGGAAGCAGCAGAAAGTAATTGAGGCCGAGCACGATCGCCGTGATCGTGATTGCCAACAAACTGCGCTCTCGTTTCGTGATGGCCATGGTCTCAGGGCGTTGCCCCCGTGGCGCTTTTGAGAGTACAAGTCAGTCCAAACTTCGTCAAGCCACTGGGGTCGGCGGCGTAGCGTTCCGGCGCCACCTTCGAAAAGAAATCGCTTTTCTCCAGCCGGCTTTCAAAGTCCAGGTACAAAGCTGTGGTCGGCGCCTGTCCCTTGATCGTGACCGTCTGATCCTTCTTGTAAACGAACGACGTCAGTTTCACGTTGTCGGGCAGCAGCATCGAGACCTCGCGCAACACCTCGAGCGCCGAATACTTCGTGTCGAGCTGTTTCGACATGGCCAGCAGGGCGCTCTGCAATTCCTTGGCCCGCTGAAACTGCGCTTGTCGATTGTTGATGTCGCTCTCGACCCGGTGGAGATGGGAATTTCTGGCAATCAGAAAGCTGAGAAACACCGCCAGAGCCATGGCATAGATGATCCCTGCGGCGATTGCGCCGCGGATGAGACGATGCCGAAAAGCCGCCGCCTGGCGCTTCAGACGCCATTCATCAGGCAAAAGATTCAGCGGTTTCGGTTGTTCGCCCACACATTCCAGACACAAACTCAGTCCGGGCGATGGCACCGCGCCGTTTGTCAGGAATGTGCTCTCCGCGCTGAGTCCGCTGGCGACCCGCTCGGCGAAGGACCGTGATGGCTCATCTCGCGTCAGAAAAGTAATGGCGCCACGGGCGCGTTGCGGTTGGGCCGCCGAGGCGGCGACAAATGTCCGCTGGAGCTCTTCCCGGAGAATCGATTCCGAATCGGCGCCAAGGACGATGGATCGCACGGCCTGAATGGCCCCATTTGAATAAACGACAACGTGAGCCGTTGTCACACCGAGAATCACGAGAAGATTCTGCCTGTCATCGGCGGAAAGAAGTTTGCGCTGGCCCAGTGCACGGAACATCGCCAGGGTATCCACGGAAACGACTTCCGGCTGCAGCCCCGCGGCCTCCAGCGCGCCGACCCGCTCGTTTACCGTTGCCTTTCGGGCAATGGCGACAAGCACCCGGGTCTGACCGTCCGCAGACTCTAACGGTTCGAAGCCATAGACTACTTCTTCGAGAGGCATCGGAGTGATGTTGTCGATTTGCAGGTCGAGCATCTGTTTCAATTCGGCGGGGTCCGTGGCGGGTAAGCGCACGATCTGGCACAGGACGTCCTCGCAAGCCACGGCGGTCACCACCTTGTGCTCCCGCGCATCGAACTGCTGGCCGAGCGACTGGGCGGCATAATGCCACTGCGGAGGCGTATCCGTTGCCGCCTCGGGCGGAGTCGCGTTGGCGCTGGCTTCCTGAACGACGGTGACTTGTGCTCCTTCGGTGCGCACGGAAGTCAGATCAAGCCGGGAACTACCAAAGGTCACGGCGGCCCACTCACGGGCGTGACCGATGTGCGTGAGCTTGCGGGCGCTGAGTCCGGGGATCACGATGCCTCCCTTGTTTCACGCCACATGACGGTCTGGAGGTTGCCACCATCACGGCGCACCGTCGCAAGGATGGTATGCTTCACCCCACCGACTTCACCCGTCGACTTGATTGTAAAGAACGACGAACTGACCGCCACCAGTCCCTGATCGGCCTGCTGGGAAACGGGGTCCAGAGTCCCGGCCGTGGCAAAGAATTCCGCCGGGGTATGGAACGGCAGGTCGTCATCCGTACCGGGAATTCCATCCGGCCCGTCGCGCCGGGCCAGTATGGCCTGGACCTGCACGTCGCTGAGTCCGAGCATCGCCTGCAACACGATGGCCGATGCCGTATTCACGTTGATTTGCCCCGAGCTCATCGTCGTGAAGACATCGGCGAATCCGGGCTGAGCAGGATCCTTGTCGGTCGCCGGTGTCCCGTGGTACAGCTCCGGAGTCACGCCACGGACCAGTAGGAGTTCGTCCACTCGGTCCAGCGGTCCGTTCTTGGCCCGATACGGCGGCAACAGGCTGAGATAGTAATCGCTCTTGGCGCCATTCAGACGATGCAGATCGCCGGGCTCCCTCCAGTCCATGATGGAATCCACGATAATGTCGCCGTCCGAAGGATCAACGTTCAGCAGTGTCATCAACCGTTGCAATTGCAATTCGGTCGCAATGTTGACCGGCATCTTGGATTCTTCATCCGTAATTTTCACGTTGAACTTCCCTTCGCCGAGTTCATGGTCAACAAACAAATCTTCATTGGTCGCCCAATCCTGATTGAGCGCATCAAATCCGGCGTCTCCTGCCTCTTGTTGGTGCAACAGCAATTGCATTTTTGCCACCTCAATTCCCGAGCGCGCCAACATCTCGGCCTTCAGCTCCTTGCGCGCATAGGCGGCAAGTTGCGTCTCGACGTGCATGGTGAAGGCAAACCCGCTGATCAGCAAGGACAATACCATCACCACCCACAGGACGACGACAATGGCCACACCGCGACAATCCCGGATTTCAGTCGTCACTGGAGCACGGAGGTTCATTGTGACGACAGTGTTCCTCCCGAGTTGAAATCGATCGACCGACGTTGCACCTGATTGGTTGTATTTGCCGTGAAACCAGGCATTCCGGGTAACGGCGCGCCCCCTCCAGCAATCGTGGCAGCCACGGGGATTTCCACCGCGCGCGTGACGACTACCGGCGGAGTGCGCCCGTCCCGTTCGCCGAACGCGATGGTGTATTCGACCGCCGATGGCGGCATTTGCTCCTCTTCCCAAGTGTCCGACCAATTGCCGTCCCGCGGATCGCGATACCGAACGTTGAACCCGCTCACGTCCATCGAGATCACGTGAGCCTGCAATGGCGGAAGGGACGAATCGTCATTCGGGCGTAATGCCGGCTCATTCACAATCGCCAAATACGTGCGCCGGTACTCGTCTTGTTCCAGCGAGATTACCACGCGCCTCATTCCCGCTGCAATCGCCTCGCTCGGAGGCAGGTAGGCGTCGGACGCGGTCACAAAGCTGATGCTGTCACCGATGCCTGGGTTTTTCGTGGCTACGAACGTGTATAACGAGGGAGACGATGCGAAGAAAATCGCGGATTTGGTGAGTTCGGTCAGCGCATCCATGACGATCCGTTCGCGCTGAAAATCTTCGGTGACTTGACTGCCCCGTCGCCAGGAGGTTAGCGCCGCATTCCATGTGCCGTAGACGCACATGACAAGCATCCCCAATACGGCCACAGCCAACAGGACTTCCAGCAGCGTGAAGCCGCTCCGGGAATTGGCCGACGATTGTGATGACGGACTCATCGTTGTTTATCCGGCAGATAGCGATACTCCACGACCGAGTCGCTGACCTGCCTGCCGTGTTCGTACCAGTACACCGTGATCGTCTGGATCCACAGGCCTTCCGTATCCGTCCCTTCAAACTTGCGGGCCCACGTGTAGCCCGGGTAATCTTCGAATGTACCCTCCTGGTCAAGAATGTCCGTGGGTCGTTCCGTGCGAAACTCATAGCTCTTATTGGCCAGAAGAATATCCGATATCGTGTAATTCTCGACGGCCCGGGCTCCCGCCACACACCGGCTCAACCCCTCGAGCAGGACAAACCCGCTCATGGCCAGCACGAACACAGCCAGCAGGACCTCCAGCAAAAGGAACCCGCCTTCGTGACGAGGCCGTGCGGTCGCACCAGGTTGACTCACGAGACTCATAGCTTCACTGGCCACAGCATTCCTCGACAGGTGACGGGGTCGACAACGACCTCCAAACCGCTCCCCTTCTCCACTCCGCGCAAGGTAACCGCGAAGGCGTCACACGTCCCGTTCGGATAAAAAGTGGCCTGCACCTGCCCTTTGGTTTCCGGCATGAGTTCTCCCAACTGAGCGGAGGCCAAGACGATCCGATTGGGCATGGGGATGGATTTGAGCACCGTCGATTCGCCGGACGGGTCATCCGCTGTATCGGTATCGTTGGTGCTGGCGGCCTGGGTCAGCCAGATCGTTTGGCGCTCCATGTCGATGAAATACCCCACTTTTTCCTGGTGCAACACGGCGTTGAGCTTGGCGAATTCACAACTGGTCGCAATCGTGCGTCCTGTCGCGTTGAGGACCTCGGCGTTGTACGACCGCACGAAACTGGGAATCGTCACCGCAATGATAATCGCGATGATGAACACCGCGATGCTCAACTCGATCAAGGTGAAGCCGCGGCCAGGCGAACGCGCGTCATTGCCAGTTGCCAATGTCATCTTCATTTCCTGCCACGCCATCCGGACCGGGCGAGGACAAGTCGAAACCCGTCGGGTTGTGCGTCCCCGGGCACTGGTATATGTAGTCGTGGTACCACGGGTCCTTCTTGATGACCGCCGGATTCAGATACGGCCCTTTCCAGTTTCCCGGCGCTGGTGTGCTCGTCGGGGCGACGATCAACGCCTGTAGCCCCTGCTCGGTGGTGGGGTAGATCCCGCTGTCCAGATAATACAGGTCAAGCGCCGACGCGAAGTTGTGGATTTGATCCTGGGCCGCCGTCTTCTTGGACTCGCCGATCTTGGGAGCCAGGTTCACCACAGCCACGCCGACGAGCATGCTGATGATGATCACCACCAGAAGGATTTCCAGAAGTGTAAAACCGGCTTCCGCGCTGCGGTTGTGTTGGACTCTGTCATTCATCGCCGTCTCCTCAATCTCATTTTCCAATTCCCGACGTGATGGAGAATACCGCGCTCAAAATGCTCATGACAATGCCGCCGACAACCATCGCCATGACGATGATAATCACCGGCTCGAGCAACGTCGTGAAAATCTTCAGCATCCGCGACAACTCCTGTTCGTACGTGTCGGCGATATTCTTGAGCGAGGTCACCACCTCGCCGCTCTCCTCGCCGATGGCCAGCATGTCGATCAAGAGAGGCGGGAAGACCTTGCCCTTGCTCAATGGCTGGCTGATGCTTGTGCCGTCGGTGACCCGCGTCCGCGCCTCGCGAATCTCATTCGCAATAACCCGATTGGTCATGGTGTCTTCGACAATCTGCAAGGCGTTGAGAACCGGCACCCCGTTTTCCAGCAGCGTGGCCAATGTCCGGGCGAACTGCGCCAGCGCATTGGCCATGAGAATGCTCCCCAGCACCGGTAGTCGCAGCTTCAGCGCATCGATCGCCAATTTGCCTTCCGGCGTGCGCGCGCGAATCCGATAAACCGTTACCCCCACCACGACCAGGAGAATGCCAATCCACCAGTAGGACACGAACTTGTCGCTGATCCCGATCAGGATCCGCGTGGGCAACGGCA
The DNA here is from genome assembly GCA_035501175.1 of Verrucomicrobiia bacterium. Lineage (GTDB taxonomy): Bacteria > Verrucomicrobiota > Verrucomicrobiia > Palsa-1439 > Palsa-1439 > Palsa-1439. The sequence continues at coordinate 11,324 of DATJWQ010000022.1, read as the reverse complement.
TCGTCGTGCCCATTTCCTTGAACATGGCGGAAAATCGCGGCACCATCACCAACATGAAAAAGATGATCGTGCAAATACCCACGGCGACGATAATCAGCGGATAAATCAACGCGCCGACGACCTTTTCGCGCACCTCGGCCATTTGTTCCTGGTGCTTGCCGAGACGCAGCAACACTTCATCGAGCGAGCCGCTGGCTTCGCCCGCTTTGATCAGGTTCACAAAGAAACGCGAGAAAACCTTCGGATGTTTCGCCAGCGAATCCGACAACGTTTCTCCCTGTACGATGCCGTTGCGCAGGTCCCCCAGTAAGGCGCCCAGCGCCCGTTTCTGCGATCGCCGTTCCAGCGTGCCCAGCGCCTGACTCAGTGACATTCCCGATTTGAGCAGGCTGGACAGTTGCTGGGTGAACATCAGCACGTCACGGGATTTCACCCGATTGCGCAAATTGCCGCTCCGCCCGCCGGTCTCGGCCTCCGTGCTATCGACAGCCAGCGGGAAAAACCCCAGCTTGCTCAGCTCGGCCAGCGCGGCGCGACGGTCCCCCGCGGCGAGCGACCCGCTCACCAGTTCGCCGCCGCGTGTCTTGGCCTTGTATTGGAAGGTCGGCATGCCCTTTGGTCAGTTCGACACCAAACAGGATACTTTGTTCCTTACGGTGCTCAATCCTAAAAGCAGCGATAGCCGACGCCGCCCAACCGCAATCCTGTGTGGAAACTGGTTTCGGTGGCCAGTGGGGTGACAACTCATGTAGTGGCCAGTTCTTCGTCTTCCTGGGTGACCCGGGCGATCTCTTCCACCGTCGTCACGCCTTCACGAACCTTGTCCCAGCCATCATCCCGCAGGGTCCTCATGCCACGGGCGACGGCCACCTGTTTGATGGCACTGGACGACGCCCGCTCGATGATCAACGGCCGCAACGCCTCGGACATCACCAGAATCTCGTAGATTGCCGACCGCCCCTTGAAGCCCGTGAACCGGCATTCTTCGCATCCGCGCCCGCGATAAAACTTGGTCTTGCCGATGTCTTCCTCGGGGAACGCAACTTCCCGGAGGAATTCGATTCCCGGTTTGTACTCTTCCTTGCAGGCCTGACAGTTCGTGCGGATCAGACGCTGGGCAATCAACGCTTCGACCGACGAGCTCACCAGAAACGGTTCGATGCCCATGTCGATCAATCGCGTGATCGCACCGGGCGCGTCGTTCGTATGCAGTGTGGAGAACACCAGGTGCCCCGTCAGCGCCGCCCGAATGGCAATCTCCGCCGTTTCCAGGTCGCGGACTTCGCCGACCATGATCACATCGGGGTCCTGCCGCAAAATGTGGCGCAGACCGCTGGCAAACGTCAGCCCGATCTCGGACTTCACCGAGATCTGGTTGACCCCGGGCAACTCGTACTCGACCGGTTCCTCGATGGTGATGATTCGCTGGTCGATCGAGTTGATCGTACTGAGAAACGCATACAGCGAGGTGGATTTTCCCGAGCCGGTCGGCCCGGTTACGAGAATGATGCCGTGCGGCAAATCGATCAGCCTGCGGATCGTCTTTTCTTCGTCTTTATCCAAGCCCAGGCGATCAAGCCCGAGGAAGATGCTGCTGCGCGTCAGCAACCGCAAGCTCACGCTCTCGCCGTAGGCCGTGGGAATGGTGGACACACGTACGTCGATCTCTTCGCCGCTGCTGCGAACGTTGATACGTCCGTCCTGCGGGAGACGTCGTTCCGCGATGTCCATGTTTGCCATGACCTTGATACGGGAAATGATCGCCGCCTGGAACCGTTTCAAGTGCGGCGGTACGGGCGTCTGATGCAGGACGCCGTCCACGCGGTAGCGAATGCGCAGGTCGTTCTCCATCGGTTCCATGTGAATGTCCGTCGCCCGCTCCTTGTACGCTTCGCCGATGATCTGGTTCACGAACTTGACCACGCTGGCTTCCTGGTCGCCGCTCTCGAGGTCGTCCTTGGTCACCTCGGCGATCTCATCAATATCCAGCACGTTCTTCTGTAAGAGCTCGTCCAGGGTCTCCGCGCCGACGCCGTAGTAACGCTTTAATGCCTTGGCGATATCAGCCTCCGTACACAACGCCAGTTGGACTCGGGATTTCGTGACCAGCCGGACCGCTTCGAGCATGGTGAGATTGAAGGGATCGCAGCCCGCCACGAGAAGTGTCCCGTTTTCGGCGCGCATGGGCATGACATTATGCTGAAAGACGACCTTGGTCGGAACTTGCTGGCGAGCGGCAGCGTCGATTTCCTTTTCGGTGATTCGCGTGAAGGGCAGATGCAGCCCCTGGGCAAGGGTTTGCAGCAACTTTTCTTCGGTGGCAACCCCCGATTTCACCAGCGTGGTGATCAACGGTTGCGCCGCCGTTTGCGGCGCCGACAACACCTCGGAAATCTGTTTCTCCGTGAACAGTCCCGTCTGCTGAAGCAATTGCCGCAGATCAACCGGTATGGTATCGCCGTTCGCTCCCATCACATTCATTACTACGATATGAGACACCACATTCCTTGTCAATGGCACAAGGAACTTACGATTCAATGCAACACCCACAACGACAACCGCGTGGAACCGAGGGCGATACAGTACGTGGAAGCCCACCCAGGCATTATTATGGATGGGCCGATGGAACCTTGCTCACCAATTCCGTCCAACTTGTTACGACCATGTCGGCATTGTGTGGCTTCCCTTCTGGCGAAGGACAAAACCAGACCGCCGTCATGCCAGCCGCCTTTGCTCCGGCGACATCCGTATCCAAACGATCCCCAACAAACCAAATGTCCCGCGCTTCGAGGCCCAGTTTCGCCGCCGCTGTTTCAAACAGCAGGGGAGCGGGTTTGCGAACCGCATACTCTGCGGAGACCATGATGAACTCAAGGCGCTCCGCAAGACTGTGCTTGGCGAGTTCGTACCGAATCACCTCCTGCCCATATGAGCAGTTGCTGACCACACCCATCCGAATGCCGCGTCGGTGGAACTTCTCCATGGCTTCTCGCGCACCGGGCATCGCCCCCGTGGTGATCGCCGCCTTCCAAAATGCCAATTCCAATTCCTCCGTGGACTTCGTGAACGTGATGCCGAAAAAATCGTAAATGAGCCGGATGAGTGTCGGCCATGGTGTCTCGATCTGAAACTGGTCCCGTCGCGCGCTGACGTCTCGCGATACTTTCCCCGCCCGCTCCATGATCTTCTCGATCGTCACGGTCTCGCCGCAACCAATCGCGTGCCGGAGCATGAGCTCATTCCCCGCGCGAAGATCAACGCCAACCTCCTCAACCAGCGTCCCCCCGTAGTCCAGAAGCAAGCCTTTCGGTCGTGCTGGCATCTCGTCTACCAGTGCCCCGCCTGATGGCGGATGGAAAATTCCTGGTAGTGAGTCTTCGGCAGTTCGGCGAGGAAACGCGAGGGACGCTGGAACCCGCCGGTGTCACCGCCGGTCATCCGAAAGACGGGATAGGCGAGATATAGTTCATCCTTCGCCCGCGTTACCGCTACGTAAAATAATCGCCGCTCCTCCTCTTCGCCCTCAAGGTTGTCCAGCGACCGCGACAGCGGGAACATGCCGTCACACAGTCCAATCACGAACACGGCCCGCCACTCCTGCCCTTTCGCCTGGTGCACCGTGCTGAGTCGTACGAATTCCTGCTCCTTTGACGCCAGTAGCGACGAGTCCTCGGCTTCCAGATTTGTGAGTAGGGCAAGCTGACTGAGAAAATCGTCAACGGTCTCGAACTGCATCGCGAACGAGGCCAGCTGATGCAGATCCTCCTCGCGAGTGCGCGCGTTTGGATATTTCAGCTTTAAATAGCTCGCGTAGAACCCCTCCGTCACCCGCTCGATCATCTCCGCAGCGCGTTTGGGCTCCATGTTGTGCACATCATTCAGGACTTTCGCCGCTTTCTTCCAATCATCAATAGCTTTCTTCGGCACGGCCTCGCTGGTCAGCAGAAGCGGTTTGCCTTCGGCCAGCAGCGGATGAAACTTCTCCCACAATTTGTCCGCCGTCCTCCCGCCGATGCCCGGCAACAACTTGAGGATCCGCTTGAACGCCATCTCATCGTCCGGGTTGACCGCCACTTTCAGAAAGCAGCTCACATCCTTGACATGCGCCTGCTCGAAAAACCGCAGGCCGCTCGTGATGACGTACGGAATATTCCGCCGGGTCAGTTCCATCTGCAATTCCATCGCGTGATAATGCGCCCGATACAAAACAGCGACATCGTTCAGGGGCACGCCTTCGTCGCGTAATTCGAGGATCCGCTGCGCCACGAATTGCGACTGATGGTTGCTGTCGGGGCACGGGATCAGCCACGGCTTCACCCCGCCCGCGCGAACGGCCGTCAATTGCTTGGCAAATTGATGAACGTTGGCTTTGATCGCATCGTTGGCGAGCTTGAGAATGCTCGGCACGCTGCGGTAGTTGACCTCGATCTTGAACGTCCGCGCCCCCGGATATCGCTGAGGGAATCCGAGAATGTTGCGATAGTTCGCGCCACGCCATGAGTAAATCGATTGCGCGTCATCGCCCACCACCATCAAGTTCTTGTGGACCATCGCAATCGCGTCGATCAGTTCCGCCTGGATTTTGTTCGTGTCCTGATATTCGTCCACCAGCACGTGCAGGAACTGTTCGCGATAATGCGCCGCGACCTCGCCGTGTTTCTGAAACAGCCGCAACGTGTTGACGAGCAGATCATCGTAATCCATCGCGTTGGCCTTGAGCTTGCGCTCACGGTACACCTCGCGCAATGTCTTGATCGGTCCCGCCAGATGCGAGAAGTAATCGTACTGCTCGGCCAACACCTGTTCGATCGACCGCTCGGTGTTCACCGCCAACGAGTAGATCTCCGCGAGGACATCGCCTTTCGGGAATCGCTCCTGTTTCGTGTCGATGCCCGCCTCCGTGATGCACGCGTCGAGCATGTCCTTGGAATCTTCCCGGTCGAGAATGGTGAAATCGTTGCCGAACCCGAGGAGCTTGGCGTGACGGCGCAGGATTCGATTGCCGATATGATGAAACGTGCCGCCCCAGATTGCCGAGATGTCCGTGGGCAGAAGGTTTTCGACGCGCCGCAACATCTCTTTGGCCGCTTTGTTCGTGAAGGTCAGCAGCAGAATTCGCCCGGGCGGCACGCCGTGCTCGACCAGCCACGCCACCCGGTACGTCAGTGTGCGCGTCTTGCCGCTGCCGGCGCCGGCAATGACCAGCATCGGCCCGGAATTCACGCTGCCGTCCGCGCCCGTCGCCGTAACCGCGGCGAACTGTTGATCATTGAGTTCAGCGCGGTAGTCGATGTGAAGGTCCCGCGCTCCGTGCGCGGGCTTCAAGATGTACTCTGGAGCCATTTCGACGGTGGTTACAGTTATCTCTTCAGCGCCCGTACAAATATAACAACAGCCACGACGCTCAGCACCGCCAACATCCCCGCCGGCATGAATCGCCTCTTTTTCGCGTAGCGGATCGCGAACAGCACCACCAGCAGCAGAGCGATCACAATTGCTGCCAGGAGGCTGTCCTGCGAACCCTGCCACACACCGAATCCGCTGGCCAGCAACGCCAGACCAAAACCCACTCCCGAAATCAGCGAGGCCTTGCTGCCGACCCTGACAAATCCTGCGATGCCACCCAGGATCATAATCACGCCGTATACCCAGACCTCAATCGCCGTATTTTCCATGGTGGTAACCTTACCCGATGGACACGCGACTTGTCCAGAGCCCGACACACGTGGCAGCAATCTTCTACTCTTGCGTTCTGGCAGGCGCTTCTGCTATAAACGTGGGCGGTACACAAACCACCGGATCGTTTCCGACTTGAGGCTAAGGAGAGTCATGACAAAGCGTATGAAGACCTTATTTCACTGCGGGCTGGCATTGGGCTTGGTCGTTCTTGCAAACCAATCGCCCGCTCAACAACTCGTTGTCCACAGCCAGCTTCGTCGCACGACTGATCCATCGACTCGGGCTGCTCGTGGAACGGTTGTGATGACCATCGACGCCAATGGCAAACAGACGTTTCAGGTTCAGGTCACTGACCTGGGAGAAGCCAACTTCGCTCCGTTCGTCGTGGGAGAATCGATTTTCGAAACGAACGAAGCGCCGACTTTGCCGTTGGCCCCCCTGGATCGCTACAATTTCCGAAAGGGCGATTGGAGTCGCGCGTTCGTCGGTCAAGGTCAGGCACCGGATGACTTTCTTGCGGACTTCGAAAGCTTGACCGAGGTGAACGGGAATATTCTGACGGTTGCCCAGCCGGGCATTCCCGCTGTCACCACGATCTATACCAATATCATCGGTGCCGTGACGAATATCTCACTGGGGGTGACGAATATCGTCGGGACTACAACGAACATCATTGACGGCATCGTCATTCCCAACCCTGGCCAGACCGCCGAATACTTCGCCGCGCTCTGGGCACCCTTGTACAGCCTGAGCGCGAATCCGGGAGCGGCAAGCTATCACCGGCACTCGGCGCTTGCCGTGGTCGGTGACGCCAGTCCGCACGCAAAAGGAAACGTCAATATCAGCTTCAGCGGAAGCTCGGGTCGCTCCCTGCTGACAATTCGTGCGACGGGCTTGACCCGCGGACAGCAATATACCCTCTTCGTTTCCGATCGAACCAACCAGGACTTCTACGTCATGCTCCCGGTGGACAACATGACGCAAAAGGACCTCGGCTCTACCGCCACCTTTGTACGCGACACGCAGTTTGCCGATCCTCTCCCGCAACAGGCCCGCGATATCGGTGATCTGTCCGGGCGTGAGGTGGAGATTCGTGACGCCTTTGACGTCGTGCACTTGGCTGGCATAATGCCGTAATCCACGTGTGAAGTTTTCTGTCCGACACTGGGCGTCCTGAAAATCAGGACGCCCTGTTTGCTTTTGGCAGCACTCTCCAATCGCGACAAACGCGAAATCTCCTCGACATTCCCCGCTGGAACATGGTTTCCTCGCTTCGTAGCATTCGAGGAAAACATCATGACCACATTCCGGATTCTGGCGACGATTGTCCTCATCGGATTTCTCAGTTGCCGCTGCGACGCCATCACGAATACGGTCATGTGGACCACGTTGTACGGCTTTACGGGCGGAGCGGATGGCGGCCTCCCGCAGTCGTGGCTCGTTCAGGGCAGCGATAGCAATTTCTACGGAACAACGTCCCTCGGCGGCGCCAACAACTTCGGCACCGTGTTTCGCATGTCCGCCGTGGGGATCACGAATGTCGTCGGCAACATCGCGAATCTGGCGACAGTAACAACGCTCCACAGTTTCACGGGCGGGGCCGATGGCGCGACACCTCTGGCCGGACTGGTTCAAGCCAGCGATGGCAATTTTTATGGTGTCACCACCCGCGGCGGGCTGAATGACACCGGGACAGTCTTTCAAATCACGCCGGATGGAACGTTGACCACCCTGCACAGTTTCACCGGCGGCGCCGATGGCGGCTACCCGCTTGGCGGCGTTATCCAGGGTTCTGATGGCAATCTCTACGGCACAACGGCGCAGGGTGGTGCCAACAACACCGGCAGCATCTATCAGGTCAGCACGGCGGGAACATTCACCACACTGTATTCCTTTTCGGGCGGAACCAATGGCGCCATCCCCAAAGCAGGACTGGTTCAGGGATTTGACGGCAACTTTTATGGAGCGACCTCAATCGGTGGTTCCAATTTGTACGGGACCGTGTTCTCGATCAGTTCCAATGGCGCATTCACGTCGATCTATCAGCTCAACCGAAACGACGGTCGAAACCCCTCCGCGGCCCTCATTCAAGGTCCGGATGGCTATTTCTACGGGACCACTCCTCTCGGTGGCGGCCGCGCCGATGGGACCGCGTTCAAAGTCAGTTCGGCGGGTACGTTCACCACCATCTTTCATTTTGGCGGAGCGCAGGGCGCAAAGCCGTCCTCATCGCTGTTCTTGGCGAAGGACGGATTGATGTACGGCACCACATTCCTCGGCGGTTATCGTTACGGCGCGCTGATTCAGATCGACTCGAATGGCGTGTTCAACACGCTCGCCAGTTTCCTCGGCGACGTTAATGGCGGCATACCCTACGCCAGCCTGATCCAGGGTTCGGACCAGTATTTCTATGGAACCGCCGGTTTCGGGGGCCCCGGCCTCTACGGCACAATATTCCGGTTTTCGGCTTTCCCCAGTGGAACCTATGCCGGTCTTGCAACGCAGACCAACGACCTGTCCGCCGCCACGTCCGGCTTCCTGACTCTCAAACTTCGATTCACCGGATACTTCACCGCCAAGTTGACGATGGGCAACAAAATGACCTCGTTCCATGGAACGTTGAATCCCACGGGCAATACGACGAACACCATCCCTTCCAAGAGCGCGAGTTTGCAGCAGGTTATCCTCCACCTCGCGGAAGGCGGGGAGACCAACCAGATGATCGGTTCGGTTTCCAATGCGGTCTTTAATTCGGATATCCTCTCGGACCGCTCGGGTGCCTTCGTCAGTACGAATCCCTGCCCTCAACGCGGCCGCTTCACGTTCATCGTTGCGCCCGCCGATACCAACGACACCACCGTCCCTCAGGGATATGGTTACGGCACGGTGAACGTAGCGAGATTTGGTCACGTCCATTTGCAGGGCTTCCTCGGTGATGGCTCTCGGTTCAAAGCCAGCGTTCCCATGTCCGGCATCGGTACCTTTCCGATCTACAGCCTTCTCTACAATCAAAAGCTCGGCTCCGTTCTCGGCCGCGTGACATTCCCCGCCACCAACTCGTTCACCACCGCGCTCACCTGGTTCAAGCCTTCAACCCCCGCCGATCGCTTCTACCCATCGGGCTTCACGACCATGCCCACCATTCTCGGCTCGGAATACATCCCGCCTTCGCGGGGCGGCCAGACCATCGCGGGAAACGCGGTCGTCACGTTCGGCGGCGGCAACCTGTCCAGCAACATCGTCAAATCCGTCACCATCTCCTCCAACGGCGTCGTCACCGTCACCAATCCCGGCTCCGACCTCCTCAACATGGCCGTCGCACCGTCGTCAGGATTGTTCCGTGGCACTTTCTTCAGTTCGGATATCAACAGGCTGGCGGGGTTCGCCGGGTACCTGTTGCAGACGAATCAGGTCCAGACCACCCAATTCGGCGCGGGCTTGTTCTTCGGAACAAACCTGACCGGCTTCGTCACAATCCAGGCCGCGCCCTGAGTCGATTCATCATCGGCTCCGGGCTTCCAACTGCTTCAAATCAATCCGCCCATCGTAGAGCGCCTTCCCTATAATGACCCCGACAAGATTGGGAAGCGCTTCCGCCAGGCTGCGCAGGCGGACGACGTCCTCCATCCCGCCGATCCCGCCGCTGGCAATAATATTGCACGTCACCGCCGAGCACACCGACGAGATGGCCGTGCAATTCGGCCCCGCCAACATGCCATCGGTGGAGACATCCGTGAAAATAATGTTCTGAATTCCCAGGTCCGAAATCTCGCAGGCAAAATCCGTCGCGGTCAACGTCGTCTTCTCGGTCCACCCCTTGACCGCAACCATTCCATCGCGCGCATCGATCCCCACCACGATCCGTGTCCCAAAATCCTGGACGAGCGCGCCGACAAATTCCGGCGAATCGCACGCCTTCGTCCCAAGCACCACGCGCGTGACGCCCATCTGCAACGCCTCTTCCACCTGCGTGCGACGCCGCAGCCCGCCGCCGAGTTGAATGGGAATTTGCACCGCCCGCAATATCGCCCGCACCCCGTCCCAGTTGCGCGGCTCGCCTTCAAATGCGCCGTCCAGATCTACCACGTGCAAATACCGCGCGCCCTCGTCCTCCCAATGCTTCGCCACCGCCCCGGGATCGTCGCCATACACCGTCACTGCATCCGCGCGCCCCTGCCGCAATCGCACAACCTTGCCGTCCTTCAGGTCGATCGCGGGAAAAAACAGAAATGGCCGCGTCATCACTGGCCTCGATTCGCGTTCATTTGCCCGCGCGTCATTCTGTCTCCTGTCTTCTTCCGTATCCGCACAAAATTCTCCAGCATCTTCAATCCAACCGCCTGCGACTTCTCGGGATGAAACTGCGTCGCGTACACGTTCTCCGACCACAACATCGAGCAGAACTCAATCCCGTACTCCGTCGTCCCGCACACCACCGACGCGCTCTCGGGCTGGCAATAATAGCTGTGCACGAAATACACGCGGCTGCCGTCCGCCACGCCTTCCAGCAGCGGACAACCCGGTTTGCGAATCTTCAGTTCGTTCCAGCCCATGTGCGGCACTTTCAAGCCGCTGACCGCAAACCGCGGCACGCTCCCGGAGAATATCCCCAGCCCACGCACGCCCGCCGCTTCCTCGCTCGTGTCCAACAACGCCTGAAACCCAAGGCAAATCCCCAAAAACGGTTTCTTGCTCGCGATGGTTTCGCGAATCGCTTCCACCACTCCCGCCTTCGCCAGGTTCGCCATGCAATCCCCAAACGCGCCCACGCCCGGCAGCACCACCGCGTCCGCCGCCAGCACCGACTTCGCATCCCCAACAATGCGCACGTCGCCCCCGACCCGAATCAGCGCCTTCTCGACGCTCCGCAGGTTGCCCATCCCGTAATCAACCAGTGCAATCATCGCATCGAACATGTTAGCGGACAATTCGTCGCAGTGGAAGCTTCACGAGCGAATCTCCTCTCCCCGCTCGAGGGGAGAGGATCAAGGTGAGGGGTCGCTTTCATAAGCTCGTCACGACACCGGCCTCCGCGGCAACAGCCGGCTGATCGCCCGACTCGGCGTCTTCACCAACAGCTCCCGCAAAAATGCATCCGTCGTCATCGCCCGCGCTTCCGAAACCCGATTCCGCAGCACCACCGCCACGATCATGATCGCCGCTTGCGCCGCGTACAACAGGCTGAATTGGTTCCATTGCCAGCTCGACCACGATCCGCCCCAGCCCGCCAGCCCATCGAGCAGCATCCCCCACACAATCGGAAAAATCCCCGACACCAGACTCGTCAGCACGGTGTACAACGCGAAGAAATGGCTCCGACCCATCGGCGGCACCGACGCCATCACCAGCCGCATGTTGGCCAGGTTGAACGCCGACACGCCGATCGCCGATGTCGTCTGGATCAAAAAGATCGCCAGCAGGTTGAACGGCAGCACATGCGCCGCCACCGAACACCACAAACTCAAATGCACCACCAATATCAGCGTCCCCATCCCCAGCATCGGCCGGCTCCCGACCCGGTCCACCAGATGCCCGAACCCCCACAGCGCCACCGCGCTCACGAAATTCCACAGAATCATCATCCCCAAAATCAGCGAATCGCTCGCCGCAAACGTATCGCGCACCAGGGGAATCCAGATCACGCC
>DATJWQ010000021.1:0-10955 GCA_035501175.1 Verrucomicrobiia bacterium | reverse complement strand
TTGAGAAGAAAAGCAATGCCGCCACGCCACCGCCAACAACCCCCGAGAATACTTTCATAACTTAATCTCCTTCCGCGACCTGTAAAACACACCCCTCTCGCAACATCAGCGCTTATATATCTCTTGAAATGGGATGTCAATACAAAAATGAGAAAGAAGGCAGAATTGCCAAAACTCAAATCCTCCTGGCACCCTCTGCAAAAAACCCTGATCGAATGAGTCATTTTGTTGCATATCGCTTGGGCGCGTCTTCAATACTGTGAAACTGCTACTGCGAATCCTCGCCAAAAACATACGACCCTGTAGCGTCTACACGGCGCTACAGGGTCGAAAGGTGCGATCCCCAAATTCGTCAACTCTTTCGCCTGAGCCGTCCGATCAGTAGCAAGGTCCCGCCGAGAACAAGGAGAGCGAAAGAACCCGGTTCCGGTATCATCGTTGTCATTACTTGGACGCCCGCCGCCTTCTTTGCGATGGAAGCCGTGGTGCCGGGTTCGCTGGTGGTATCCAGCTCGTTGTACACCTCGAGATCCACCATGGTTGCGTCACTGGAGTAACCGGCGTTTGCCAGGTCGCTTGCTATGTTCAAAGTCAGCGACCCGCTCCAACTTTTGGCGTTGATCGGAGGCGGAAGGTTCCATTCGCCGCCGTTACTCGTGGTCATCCAAGCGGTGAAAGTCACCGGTTGAGCCAACGGAGTAAAATCGATCGCCAAAACGGTCGCGACGACTTCATTGGAAATGATGGCACTTGTCGCGCTGGTGCCCGTGCCAGCCAAGGTCACCTGGCCCACTTCCTGAAGCTGAAGCTGTCCAACGAACTGCCCAAACCCGCCTTTGGAAATGATTTCCGTATTCACCATTCCGGCTGTGGTAGCACTGGCTCCGTTGCTCTGGATGGCACTAAAGGTCATGTGGGTGAAGAGGAGCTCATTGCCCACGGCGGACGGGGCACCATAAAGCGGGACTGCGGTCGTCGGAGACGTTGCTGTCTCAGTTACATTCGAATAGACCACGTCCGTTCCAACCACATTGCCATAGTTGGTGGTTGTTTGGGCTTTGACCAAGGCTGGAACCAACACCAGAAGCACCGCCGATGCACGCAACAATCCGCTGGAATTCTTAGTTACATTCATGCCCTATCCCCTCTCGCGACCAAAAGATTTAGCTCGCTCCTACCCTCTGCGATCCTCTTGCACAACCCTCAGGACAGCTTATACGGTAGGTGCGCGGCGAATGTCAACAGGATAATTAGCAAATCTCGCGGTTCGAACGCTGGATGGGCGGAGGGAGGGCGCGAGACGAGACGTGGTCGACAATCTAAATGCGACTACTGCTGCTGAGCGTTCGGCTCTGCGGAACTGTTGCCTGCGGAGGACGGGGCGATGGGTGGTTGGCTGGCGACGCCGGCCCGCGACGGATCAGATGGGGGCCCATCGGATGGTAGCGCCGCGTCGACAAGCGGTCTTGGCTCTTCGCGGCTCAATTCCTCGGCAAGCTGCTCGGCTTTGGCGGGGTCGATCCGTTTCATCTCGCGGGCGGCTTCCCCCGCCTTCTCGGATTCATGCATGGCGAGATAGGTCTTCACCAGCCCCCCCCATGCCTCAGCGTAATCCGGACGGAACTTGACGGCCTGTTGAAAAAACACGGCAGCCTCGTCGTTGCTGCCTTCGCGGTTGGAAACGACGCCCAGATTGAACCATGCCTCGGGGAAATTCGCCTGATACTTGATGGCCTGTCGAAAACAACTTACTGCTTCCTCAAACTTGCCTTCGCCGGCATAGGCCACGCCAAGATTGAAATGGGCATCGGCATAGTCGGGTTTCAACTGGATCGCCATCAGGTACGCGACGATGGCTTCCTTCTCATGCCCCTGCCCCGCTTGCGCCCCGCCCAGATTGCTCCAGACCTGTGGGTCTCTTGGCGTGAATTTGACCAACTGCTCGAATACCGGGGCTGCGTCGGCAAACCTGCCCATCCTCGAATACGCCCAGCCGAGGTTGTTCCATGCGTCCACATAGTCCGGCTTCAGCCTGATCGCCTGCTGGAAGCTCGAGGCCGCATCGCCAAAGAAATTCATCTTCCCGTAAGCCACCCCTAGAATGTAATGCGCCAGGCTGCTGTCGGGATAATCGTCGACCAACTCTTTGGCGTCCTTCATGAACCCGGCGAAGTCCCGGTTGTCCTCCGCCAATTCCGCCGCCGTGAAATTCGGGTCCGCGTAGATAAATCCTTCCGCTCCGTGAGCGAAGCGTCGCAATGGCCCGCGGATGTTGAATGGCCATTGGTCGTACCACCATGTCGCCACGGTCCCGCCAACAACAACTAGGAGCGCTACGCCAACCAGCACGGCGGACATGCCGCGCCGCTGTTTCCTCGGTGGGGTACCCAGCGGCTTCACTGCCGGTGGGGCACTTTGAATGCCGGGAGCCGGCCCCGATTCTGCCCCCGGACCCACCTTGACCGGCTCTTCACATAACATCTCCTTGGGTGGCGTACCCAGGAGGTTCGTTGCGATGTCGTTTGCCGCCAGCGCATCGGCGAATTCGGGAAACCCCTGCAATTGCTTCCAGTTGCCTCGGGACTCGGCCGGCACCCATGTGTGGGCGTTCGCGAACCCTTGTGCGATCCACAGCCTGACCGTGTCCGCATTCACGGGTCCGTAGGTCCGCCCGTCCGCGCCGATGATGCGGAATGAGCGATCACCCGTGGGCGCCGCGACAATTGACCGCGACCGGCCCAGCGGTAACACAGCCGCTGGCGCCTTGGTTTCGCGCTGCGGAGACATCGCCGGCGCCTCGATTTCCTCGTAACGCATTTCGACTTCGCCGAAGCGAAGCAGATCCCCATGGCGCAACATGGCATCCATGGTCCGCTCGCCATTCAGATACGTGCCATTCGTCGAGATCAGGTCGCGGAGCTTGAAGTGGTCGCCAATCCGTACCAGCAGCGCGTGATGGGAGGATACGGTGTCGTGTTTGACACAAATAATGTTCGCGTCGTCGCGTCCGACGTTGACGCGTTCCTGCGTCAGATCGAACACGCGACCGGATCCATTTCCCGAAACAAGCTGGAGCCTGGCTCGGGTAGTCGTTGTCTGGGCACCTACGATCACGGCGACCCCTTCCGACAGCTAGAATGCCTTGAGCCTCGGCAATTTGCAAGTCGCGACCGGCCGCGCGGGCCACTTTTTATCAATGCGCGGGTTTCTCCATGCCGGCGGGCCGCAGAGCCTGCCAGGGAAAAGGCGCTGCGACATTCTGATTGACAGAACATCTCGACGGCGGAGCTCACAATTCGGCTGGCTGAAGGTTGCTGCCGACTACGCCTTGGCGAGTTTCACCGCCAGCGCCCGGCCGTGTTCGAGCAGCTTCCTGACGCGGGCTTCCGTCGACGCCTCGCTGTAAATGCGAATGATCGGCTCCGTGCCGGATGTGCGGAACATCAGCCAGGAATCGTCCTTGCAGATATACTTCACGCCGTCGAAATCCTTCATCTGCGCCAGCGGGACGCCCTGCAGTTCCTTCGGCGGCTGGGTCCGCAACGTCTCGATGAATTTCTCGCGCTTCGTCAACGGGAAATGCATGTCGATCCGGTCGTAAAAGCTGGTGCCAAATTCCTTCTGTAATTCCCGCGCGATTTCACTCACCCGCTTGCCCGTGACGGTCAGCATCTCCAGCAACATCAGGTTCGCCAGAATCCCGTCGCGTTCGGGGATATGTCCCTGGAAGCCGATTCCGCCGCTCTCTTCGCCGCCGATCAATACGTTCGTCTCCCGCATCTTTTCGCAGATGTATTTGAACCCGACCGGCACCTCGGCAAACTTCAACCCGTGCGCCCTGCAGATGCGGTCGATCAACACGGTGCTGTTGGCCGATTTCACGACCAGACCCGTTTGCTCGCCGCGATCCCGAAGCAGATGCAACAACAGCATCGAGAACACCAATTGAATGGATACGTACTTGCCCTTGTCGTCCACGATGCCCAACCGGTCCGCGTCGCCATCGGTCGCCAGACCGATCTGCGCCCGCGCCTTCTTTACGGCATCGCACAGCGCGCCGAGATTTTTGCCGATCGGTTCGGGGTTGACCCCGCCAAACAACGCATCGCGCTCGCCGCGGATCGTCTGCACTTTGCACGCTGATTTCTCCAGCAGCGACTCGAGCAAATGTCCGCCACAGCCATACATCGAATCCGCAACCACCGGCAATTTCGCCGCGCGAATCTTCTTCAGGTCAACAATTCGTTTGATCGCGGCCACGTGCGCCGGTTGCGGATCGTAAATCTCAATTGCTCCGCTTTTCACCCCGTCGTCGAAACCAATGGTGCGCACCGGTGACCGATCCACCCGGGCTTCGACCTGCCCGCAAATCTCCGGATCGGCCGGGCCGGCATAATGCGCCTTGAGTTTGTAGCCATTGAACTGCGGCGGGTTGTGGCTGGCCGTAATCATCACCGCGCCGGCCAGTTTCCGATCCCGCACCGCAAACGTCACCGCCGGTGTCGGGGCCGCCGACGGCGGATACAATGCCCGGATGCCGTTGGCCGCCAGCACTTCGCAGACGAGCTTGGCGTACGTCTCGGACAGGAACCGGTTGTCGTACCCGACAATCGCCGCCTTATTCGTGCCCACGAGCGAGTTCCAGTAATCGGCCGTCGCCTGCGCCACGCGCCGCACATTTTCAAACGTGAAATCCTCGGCAATCACACCCCGCCAACCGTCGGTCCCGAATTTGATCTTCGTCAATTGCATGCCTTCCTTAATTCCATAATGGCTTCCCGCAAGTCCAGTGTCTTGTGTCGAAACAATGAATTCCCCGCTACCAACACGTTCGCTCCGGCATCGACGCATTGCCGGCCCGTCTGCGGATTGATCCCGCCGTCGACGATAATTGGCAAGTGCTTCGCCGCCGCCCGCAACGCGCGCACTTTCGGCAGCATCTCCGGTATGAATGCCTGCCCGCCAAACCCCGGGTTGACGGTCATTACCAGCAGTTCATCGATCTGCCCCAGGAATGGAAGCGCCTTGTCCGCCGGTGTGCCGGGGTTGATCGCCAATCCGGCCGCCTTCCCGCGCGCGCGAATCAGCGCCAGTGTCTTGCCCACATCATGATGTGCCTCCAGATGCACAATCACATGGCTGGCACCCGCGTCGATAAACCGCTCGGCATACAGGTCGGGCCGCTCAATCATCAGGTGAACGTCGAGCGGCAGCTTCGTTGCCTTTCGAAAAGCAGCGATCGTGTCGGGGCCAAAGGTGATATTCGTAACGAAATGACCGTCCATCACGTCGCAATGCAGCCAATCTCCCCCACCCTCTTCCGCTCGCTTCGCGTCCCGAGCGAAATTCCCGAAGTCCCCCGCCAAAATCGACGGCGCGATAATAAGTTCAGGTTTGGCTGTCACGATTTTGCGCGCTGAATCAGTTCGATTTCGTAGCCTTCGGGCGCGTCGACGAACGCGAAGACCATCCCCAAGCCGGATTTCGTCGGGCCATCGGAGAGCTTGACGCCTTTCTTCTCCAATTCCCGGGCGAACGCATCGAGATTGTCCACCTCAAACGCCAGATGAGTCAAGTCGGCCTGCACGTGGACCGGCCCGGCGGCGGGATACGCGCACAATTCGATCTCCTCCTCGCTTTCAGGCGCCTTCATGAACACCAGCTCCGAGCCGCGCGGTGATTTGTGGCGCCCCGTCTCCTTCAGCCCGAGTACGTCGCGGTAAAACGCCACAGTTTTCTCCAAATCGTTCACGCGATAGCGCGTATGTAACAGTTTCTTGATCCGTGCCATGGTCTCCTTACCACCGATAGCCCGCCACGGGCGCGGCGCCATTCGAGCCAAATTTCCCCACATACCAGTATGCCCCCGCTGCCAGCAACAACAGGCCCGCCAAAAACAATGCTATGGGCAGCAGCAGTTTCCTCATCGCTCTTCAGTCTACCGAAAGTCCGGCCATCCGACAAGTGGTGAGGCAACCCTCCCCCGACGCGCCGCTTCCAACCTTGCGCTACCCGCTGAAACCGTTACACTTCGTCGCAATGCTGATCGACTACCACATGCACACCGAATTGACTGATGGCACCGGCCGTCCCGTCGATTGCGCCCGTGTCGCCATCGAACGCGGCCTCGACGAGATCGGTTGCTCCGACCACGCCCCGCTGGCCGACCGCGAGACCGACTGGCACATGAAGAAGTCCGACCTGGAAACCTACGTTGGCTGGGTCCGTGATGCGCAGGCGAAGTTCCCGCAATTGCCGATCAAGCTCGGTCTCGAGATCGATTTTCTCCCGGGCTGCGAAGCCTGGGTGCGGGATCTCGCCGCCATGTATCCGTGGGATTACTTTCTCGGCAGCGTCCATTACATCGGCGAGTTTCCAGTCGACCGCAGCGCCGAGGACTGGGCGACCCAAGACGTCGACGCACGCTGGCGCGAGTACTTCGACCTCTGGAAACAAGCCGCCCGCTCGCGCCTCTTCGATTCCCTCGCCCATCCCGATCTCCCAAAGAAATTCAACTTCCGCCCGAAGACCGATTTCACGAACGTGTTCGAGGACGCGTTGCGCGCCCTGGCCGAGTCCGGCGTCGCGATCGAAGTCAGCACGGCCGGTCTCCGCAAGCCGTGCAAGGAAATCTACCCGAGCGAACCGTTCCTCCGCATCGCCCACCGCCTGAATGTCCCCATTACCCTCGGCAGCGATGCCCACGTCCCCCACGATGTCGGCACCGATTTCGGCAGGGCCGCCACGTTCGCCCGCGCGTGCGGTTACGACAAGATCTGCCGATTCACATTGCGCAAGCGCGAATTGGCCAAGCTGCGAGCCGTCTAACCATACCCGATGCCGGTCGGCGTGTCGCTTGCGCCAACTTCGGTCAGTGCTACCGTATCTTCAAAACAGGAGATCATCATGAAAGTTGGCGTCCTTGGGTCCGGTGACGTGGCAAAAACACTTGGCAGCGGTTTTCTGAAGCACGGTCACGACGTAACGATGGGTACGCGCTCTGCTGCCAAATTGACGGACTGGGCCGCGCAAAATCCGAAAGGCCGTGTCGGCAGTTTCGATCAGGCCGCAAAATTCGGCGAGCTCGTGCTCGTGGCCGTCAAAGGCACGGTCGCAGCCGATGCCCTGCGCGCCGCCGGTCCGGCGAACCTTGCCGGCAAACCCGTAATCGATACCTGCAATCCCATCGCCGATGCACCGCCCACGAATGGCGTGCTGAAGTTCTTCACCGATATCAATCAATCATTAATGGAGAAGCTGCAGCAGGAGTTCCCCACCGCGCGCTTCGTCAAGGCGTTCAATTCCGTCGGCAACACCTGCATGATCAATCCGCAATTCCGCGGCGGGAAACCGACGATGTTCATCTGCGGCAACGACGATGCCGCGAAGAAAATCGTCAGCGGAATCCTCAATCAGTTCGGCTGGGAAACCGCCGACATGGGCAAAGCCGAAGCCGCGCGCGCCATCGAGCCGCTCTGTATGCTCTGGTGCATCCCCGGCTTCCTCCGCAATGACTGGACCCACGCCTTCAAATTGCTGACGTGGTAAGTCATTTTAATTCGCCCCACCAACGCCATGTGGTCCAGCTCGGAAGCAGCATTACAAGTACAACCGGAATGAGGCGCGGAAACGACGTGAATGGAATCCCACCAATGCCTGCAACGGTTAGCGATAGAGCGAAAATTACGAAGGCGAGCGAGAACAACACTGCGGCAAGTTTCCTCTGACAGATGAGGCCGACGCCAACCGAAAGGCAGCAAATCGCGGCGATAATGCAACCTGGCAAGTATCGCTCCTGGCCACTAGCGACGCTGGCGCAGGCAGCAACCGTAGCATAGGTTCCGAAAACAACGGAGAAACCGCCCATCACCTCGAACCTCAAAGGGCCAGACTCAAGCTTCTCGCGCACTTTCTTCACCGGTCTAACGGCAAAAGCCACAATCTGTGACCATAAGATCCACTGCACAAGAAACAGAAGATTTGCAAGTGGCAAAGCCCAAAGATCATCCTTGCGCGTGAGGGATCGCCCCAGACGCGCGGGGAGACCCAGCACGATTTGCGTTAGAGGGAGACCCAAGCTGTAGATCGCGTCACTGAAGAAATCGGCTTCTCCCGGCCCGCCCCAGGAGAGACTGCCCATAACAACGAATGGCAACGCGACAAGAATCGCAATGAGTGTCATTCGCTTGTGCAGGCGCATCTGGTGCGGCCATCCTATCCACTTTGCGCCCCGTTAACCTTCAGGCTGGTGACATGAATCAAGTCGATAATCTCAACTGCCCCTGCGTTATCGGCGATGGCGATGTTCCTACCGCCGGGGATCACCCAAAGAAAATCAAGGTGCTCAATGAGAAAACTTCTCTGGTCCGACAAAAACAGGCGATATTCCTGGAAGGGCGCTCGTTCTCGGACCTTCTTGACTTGCTCTGCTGTCACGGCTTCACTCCAATCCTGTGGAGGATTTTGCTGCTGCGCGCAAGAGGGATTTCAAACAGCGCCCTACCCTCGCGACCGGAGCGCGCTCCTACGATTTCGCCGCCGCCAGCACCGCGCTGAACGCCTTCGGGTCGTTCGTCGCCAAATCCGACAGGCTCTTGCGGTCGAGCGCGATGTTCGCTTTCTTCAGCGCCGCAATAAACTTGCTGTAGGTCGTCCCCTCCGCGCGGCACGCGGCGTTGATCCGCTGGTTCCACAGCGCGCGATAGTCCGCCTTCTTGTCCTTGCGATGGGCAAAACTGTACGTCAGCCCGTGCCACACGGCGTTCTTGGCGTAACGGAATTTCTTGCTGCGCCAGCCGCGATAACCTTTCGCGGCTAACAGCATTCGTTTGCGTCGGCGCTGACTCGCGGGTGCGTTGGTGGCTCTTGGCATCGGAAATTACCTTGTAACGATTTTAACGGTTTTTAACAGTTCGTCCCACGCTTAGCCGCGATGGCTGAATGGCAGCACATCCGTAATATGATGCTTGTGCGTCTCGCTGACGGCCTTGGTCAGCCCCAGCCGGCGCTTGTGTTTCGAGGATTTATGGCCAAGCAAATGTCGCTTGCCCGCCCCGTACCGCATCACCTTCCCGGTCGCGGTGATCTTGAACCGCTTCGCCGCGGCCTTCTTCGTCTTCGCTGATTTCCAACGTGGCATGTCCTGGTTCCTTCCTGAAAATCCAAAATTCCTACGCTTCGCTCGTCGCGCTCGCCTTCTGCTCCCCGGCCTTCTTCCCCGCACCGCGGAACGGCGAGATCATCATCGTGATGCTCCGCCCCATCAGCTTCGGCATCACCTCGGGCCGACCGCAATCCGTCAGGTCCTCGATGATCCGCTGCATCATCTTGTTGCCAAACTCGGGATGCGCGTTCTCCCGGCCCCGCAACATCATCGTCACTTTCACCTTCATCCCGTCGTTCAGAAAATCCCGCATGTGATTGCACTTCGTCACATAATCATGCGGATCGATGTTCAACCGGATCTTGATCTCCTTGAGCTTCGTCGCGTGCTGATGCTTGCGCGCCTCGCGATCCCGCTTCTCCTGCTCGTACTTGAACTTCCCGAAATCAACGATCCGGCATACCGGCGGCGTCGCGTTGGGCGCCACTTCCACCAGGTCCATCCCCTGCTGCTGCGCCGCCGACAGCGCCTGGCTGATCGAGATGACCCCGAGTTGCTTGCCGTCTGAGTCTACCACCCGCACTTCGCGGGCGCGAATCTTCTGATTAACGCGGACAAATTGTTGAATTGCTGCGATCTCCTGTTGGCCCTGTTCGGGTCAGCTATGTTGACTCATTGAACTCACACGTTTCGCTCGCTCGCGCTCCCATCGACTCAACCGCCGACTCCGATTTCATTCCGACCGTCGGGACGAGCGCGAATGGTCTGTTCTTGTACGGCTTTTCCCGCCCCTTTGCAACTGTCTTTTTGACCGCCCATTTTCACAGCCCATTCCACGCTCTTTCCAACCGAAAATCGCCCTCACTTACCCACCAAAACCCCTCCGCACACCCCCAAAAACCCCCGAACGAAGCCAAACGAAGCCAATGCAAAAATCTACGCCCCAACTTTCCCAACATCCTGTCCCTCAATATTATCCACGACCACACCACCCCAAAAATCGTTGGCTTCGTTTCGCAGAACCGGGGGGGTGCCCCCCTCCCCTCGCTTGCCAAGGGAGGTCTGTCCGTTTTGGAGTGCGGTGACTTGTCACCGCTTTGCCGTTCTCGCCACCCCGCCGTTCGTCCGGCGCGCCGCATCCCGCCGAATTGTGGGGCGGGCTGCCTGCCCCGAACTCTTTCAGGGTTGTAGATACCGCGCCAGCCAGGCGCGGATCCGCCCTTCCCGTCTCCTCGCCCCTGCGCGGGAGAGCATTGAGGTCAGGGGGCCGGCCCAGCACGCCGTCAGTCCGTCCTGGCTGGAGGGCGAACCTCCCGGTGAGCCGCATCCTCGGTCCTTCACCCCCAATTTCAAAGCCGAGCCGCTGGGAGCGGCGGAGCCGAATGCGGCACTGGCCGCATGAGACGCCGCGATGAAGTTTTCGCGGCAAACCAACGCCGCAGGCGGCCCATTCGGGCGAGCCGAGCGGGCGCGACCGAGTGCAAAACAATCCTCTATGTCAAATAACCACCCCGACTCTACCACAATCCCCCGCCCGACACCAGCACAATAATCGCTCAATGATAACCGCTTTAATCGACCACCTTTGCCCCATGTCGCGGGTTGTAGGGCGGGATGCCCCGTTCGACGGGCGTATCCCGCCGTTCCGAGTCGTTGCCTGCCGCCCGTCCTTTCCCCCCTCCGCCGCCCGCTCAATACGCTCCACAACTGTCCTACTGATTCTCGCATAATATAGTGACATTTCTTGGCGGGTGTGATAGTGTTGGCGGCATGGGGAATACAAGAGGCGTCAGACGGGACTTCAAGGAACTGGAGCGGCGGCGACTTCAGGCCGCCAAACTATTCGATCGCG
>DATJWQ010000020.1:0-5185 GCA_035501175.1 Verrucomicrobiia bacterium | reverse complement strand
CGATCGAATAGTTTGGCGGCCTGAAGTCGCCGCCGCTCCAGTTCCTTGAAGTCCCGTCTGACGCCTCTTGTATTCCCCATGCCGCCAACACTATCACACCCGCCAAGAAATGTCACTATATTATGCGAGAATCAGTAGAAGCATCTGTAGGCCATTCGCATCTCTCGATTTGAGCAGTGTGGCGCGATTCATGGAGTAGTGATGAATCGTTGTGTTTGTAATATCACCAATCGTAGTATCAATATGATGTTGGAAGCGATCGATAATTGAGCCTAGGTGATCGGCGCGGTTACCAACCCGAGTGCTGACAGAGTCGCCTTTGTAATACGTGTCGCAAAACTCGCGGTACTTGTTCAGCAACCAGAGATAGTTGTCGTGTGTAACAGGTCGAGGCGGCCTCTGGTTTTCGAGGGAGGACCGTAATTCACGCATCAATTCGAGCGTTGTGTCTTGTACCGGAGGCAGCTTCTCGGCTTGCCTGACGTTAGGATCCAAGAACAGGGTGTCAAAAGACTGAAAAGTACAGTAGCCGGCGAATTGTGAAGCGCCCGCGCCGAGGAACAGAATGGCGCGCGGCGTGGTGCGAGTCTGTGGGATCGTCACTTAGTCCTCTTCGATAAATACGCTGCTGGGTGGCATGGGTTGCAAAGTAGTTATTCTCGTCGCATCTCCATAGTGTTTTGCTTACTGATGGAGGCAGCTCTCACATCGGTGCTGATTCCCGCGCCCGTTCTCTGCGCGGCGCATTATTGGTTGGCGTCGTGGCGACCCAACCATAGGACAGGATACGATGGGGAGGTGTGAGTGGTCAACCCCGAAAGCTTTTTGGGGCGGGGATCGGAGCGCGTCGAGGCGGTGGGGCCTCAGGCGGCGCTATTTCAGAAGCTCGGGATGGTCTTGAAGATAAAGTCTCAAGTGTTTCGTGGTAACTGCGTACCCGATGCCGGTGCTTGGTGCCTGCCTTTTGAGCGGAAGGTGCGGCGACGTATTGGTTCGTTTGTCTTCGCGGCGAGTGAGACACGATTAGCCTGCAAAGCTCCGGACATTTTAAGGGGGATGTCGTTGGGGGCAACAGGTTATGGAAGGCGACAATGGTACTGAACTCGGCCTGTTCGGGGCCGGTCAGGGCGAGCCCGCCAAGGACGGATGGAACAGGTGGGGGTTCGCGGGTCAGCCCCGATAAGAAACCCCGATGAGAAATCGAGGGCCACGTGATGCCTTCGGCAACCCCGATAAGGAATCGAGGGCGGGTCGTGGCTTGGCGGGTACACGAATAGCACGAAGGAGACACGAAGAGCCTGAAGGGCGGCGTGGGGCACCCCTCACCTTAATCCTCTCCCTCAAGGGGCGGGGAGATGCCAAGGGGGCGGCGTCAGGGGAGGAATGGAGCACGCCGACAGAGAGGGGTGGCGACAGCGGACCGCGGTTGAACATGGCGCCGACGCAGGCGGTGAGCATTGTCAGCAAACAGCGGGCGAAGTGTGGGCGCTGTCTTGCCAAGGTGGAAGCGGTTCAGTAGACTTCGCCACATGGAGCGACGCCGTTCTGCGTGGATCTTCGAGTACACTCTCGAAATCGCCACCATCATCCTTGCCGCGGCGACGATCTGGTTGGCGCTGGAGAACCATCGGATGGCGGCGGAGACACACAGCATGGTTGTCGAGACGCATCAGATGGCGCTGGACTCGAAGGAGGCGAGCGCGACCCAACTGGGCGTGCAGACCTGGCTGGAGATTCAACAACGATTTGACTCTGATGAAATGAAGCGCGCCCGGCGGATGCTGGCGAAACAGCTAACGCCACAGTACGACCCGGCTCGATTTGACGAAATCGACACGACGGTGTTGGACGCCTTCGATGACATCGGCGCGCTGTTTAGTCGTGGCCTGATCGACCGGGACCTGGTGGGCGGGCAACTTGGTTTTTACGTGGATCGCTGGTGGATCGCCTGCAAGCCGTACGTCAACGACGTACGGAAGCGCAACATGAGCGAGGACTGGTTTTCGGGTTTCGAGTCCCTGGGGAAGGTCATGGCACAGAACGATCCGCATCTCAGCGACGTTGACGTGAAACGGTTCCTCGCGGACGAATCACATCTCGTGACTTACGATCAGACGAAGCAATGACGCCACGCTGGTCAATCCGCTGGTCCATCGGTCGATATTCTTTCCAAGGCATCCCCAAAGCGCATCCGCTCCAGACTCCTCGTTTAGGTGTTACCGATGTCCTGAACCTGCATCAGATAGAATCCAGAATTCAGAGGAAGGCCCGAGAACCGGGAAGGTGCTGTACCCCTTCACCTTGATCCTCTCCCCCCTGAAGAGGCGAGGAGACCCTGGGGCGGAAGGCCCCCCGCTTAGCGAGCGCGGCTACAGCGCGACCACCGCGCGGCGGCAACCCCGAAAGGGATTCGGGTTACACCGGCCGGCTTGCCCTACGATCCGGAAAACAGACCGGCGGTGGGTGCGAATACCGGATTTGGATTTGACAAGTATATCGGGATGAGATAGGATGCGGAAAGTTGTTAGTTCTTTGATATACGGAGCTTTTAGCGCCCTCGGCACGGCATGGTTATCACTCGTCTTCGGTGCGGCTTTAGGCAGGAGGGCGGGCATGGGAGCCTGCCCTTGGGCGGGGGGGTACCCCCACCCCCCCTATATCTGCGAAACGAAGCCAGTTGTTTTTGGGGGTTACCAGTCTCCCAAGGGATTGATTGGCAGTTGGTTGCGATGTCGAATGAGCCAATTTGTCACTTGGCTTCGTTTGGCTTCGTTCGGGGTATAAATGGCTTCGTTTGGGCAGAACAGTGGCTTCGTTTGGCACGTTCACGAAGGCTTGGGGCCCGCACTGCGTGTGTCCGTTTGCCGCAGGCGAGAACGGGTTTGCGACCGAGGCACGACGAGGATGGCGTCTTCGCTCCGCTTCGGCTCCGTCCGACTCGGCTTGGCGCTGCGCTGGCACCTCGGTTTTGGGTTTGTGGAGGGTGCGGGAGGGGCGGATGAAGTGGGGCTTGAAAAGGGGCTGGGGGGCTGGTAGGGTGCGGGCCGCTTTGGAGGAAGGGCGCGTAGTTCAGTTGGCTAGAACGCACGGATCACACCCGTGAGGTCACAGGTTCGAGTCCTGTCGCGCCCACCATCTGTTCGATGCAGACGACGGTGTCACATCCCTTATTGATCTGCCTGGCGCTGGCGCTTGTGGTGCGCCTGGCGTTTGTCTTTGTCGTGTTCCCCGCAATCGCGCCGCGGATGCATTTGCGCGAGGACGGGGATGCGTATGGGCAGATCGCGGAGGCGGTGCGCGAGGGGGAGTATGTGGATGTGACGCGGGGGCCGGTGTATCCGGTGTTTCTGGCGGTATGCGGCGCGCCGATGGTGGCGAAGGTGGTGCAGGCGCTGCTGGATACGATGACGGTGTGGCTGGTGTTTGTGTTGGCGGGGCGGAGGTGGGAGGCGGCGGCGCTGTGGGCGGTGTATCCGTTTGCGATATGGCGGGTGGCGTTCATCGGGAAGGAGACGATGACGGCGTTTTTGCTGGCGGGGTATGTGTGTGTGCAGGTGGCGGCGTTTCGCGGGCGGAGGGCGTGGTTGTGGCTGGCGGCGGGGGGGCTGCTGGCGGTGGTGAATTTGTGCAAGCCGACGTTTCTGGCGTGGCCGGTGTTGGTGCTGGCGCTGGCGTATTTGCATCGCGTGCCGCTGTCGCGTGTGGCGATGCTGGTGGCAGGGATGGTGATGCTGGTGGCGCCGTGGACGTATCGGAATTATGTGGTGACACACGGCGCGTTTGTGCCGGTGGCGACGGAGCGCGGTGGCGTGACGACGTTCATTGGCAATTATCAGCCGACACTCGGGCTGTGGGAAGGACCGGGCAAATCGGAGTGGATGTTGGCGGTACAGGAGATCGAGTCGGGGCACCCGGGAGCGTCGGTGGTGGAACTGGACCGGATTTTCTACCGTGCGGCGTGGGAAGAAATGGCACGCGATCCGCTGAAGGCCGTGGAGATTTGCGCGCGCAAGTGTGTGCGGTTCTGGTTTGAGTCCGCGGCGCGACGGATCGGAATCGGCGCGGTTCTCGTGCAGGCCGTTTTTCTGGGTTTGCTCGGGATCGGTTTACGCCGGGGCTGGCCATGGGACGTGGACTCGGTGCTGGCGTTGACGTTGATCGCGTACGTGATGCTCGTGCACGCGCTGAGCTACGCCGATCTGCGGTTCAGTCTGGCCGTGATGCCGTTGGTGTGCGCGCTGGCGGCAAGCGCGTTTCACGCGAGGGCGCGCAGGACGGAATAAACCGCTTCGGCAGCGCGCTCGGCGCGGAAGCGTTTTTCGATTGTGGTGCGCCCGGCGGCGCCGAGCCGCTGACGCAACTTGGCGTCGGAGATCAGCGAGAGCAACGAGGGCTCCCAATCTTCGAGGTGCGTGGCCAGCAGCCCGTTGACTCCGTGGGTGATGATTTGCGGGTTTACACCGACGGGGGAGGCGATGACGGGAACCCCGCAGGCCATGTACTGGAGGATTTTGACGCCGCACTTGCCGCGTTCCCACGGCGTGTCCAGCAACGGGGAGATGCCGATGCCGAATTGGGACAGTTCGTTCAACTCGGTCTCCAATTGCCACGGGCGGAACTCGACGTCGAACCCGAGGCGGACGGGATTGCCCGAAGCGATAACGCGGGGCCTGATGCCCAGGGACTCGAAGGCTGGCTTTAGCGGTTTGAGGTACGCCAACGTGGTGCGGCTGCCAATCCAGCCGACAAGGCTCGAGCCGGACGCTTGCGGGTAGTTTTCCAGGCAAATCGAACTGGGAACAACCGTCACGGCTTTGTTGAATCGCGAGGCGTACTCGGCGAGACAGGCATTCCCGGCGATAACGGCCGCCGCCCGTTGCATAACATCCTGGACCGTCTTCTCACGGTGCAGCGCTTGAAGCACACGTGAGCCGCCGACGCGGGGCAGCCAGATCGCGTCGTCGAAATCGAACACGAGCGGCTTGCGAGCGGCGAGCTTCTTCTCAAAACCGGAATAGAGACCCGGGAAAACCCCCTTCTGGAGGAACACCACATCGAAGTCGTTAATCCGATCCAAGTCCGCCCGCCGTCTCCGCCACGCCGCCGAGAACGCGGCGAGGCGCGAACCTCTGGCTGGAGAATCCAGATAAAGCCGACGATACAGTACCTCGTCGATCGCCGGCGA
>DATJWQ010000019.1:0-93191 GCA_035501175.1 Verrucomicrobiia bacterium | reverse complement strand
GGCCGGTGAGGGCGAGAAGGCGAGCATCCAGGGGCCGGCGATGCCGGAGGCGAAGGTGATGGGGTTGGTGCTGAGGACGCCGCCGGTGTTGACGAATTCAATGATGGTGTTGACGCCACTATTGGCGGCGAAGAGGTTGCCGGCGGTGTCGAAGGCGAGGCCGATGGGGTCATTCAGCCCGGAGGCGAAGGTGGTGGGGTTGGTGCTGAGGACGCCGTCGGTGTAGAGGAATTCAACGATGGAGTTGTTGCCGCTATCGGCGACGAAGAGGTTGCCGGCGGTGTCGACGGCGAGGCTGAAGGGGTCATTCAGCCCGGAGGCGAAGGTGGTGGGGTTGGTGCTGAGGACGCCATCGGTGTTGATGAATTCGTTGATCGTGCCGCTGCCGTTATTGGCCTCGAAGACGTCGCCGGCGGAATCGGCGGTGACCCCGGAGGGTTCGGCCAGGCCGGAGGCGAGCAAGGTGGGGTTGGTGCTGAGGACGCCGTCGGTGTTGACGAATTCGATGATGGAAGGGCTGCCGCCGGCTCCATCAATCAGGTCGCCAGCGGGGGTGAAGGCGAGGAAATCGACGAAGACGTTGGTGGCGAAGAGGGTTGCGTTGGTGCTGAGGACGTTGTTGATGTTGATGAACTCGTGGATCGTCCTGCCGTTGGCATCTCCTTCAAAGAGGTCACCCTTGCTGTCGAATGCCAGGCCGATGGGGGATGTCAATCCCGCGGCGAAGATGATGGGGTTGGTGCTGAGGACGCCGTCGGTGCTGACGAATTCGTAGACGGTGTTGGAGTTGGCGCTGGCGACGAAGAGGTTTTGGGCCGGGGCGTTGGGGGCGGCGGCGGTGATGGCGAGCAGGAGAACGGCGGCGGCGAGGAGACGGGCGAAGGGACGGAGATGGATTGGCGTGTGGGTGTTGGGTGCGGATGGGCGATTGGTGATTGGGCGATTCGCGGCGGTGTTCATGATCAGTCCCCCTGTAATTGGTATGTTGGTTGGCGTGTTGGTGACAACACGCTTTTTTGATCTGGTGCCCCCCTTGGCTCCTGGCACGCGACCGAGGCGGAAGATACAGGCAGGGATGGGGATGGTCAACTGTGAAGTCGGAGGAGGAGTCGGGAGCCGGTTGGGGCCTTCGGGGCGGAGGAACAGGAAGGCCACGAAAAAGACCCGAAGAGCACGAGAAAGAGGAAGAGAAATCGTGGAACGGACGGCGGTGAGGAAAATGGTGAGGGCGAGGACAGGCTGCGATGGTGCGATCTGACTCGAAAGCCTTACCGGCAAAGCCGGGGCTTGATGCGCGCTGCATTTTCAGTTGCGTATTAAACAGACTTGTTCCCAATGTCGTTCTGTTATTTCGCTTAGCGATACATCATGGGCAGATCAGGCGTCGGGGCGCGGTGAGACGGGACATACATTTCCGTGACATGCGTCGGGGGGGGCTGAAGAAGCTGATACCATAAAGTCTATGGTATCATGGAAAGGCAGGAGGGGTGAAAGTCGACAGGCTGGAAGTCGAAGCTCGGGAGGCAGTGTCGAGGACGGGGCACGAGGCGGGCGAGCAGAGGGACGCAAATGTATCAATGTTGAGACCTGGTCATTCCACCCCTCCTTGGTGTGCTCAGATTATATCACAGGCGGTTTTGTTAGGCGGTCTTAGCGATACATCATAGTTAGATGTATGGCGGCGGTGGCCGCGTGGAGATGGGGGGTAAGGACGGGGACAAACCTCGAACCACGGAGTCGATCACGGAAACGCATCTGTTGCCGGGTTGGGAGCTGAGAACGAAAGGCCGGGCGCGGTTGTTACACCGAAGTGCGAGGTTGGGAGTTGAGGTCGATCAGACGGAGCCGGTCGCGGATGAGGCGCGAAATGATGATTGGTGGGAGGTGAGCCGGTGAGCCTGACATGTCGTGTGGCAATATATCCTCGGAGGATACATCATCATGAGAGGTATCCGCCTGAGGCGGACAGGCAACGGCTGAGGAGCACGCCTCGCAGAGGCGTGGCTACACCGGCGGTTTGGTTATCGCTTTAGGGTTGACATTGTTATCCTCGTAGGATGGGGTGGTGGGGTTCTTTGATATTTGGCGACGGAGGCGGAGACCGCCCCCTCACCCTGACCCGCCTGAGGCGGGCAAGCCCTTTGCTCCGAACTCCGGTCCAGAGCTTCGGAGCGTCTCGGCGGCTAGTGCCGCCTTCGGCTCCCCGTGGGGGCGAGGGGAATGGGGAGCAGCAGGTCCTCACCCCACCGGACGGAAAAGGGCAAAGCGCCGACTCCGAATACGACTCGCGAGCAGGCGAGTCGGCGCAGTCCAAACTGGGGGGTACCCCCCACCCCCCTATATCTGCGAAACGAAGCCAGTTGTTTTGGGGGGTTACCAGTCACCCAAGGGATTGGTTGGCAGGCGGTTGGGTTGTCGAGTGAGACAATTTGTCACTTGGCTTCGTTTGGCTTCGTTCGGGGGTTTTGGTGGCTTTGTTTTGGCTTCTTGATGGCTTCGTTCGGGCAAAAATGGGTTCGTTTGGCAGTGTTCTCCTCCTGAGAACGCTGGCCATGCGACGTGGGACCGATTGGGAAGCCGCGGTATGGTTATTTGCCGTAGAGGTCGTTGAGGAGAGCGGCGAGGCGGTAGCCGGCGAGGACGATGCGGCGGCGGGCGGTGTCGGTGCCGGCTTTGACGTAGTCCTCGGTGAGGATGATGTTGCGGGCGCCGTAGGGGGCGCCGAGCGTGCCGTAGACCTGGGAGCAGGCGATGGCGTGGGATTCGTTGGCCCATTTGAGGACGTCGAAGGAGAGGTCGGCGGATGCGGGGGGCGCGTCGGGGGCGAGTTTTTTCATCCAGTCCATGAGCTCGGGGGAATCGGGGGCGTCGGCGTGGTTGATGGGGTCGGAGATTTTGACCTGGCCGTTGTCGTAGTAGCGGCGGTAGGCCTCGTCCCAGAAGGAGTGGAGGTTTTTGCCCCACATGGCGTCGTCGAGGTTGGCGACGCTGACGCCGTTGCCGCCGGCGTCGTCGCGGTATTTGTCGCCGGGTTTGGGATCGGGATTGTAGCGGGCGGTGGTGTGGAGGGGCTGATGGATGTCACCGACGAAGTGCATGACCATGGCGAGGGCGACGGATTCGCTGGGGACGAGGGAATTTGTTTGGCCGGTGCGGAGGATGTTGAGGCAGTACGGGAGCGCGACGACGACGTTGCCGTTGGTCGGGGTGAGGGTGGGCGGATGGGCCAGGACGTCGGGGTCATTGGAGGAGCAGCCGATATCGATATAGTGCCACGACTTGTAGAGGCCGCGGAAGCGGGGATCGGCGACGGGGCTTTTGATGTCGTCGGCCCAGCAGCAGATACTGACGGCGTTGTAGGGGGTGCCGTCCTTTTCGAGCTTGGCGGCGAGTTCGGTGACGCGGGCTTTGGCTTTGTCGCTGAGGCGGTCGTAAGCGATCTGGCCGATCAGCATGTGGCCGGAGCCATCCCAGGCGCGGGCATTGAGGGATGCGGATGCGATCAACGCGAGGGGGGTAAGCACGCGGAGCAAATTCTTGACTTTCATCGGTCTCTCCTCTGTCTATGATTAATTCGGTGTCATCAATTTGTGTGGCTTCAGTATGAGCGGAGCCGGCGCGGGGCGCAAGAGCGGAAATGAGCGAATCTAAAGCTTTGCTTTTTGCGGGCGGCCTGTATACACTCACCGGCAGATTGCTCGGCAACGGCAGCAGTCTACAAGGAGGAGGAACGATGAGAGCGTTGAGGTTTTGCAGTATCATTGTCGCTTTGGTGCTCGCGGGGTTTTGTCCGCCACTGAGCGCGGGGGAAAAGACGCTGGATGATCAGGTCAAGGACGCCATTCAGCTTTTCAAGAGCGACAGCACGAACGTGGCGAAGCTTTTCGATACCGCGTACGGCTATGCGGTTCTTCCCAGCGTCGGCAAGGGCGCGATCGGCATCGGCGCGGCGGCGGGTGACGGTGAGGTCTATGAGCAGGGGCGGTTGATCGGCACGTGCAAGATGACTCAGGTGACGATCGGCGCACAGTTGGGCGGACAGGAGTATGCCGAGGTGATCTTCTTCGAGACCAAGAGCGCATTGGACGGATTGAAGGTCAATGAGTGGGCCATGAGCGCCGGTATCAACGCGGTGGCCGCCGCGGAAAGTGCGTCGGCTGACGCGAAGTACAAAAACGGCGTGCTGGTGTTCACCATCGCCAAGAGCGGGCTGATGTTTGAAGCCAGCGTGGGGGGACAAAAATTCCGTTTCACGCCGCTGGGCGCGAAGTAGCGCACCAAGCATTACCGATTCCCCCAAGTCTGAAAAGCTGGTCTGGGGTTGAGGAGGTTTCCGATCTTTCCGAGAAGCGCGGGTTGTGGAATAATGCGCCTTCGGAATGGCGGACATCATTCTCACCACGCTTAACGCGAAGTATGCGCATTGCTCGTTTGGGCTGCGGTACTTGATGGCCAACCTCGGCGGGCTGCAGTCGCGCGCGCAGATCCTCGAATTTGACGTCAACCAACGTCCTCTCGACGTCGTCGAAGTCATCCTCCGCCACGAACCGCGAATCGTCGGCGTCGGCGTGTACATCTGGAATGCGACACAATCGCTGCAGGTGGTGGCAGACCTGAAACGGTTGCGGCCCGATTTGACGGTGATTCTCGGCGGACCGGAGGTCAGTTACGAGTGCGAGCAACAGGAGATCGCTCGCGTTGCGGACTATGTGATCGCGGGGGAAGGCGATTTGGCCTTTGCCGATCTCTGCGTGCAGATCCTGACTGGAGCTCCGCCCCGCTCCCGCGTCATTCCGGCTCCCCTCCCCGATTTCGACCGGCTGGCTCTTCCCTATGAACTGTATACTGACGCCGATATCGCTCATCGCGTCATCTACGTGGAGGCCTCTCGCGGCTGTCCTTACGAATGCGAGTTCTGCCTATCGTCGCTCGATGTCCCCGTCCGTAGCGCGCGGCTGGATGCATTTCTGGCGGCGATGCAGCGCTTGCTGGATCGCGGCGTGCGCCAGTTCAAGTTCGTCGACCGCACCTTCAATCTCGATATCAAGGTCAGTTCCGTCATCCTACGGTTTTTTCTCGAGCGATACCGGCCGGGATTGTTCGTGCATTTCGAGATGATCCCCGACCGCCTGCCGGCAGCTCTGCGTGAAGCAATCAAGGAGTTTCCACCTGGCGCCCTTCAGTTCGAAGTCGGCATCCAGACATTCAACGAAGCGGTCGCCAGGCTCATCAGCCGACGGCAGGACAACGCCCGGGCCGAAGAGAATCTGCGATGGTTACGTTCGGAAACCGGCGTCCACGTGCATGCGGATCTGATTGTCGGCCTGCCGGGCGAGGATATCGCCAGTTTCGCCGCCGGCTTCGACCGGCTGGTTGCGCTCGGCCCACAGGAGATACAGGTCGGCTTACTCAAGCGGCTGCGTGGGACCCCGATTGTCCGCCATGATCGTGAGTGGGAAATGGTCTACAGCCCGCATCCACCTTACGAGATTCTCCAGACCAAACTCATCGACTTTTTCAGGATGCAACGGCTGCGCCGGTTCGCGCGGTACTGGGACCTCGTCGCCAACAGTGGCAACTTCATCGAGACGGCTCCTCTAATCTGGCGTGGTAGCTCGCCGTTTCACAGCTTCCAACGCTTTTCCGATTGGCTCTACACGCAAACTCGGCAGACGCACAACATCGCGCTGCCTCGCCTGCGGGAACTCGTCACATGCTATCTCACCCAAGAGGGCGGTCTGCCCCGACCCCAAATCGAGCACGTCGTTCAACGTGACGCACAGCATTCGCGCACGGTTGCCAACATCCGTGTGCCGCCGCGACAGGCCCGGCATATCGCGCAGTCGCCTCAAGCGAACCGATAGCGCGCCGACGTACTTGGAAGGCGTTTCACTAGGGGTCGACAATGAACCACGGCGAGAATTCGCTCCTTCTTCCCCGAGGATCCGCTGGCTCAAACGTTCTCGAAAGACAACCCGTCACAGTTGTCGAGGCTCAATTGCAAACGCCGGACATCTGGGATGTGTTTGATCTCTTCGAGGACGCTGCTTGGGGTCGCGGCGTCGATATCCGGCGCAATGTGGGGCAATCGCTTCAGACTCCCACTGAGTGATACGACGGATCGCGCCGTCCGCACGGAGATCTTCCCCAGATCGATCCAGTGGCGGACCAATACCCGGCGAACTCGGCAGTTGATGTCCAGGTCAACTTTCCGGTCGAATTCCATTTGTCATTTCTTCGCTGCTGCCAATGAGCGCTTCGACCTTCTCAAACAACTCCGTAATCGCGAACGGCTTGTAGAGAATGTCGGTACGCCCGTGGGAGAATTGCTCGATCCACAGGCCGGCAAACGCGGGCGACACCGGCGAAAACAATCGCGCAAAGCCGCTGATGAAAAGCACGGGCACATCGTGGGACGGGGCGAACTCACCGTACAGGTCGAACCCATCTCTGCGGGGCATCTGTAGATCCAGCATCACAAGATCAAACCGCTGGCTGCGTAGCAGCGGAATCACCCCGTCAACCTGATCTGTGGCGACTACTTCGTACCCCTTGGCAGTGAGAGCATCGGTGAACGTCTGAAGAACGCCGGGATCATCGTCCACAGCCAACACGCGTTTCATATCGTTCGCTGACAACGCAAGAATCGGGCCAAGTCGCAGCCGCAGAAAACCCTTGAATCCAGGCTCCCTGACACAAACGCTTGCGCTTACCGAATAAGTCTCGCACGTCTCGCCGCCATATTCGCTGCCGCACCGATATCCAGAGAACTCGTAACCATTCCGAGATTTGCATTGTTCGCGACGACAAAAATGTCACCGAATCCAACCGTCGCGCAGATGTTATCATCCTGACTGGGCGCTGGCATCGTCTATCCCCTCGCCCGCTTCCCCACCTTGCCCGCATACGCAGCCTGCTCGACGGCGCGCGCCACGCGGCGAACGATCTGTTTGTTGAAAACGCTCGGAATAATGTATTCCTCGCTGAGTTCGTCTGGAGTGATGCAGCTCGCAATGGCCTTCGCCGCGGCAAGTTTCATCGGCTCCGTGATCGCTGTCGCGCGGGCATCGAGAGCGCCGCGGAAGATGCCGGGGAAAGCGAGCACATTGTTAATTTGGTTTGGGTAATCGCTCCGGCCCGTGGCGATGATCCGCGCGTAGGGCTCCGCCTCTTCGGGCATGATCTCGGGTGTCGGATTCGCCAGCGCGAATACGATCGCATCCTTCGCCATTTTCTTGAGCGCCTTGACCGTAAAGACTCCTGGTCCGCTGACGCCGACGAACATATGTGCGCCCCGAGCCGCATCCTCAATCGACCCGCTGACGTTGCGGTCGTTGGTGTGCGCCGCCAGCCATGTCTTGCTGACGTCCAGATCCGGAAGCCGTTTCCGGCAGATGATCCCTTTGCGGTCGCAACAGATAACGTGCCGCGCCCCGGCTGCCTGCAGCATCTTCGTCACTGCCACTCCGGCTGCGCCGGCGCCGACGATCAGAATCTTGATTTCGCTCATCTTCTTCTTCAGCAGCTTCAGCGCATTCAGCGCTGCGGCCAGCACCACAACCGCGGTGCCATGCTGATCGTCGTGAAACACGGGAATGCGGAGTTCCTCCTTGAGCCGCTCCTCGATCTCGAAACATCGCGGCGCACTGATGTCCTCCAGATTAATGCCGCCAAACCCGGTCGAAATCCATTTCACGGCACGAATAATTTCCTCGGTCTCCTGCGTCTGCAGGCAGATCGGATAGGCGTCGATATCGCCAAATTCCTTGAACAACATCGCCTTGCCTTCCATCACGGGCATCGCTGCTTCGGGTCCAATGTTGCCGAGCCCCAGCACCGCCGAACCGTCGCTGACAACCGCCACGGAGTTGTGCTTGATCGTCAGCGTGCTCGCCTTGCGTTTGTCCTCGGCAATCGCCATGCACACCCGCGCCACACCCGGCGTATACGCCATCGACAGCGCGTCGCGCGTCGTCAGCGGAATCTTGTTCTGAATGCGAATCTTCCCACCGAGATGCATCAGGAACACGCGATCGGATACGTTGATCACATCAACGCCCTTGACGCGTTTGATCGACTCGATGATCTCTCGCGCATGCTCGTCGTCGCGAGCGCTCACCGTCAGGTCGCGCACCTTGTATTGCCGGTCCGCCCGCACCACGTCCACCGCGCCAGGATCACCCTCATGCTTCGCAATGACATGCAGGATCTTCGCGAACATCCCCGTGACGTTCAGGAGACGTAACCGCATCGTGAAACTGTAACTGACGCTCGTTGCTATCTGGCCCATGATCCTTCGAAACTCCTCCGGTCTATTTCTGCTTCCGATGACGAAAATGCTGCCACCCAAGCCAACCGATCGCCACAAACGGCAGCGCCAACGCCAGCACCACAAAAAACACTCCAGCCGCCCCCTCGCCCACATACCGCTCCAGCACAATGAACCCAACCACGAGCGGTAGCACACCATACACCATATACCGCAGCATCAGCCCCCAATGAAACAATTTCATCGAACCAAATCATACGGAGGCCGTGTGGAGGTTGCACGTCAAATGCGAGTCCGATCAAGGTTCGTGGTTCCGTCAACCTACATCAGGCGCAGGACAATTCCCTGTCCATGGAAATCGAGCGTCACGCGACCGCTCTCAATTGCCACCACGCGGGCGCCCTCGATCATATCGCCTTCATGAACCGTCACGCCATTGATCATCGCATCGCGATTGTCAGGCGCAAACGTGATTCCCTGCAGCACGAGACGCGGAGGCGGAGGAGTCGCGGCCTGCTCGCTCTTGATCCGTTCCATGACCTTCGCAACAATCTGGTCCTCGGATGCCTTCGAATCCGCCTGCGCCGGAGCCGGTGGCGGAGCTGTCGCTGTCACAGGCGATGCCGCCGGGGCCACGGCGGGTGCCGACGGCGCTACGACCGGTGCCTTGGCCGGAACTACTGCCGTAACCGCGAGTGGCGCGATTGTTTCGGCCGACTTCGCTTCCGTTGTCACCGGATTTTTGTCGGCCGCCAGACCGTCTTTCACACGCTGAATCCGCGGGACAAGCCACACGACGAGCACGATAACGCCCACGAGAATCGTCGCTGCAATCCCGCCCATGACGAGCATGATCCGCTTCGCTCCGGGTCCATTGGTCGCGTTGCCCGGCGGATACTCCGGCACAACGGGAGGCGTCGTTTGCGACGCTTGGTACGCCGAGTCCTGCGCGCGTTTCAACGCGTCGTTGATCAGACTCATGCCGCCACGCCCTCCAGTTCCTCAATCGCGAGATCGACCTCCCGGCGCGTCAGCTTGTCAATCCGGCCAACAAATCCTGCCAGCAGCGTCTTGTCGCATACCGTATTGATCAACCGCGGGATGCCCTGCGAGTATTTGTAAACGACCCGAATCGCCCCGTCATCAAATTGCGGCCGGCCGTTCGCCCCCGCCAGCTTGAGCCGATGATTCACGTATCCCGCCGTCTCGTTGAGATCCAGCGGCTCCAGATGATACCGCACCGTGATGCGTTGCCGT
Source organism: Verrucomicrobiia bacterium (assembly GCA_035501175.1). Lineage (GTDB taxonomy): Bacteria > Verrucomicrobiota > Verrucomicrobiia > Palsa-1439 > Palsa-1439 > Palsa-1439. The sequence continues at coordinate 83,665 of DATJWQ010000019.1, read as the reverse complement.
AACTGCCGCAATCCCGGCTGCAGTAGTTTCTCGCGCAATTCCGGTTGTCCCATCAACACGATCTGCATTAGTTTCTGCCGGTCGGTTTCGAGGTTCGACAGCAGCCGCACTTGCTCCAGCAACTCGTCGCTCAGGTCCTGCGCTTCGTCGATGACCAACACGACGTCGTTGCCGTGATTGACCTCCGCCAGCACGAATTCATTCAGCGCGTGCAGATACGCCACGCGATCGATCCCGCGCACCTTCAACCCAAACTCCTGCGCGATGGTCTTGATAAGCTGATGGCCCGTCAGACATGGATTGAGGATCAACGCCGTTTTGTAGTTCGGTCCAAGCTCCCCCAGCAACTTCCGGCAGATCGTCGTCTTGCCTGCCCCGACCTCGCCCGTCAGCTCGATGAACCCCTTCCGCTCGCGAATCCCGAATAGCAAATGGTTGAACGCCTCCTGGTGCTTCGCGCTGAAAAACAAAAAGCGCGGATCAGGCGTGATGCTGAACGGCGCCTCCCGCAGATTGTAGTGTTGAACGTACAATTACGTAATCCCCCAATTCATGGCCATCTCCCCATAAATGCGAGCACGTCGCGTGCCCCGGCAAACGTCGCAACCCCTTGCCTCACAACCTCGTTACATAGTTTACGCGCCCCAAAACAGACGCAAACACCTGCGCAATAGCTTCATCCGACGCCGCTCGGCACGAGAGCTCGGGTTCGTTTCCTAAAACGAACCCGAGAAAAGTGTAAAGTTCTCCGACAAGCGATTTTCATAACCCGTTCGCACCACGAGCATTCCGCAATTCCACCCCCCAAAAAAGCTCGGGTTCGTTTCGTAATTTCTTACTTTTTTCAGATCCCCCTCCCCCACGCGAACGCCAAAAACCTCCAGGCACGCGCCCGGGCTCGCCGCTGTGCGCCGGTCTCCCGACCGCGCACACACACCACCTGCGAAGTCTTCCCCCTCACCCCTCCGCTATGTCAAAGAACCAAACAACCCCCGAAGCCTATCACACCCACCACGCCATGTCCAGAAACACTATCGCCTGTAGATATACTCAACATCCGGCCTGGAACTTCCGGTCTTACGCACCCATCAACCAAGCCCCCCCCGCACGACACAATTCCGGCTTGTACCAACACCCGAACGCTCTACAATTCGTTTGTGGCTAGGACCTCGACGCTCCTTCTGATCGCTGCGCTGGTGCTCACGGGATGCTTATCCGGCCTCCGGCAAACTCGTTCCCACAACACATCCACATTTCTTTCGTCAACCGGCCCATTCGGAGCGTACGACCGCGCCGTTGTCGCAAGAATTCAGAAGACTTGGTTTGATCTCATTGACAGATATGGCCTGTATTTGGATACAGGTGTCGTCGACGTGAAGTTCCAACTCCTCTACGACGGCACGGTGCAAAACGTAAGACTATCCAGGAATTCCGGCACCCAACTGTCGGGCTTGTACTGCATGAAAGCGATCACGGATTCCGCTCCGTTTGAACCATTGCCAGAAGACCTTCACCGCATCGTCGGGAGCGAGCCCCGCGATGCGACAATCACTTTCCGCTACTAATCCCCCCTCAGACAAATCCGACCTTCTCAAACGCCTGACCCGGGATGGGAAGTGCCGTTGCTCGAAACGCCAAGCCTCGCACGAAAGAAACTTTGGCCAGGAAACGCTGGTCGGGTGCCGCCGGTTCAGCTAGACTCAGGGGCTGGTGAAATTGCGCTCGTTCGTCCCAGTTTTGATCATTGCCGTTGGCTTCTGGGCATATCACAATAGCTTCCACGGCCCATTCATTTTCGACGACGGACCGTCCATCACGGACAATCCGCACATCCGCCACCTCTGGCCACTCTTTGACGCGATGTCGGCTCCCCCGGGTTCCCCCGTCGACGGACGCCCTGTGGTTTGCCTGACCCTCGCTCTGAACTATGCATGGGGTGGGTTGAATGTCCGGGGCTACCACGCCTTCAACCTGATGGTGCATGTGGCCTCCGCCCTGGTTCTGTTTGGAATCGTGCGGCGGACACTGCAAGCCAGGAAATCTCACGGTCGATTCGGCAATGCCGCCGGCTGGCTGGCCGCGGCGATAGCCCTCATCTGGGAGGTGCATCCACTGCAAACCGAAAGCGTCACCTACGTCGTCCAGCGCACCGAACTGCTAATGGGCCTTTTCCTGCTGCTGACGCTCTACTGTGCCCTTCGCGGCGCCACGTCTACCCGCCCGCTCGTATGGTGCGTAGGTGCCGTCGCCTCTTGCGCTCTCGGTATGGGAAGCAAAGAGGTCATGGTGTGTGCCCCGCTGATCGTGTTGCTCTACGATCGCGTGTTCCTTGCCGCATCGTTTCGCGAATTGTGGCAACGGCGCGGGGGCTTGTATCTGGGCCTCGCCGCGACCTGGCTGATCCTGGCGGGCCTCGTTGCCAGGAAAACCCGTGAAGCTACCGGACTCGGAGTTCACGGCATAACCTCATGGAATTATCTCAAGACCGAGGCCGGGGTGATCGTGTACTATTTGCAACTCAGCCTCTGGCCCAAAAACCTGGTGATCGATTACTATGACTGGCCAATCACCTCGTCACTGAGGAGCGCGCTTGTCCCCGGTGCAATCGTCGTCGGGCTGCTGGGGGCCACTGTCTGCGCGTTTCGCCGACGACCAGAGCTCGGTTTTCTGGGCGCGTGGTTCTTCCTGGTCCTGGCCCCGACGTCCAGCTTCTTACCGAGCTTTGGCGAGGTCGCGGCTGAACGGCGCATGTATCTGCCATTGGCGGCTGTCATCACAGCGGTCGTATTGGGCGCGTTTGCCCTCGGGAAACGCTTCTTCACCAACCGGCGCGGAGCCGTGCTTGGCTGCCTCGCAGGCGGATGCCTTGTCGCGACGCTCATGTCCCTGACCATTCAACGCAATCGAGACTACAGATCGGCACTGGCCATTTGGCAGGACGCCCTGCAGAAGCGCCCCCACAATGCCCGGGCGCACGACAACTTGGGAGTCACCCTGGTTCATTTGGGTCGAGTCGCAGAAGCGGTCGAACATTATCAAGCGGAGCTGCAGATTGAACCAGGTTACCTCGGCGGCCATTACAATCTCGGAATCGCCTTGGCCACACTCGGCCGGCCCGAAGAGGCGGTCGAACAGTACCAACAAGCATTGCTCATCCGCCCCGGCTACGCCGACGCGCATAACAACCTCGGCATCGCCCTGATCCAGGTCGGCAGACTGCCGGAGGCGATCGAACATTTCGAGGAAGCCCTCCGCCTCAACCCTCACCTCGCCGACGCGCACTACAATCTCGGAATCGCCCTGGCGCAAACCGGCCGATTGCCGGAAGCGATGGGACATTGGGAGCAGGCGCTGCGAATCGAGCCAGACAATGCCGACATCCATTTCAATTTGGCGCACGCTTTGGAGTTGATGCATCACACGGCAGACGCAGCCGACCAGTACCGCCTTGCATTGAAATTCCGACCGGATTTCACCGCCGCAAGCAATGCCCTCGCCCGACTCGACGCCTTGAACCGGGTCGAGACGCCGCCCGCATATAAAAGCTCATCGCCATAATCCAACATCTGGTTCCCCCACCCCGTCTACACAAACGCCAGCTTCTCAAATGACTGCCCGAGAATCGGCGCAGACTTCGCCCCCAGCCAGTTCTCCAGCACCGTCGAGTACACGCTGCGGAAATCGGTCGCAAACTTCAAATCGCCATGGTCGAGCTTGTCGGGCTGCAAATCCGGATGCGTCCCGTAAATCCCCGGCTTGACGCATCGGCCAAACAAAAACATCGGTGCCGCCGTCCCGTGATCGGTGCCGTCGCTGGCGTTCTGCGCGACCCGCCGCCCGAATTCGCTGAACGTCATCGTCAACACGCGGTCGCCGTTGCCCTGGCGGTCCAGATCGCTGTAAAACGCATCGATCCCCTCCGACAACTCCGTCATCAGCCGGCCATGCGTGCCCAACTCGTTCGCGTGCGTGTCGAATCCGCCCAGCGACACGTAGTACACCCGCGTGTCCAACCCGCCGCCGATCAATTCCGCCACCGTCTGCAGTTGCCGCGCCAGTCCGCTGTTCGGATAGCTCCTCACCGGCCCCGGTTTGTACTTCTTCACGATCTCGCGAATCCGGGTCGAGCTCAGCTCGGCGTTCATCGCCACCCGCGACAGAAAATCCAGCCGCGCAATCTCGGGATTATCAAGGCTGGCGGTCACCACATGATTCAACTTCTCGAACGTCGCCGCAGCATGTTTCGGGTCGCGCGCTTCCTCGGCCAGCGGCGTCCACCGAAACGCATCGGGATTGTCCATCGCAATGCTCAGCCCGCGCCGCGACTTGAGCGCCAGCGGCATCTCGCTGTTCAACCCGATCGCCCCCATCGGATTGATCCGATTCGCCTGCGCATCGCATCCCGGGCACTCGTTGTCCACGTATCGCCCCAGCCAGCCGTACGCGACGGTCTTGCTCTGGGGATCAGCCGTGTGCCAGATTTCCATCGACCGAAAATGCGAACGGTCGGGATTCGGATAACCGACCCCCTGCACGATCGCCATCCGCCCGTCGTCGTACATCGCTTTCAGTCGCGCCAAATTCGGGTGCAGCCCAACCGTATCGTTCAACTTGAGCACCCGGTCGGGCTCGATGTAAATCGTGTTGCGGACCCGGTAATAGTCGTCCAGCCCGTACGGCACAACGGTATTCAGCCCGTCGTTTCCCCCACCCATTTGCACCACCACCAGAACCCGCTCGTCCGGCATCCCGGGCAGGCTCGCGGTCGACGCATTCGCCCGCGCCGAATCCAGCGCCAGCACCGTCCGCGTGAGAAAAAACGGCGCGCTGTAGCTCGTCGCCAGAAAGAACAGGCTCCGCCGCAAAAACTCCCGCCGCGTCTGGATGATCTCCTTTGTCATATAAAACTCGTTCCCCTCGCCCTTCCATAAGGGAGAGGGTCAGGGTGAGGGTTCCGTCGCTTTGGTAGGCTCAACATATCTGATAATCCGGCATGCTCATGATCAGGTGCGCCACGATTGACACCCGGTCCAGTGTCGGCGTCGCCTGCGCCTGTTCGAGCAACCACTGATGCCCCTGCGGATCGAGACTCGCGTACAACAACCGTCCCGCCAGCGCATCTACCAACCCCGCGGGATTCAAATCGAATTCGCGTCCGCAAATCTGCTCCAGTTGCGTCTTCGGCACACCGAACCGGTCCAATGGAAAATGATGCGGCGACGGCTTCCGCGCCGCGGCGCTGACCGGCGGCGCCGACGGCTCGCCATCCACCAGATAACCCGCGAAATTGTACCGCAGCAGCAATGTCTGCGTGTTGATCCACGTCTCGCCGCCATCCCAGCCCTTCACCGTCGGCGGATACAGCAGGTCCTGCCCCAGCCCGCGCATCGCCATGACCAGCGCGTGCTCGTCCACCGTCACACCCAGCGTCCGCGCCGCGCCGACGACAAGTTGCACCGGACTCTTGATCTGCGAACGAAAGGCCCTCGCCGAAAAGAATGCTTGGGAACGAAACAGCGCCCGCAGCACCGGCTTGAACTCGTAATTGTTCGACCGAATCACCAACGCAAGATCGTCGATCTCCTGCTCCGATGGCTCATCGCAGACAAAAAACCTCAACAGCTTCTTCGCCATGAATCGCGCCGTGCACGCCTGCTGCAGAATCATCTCGATCACGTCGCTGCCGTCGAAATCGCCACTGTGCCCCAGATACGTCTTGTTCCCGTGATCGTGCTCGTGGTCGTTGAACACGAACGTCTCCTCGTGATATGTCCAGCCCGTGAACGCCCGCGCCGCCGCTTTCACGTCGTCCTCGGTGTAGTTGCCGATCCCCATGCTGAACAACTCCATCAGCTCGCGCGCATAATTCTCGTTGGGGTGCTTCTTCCGGTTGGTGTTGTTGTTGAGATACTGGAGCATCGCCGGATCGCGGCTGATCCCCAGGAGCAAATCGCAAAAATTCCCCAGGCAATTATCCCGCAAAAACTGGTTCTGCTTCAGCAACAGCCGCGCCTGTCTCACGTCCTCCGCGCTCGTGGTCAGATGCCCGTGCCAGAACAGCGTCATCTTCTCCTGCAACGGACGCTTCGTCTGGATCATCCGTCGCACCCACCAACTGCGAATCTTGTCGATCGCCTCGTTGTTGTCGCGGTTGGCCTTGTCGACGGCTTTCTTCTGCTCTTCCTTGCTCAAGCCCGCGGTCTGTTTCCGCACTTGATCGACAAACGGCGGCATCTCGGGCGGCGGTAGATCGGTATCGGGAATCTTGTCGAAGTCAACCAGATGATCGACCGTGCGATCCAGTCCCCACCCCACCGCTTGATCGACCTCCTCGGGCAGCGCGCCAAACCCGGCCCGATTCAAAAGATGGGCCGCGAGAGATTTGTCCCATGGATTGCTCTCGCTCGGTTGAAATGGCGCCAGCGTGCTCATCGTCACCCGCAGACCGTCCGGCTCGCGACCCGCCAGTCCGCGCTTTCACGTAATCTAACACATTTCCCGCAAAAAGGTTGCTTCCTTCCATCCGAGAGTCTTTCCAGGTGCGGGACGGCACAATGAATCGCGACAATTGTCATACCAACATTCTTCCACGATCCCCTCTCCCTTCGCGAAGGGAGAGGGTCGGGGTGAGGGTTCCCTTGGTTTTTGTTTGCGATACGGCTCTGTCCGCGTAGATTACGGGCCAAACATTATGAAAGACCCCCGTCTCGAAAAACTGGCCCGCTTGCTCACCGAATATTCCGTCGCGCTCAAACCCGGCGAAATCGTCGCCATCCAGGGCGACGCCTGTGCCGCCCCGCTCGTCCGCGAATGTTACCGCGCCGCCCTCCGCCGCGGCGCCTACGTGATCACCGACCTGCGGATCGACGGTCTGGCGGAAATCTTCATGGCCGAAGCCAACAACGACCAGCTCAAATGGGTCTCGCCCTTCGCCAAATACAAATTCCTCCACGTGGACGCGCTGATCAGTTTCTGGGGCGAGGAGAACACGAAAGCCTTATCCAACGTCGACCCGAAACGCATGGCCGCGGCATCCTCCGCCCGCAAACCGCTCAACAAGATATTCATGGACCGCAGCGCCAGCGGCGCACTGAAATGGGTCGGCACGCAATGGCCCTGCAACGCCAGCGCGCAGGACGCCGAAATGTCCCTGACCGAGTACGAGGATTTCGTATTCGGCGCCGGCCACCTCGATGAGAAAAATCCGATCGCCGCGTGGAAACGCATCTCGAAGGAGCAGCAGGCCCTCACCGATTTCCTCAACAAATCCCGCGAAGTCCGCATCGTCGCCGAGGACACCGACATCCGTTACTCCTGCAAAGGCCGCAAGTGGATCAATTGCGACGGACATTATAATTTCCCCGACGGCGAGGTGTTCACCGGCCCGGTCGAGAACAGCGTCGAAGGCCACGTGAAATTCAGTTTTCCGGCGGTCCACGGCGGACGCGAAGTCCACGGCGTCCGCCTGACCTTCGAGCGCGGGAAAGTCGCCAAGGCCGAAGCCGAGAAAGGTCAGGATTTCCTGAAGGCGATGATCGCCATGGACGCCGGTTCGTGTTATCTCGGCGAGGGTGCCATCGGCACCAACTACAGCGTGAAACGCTACACGAAGAACACCTTGTTCGACGAAAAAATCGGCGGCACCATCCATCTCGCGCTCGGCGCGGGCTACAGCGAGACCGGCAACAAAAACCGCAGCGGCCTTCACTGGGACATGGTGTGCGACCTGCGCCACGGCGGTGAACTCTACGTCGACGGTCAACTCATCCAGAAAAACGGCCGCTTCCTCAACAGGAAATTCCCGCAGCCGTAACAATTCAGCCGGACCAATTGCGAAGCGCCGCTCAACGCGGTCGTGACTTGTCCTTGGAGTGCCGCTTCCGCCTGCCAGCGAACACCGCGTAGACCCCTACGCACACCGTGATGGTCCACAGAAGAAAATGCGCGATAAAGAACCCGCTCATGGACGAGCCCTCGTGAAGCAGCCAGTAGGTGGCCACTGCGCAGGGGATTATGACAGCAACTGCAATCGCGATAGCGAGCGGCTTCACGTCTCCTGAACCTCTTTCTGCGTGTTGGCGATCTCCAGTATGCTCGTAGCAGAGATTCCTCGACAAGCTCGGAGTGAGTGTGGAAAACATTCTCCGTGAATCTTGAAGTCCTCTACTCGGCCGCGCATGCGGAATTCCCCGATACCGAACCGCTCGGCGGCGGGAAGGCGGTGGCGGATTATTTGATTCGCGAATGGCAGGCGAGTAAACCGTTCTCGCTGGCCGTCCTCAGCCCGAAATCATTGAGCATCCCACTTTCGAAGCCATTGGCTCAACTCAGCGAGCTCCAATACGCCCGCTTTTGCCGCGAATTCGAGCGCGCCGCTACGACTGAAATCTTGAAGCGCGATCCGCAGCACTGCGTCGTCCTGGGCAACGATATCAGCGAAGGTCCCAACTTCCGCACACTCGGTGAACGGGGCTATCGGATCGCCACGATCTTTCACGTCGATGTCGTCGAATACTTCACGCGGTTCTATCTCCACAACCTGATTCGCCCGGAGACCGCTGCGCGTTTCCACTGGTTCGGTCTAATGCCGGATATGCTGCGTCTCGTCTTCGAGAAGCAGTATCAGTGCGTCCGCAACAGCCATCGAATCATCGTTCCGTCTGCCCCGATGAAGGACACGATCCTTCGCTGTTATCCGTGGTGCCCGGCAGAGAAGATCGTGGTGTTGCCGTGGGGCGACGTCTCCATCCACAGTTGTGCAACTTCCTCGTCTCTCCCCTCCCCTGTTGCCGACGACGAAATCGTCGTCATCACCCTCAGCCGGCTTTCCCCCGAAAAGGGAATCGAACGATTGCTGGCCGCCCTGCCCCATCTCAGCACGCAAGGAAAGAAGGTGCGGGTTTTCATCTGTGGTGCCGCCGCCTACATGAAAGGACGCGCCTACGAACAGAAACTCCGTCGCCTGGCCGGCCCGATCACCACGACCCGCATAGAGTTCGCCGGCCACGTGGTCGGCCAGGAAAAGACCGCGCTCCTCCACCGCGCCGATATCTTCCTCTCCCCATCGCGTCACGAAAGCTATGGACTGACCATCGCCGAGGCCCTGTCCGCAGGGTGCCGAGTGATCTCGCATCAACATTACGGCGCCCAGGGCGAGGTCGTGGACTGCGCGGATCCGCGGGCCTTGGCGGCTACTCTGGGCACAATGATTTCCATGGGCCGCACGATAAAACCCGATCTCGCCTCTCTCGAGCCGTCCCGAGCCGCGGGAGAACTGGCAAGGATACTTGCCGACTGCCACGCTGCCCGCCCCTGACGGCTGCCAATTCCACAGCGCGCAGGTTTATTCCAACACTAGTCCTTGATGTTTCGCCAGGTTCTGCTATGTTCCACGCTCAGGTGGACGATATTCTCGAGCGCTTTCCGAAGAGCGTTACCGCTAAGGGCAACCTCGAAGCTACCTTGCGTCCCTTGGAAGCCACCGACGAAAAGGCGTTCCACGAATTCTTCTGCGCGGTCCCCGAAACCGAACGCCTTCTCTTCAAACACCGCGTCACCGATCTCGCGGTCATTCACGACTGGTGCCAGCACATCGATTACGGCAAAATCCTGCCACTCGTCGCGATCGCCGAGGACCGGATCGTCGCGGATGCCTCGCTGCACCAGCAACTGGCCGGCTGGAAACGCCATATCGGCCGCATCAGTGTCGTCGTCCATCCGAAATATCGTGGACGCGGTCTGGCGCGGGCACTCGTTCACGAGCTGATGGAAATTGCCCGCGATGTTGGTCTGGAAAAACTCGAGGCGGAATTCATGGGCGAACAACTCGCCGCGCGCCGCGTGTTCGCCGAGGTCGGCTTCAGCGATCTGCTCGTCATCCCCGATTACGTCAAAGACATGCAGGCCAATTCCCACGATTACGTGTTGATGGGCCGCCACATCATCACCGACGAAGAATACGCCGGCACGGGCTGATCCGCTCAGCGATCAGCGACTCGGCGCCGACACCGTCTCCCTCAACCTCGCCCCGCACGACTCGCGCACCGTCAGATTAACCGGAAGAACTTCGCGGACACGGTGGATCTTCTCGTGTACCAATTCCACCATCCGCTCACACGCCAGCTTGCCAATCTCATACAGCGGCTGGTGAATCGTCGTCAGTCCCGGCCCCGAAACGCCCGCCTGTGGAATATCGTCAAAGCCGACCACGGCCACATCCTGCGGCACCCGCAATCCCAACTTGCTCAGCTTCTTGATCGCGCCCAGCGCCATCTTGTCGTTCATGGCAAACATCGCCGTCACGTCGGGGCTCCGCTGCATCAAATTCTCCGCCGCCTTCATCCCACCTTCTTCCGTCAAGGCCCCGTCCACTACGAGATTCGCGTCACCGCCCACCCCGGTTTCCGCGAGGACTTCCACAAACGCCTCCAACATGTCCTGACTCGTCTGGATCTCACCCACCCCGCCGGTAATCAGTCCGATGCGCCTGTGTCCCAATCGTACCAGGTGCTTCGCCGCCTGCCACGCCCCGTGACGGTGATTCGACACAACGTAATTCACGTCGTAGTCTTTCGAATAATTGTTCACCAGCACGAATGGCCGCGCGCCGTCGCTGAGTTCCGACACAAACCGGTGACGCGAGTTGGCCCCGATGAACAGAATGCCATCGACAAATCGCTGGTCGTACAGCCGTTGATACTCCCGACTCTCGATAAACTCGCTCCGCGCCACCTCGAGCAGAATCTTGTATCCGAGCCGGCTCGCCCGATCATAGATGCCGCTAACGATTTCTCCAACACACGCGTCCGCAAACGCATGCCGCAGTTGCGGCACCAGCACCGCCAGCGTCCGTGTGTGCCGCCACGCCAGCGCCCGCGCCATTCGATTCGGTTGATATCCCAGACGGCCGATCGTCTCCATCACCCGCGCCCGGGTCGATTGGCTGATCCGCGGATTGTCATTGATCACGAGCGAAACGGTGGACAGCGACACGCCGCTCTGCTCGGCAATGTCCTTGATCGTGTACCGTCTCGGCAACTCGCTCATGTGATGGTCCGGCCACGTGCAGGATCACACTTCTTCCCTGCACTCCCTTCCAAGAACGGGGATTGTAACGCCGGGATTACCTCGTAGTCAATCGCCGCCTTGGAGCATTCCTCCTCAGCTCGCAATGCGCCGCTGCCGCAGAGTTGCGAGCCCGGTTCTTTTTGTGTACAACCTTGTGATGCGCCCGGGATTCTGGCTCCTCTATTACGGTATCGGCAAGTCGCTGTTCACAATGATCCTTCGTGTCGTGTTCCGTACGCAAATCTCCGGCCGCGACCGCGTGCCCACCAATGACGGCTTGCTCATCGTGAGCAACCACATCAGCTTTGTCGATCCACCCCTGCTCGGCATCACCACACCCCGCCCTGTCGAATTCATGACCATGGCGGAAATGTTCCGCAAACCATGGCTGGCCCGCCTGCTCCGCACCATTGGCTGTTTCCCGGTCGACCGCTCTCGCGTCGATCAACGGGCTGTGCGCGAAGCCATTCGCCGCTTGCGCGCCAGGCGCTGCGTCGTGATCTTCCCCGAAGGCGGCATCCGCCTCACCCACCAATCCGTCCTCGGCGGTGATCCCGACATCAAACCGGGGGCGGGCGCCATTGGCCTGTTCGCTCACGCCACGATTTTGCCGGTCATCGTTCGCGACACCCGCAAACCGTACAAACCCCGCAACTGGCTCCCGTTCCACCAGGGGCGGCTCGGCCGTGAAACGATCTCGATCACCTTCGGCCAGCCCTTCCGTCTTTGGAATCCCCGCGATCTGCCTGCCGAGCAACGCCGCGAGCGCGCCGAATCCCTCGTCCGTGAACAACTCCTGAAAACCGTTGAACTGAACTGACGTTCTGGTACAGTCAATTCGTGTTCCGAAACTCGTTTGCATTGCTCTTCATCATCCTGGCTGTCCGGGCATCCGTCTTGGGTCAGACGGTCCGTCCCGTTCACCTCCGCACAACGGATAACGTGCTCATCGGCGGATCGTATTATCCGGTTCGCCAGACGCCAGCCCCGGCCGTTGTCCTCATCCATTCCGTCGATCGCGACCGCAACGTCTGGGCAGGCTTCGGGATGAGTCTCCAGAAGAACGGCCTCGCCGCCCTGGCCATCGACCTCCGCGGCTACGGCGAAAGCACCCGTAAACAAACCGCCGACGGCTCCATGACTCTCGATAATCGCACGTTCACCGCCGGCGACTATCAAAGCATGCTGCTCGACGTGGAAGCTGCCGTGGATTGGTTGCACGCCCAGCCGGAAATTGATGCGAAACACATCGCCCTGGTCGGCGAGAGTTTCGGCGCCAACATCGTGCTGCGCTACGCCGCCATCAATCCGGACATCGCCGCGGTCGTCGCCCTCAGCCCCGGCATGACCTATCGCGGCGTCCGCACCGATGATATCATTTCCCAGATTTCGCACACCCCCTTGCGCATCTTCGTCTCGCAATACGACCCGTTCGCCTTCGAGTCCAGCAAGCGTCTCGTGGAAATCCAGAAGGAGTCCGGCCTTAATCCCGGAACCAATGAACTGACGTTTTGCACCGGCAACCTGCATGGTTCCGACATGCTGCTCGGCGTCCGAAATCTTCCCCAGATCATCGTCAACTGGTTGAAAACCGCTTTTGCTCATCCCGCGGAGCTCGCTCCGTCCGCTGCACCTCCGCCTCCGCCACCGCCAGCCAGCTCACCCGCACCGGCAAAATGATTCCCCTGCGGGACGACAGGCCGCCGCGAACATTTGCATTCGCCACAAGCGTCATCATCGCAATCAACATCGCTGTCTTCTGGCACGAGCTTTCCCTGGGCAGCCACGACCGCTTGGGAGCATTCTTCGCCACGTTCTCGCTGACCCCCGCCGATCTCGTGCACTCCCCGTCGCCGGGCACCTGCCGCACGGTCTTCACCTCGATGTTCCTTCATGCTGGCTGGATGCATATTCTCGGCAACATGCTCTTTCTTTGGATCTTCGGCAGAAACGTCGAGGACTCCATCGGCCACGTCAAGTTCGTCATCTTCTACCTGCTCTGCGGGAGCGCCGCAGCCGCGGCCCAGGTCGCGCTCTCGCCCAATTCCACCGTCCCCATGATCGGCGCCAGCGGAGCGATCTCGGGCGTGCTCGGCGCGTACTTGCTGCTATTCCCCCACGCCCGCGTGCTCGTGCTGTTCCCGATCTGGATCTTCTGGCGCATGTTCTATGTCTCCGCCATTCTGTATTTGGTTTTCTGGTTCGGAATACAACTCTTCAGCGGGCTTGCCGTTGTCCATAACATGGATGTGAGCGGCGGAGTCGCCTTCTGGGCGCATGTCGGAGGCTTTATCGCGGGATTGTTCCTGGTCCCCGTATTCAAGAAACGCGGCGTCAGATTGTTTCAGTAGCCAAAATAACTGTGGCCAGGCCCCCGTTGGGCAACCTCGGCGAACTCATTTCGCCATGACACCCTGCGCCGACGGAGCAGTCGCGAGACTGACGCGGTTCACGGCACTCCGTCGCCACGTGGCGAAACCCACCAGCGCCAGTTCGACAGCCACGTAGCCGATCACATAGGAAAACCCGCCCACGCCAAACCCGTAACTGTGCAGGCCTTTGCCCAGCACGAAATTCACGCCGTACCATGCCATCAACACCGCCATGAAACACACCACGCTCGATACGGTCAGCGCAAAGTTGCTCAGCCATCCCGCCAGACGGCCGTGCAGCGGGATCAAATAACTCACCAACGCAATCAACGCCCACGTCTCCTTCGGATCCCAGCCCCAAAACCGCCCCCACGCGTAATGCGCCCATATCCCGCCGAGGATCGTCCCCGCCGCCAGCAGCAGGACGCCAATCTGCATCGCGCGATACACGAAATTCTCAACTCGCGCGATCGCCTGCCGATTCGTCGGCGCCAGCAGATAATACCCCAGCGCGATGTGGCCGACCCCCATCGCCACCGCAAACGCCGCGTAGCCCAGCGTGATCGTCGGCACGTGAATGCTCAGCCAGAAATTGTCGCGTAAGACCGGCACCAGCGGCCCAATGCTCGGATCGAGCACCGCGGGGAATTGGTCCGCCAGCAGCAACATCACGATCGACAGCGGCGCGACCGCGACGATGTAGTATCGCGGCCGATACACCAATTCCAGAATCAGCGCGAACAACGCTGCCCCAAAGCTGACCCAAACCACCGACTCATACATGTTCGTGATCGGCGGACGCCCGGAAATCATGATCCGCAGGTAGAACCCCCACGCGTGCACCGCCACCCCGGCCGCGAATGCCGCCACGCCGATCCAGTAGACCGCCGGACTCCGCACCCGCCAGGTCGCCAGCATCCACACAAACGCAATCAGATAGAACATCCACGCCTTGCGGAATGGATGGAATGAATTGTAATGCACCTCGCGCTGAAGACTTTCGAACGACGGATACACGCCCGGACTTAGCGCCACCAGAAACGATCGAAGCTGGCCCGAAGCTGCCGCAAACGCGCTCGGGTCCCGCGCCACGTACGCCCCCGCCAACGTTCTAAAAATATCCTGGAGTTGGGCTTCCTTGTCCGCACCGTAGTACTTGCCGATCTCCGTCACCGGCACCCAGGCGCCCTTCGCGCTGCTCGGATGCGGCACCACTGCCAGCGACTGCGCGCCAACTGCATCGTCCAATATTCGCAGACGATCGCCCAGGATCTGCGCCTCCCGCTCTTCATGGGTGAGGTCGACCTTCTGTTTGCCGCTTTCCTTCTGGTCAATGCGGGTCAACATGTCTTTCAGACGATCTGTTGCCAGTTGGGTGTACGTGAAATACTTCTGGTCGGCCGGTAGTCCAAGCTCGTCCCGCAACGGCTTGTAGTTCACCAGAATCACGGGAACCTTGCTCCAGTCGCGCGTCTGGAGCCACATCGACATCAGCACGTCCATCGGCTCCATGTCTCGTCCACTATCCGGATCGCGGAACGTCTTCCTGCCCGTCAGCTTCTCGACCGTTTCCAACGCCACCGTGTCCAGTGGCTTCTTTCGCCCGTCCTTTTGCACCGCCAGATAGCGCAGCGCCGTGAAGTCCAGATCATCCGCCGAGGCCGCCGTCGCCACTGCGCACACAGCCAGCACAACCGCCATCCATGTCTTCACGCCGTCACCATTTCCTGCTTCCTGCGTCGTTCATCCTTCACCGTGCCACCTCCTGCGGTCGTCTTCTTCTGCAGCCAGCCGCGCCCCCAGAACATCAGCGCGATTCCACCCACAATCAGCACCGCCCCCGCCCATGTCACATACGCCACGATCAGCGGGTCCTTCTTCACTTGCAGCGCCGTGTATTTCAAATCGTTCGGGTTCCACGATGCCTGCGAGAATTTGTAGCCGTTGAACCACGCCGGATGGTTCATCCAAATGGATGCGCGTTGCGTCAGCCCGCGCACGTCGTCGTGAAACACAACCTTGCTCGTCCACCCCGCGACATTCATGCTGCCTTCATCGCGTTCGACAATGAAATCCTCCAGCTCGACGCGAAACGGCAGTTGCATGAAATCCCAGCCGTAGATCACGTGGACCGTTCTGCCGCCGGCCTCCAGCACGATCGGCTGCCCAAATCGCACCCACGCCGACTGCTCCTGCCCGTTGGCGTGCGCCGTCACCTTTAGCGCCGGAGCGCTGTCCTCCGAATCCGTCGTCGACGGCTCGATTCTCTCCGAGACCTGCGCCCGCGCCACATATTTCACCGGCGTAAACTGAAAATCCATCCAGCCGGTCGCCACCGGTTCGCCCACCTTCATCTCCCCGGACTTGAATCCCTCCTTCGCCGAAACCGCGTAATGCAGCGTGCCATCCGGCGCCAGCACGACCGTCATCACCCCGCTCGGCCGTTTTGGCGCCGCGCTTCCCATCAGCGTCACTTGTGCGCCAATCGCCTTGCCGCGCGTCGTCCGCACAATCGGCTCCAGCTGTGCCGACGCAAACACGAACTGCCGTTCTTCGTCGCCGCCCCGGCTCAATACCACAACCGCCGCCGGATTGTTCGGGTCGTTCGAGGCCGTCGACGGCTTGTGGTTCGCGTCCAGTTGAAAGTCCGGCCAATAGCCGCCGATGCGCGCGTTGACGCCCGATTCCCCCAACGGCACGTCCTTGTCCACGTTCGCAGCGAGCGGAACAGAGTAGATCTTTCCATCAACCCCGATCTGCAGCTCCGGCCCGTCCTTTCCAGCGGCCGATGGCGCCGCCGTCAGCCGCTTCAACTCGTTTTCGTCGCGCGCCATCACAAATTCGAATTGCGCCGGACCGATGCTTGCATGATTGCGCTCCGACGAAGCGGCCAGCAGCCAATCCGTCACGTCCTGGCCGGCCATGTCGCTCTTCAATTCAAACTGCAGGGCCGGATTGAAATCGGCGCCGCCATCCTGAACAAGCTGCATCACGTGGCTGTTCGGCATGAATGCATCAAGTGTCAACCGCAGGTCTTTTCCCGGCTGGAGCGCCGACGGCCTGACCGTTCCGTTCCGTTTCACGTCCACCAACGCCTTCGCGCGTTCACCAGTCTCGGGCACCACCACCGTCAGAGCCTCGTCCTCGATCCGCACCACGTTCGCCGGCGCATCGCCGACGTGCATTTCCATCATGCCTTCCGTCCCGTAATGGAACGCCGCGCTACAGCCGCCCAGCAGAATGATGATCCCCGCGTGAGTGATGACGAACCCCACGTGTTTGCGCTTCCACGGCCAGCGGGTCAGTGCCGCCGCCGCCACGTTCACGGCCAGCAATCCCAGCAACCCGTTGAACCACCAGCTTCGATAGACCACACGGGCCGCCACACGCGCGTTGTCACTGGATTCGAGAAACGTGCCGGTGGCCATGGCAATGGCCAACAACAACAAAACCACGACCGCCAGCTTGAGTGACCCGAAAAACTTGAGAAAGCGATTTTGCATTACAACCCGGACCGCATCATACCACCGTCGCGCAACGTTCCACAAGCCCTTGAGCAAGTCAACATCCCCCGCCGACTTCGCCATCCTTGCCAAGGCCCGCCAAATACGGTAATCCACAGCGACAATGATCTATCGCGAGTTCGGCAGGACAGGTTGGCAGGCCAGTCAGGTCGGGCTGGGCTGCTGGCAATTCGGCGGCGCCATCATGCTCGACGGTCGCCCCGATGGTTGGCCGGGCATCGACGACAACGAGTCCGCCGCCACGATCAAACGCGCCGTCGAACTCGGCATCAACTTTTTCGACACCTCGGACATGTATGGTTGGGGCCGGAGCGAAACCGTCCTCGGTCGCACCCTCGAGGAAGTTGGTCGCCGCGACACCTACTACATCGCGTCGAAAGTTGGTTACTGGCACGATGACCAGTACCGGCGCACCTGGAACGAATCGAAGGATTACATCCTGCGCGCGTGCGATGCCAGCTTGCGACGACTCCAAACCGACTACATCGATCTTTATCAGTGCCATCTCTGGCGCACGGAGTGTTGGACCGAGTTTCTAGACGCGTTCGAGACGCTGCAGAAACAAGGCAAGATCCGGTTCTACGGCGTCTCCACGCACGACTTCAAACTGATCCAGCATTTTGACCAACGCCACAACCTCGGGTCCGTACAGGCCAACTACAATCTTCTGGATCGTCACGTCGAACAGGAGGTTCTGCCCTACTGTCGCGCCCGTGGGATCGCCTTCATCGCCCGCGGACCGCTGGCCATGGGCAAATTGTCGGGCCGACTCACCAAGCACCACAATTTCGACGCCAACGACATTCGCTCCAAGTGGCTCGAAAACGAGAATCGTCAGAACTTCGAGCGCGATATCGACACGGTCGAACGCATCAAGCCAGTCGCTCAGCAATATGGCCTGACCATGTCTGAGCTGGCGGTACAATTCGTCCTGACGAACCCATCGGTCTCCATCGCCATCCCCGGCGCCAGGAACCGCGGTCAGATCGAACGCAACGTCGCCGCCAGTCTTCTGCCGCCCCTCACCGACAGCGAACTCGCCACCGTTCGCCAAGCTGCGGCGGCTCCCTAGTCGGATCGGCGCAATTCAGCGCTTCACACCAGCGCCTCGACGACCTATTCTCTCTTCATGCTGCAGATGAGCACCATATTTATTGGTCTCGTGTTCTGGAATATCGTCCTGTTCGGCATCACCATCTGGTTGGGATTGACACATCAATCCACCCACTGGCAACACCAGGCGATGGGCGTGCTCACGGGCATCTATACATGCTTCACCCATTGCGTCGTGCTGATGCATTTCATGGGCTCGGGCCGGGGAATCAAGGAGGCCGTCGAAGCCAACCACCTGCCCGACGATCCAAAAACAGGCTATGTCCGCCGCACACGCCGCTTCAAAGGCCAGACGTCCGGCCACGCGACCTTGTGCTGCATCCTCATCATCGTCACCGTCTGGCTCGGCGGCTGGACGGACACGCACAAGTTGAACGCCACCGCCCTCCGCTGGCATGTGGGGTTTGTGCTGTTCACGATCGCGTACAATCTCTACGCGTTCTGGGTGGAATACAAAGTCATCGCCGAGAACACCGCGATGATCCGCGAGATCGACGCCAAAATTGCCGCGAAAACCTGATCAGCCTCTCGACGGCAGTCTCTCGAATCTCCGCCACACCTTTTGGGTCACGCGTCGCGCTTCCGCCCGAATCTTCTCTTCGTCCAAGCCAACGACACGGCGATTTTTCAATACCCACTTCCCGTTGACCATCACGTCCGTCACAAATTGCGATGACATTCCGAAGATCAGGTGCCCGTACAAATTCTGCGGCGTGACCGCCGTGGGCGTCGGATAATCGAGCATGACAAGGTCTGCGGCGCCGCCCGGTTCCAACACCCCGAGCCGAGCGCCCAGGAGGATCGATGCGAGGTTCTGCGCGCCCGTCAAAAGCCCGGCGATGTCGCCGATGCCAAGCCCGTTGTGCGCATCCCGCGCCTTGAACCAGGCGAACTTCACTTCCTCGAACATGTCCGCACCGATCCCGTCGGTGCCGAGGGCGACCTGTTTGCCCATCCAACGCACGGGAGCGTAGCCAACCGCATTGTTCATATTCGAGCGCGTGTTGTGCGCAAACCAGCAACCCGCTTCCCGCGCCAGGTCCAGCGATGGTTTGTCCAAATGGGTGCAGTGACCAAGGATCGTCTTCGGACCGAGCACCCCGGCATCGGCCAGGCGATCGATCAGTCGTTCGCCATACTTCTTCGTGCAATCGTCCTGGTCGCAGGGATCTTCCGCCACGTGGATATGCACGCCCGACTCCAGCCCTTCCGCCAAATCCGCACAGGCCGAGAGCGATTCGTCCGAAAGCGTGAACGACGCGTGCGCGCCAACCAACCCGCCAAACATCGGCCCGCGGTTCTTGGCCACCCACGCTTCATTTTCCTCCAGCCCGAGCTTCGCTCCGCGCTTCCCGTTGCGGTCGGTCACCTCGTAACACAGCACGCCGCGCAACCCCGCTTTGGAAAACGCTTCCGCCATCACGCCGAGTGAACCGCGAATGAAACTCGGCGAGGCATGATGATCGATCAGTGTCGTCGTTCCGCATCGTGCCGCGTCCAGCACACCTACCAGCGTGCTGTAGTACACCGCTTCGTCATCAAGCGCCCGGTCGAGTGTCCACCAGACATACTTGAGGATCTCGTAGAAGTTGGTCGGCGTCTTCTTCGGCGCGGGCATTCCACGCGCGAGCGCTGAATACAAATGTGTATGCCCGCACACCATCCCCGGCATCACGAATTTGCCCGAGAGATCAACCGCCTTCTCTCCCGCATTGGCTTTGAGCTTCTTCGCCTTTGCGGTGATCACACCTCGTTCAATTCGCAAATCAACCCGCTCGACAGTCGAACCCGTGAGCGCAACCAGTGTCGCATTCTTGAGTAGCATGGTGTCGCCAAGCGGTTAGCATGAATCGACTCCGCCAGTCAATCCTCCGCTCTCACGCCAGACGCGACGATTTTGGTTTTGCCCGGGCGTCGTCGCCGATAGTACAGTCTGTCCATGCTCTTCAAATCCACCCATCCCACCGAGACCTTCGACCGCCTGGCGCGCCGCGCGTTGTTTGCATTCATCATGACGTTCATCATCTCGCGGACCATGGTTTTCCTCATCATGTCCGGACATGTTCCGAACATGTATTTCTTTCTCCATGGCACGCATGTCCACCACCTCAACTACGGCATCTTTCTGCTCTCGTTCGTCTGCGGGTTTTCCATCCTGGCGCGTCCCGATGGCCGCACCGCCGAACTTACCGCCTTGTTTTACGGCATCGCGATGGGGCTTACGTTCGATGAATTCGGCATGTGGCTCCATCTGGGCGGCAGCTATTGGCAGCGCGCCAGCGTCGATGCCGTCATCGTCGTTGCCGCCGTGATCGGCCTGATCGCCTACGCTCCGTCGCTCAAACGTTTGGAGACGCGGCACGTCTGGACATTTATCGCCCTGATCGCCGCCCTCGTTGGATTCGTCTCCGTGATCTTCTGGACAGGCGGTTACGTTGGTAACCTCTACGGACCCAAACTCCACGAGTTGGAAGCCGCCTCTTCCCCCTAGCCGTCACCAGAAAGTTACCCGTTTCTCCTTTATTTGCTGGCCCAGAACGTGTATGGTGCGCAATTGCGAGTGGGTCGCAGAAAGGACGCAAACTGCCATGGGCTGGCTGGTACGATTCGTTGTGGTCGCTTTGGTCGCATGTTTTCTCCCGTTCACGTGCCGCGCCCAATCCAATGCCTGGGATGTCGCCGTTCTCGACCAGATTCTCTCCAGCGTTCCACCGGGCCAAACCGTCGCTCAGGTCGGCGACATGTTTTTGCAAGTAAGCTATCTCCAGGCGTGGCGCAACGAACTCGCCGGCGTGCCGCCCCCTCCGTCCACGTTTCAAGGCCCGACCATCCCGACATGGCCCGGTGGTAACGTGTACTACACGTTCTCCAACAACGTGTCCGCCGTGCATCAGACCTATTTCGTCGATGGGATGAATGAATGGGCGATGTTCGCCAACCTGCATTTCATCCCCCGCACCACACAATCCAACTACGTGACCATCGTGGATGGAGGCACCTTCCAGGAAGGGGGCAATTCCTTCGTGGGTATGGAGGGCGGGCAACAGTTCATCTTCGTCGGTAGCACCTCGTGGAATCGTCCAACGATCTGCCATGAGCTGGGGCACACACTCGGCCTCGTGCACGAACATCAGCGCTCCGACCGTAATTCCTACGTCAACATTCTCACGAACAACATCATCCCGGGCCAGGAAGGCAACTTCGTTTTGCTGACCAATTCCGTGAATCAAACGGCGTACGATTTCCTGTCGGTCATGCACTACTCGCGGAACGCAGATTCCATTAGCAATGCGCTCGACACGATTGAACCGTTGCCCGCCTACTCGCAGTACATCAACATCATGGGGACCCAATTCGACCCGGTCCTGAGCGCGTCCGACCGCGCCGGCATGGCTGCTACCTACGGTCCGCCGGCAACTCCCGTCACGAATATCGTCATCAATACCCAGGACAGCGGTTACGGCAGTTTGCGAGCCGCGATGTACTATGCCTTCGATCATCCCGGCACGACGATCAAATTCAACATCCCCACCTCCGACCCGGGCTTCAGCAATGGCGTGTTTACCATCCAACCGGCTTATCCGTTCCCCAGCCTCGTCAATCAAATGATCATCGACGGCACGACGGAGCCGACCAACTCCAACCCGAACGGCCCGTCGATTGAGGTGTTCGGTGGGCTCGAGGATCTGGGGGGTCTTTCCGTAGATGGATTCCAGATGCGCGGGACAAATTGCGCGATCAAGGGACTCGTCGTCGACGGATTTGCCGGTGCCAATGAGCTTAATGGCTTCGGGATTGATATTGAAGGCTCAAACACGACGGGCAATACGGTTTCCGGTTGCTACATCGGTGTTGGTCCTACGGGAACGATCGTGGTCACAAATCAAAACGTCGGCATTTATATCGGCGCGTCGGCAACATCCAATACCATCGGCGGCACGACCGCCAACATGCGCAACGTGATTTCCGGCAATGTGCACCAGGGGATCTTCATGACGGGCACGGTGTTCAATGTGGTGGAAGGCAATTACATCGGCTTGAACGCAGCTGGCACCAGCGCCGTCGCCAACGGATTCGCCGGCATCGAGATCAATTTCGCCTCACAGTCCAACACGGTTGGCGGCACGAGCTCCGCCGCGCGTAACGTGATCTCGGGTAATGAAGCGCAAGGCGTGTTCATCTCGGGGAACAACACCGCGTTCAATGCCGTGGAAGGAAACTATCTCGGCCTGGATGCCACCGGGTCTGCGGCGATTTCCAATTTCTTCGCCGGCGTCGAGATCAAATCCGCACAGTCCAACCTGGTCGGCGGTCTCACAACCGGTGCCGGCAATGTTCTTTCCGGAAATCGCTCCCAAGGTGTGGCGATCGACGGCCCCGGAGCCGTCGATAACACTGTGGAAGGCAATCTGATCGGTACCGATCCGTTCGGTATTACCCCAATTGGCAACAACCTGGCCGGCGTGGAAATCTTTGGCGGCGCGGCCTCGAACGTCATCGGGGGCACCAGCGCCGCGGCACGCAATATCATTTCCGGCAACGCGCGACAAGGCCTGGTGATTGACGGCCTTGGCTCCGCCGCAAATCTCGTCGAAGGAAATTACATCGGCGTGAACATCGGCGGCGCAGTATCACTGCCCAACACATGGTCAGGGGTGGAGATTTTTGATGAGGCGGCGTCAAACGTGGTCGGCGGCACGTCCGGTGGCGCCGGCAATCTCGTTTCGGGCAACGACAACGACGGTATCCGTGCGGAAGACCCGGGCACGATCGGCAACGTCATCGAGGGCAACCTCATTGGCGTCGATCCGACCGGGGAATCCGCCGTCCCGAATATCTGGGCGGGCGTCCGCATCTGGAACGGGGCGCAGTTCACACAAATCGGCGGGACTGCGCCCGGCTCGGGCAATGTGATTTCCGGCAACCTGATCCAGGGCATTGCCATTGAAGACCCAGGAACCTCGGCGAATGTCGTGCAGGGAAATCTGATCGGAATCGATGTGACGGGCACGACGGCCGTACCCAACAACGCTTCCGCGGTGGAACTGTACAACGGCTGCCAGTCCAATATCATTGGCGGCAGCGTCGGCTCGCGTAATATTCTCTCGGGAAACTCGAATTACGGAATCTATATTCACAACACCAACACGGCGTTCAACATCGTCCAGGGCAATACCATCGGCCTCGACGTGACGGGGACGAGGGCCATACCCAACCAATATGACGGTGTGTTCGTCAATGATGCAGCATCTGGCAACCAGATCGGTGGCACCTCCTTCGGCAACGCCAATCTGATCTCGAGCAACGATTCCTACGGCGTGGAAATCGATGATGCCGCCACGACCAACAACTCCGTCCGTGGCGACTCGATCTTCGGCAATGCTTTCGAGGGGATCGCCTTGTTTGACGGAAACAATTCACGCTCCGCGCCGTCACTCGCCGCCGCCGTCGTGAGCACCAACACCACGATCACGGGCGCGCTGGTCAGCAGTTCCAACACAACGTTTCGCATCGAGTTCTTCTCCAGTCCCGCCGGCACCGTCAACGTTCAGGGCCAAACATTCCTCGGCGCCATTAATGCAACCACCGGCAACAGCGGCACCGCCAGTTTCAGTGCGGCCCTCACCCCCACGGTGTCCTCAGGCGAATTAATTACGGCAACCGCCACCGACCCGAGCGGCAACACGTCTCCCTTCTCCACCACCGTGATCGCCACACTTACCAGTTCCGTCGGCGACGGCATCCCCGATTTGTGGCGCAAGACATACTTTGGCGGAACGGGCGCAACCACAAATACCCTGTCGTGCGCCTCGTGCGATCCGGACGGAGATGGATTCACCAACCTGCAGGAATTCTATGCGGGGACGGACCCGACGAAGCCATCAAGCATCTTCCGCGTCACCGCCGTCCAGGAGTCCGGGCCCGGCGTGATCGTCAGTTTCGCCAGTGTTGCCGGAAAGATCTATCGCGTCGAAATGAAGAGTGACATGACACTCCCGACCTGGACGTTGTTGGCCGACCAAATCGTCGGCTCGGGTGGCACATTTCAGATCACCGATCCGGGCGCGGCCGGCCTGTCGAAACGATTCTATCGCGTTGACGTGCTGCACTAACCAGATCAGCCCGATCAAGCGCCCGACATCACACTGTCGTAGATCGCACGGGTCTGCTTCGTCGCAAGTTGATAGCTCGCGAGAAAGTCCGCGATGTTTGGGAACCCGAGGCGTTTGGCGAGAAACTGTTGCTCGCGCGGATCGGAAGGAATTCGGGAAACGCTGACGTTCTCCACCCGGCGCAAAGCGGATTCGATCTCACGGAGAAAAATGTAGTTGCGCCGCAACACCGCACTCTGATTCTCGTCGACAATCCCGAGCGCGGTAAGCCGATTCAGCGCTGCGAGTGTGTGCGCAATTCGCAATTGTGGGTGCGCGTGACCATGACGAAGCTGCAGCGCCTGGACGATAAACTCCACGTCGATCAGGCCCCCTGGTCCGGTCTTGAATTCCCATTCCGGATGCCGCTGGTCTCCGCGCTCCGTTTCGATGCGATGACGCATTTGCTTGATCTCCTCCAATTCCCCGCTCGTGAGAGAACGCCCATACAGATAATCGTGCGTCATACGGATGAAATCCCGGCCGAGCTGGGCATCGCCGGCCACCAACCGCGCCTTGAGCAGGGCCTGTCGCTCCCACAACTGAGCTCGTCTCCCGTAATAGTCACGATGAGCTTCCAGCGAGCCGGCCAGCGTCCCCTTCTCGCCATCGGGACGCAGCCGCGCGTCCACCACGAAGAGATTGCCGGATCGAGTTTGACGTCCCATGAAGTCAATGACGCGCGAGGCCAGCTTGATTGCATCCGGCTGGTCGCTCGCGCTGCTTCCTCCGACAAACAACACATCCAGGTCCGCGCCGTACCCCAATTCCGCCCCTCCGAACTTGCCCATTCCGATGATCGCAAAGGGAAACCCACCCGCCTTGAGGTTGGCCCGTGAGTGCTCCAACGCAAAGCGCAGGCAGGCCTCCGCCAGCGTCGTCATTTCCGAGTGGGTCTGCTCCAGATCGGCCAGCCCCATCACGTCTTCGATCCCGAGTCGCACCAATTCCGAGCGCTTCCAATGCCGCGCCGTTTCCACCGGATCGCTCCCGTCCTCTTGCGCGGCCCATAATTCCTCGCACATGCGAGGAAGGCTCTTCGGGTCGCTCAGCATGACGCCGCTGGTGATCCCGTCGAATAACTCGGGCTGCCGCGCCAGCGCGTCGCTCAGGTAACGGCTGGCGTCCCCCAAACGCACGAGCATTTCGACCAATTTCGGGTTGCTCGCGAGAATCTCGTACAGCAGACCGCGCGACCCATACGCGGTGATGAATTTGTCAAACTGTGCAAGGGCCGTATCCGGATCCGCCAACTTGGGCGTCAACTGCAAAAGCATGGCAAACAATTGGACGAACAATTCCTTGGTCCGCTGCGACACATGGCCAAACCCCGGACCGTGCCAGAGGTTCTCGACCACCTTCACCGCGGCCGGCACGTTGGCTAGGCCCGCATCAGCCAGGGCCTTCGGGAGTTTGTCGGGTGAAAGCAACGCTTCTGTGGGTTGCGTCGCGCGGTCGCCAGCACTCGCCAGGATGGATTCATAAATCCGGCGCACGGCCGATGTATGCGCCCCCTCAACCGAAAGGAATTTCTTCACGGAGTCGAAACCGAGGCTCCGCGCCAGCCGATACAACGCGTGCTCCTGATCCGGGATCGTGTGCGTCTGCAGATCCATCTCCATCTGCAGCCGGTGTTCGACGTTGCGCAGAAAGCGATAGGCATCGGCCAACGCCGCGGCATCCTCCGCCGTGAGCGTTTTGACCCGGACGAGAGCCGCAAGCGCGCGGAGCGTGCTGCGATCACGCAACTGGATCAGTCGCGCGCCGCGCAACACTTGAAAGGACTGAACGATGAACTCGATCTCGCGAATCCCGCCGATGCCGAGTTTCACGTGCCGGGTAAGATGCCCTTCACGGACCACTTCCTCTTCGATGCGCTTCTTCAGGAGCGCCATCTGTTGGACAACGTTGCCGCTGGCGTGTCGCGCGTAGACGAACGGCTGAACCATGTCGACAAACGCCGCGCCAATGGCCGGGTCGCCGGCCACGGGACGGGCCTTGATCAACGCCATCCGCTCCCACGTCTCGCCGAACTCGGCGTAGTAATTCTCGCAGCTCTCGAGCGAACGCGCGAGCGGGCCGGATTTTCCCTCGGGCCGCAACCGCAAATCGATGCGGAAAATGTTGCCCTCGGCGCTCGGCGCGCCGACGGCCCGGATAATCTCCTCGGCAAGCCTGGTGAAGAACTGATGGTTGGTGAGCATCGGCGTCAGGTTCCCCTCGTCGCCGTAGACAAAGATCACGTCCACATCACTGGAGTAATTCAATTCCTGGCCGCCAAGCTTGCCCATGCCAATGATGGCGAACCGACCGGAAGCGGCAACCGCATCACCGGTCAATTTGCTGGACGCGCGCAATGATTCGAGGGCGATATCGAAGACCGCCTGGAGACAAACCTCGGCCAGGTTGGACAGTTCCAGGGTCGTCTCCTCGACCGTCGCCCGCCCGATGAGATCGCGGGCGCCAATGCGAAGAGTCTCTCGTCGGCGAAAACGGCGAATCGCGTCGTATTTCTGCTCCGGCACGCGAATCGGCAGGAGCAGCCGCGTCAATTCGGCCGTGAGCCATGCCTTGCTTCGCGGGGTCTCCAATCTCCGCGGCGCGAGAAAGAAATGGAGATGCTCGGCGTTACGGGTCAATGTTTGAGCCAACGCGGCGGAATGCGCAAACACGGTGATCAGCAGGTCGAGCTGCGCGGGGGATTCGTACAGGTAGTGATAGAAAATATTCGGGTTGGGCAGGGCGGCGACGAGACGCTCAAAACTGACCAACGCCCGGTCCGGGTCCGCCGACTTCTCGCAGGCGCGAATCAGAGGATGGAAGATCTTCCGCAGGTTCCGTCGATACAGCGCGTCAGCATCCAATCGCTCGACCGCAGCCAGGACACGTTCGAGGTCCTGAAATCCGTGGTCGCGGAGGAACTTCTGCGCGCCGACTTTCGTTGAAAACCGCTTGCCGAAAAGTTGAGAAGCGGTCGCCTTCGTTGAGGTGGCCGCTCGACGGCGGGCGGATTTACAGATGGCAACGCTCTGGCGCGGACGCGACATGCGGGTTCACCGCTGGCGCTTTTGCATCAATTCCCTGGCGGATTCAAGGATTTTGCGCTCGTGGCGGGTCAGGCTCTGCATCCCTTCCCGGGCGATCTTGTCAAGAATCGGATCGATTTCCTCGCGCATAAACTCCTCGGACGACCTGTTGCGCGGACTTGGGCGCGGTCGCGGTTTCAGGCGCGCGGTGACATTTTGGAGCCATAACAACCACCGTGGCGTCGTGCCGTAGCCGAGCTGCTTGATATAGAGATAACCGAACGCCGCCCCGCCAAGATGCGCCAGATGCGCAATACCACCATCCGTGCCCTGAAGCAGCGGCACAACGTCGAACGCGATCGCAACAAGGGCCAGATACTTCGCCTTGAGCGTGACGGGCAGGACGAAGAACACCAGCAGTGTCACATCACGATCCGGGAATAACGCGGCGAAGGCGATAACGCATCCGAGCACGGCCGCGGACGCCCCGATCACAGGTACGGACGAGTGGAGATTGAACGCAAACCACACGGCCGCCCCGAAAATCCCCGCCATAAAGTAGAGCCGCGTGAAGTACTTCGGCCCAATGAAGAATTCCACCTCACGCCCAAAAAACCAGAGGATGAACATGTTGATCAGGATGTGCCAGATCCCGGCGTGCAAAAACATGTAGGTGATCGGTTGCCATAGGAACCCGCGCCGAAGCCCATCGGCACTCAGGGCAAGATATCCCTCGAAATACGGGAAGTGCGCCGCAGTACAAATGAGCTGGATGAAGAAGACGACGACGTTGATAGCGATGATCAACTGGGTGACCGAACCAAACCGCGCCACCAAATCGCGAAACGGCTCCGAAAGCCGATGAAACGGCCCACGCACCGTCGGTTGATCCCAGGAATCCAACATCGCCTCCCAGAGAATAGACCACTTTTTCCAGAGTCGCAAATCGAAAGCGAGTTCTGGAGAAGAACCTGGTAAAGAGGCGGCTTCGCGTAAAAGGTTGGTGAGCCGGCTGGGATTCGAACCCAGGACCCACGGCTTAAAAGGCCGTTGCTCTACCAGCTGAGCTACCGGCTCACAACCCTTATATTACAAGGCTCTGGTATGCCACCGAGTGACCTGAAATTTTGTACTTGTCACCCGAAGTTGTAACCCTGTATATTCGGGGGCATGAAAGCGACGCAAATCGTTCATCACACCCTGCATTACGCAGGCGAAAATCTTTACCGCAGCGATTCATCGGGGATTTACTATGCCCTGTTCAAACGTGATGGCAAGCAGATTCGCCGCAGTCTCAAAACGAAAGACAAGGAATTGGCCCGTCGCAAGCTCGCCGAACTGCGCCGTCAGGTGAACCGAATCACCGGCGATGATGCCGGGCTGTTGCCCTTCGCCGAGTACAACAAGGGCAAGCAGAAGAGGAAGCTGATCGGCGGACTGGCCAAGCGCTGGCTGGATGTGTCCGCCGCCACACTCAAACCCCGTTCCCGCCAGCGCCGCGAAACCGCCATCAATCAGTTGGCCCCGTTTTTCCGTGGTGTCACGGTCCACAACATCCGACGACGGGAGGTGGAGAACTGGGTGAAGGCCCATCACGACTCCGACCGTTCGGCCCGCGACTTCAACATTACGCGGGACACGCTGCGCATGATCTTGGACTATGCCGTCGAGCACGGCCTGCTGTTGGACAATCCTGCCCGAACCTTGAAGAGGCGCAAGGAAGGCAAGAAAGCGCTGCTGATTCCCAACATGGACCAATTCCGCGCCCTGCTGGCGCAAATGCGCAGTGCGGACGGCAAACGCGACGGCCGGCGGTCCGCCGATTTGGTGGAGTTCCTGGCGCTGTCGGGTTGCCGTATCGGTGAGGCCACGGCCATGAAATGGGGTGATGTGAATTTCAAATTGAAGGCATTCACGATCACCGGCGGTGAGGACGGCACCAAGAACCACGAGGCCCGTACGGTGCCGCTGTTCCCCAGTCTGGAGGCATTCCTGCTTCGCCTCCGCGATAGCCTGCCGGAACGCGCGGACCGTGACACCCCGTTGCTCACCATCAAGTCGGCCCGCAAATGTTTGGATAACGCCTGCCGTGAGTTGGGGCTGCCGTCGTACTCGCACCACACGTTCCGTCATTTCTTCTGCTCCAACGCCATTGAGAAGACCGGTGGACATTTCAAGACCGTGGCCGCATGGCTGGGGCACAAGGACGGTGGCGTCCTCGTGGCCCGCACCTACGGGCATCTTCGCGACGAGTTTTCGACGGCCTTGGCTCAGCGCATGGTCTTTGATGAGGCGCAACCCGACAACGTGATCAACCTGCGTCACGCGGCGAATCGGTAGCGTAACGGTCCGGCTCATCGAAGGGACGATTCACTCCCTCGGTTGGTCGTGTACCTCCGAGCGATGGAGGCGCAGGCTCTTCGCAGCTTCTTCAACCATGTGACCTCTTCGTGAAGGTTTCCGTTTGCCTGAATCTTGGGAAACAGATCAAGCGGTGCGACTCCCAACACCTTGGCGATATACAGCAACTGGAAGTCGTAAACGTGGACCATCTGGGATTCGATGCGGGCCACTGCCACCCGGCTTTTGTTGAGACCGGCGCTTTGCAGTTCTTTCGCCAGCCGGTTCTGCGTCCAGTGTTTTTCCATGCGGATTGCTCGAATCCGCTGGCCGACCACGTTGAGGTTTTTCGCCCCGTTGTGGGGGCTGGAATCTCGCGGTGGAAAGATCTTTCGTAGCAGGTCGCTGAAAAAGCCGTGGTTTGTAAGATCACTCTTTGTTTTCATTCGGGTCCTCGCATGTTTTGGTTTCCTAAAATGCGTTTTTCAGCCGCTTGTTTGAAATGGCTGAGTCACGCTAATGCACCGTTACCCCGTGACTGTGTTGTACTTGGTGTCGCACCGATCTCCCTACCTTCTCAGAAACGGCCTCCTCGGTGTCGCTGGGCGAGCTTGCGTCGAGCTTGTTGGACGCCTGATTCCGGGTCAGGTCCAGTGCCTTCACTATCTCATCCTGCCGTTCGGTCAGGCTTTTCAACTTGGCTTCGTGCTCAAATGGCTCGCCCACCTTCCCTTCCAATTCCGCCATTCGTTTCCTGGACTCTGCAACATCCTTCTCGGTCTGAGCCAACTTCTGGTCGAGGGATTGAACGGCATGTTCCAGCGAGCGCGTCGTGCCGTGGGCGCTGTCGGAAATGCTCGCCGAGTAGAGATTCGCGCCCTTGAGGATGAGTTCGGTGTGCTCCAAGGCACTGGCACGAAGAACCACGGCGAACCCGGCGAGCTCACCGACCATGTACTCTTTCCCTGAACCCCGGAGTTGCTGCGCGCGGCGATTGATCAACTCCCCGGCGATTCCTCGATCTGTGTAGTCCGTTCCCTCGATACGGATTTGGAACGCGTCGCCCTGTGTCGGCTGGCGGGCCGCGATGTCCTTGTGGAGGTTCTCAATCCGGCCAGTGAGAATCTCAACCTCCTCGTGCGTTCGTCGGATCGTGTTCCGAATCCGGTACTGCGTCTCGTGGTGCTGGGCTCGCAATCGGCTGAGGCGGCCCAACTCAGCGTCGATGTGGGCTTTCTCAATGACCAGCGGATTCCCCGACGCGATCGCCTTGACCTCGGCGTAGGTGAGTGCCGCGCCGTCGATGTCCTCGATATGGCGCAAGTCACTGCGGCCGGTCATGACCTGGTGAATGAATTTGGCTTTCGTTTCGAGTGTCTGCCACATGTAAGCGTCGAAACTGCCTTCGGTGACATACCGGTAGATTTGAACCTCGGCGTTGCGATTGCCCTGCCGGAGAATTCTTCCCTCACGCTGTTCCACGTCCGCCGGACGCCAGGGCGCATCGAGGTGATGCAACGCAACCAACCGCTCCTGCACGTTTGTGCCGGACCCCATCTTCTGCGTGCTGCCCATGAGGATGCGGACTTTGCCAGCGCGAACGTCCTTAAAGAGCGCGAGCTTCGCCGCGTCGCTGTCATAATCCTGAATGAAGGCGATTTCGGCAGTCGGCACGCCGGCGATAACCAGTTTGCCTTTCACGTCGTCGTACACCGAGAACCCTGAGTCCTTCGGCGTGGACAAATCGCAGAAGACGAGTTGTGTTAGCCGGTCAGCCTTGGTCTCTCGCCAGATGCGATAGATTTCGTGAACTGCGAGGTTGGCCTTGCTTTCCGGCTGGTCGTGCGCACTCGAATCAACCAACCGCAGGTCCAGCGCGGCCTTGCGGCCCTCGGTGGTGATCTTGAGCATGTTGTCCACACGTGGATCAACACGCCCTTTTCGTAGCTTTTCCGCTCTCTCGGCCAGACCGGAAACGAGCGCCTTCAGTTCTGGTGTGGTTGGCGCGCGGATGATTGTCGCTTTGCCGTTCCGCAGTGCGGGCGTGGGCAGCTTCAACGTTTCCGCAGTGCGGATATCCGCAACCTGTCGGAACTGCTGCATCAGCTCGGGGACGTTCACGAACCGCGCGAACCGCGTGTTCAGCCGGTAGCCCGCGCCGTCCGGGGCCAGCTCCATCGCCGTTACCGGCTCGCCAAACGTTGCCGCCCAGGAATCGAAGTGGTGGACCCGCAATTTCGTCAATGCGGTCATTTGCAGGTACCGCTGCATGGTGAACATCTCCGCCATGCTGTTGGAGATTGGCGTGCCGGTCGCGAACACCACGCCGCCTCCACCGTTTACCTGCTGGATGTACCGGGTCTTGAGGAACAAATCGAAGGCCCGCTCCGAGGCTGTCTGCGGCAGGCCCGCGATTCGGGTCATCTTGCTAACGTAAAAGAGATTCTTGAAGTACTGGGCTTCATCAATGAATAACCGGTCCACGCCCAGTTCCTCAAACGTCAGCGTGTTGTCCTTTTTGCCCTCGGCCAGCAGGAGCTTCAGTCGTGTCTCCAGTCGCTTCTTCGCCCGCTCCAGGTCTTTGACGATCCGCCGATCGTTCTTGCCGACGCGCTGTTCGCGGATGGCCATTTCCAAATCGTGGAGTTGCTCGCGGAAGAATGCCTTCTTGGTTTCATCCGACAGCGGGATTCTCTCGAATCCCGAATGGGTGACGATGACCGCGTCCCAGTTCCCGGTGGCGATGCGGCTCATCAACTGTCTACGCTTGCCGGCCTCGAAGTCCTCTTTACCGGCCACGAGAATGTTTGCCCCCGGATACAGCATGAGCAGTTCGGAGGAGAACTGGCCGAGCATGTGATTCGGCACGACGAACAAGGGCTTGCGGGCTAACCCCAGCCGCTTCAACTCCATCCCGGCCGCAACCATCGTGTACGTCTTGCCGGCGCCAACCACGTGGCCCAAGAGTGTGTTGGGAGTTTGCAGGATTCGCCAGACCCCCGCTTTCTGGTGTGGGTGCAACGTCACGACCTGGCTCGCTCCCGGCAACGTCAGATGATCACCGCTGAACGTCCGCAACCGGACGTTGTTGAATTCGTCGTTGTATTTCCTGACCAGCCGCTCGCGGCGCTCGTCATGCTCCCAAATCCATTCCTTGAACCGGTCCTTGATCTTCTGCTGCTTCTCCCGCGCACCTTCGGTCGCTTCCGGATTCACAATGAGTTTGTCCGACTTGGGTTCTTTGTCGTAGATGGTAGGCGTGCGCAGATTCAGCGCGTCTTGAATGAGGTCGAGCGCGCCCGCGCGATCCGTCCCCCATTCGGTGGTGTTGGCAACGGTGCTTCGGGCGAAGTAGTCGCCACTGACAACCCAGGTGCCGATGGCGTGGGAATGACTGACTTGAATGCCCGTCGGGCTGATCAATTCCTGGCAGAACCTCTCGATGTCGTCGGCCGGTACCCAGGACGCGCCCAAGCGCACGTCAATCTCGGTGGCCGACAAATCCTCCGGCTGTACAGCCTTGAGCGCCTCGACGTTCTCCCGGAAACTTGGGTCAGCGAGGCAGGCAGCCATGGCGGTCTCCAGCTTCTCGCGGACATTGCCCGACAGGTATTGATCGTCGGTCTCCCAGTCGTTCGACTGCGGGTTACGGAAAATCGCGCCTCTCAGTTCGGGCAGGAATTCGGCTTCGGAGCGACCGAGCAAGGCGCTCATGTGGTCGAGGTCGACGCGGCCTTTTTCGTTTAGAGAAACAATCAGGGCTTCCTTGGGCAGTTCGACCGACTCGATGGGTTTCTGATACTGAATCGTTCGCTCGCGAAAGATTGCCGTTTTCTTGGCTCGCTTGGTCTCCTCGTCGTAAACCTCCAGTGACAAGAGCAACGGCAGGTCGGGGTCGCCATCGAAGGCGTGGGTGTTCGCATGTCTTGAAATCGGCCCGAACCGCGATACGAAGGAATCGTAAGTCTGGTTGAGCTTCTCCCGCGCCGCGACAATGCTTGCCTCGTCGCTGCCATCGAGTTGGCTACGGAGACATTCCCGGACGGCGTCACGAACTCGAATCAGCCGTCTGATTCGCACCTTGGTTTCCGCCGGCAGCTCCGGCAGCGTCTTCAATGAGTCGCCGATTCGGACGGCGACCTCGTCGTGGACCATCACGAAGGCGTTCGGCTTGACGTGGTGGGGGGCGGGAAACGATTGATCGAGAGACGGGAGAGCCACGGCCCGTTTCTGGGTGCGATAGATGTCTTGCGGCAGGTTGCTGACCGTCTTCTCCAACGCCTCGGCCAAATCCCGGCCATCGCTGACCAGCGTGGGTTCGTTGTCGCGGTACATGCTGCCGGACAACTCCATCTTCCCGAGCATCATCCTCGGGCGCTCGACGAAGTATTCGTTGATGTAGATCGCCTCGCCCTTGGCGTTGACGTGCTCCGCTGTCTCCTTCCATGCCGGACCCGACGGGCTCTCGCCGGGATTCAACTTGCGCAACATCACGATGTCGGTGGTGACCTCGGTGTTGGCGTTGCGCTTGAAGGCGTCGTTGGGGAGTCGGACTGCGCCAAGGAGGTTGGCCCGTTGCGCCAGGTATTCGCGCAACGTCGAGTCCTCCTTGTCGAGCGTGCCTTTGGATGTGATGAACAGAAGCAGCCCGCCCGGCCGCACCTTCTCCAAGGTGGCGGCGAAGAAATAATCGTGGATTGGGAACTTGAAGACGTTGAAACGCGGGTCAAACGGCTGATAGTCCCCAAAGGGAATATTGGAAACGGCCGCGTCGTAGAATCCATCGGCCAACCGAGTCTCCTCGAATGGCTGGTGGCGAATGTCGGCATCTGGATAAAGCGCCTTCGCGATGCGGGCGGTCAGTTGGTCAATCTCGATCCCGGTAATAGTCGAGTGGGCGTGCATCTCTTCCGGCATCAGCCCGATGAAGTGGCCCAGCCCGCAGGCAGGCTCCAGAACGCGCCCATCCGTGAAACCGAAACGCGCGAGGGCAGCGTACATCCCGCGAACGATGACCGGCGACGTGTAGTGGGCGTTGAGTGTTGACGCGCGGGCGGACGTGTGTTCCTCGTCCGTCAGAAGTTTGGATAGTTCAACCTGCTCCTTGAACCACTCGCGCGAGTTGACATCGAAGACCTGCGGCAGCCCGCCCCAACCGACGTACCGCACGAGCACCGCCTTTTCGTCGTCAGAGGCAGGACGTTTGTCCGATTCGAGGTGGCGCAGGAGCTTGATCGCCTCGACGTTGGCCCGGAACTTCTGTTTGAGCGACCCCTCGCCAAGGCGGTCGCGGTCAGTAATCCGGTAGTTGGCTTGGTTACGGGGCTGGCCTAATCGTTCTCGGCCGGCAGGAGGATGTACTTCTCCCTGACCACTTCCCATGCCTGGTCGTGGGCCTGCTGCGGTGTCAATCCTTGCTGGATCAGCTGCCGGCGGACCGCGTCCATTTCGTCCTTGGTCTTCCGCTCGGCCTCCAGCAACATCTGCTGGAGCGTGCCCGTCCGCTCCATTTCCGCCACCATGCGCGGACGGTGCTCCCGCCAGTGTTCCTCTGCCATCAATCCGTATTGAGTCAACGTGCTCATGTTCGTTTCCTTTGCGACCGAACAAGTCTAGCTGATCGTTTTGCCGCCCCTTTGACCGCTTGAGTGCCATATGAGCTTAAATCCAACATGTCGAGCGTTCCACGCAAAAGAGCATGGCTGCTGGGGGAGATTTAGCCACAAACGGCTGCGTTAGTTGTTCCCAAATGGGAACAAAATCGAGGAATGCTCAATCAGAGTGTTTTACCGGAACGCCGGCTTCGCGGCGTCTCGCCCCATTCTACCCGACGTGTTGCGCTCAGGATCACGTTACGAGAAGTGGCGGCAGATGGTCATCAACCAAGTCGTGGTTGATCGTATTACGCCGTATGGCCTCTTTGATCGGAACGCTGATGTAGATGTATTTATCCTAGAGGTGACCAAACGGGCCACCGTCGAACCACGGCGAAAGATACGCTGGCCCACCACACCTATTACCCATCGGGCCTCAGTTGGCGATCTTTTTGGCGTGCATGTGGGGTCGGTAGTGCCTCATCGCCATCAGCAGAGGGGAATACGTGTTTCTGTGCCCTACATCCATTCACGGGCGATTCCGGCTTGGGGACGGGTCAGTCGGATTGCGGAACAAAGGCGTTTCAAGGGGAGCTTGTTTAAGCCTCCGTTTGTCGCGATTCGTCGGACCTCACGCCCAGAAGACAGATATAGGGCCACATGCACCTTGGTAACTGGCGGTCGGCTAGTCGCTGTGGAGAATCACCTCATTGTGTGTTGCCCAAATGACGGAAAAACCAAGACTTGCCGGCAGTTGCTCCAACAGATGAAGAAGAAAGAGACGAATGACTGGCTAAATACGCGCATTCGATGCAGGCATCTAACAGTGGGAGCAATCAAGGAACTACCAATGGCAAAGATTGATCGAGTAGGACGGTAATCTCGAATTCGCGTGCCATGGAGGACGATATCAAAGCAGAATCACAAGGAGTAGGCCTCTCCTTCAAGATTAGCCCCCGTTTGATTGATTTATTCGGTCGGGAGTTGGTGGCTCGCGCTGAAGCGGCAATCGCTGAGTTGGTAAAGAACGCATATGATTCCGATGCCAAGCATGTCCACCTGAAGTTTGAGGGTGTCAAGAAGTCTGGCGGTACACTGATTATCGCCGATGATGGCGACGGCATGTCTCTCGCAGACCTGAGAGACAAATGGATGCTCATCGGCACGAGAGATAAGCTTGATCGGCCTCGAACGAGGCGAAATCGACGGAAGGTCGGTGAGAAGGGAATCGGGCGATTGGGGGCTCACAAGCTCTCCGATAGCAAGTCACCGGCGATGTGACCCCGACAAAGTACATCGGGGTGACATCGTTGCGGAGTGGGGTCGCCAAAGGCAATGCCAAAGTCTCTGGGTTTTGGAGCGGAGAGCTCCGCGAAGCGGGCCGAAGCGAAAATGCCCAGAGTCTTTGGCTACCGCATCCGATGGGTTGCGGACGGACAAATTCCTAATGGCTGCCGGCTGGTATAGCGTAACGGTGTCGTCTGAATTGGAAGGCACGCTCGCCGCCTTCCAGTTCGATGAGGGCTTGGGCCGGGCCCCGAGTTTCGGATGGAATCGCCTTGAGCCTTGCGGGGAATTGTCGCTCGTAGGTCGCCGCGAGGAAACTCCGTGCTCGGCTCAGTCCGACGTAAACGTATTTGTCCAACAGATCCTTGTGGACCTCCTCCATTTTGTCGAGACCGACATAAAAGACTGCTTCGAATTCAAGACCTTTGATGGACTCGACCGGGAAAACCCGCACCCTGGCGGTATCTCCCAAAGCATGGCCGTCATAGGATGCGTCAAGCTCCAAACCGTTTTGCTCAAGCTTGGGACGCAATCGCGCGTACAAGCTTGCTACATCCTCTGGTCGGGGGACAAGAATCGCCGTCGTAGGAAGATGCCTTCCGCAGACAGCGTGAATTTCGCAAATCCTTTCCGTGAGCCACTGTTCTATCGGGATCTCACCGGTGCTCTTAAACCTAAGCGCAGGCGGATCTTCGGCCCGTGTTGGATGAGCTGCGGCCTTCTTGCCAGTCAAGGGTTGATACTTGTCGGCCCTCTTCTTCCGACAAGAAGTCCCGTTTGGTCTTCTGTGATAATCGCTTCAATAGAACCGTGGTCTTGCCCGTACCCGGTGCGCCGCTAATACGGACGCAACTATTGAATGGTAGGCGGAAAATTTCATCCTGAACCTCGTCGAGAATAGCTTGGTCCGGCAACTGAACCGTATAGCGAAATTCTCGAACGATAGGTCGTTCCGCTTCTCCCCTCAATAAGCCGCGCAGGGAACGCACGAACATCTTCCCACCGACCCACGCGATGTGATTCTCCACCGCGTCCCACTGGACCGCGCTCAGGCGTGAACGAAATTCGTCTTTTTCCAAAAGTTCGAAGCTGTGACTTTCCAACAAGAGGCCTGTGCGACGATGCCTGACTTCAAACGCATGTTTTTGTCCCGGTCGCTTCGCAATTATCTGTCCGAGTGGAGAGAAATAACTGGCATAATCGCTGTTCTTTTGAGAGGGCGCTAATCCGGAGGGGATGTAGTGCCGGCAAATCAACAACTTCGTCTCTTGTCCTCGCTGAGCGTTAACCCGCACATATCCAACAAAAGGTTCGCCCTTCAATTGCATTTGTGCAGCAAATGTAAGCGCCCCGCCCTGTGGCCGGAAGTTAGCTTGAAAGTGATCTAACTCAGCAACTATGAACTCAGCGATTTTTTGCAGTGGATTCATCGGTTGTCTCCTTAATCGCGAAGCGCTTTTCCTATGTCGGTGCTGGACCAGCGCCCGCAAGGGGTGCAATTCGGGTTTGGTGGCAACATTGAGGTTGGGAGTAGCCGTTCATAGGATGCAGAGGCCGGTCAGCTCATTCAATTCGCGCTACCTTGCCGTGAGAGTTCGTGGAGATGAATTTCCTGAACTCCGTGTCCAGCTTTTCGAGGTCACCTTCGTTCCAAATCACATTTTGCTTGGGCTTGAAATCGGTCAGGCGAATTGTGACGAAATTTACGTTTTTGAGGACTGCTTCCAGAAGCTTGGCAAGTTCGTCTAGCTGTTCGGGCTTAAAAGCCAGGAAAAGGTTGGCAGTTTCCGAAACACCGATTTTGGCGAGGAGTTGTTTCACTGGAGCTGTGTCTGCGTGCACGTTGAGCTTTTCACGCACTGCGCCGTCACACAGGAAAGTGGCGACAGTCTCCAGAGCTGCGCCCGGAGCTTGGGCTGTATTCGCAGCCTGTTTCTTGAGTTCTTCGGCTACTCCCTTCAGGTCGGGAAAGCGGAGTT
Organism: Verrucomicrobiia bacterium; assembly: GCA_035501175.1. GTDB lineage: Bacteria > Verrucomicrobiota > Verrucomicrobiia > Palsa-1439 > Palsa-1439 > Palsa-1439. The sequence continues at coordinate 45,211 of DATJWQ010000019.1, read as the reverse complement.
CCCTGTCTTTGCTGGTCTTGATTGTCGCCCGCTGGTGTAATGCCTTCCTCAACTGATCGCCTGTCGGCAAATCCTCAAACCCGCTTTCCGCTGCGGCGGCTGCGGCTTCTTGAGCCCGTTGGAGCGCTGTCCGTGCATCCGGCAGAGCGTCCTTCAGTTTCTGAAGCACGCGCAATTCTTTCGCCTCTACGGCTAACGCAAGAGCGTCGCGCAAGTCGGATAATGCCGTATTGATCTCCTCGATGCCGTGTTCGTACGGTCCATCATGTTCTTTCCACACATCCTCCAAGGCAGGTTTCAGTTCTGCGTTGGCACGGTCAGGATCAATGACAAATTCCTTGGCACGTTCAACCAAGGGACTGAGCTTCTTGACTGCCCTTTCCAGAGACCGGTAGCTCTTGTCGTCGGGAACAGTGATTCTGGTGTATGAGCCGGCACAACGCACCAGCAATGACAAATCGTCAAAGTGCGTTTGGAGTGCTTCTAGTTGCTTCCAGCATTCATCGAACCTCTTCTGGTCTGTAGCGGTGAGATCCTCTGTGGTCTCCTTCCCGAGAGCCTTCAGCAGATGACCTTTGAAGTCCTCGTAAAGATCCTGGTCGCCTTCTCCAACCAAGGGTTGTTCAAAAAACTCCATCCAGAATGAGAGCAGATCGTCGTAAGGGTCGGTTTGGCCGAGGTCGCGGAACAATGCGCTGACCCGATTCAATAGGCTATCTACTTTTTCCCCACTGAGCCAGGCGTCTTTAACTCGGGTGATAGCTTCGTGGGCGGCGACTTGATCGTATTTTGGGCCGTACTTGGACGGTGACTCGTTCACCATGGTCGCCAGATAAGGCGCAACCTGTTCCCAGTCCACAAGCGGCTTCGGCAGTTCAATCGAATCAAAGTTCCGGAGCGCCTCTGGCTTGAAATCGAACTCCGTAACAGTGGTTCGGTCAATCGGCGGGCCTTTCTTCAGGTTGATGCGAATCACGCCCTGCTGCGTCATTGCCAACAAATAAATGTCCACCATGCGACGGGTCAGCCCCCATGACAGCTTGCCGTCTTCCGGCAACCAGCCGGTGAACTTGTTGTAGAAAACCGTTGGCGGAATTGGATGGCCAGCCTTACTCTCGGCGAAGCTGCGGATTTCCTTGTAGGCTTCCGAGTTACTCGGATCGAGTTTGTCAGGGTCGCCCGAACGCACCAGCTTGAGCGGCTTGGCGAAATTTTCGACGGCACTGTAGAGTTTGTCGCTGGCTGGCACGGCTTTGCCGAGTTTAACCAAGCCGTTGATCAATTTGATGGCTTCTTCGGTCTTGAAGACGCGCTTGCCCATGTCAATGGCAGCGGCCTTGTAACAGTCGTCCATGGCCTCACCGGCCATGCGCTCCAACGCGCCCTCCAGACCGCCGGTCCAGTCCACCGCCAGAGTCTTGCGGATCGTCCGCGCCTTGCCCTGTTGGTAAAGCTGCTTCAACAGATCGAACGCCCGGTCACAGTGCAGTTGGAAATTTCCACGCGCTTCCTTCTCGTGCTTCGTACCCCGGTAATCGTCCACAACCTTTAGGTACGCGAGAACGGAAATCAGGTGCGCTTTCTGGTCGTCAGTCAAATCCGCAGGCGTCCAGACGATCACTCGTGGATCGGGATTCTTGTCATCCGTTTTCAGGTACGCCTTCGCTTCCTTGTCGGAAATGGCGCGGCGGCTGAGGATGGTGACGAAATCGTGTTCTGACGAGGAGGTGTCGGGCACCGGCGCGTGCCCTTTGATGCTGAGATCACGGAAGCCGACTTGACCGGTTCGCTGTTGGCCGTGCCAGATAATGTCCGTGCCTACCAGAGCATTACCTCGGTAGGCGCTGAACGGCGAGGACGGTCCCTCGTTGAAATCCAGCAGCTTATAAAAATACGCCCAGAATACCGCGACATCCTTCTTCAGCGCCTCGGCTGCCTGATTGAAAATGTCATCAAACTCGCGGGTCTCCTTCGGGACAAACTCATACCGCCCGTCGCGAGGCCGCATTTGGGCACCGAGTGCCCCCTCCATTTCCTTCAGAATCGTCTCGTAATGGGCGACTTGAATGTCCACGCCGTCGTCGCCCTTCAAATCACAGACAGCATCGAGAATCTGTTCTGCGTTCAGCCCGCCGAAACCCGCTATGTAATAGAGGAATAGAGTATTGAGAATGCGCTCAGCCCGCCGCTTACCGTTTTTCTTACCGAGGAACCCGGTCTCTATCTTGCCAAGCTTCTTTTGAGCTGATTCCAAAGCTGCTACGGGGTCTTGGAAAATAGACTTCACGGAAATTGTGCCGCTGGCAGAGTTCGACTTGCTCTCCTGATAGGTCATCAACTCGTCGAACACGCGCCACAATGGGATCAACTCGTTCCAGTTCGGATCGCGCTTGAGCGTGTTTTGGAGCGCGGAGTGCAAGAAGCCGATCGTGCTCCGCGTACCGGTCAGCTTTTGGGAGATAGACTGGATAACCTCCACCGCTTCAGGCGGGAACGGAAAACAATCCTGGAAAGTCTCCTCCTCCACGTTCTTCACCCATGGGATCGTTTCCTTGTAGCCCATGTAGTAATTGTGGGTCGCGCTCACCATGGACTTGCCGTTGACGACCTTGTACTGGCGGCAACGGTTGATCACGAGATGCCGGTAGCGTTCGGGCTTGTGCTCCAGCAATTCCTCCCGCATACGGTCCGGCCCAACGATCTTACTTTGCTTTGCGTAAGCAGCCTGTGCCGCCACGACCGTCCACACCGGCATCCGCTTGCCCTTGGCCAACACACTCGAAAGCGTCAGTAAGCAGTCCTCGTCCTCGGTCGGGAATTTGGTGCGATTCATGTATTCCGACATCTCGTCAATCACCACGAGGATGCCGTCGTAACCGGACTTGAGGATATGGTTGAAGGCGCTTTCCAACAACTCAACAGCCTCTTGCGAAGTCTCGACCTTCACCTTCTTATGTCGGAGGAATGCCCGCAGAACAGTGGCTGCATCCTCGACCGACGAGGGGTTTTGCAGGGCATTGACTAGATCCTTGTACCCATCGAACTTCGGCAGCTTGTCCATCAAACGTTTGTTGCCGACGAATTCCTTCAATGAGTTCTCGTAATCCTTAATTCCCTCTTTCAGGTACCAGTAGGCGAGATGATGCGCCGCCGTGACTGCCAATGGCTTGCCGGTCCGTTCCTCGTACACCGCTTGCGCTTCAGCGAGAACGAAGTCCACCAAACGATTATCGCTGCCGGCTCCGCCTTTGCCTTCCAACGTGAAGATGACCGGAAAAATCTTCTTCTTGGCGATCTTGTTGCGAAACCGGTCCAGGCGGGCACCGGGGCCGAGTCCCTTGATCTCGTCTTCCTTGCGTTTGACGATGTCCCAGACCTCATCGCCCCCGATCGCCAGAATGGATTCCACCGCCATCAAGTGCGATTTACCGACGCCGAAATGCGCCAGCAACCAGTAGCCCTGCCCCTCGGCATCGGCCACATCCTGAAGGAAGCGCTCCAGGTACGACCTCACCGGGTCGAGGAAATACTCCTCCACCGTCGCCAAACGCGGTTTGTCCTTCCTGCGGTTCTCGCGGCGCGCTTCGTCGGTGTCACCGGCCCAAATGTGCTGGACCATCGAATACACGCTGGTGACCGTCGCCGGCACATCCAGAATTTGTGCCAACGGTTTGCGTTGTGAGAATAGGTCTTCAGGCATGGCTAATTCCCTTGTTGAACCGGTGGTGCGTCGTTTCGCGGCCTTGCGCAATTGCAGTAGCGGTGGGCTAAGCGTGCGTTCTCAGGGATCGTCTGTCCGCCCTGCCAGTATTGCTTAATATGATCCACCGCAGCGTCGTCCAATTGCAGGATGGCCTGATTGCATAGCCCACACGTGGGATTGCGATCAAACAATTCCTGCTTGAGTTGTCGGGAAAAACACCGCGGCTGTGGCCGGTGGTTGCGCAAGACTCCCTCAACGACCTGACGCAAGAGGTCAAACCGCGTCTTGACGCGTTCCGCAGCGCTGGTGCTGGCGATGATTGCCTCATTGAACGTCTGGTTCGTCGCCATCAGGTCAATGATGCTCTCCCGCAACGAGTCCAAAGCTGCATACACCTGGTTCTTGTCCTTGTCGCAGAAAATACCCATCAGCACGTCATACAACGAAGCATTGAACTTCTTGGGTTCCCACCGGCCATTGGGGTTCTGGTTGTCACCGACGTAATAGCGTTTGAAGGCGTGCGGTCCAAGCAGCGATTTGATGATCTGCACGGCGTTCTTGAATGCACTCCGCAACGCGGCACTGTCCTGCGCGCTAATGGTGCGGAACGCCTCCATATCTTTGTTGAAAAACCGCTTCATGGGCGGCTGATACCGCAGGTAGGTCGAATGAAAAAAGGCGGCAAACCGCAAAACCAACTCGACATCTCGCATACGCGGATCCGGCGCGAGCAACCCCAAGAGGCTGTGGAAATCCGAATCGCTTGCCAACTCTTTGAGAAGCCCATTGTATGAGCCACGATACACGCAGTTGCGCAACTCCATGTCATTAAGCGGCTCCGAGCCGGTGTTGAGCCGCTCAAAAATTTCGAACTTCAAGTCGGGATTGCTTTGTTTGAGCAAGGTAACTGTCCGCACTGTGTAATCCTGTATCCTGTCCTGCTGCGCTTCGGGTAGCTCCTTGAATAGTTTACCATTCAAATCCTTGAACGCCGTCAAACCCACCAGCTTGAAGGTAGAACCAGAAGGAAACTGTCCATCGACGAACGAAAAGAACGAAGTCAGTCGCTGCTGGCCGTCAATGACGTATTCTTTGCCGTCAGGTTCTTCGGAAAGATAGACGGTCGGCAATGGAATGTTTAGTAGCGCTGACTCAATCAGTCGGCTGGATTTCTTGCGATCCCAGACGAAGTGCCGTTGAAACTCAGGTTGTAGCACCAGCCTACCACGCTTGGCCTTGTCGTGGAGTGCCTTTACTTCAGGATCGCTCGACTTTGTCAGAACCTGGCGCTGCGCGGGGGGAATTTCTAACGGGGTGTCGTCCTCTGTGTCGTCGCCTTCGAGTACCAGTTCCTCTGGCTCAACGCCGGGCACAACCTCTGTCGTCGTTTGTTCGTCAGGCATGGTTAGTCCTCCTCGTCTCCGGTATCGACATCTTCGGCTTCCACCCCTTCAGCGGTTGGGCCGAGACGGCGTTTGCAGAGGGCGGCGAAACTGCTGGCGGCGTCATAGGCGGTTTCTTCTTCTGCCTCGTCAATCACCACGCTCTTGAGTTCATGGACGGCTAGGCCGCCCTTGTCGAACAACACCACGCCATCCTCGTTGCGCCCGAATGTGGCGCAGTAGCGCATCCATTCGACGAACGTCTTCACATCCGGCCTGTGCTGGTCAATGTACTCGCGGTCGTTGTCCCGCAGTGCGTTGGCAAACGCCCGGATGCGGCGACCCAAGCCCGACTGCCGGCCCTTCCGCAACTCCTCGGTCTCCCGGGCTTCGGGGGCGCGGTACAACCATTTGTCGCCGTCCTTGAAATGGACTAGGTATTCCTCCAGAAATTCCGCCAGATTGCGCTTCGGCAACTGCTGGGCGCGTTTGCCCTTCATGTATCGAGTAAAGTAAAAGAATAATGCGTCGTAAAACTCGATGCCGGCCAACGCGCCTCCCAGTTCAAGGCGCTTGATCTTTTTCCTAGCCAGCAGTTCCTTGTCTTCCTTGGCCAGATGATCGTTTATCCAGTCCTCGATAGCTCTCTCGTCCAACCCACCTTTGCTATTAGTCTCGCACAACTTGCGATAAGACAGCGCAATCTCGGCGGCGTGCTTGGCTGGCGCGCCGATGCACCGCAACTGCGTGAACCTCGTCAACGCTTCGCCAGCCTTCTCCTCATTGGCGAGGTCGTTCTTGGACAATTGTTCCAGTTCCGCTTTCAGATACCAGCGGTCGCCCTCGGCCTTGGTAGCGATTTGGGCGAGAATCTCCTCAAACTGGAACTCCACCATTTGCGCCCGTTCCAGCAACCGGCGAGTCACGATGTCGAACAGTTTGTCGCGGGTCAGGCCGGGATGTTCTGACAATGTGTCTTCCAGAATGGTCCGAACCCGGTCACGGATTGAAGGCGGTACTTCACTGTCCTTGATTTGTAGATCGAGCTGACCTGACTTCGGTTTAAGGCAGTTAAGGACAAGGTCGGATTTGACAACCTTCTCGGACATGATCTGGTTGCTGCTCTTTTGCTTCGGATCGAGAACCGTTACCGTATGAATCTCGAAACCAGTATCGAGGATGATATTCTGGATGCGTGCCCAAGTGCTTGGGTTGGCGTCGTGATAGCAGAGTGAAAGCCAGCGCCCGGGTTTCAAGGCCCGATAACAGTTCCTCAGCGCAATACGGATGTCCCGATCCCAATCGTCGACCGACTTATTGCGGAAGGGATTAACTACGATCTCGTCTTGTAACCAGGTGCTGTCAAAATCAAGCCAAGCCTCCCACACAAAGTTGAGTTCACCATACTGGATATTGCCTACGTAAGCCGGATCAGTGAAGATGTAATCTGCAACTTCGTTGGGCATTGGATTCAGCGCGGATTCGGCAGAAACGATGGCAGCGCCGTTGAGGACCTCGGCCAAGGCACGATTCGCGGTGATGACCGCAGCAACTTTCCCCTCATACCACGCGCCGACTTTGTACTGCTTCGTCATTTGCGGAATGTAGTACGTGCCGGAAATGATCATGTTGGGGAATGTGCTGCCTGGACTATACAACTGCATCCGGCTCAGCCCGATAGAAGTTGCGCTTAGCGCAAGTCTAAGGAGTGGCTTGTTTGCCTGCACCGCAATTGCCGCCAAAGCCCACAGATTACGCCTCGTGTATAGATCGGCGACTTTGATTATCCCTTGAAGGTCTAACCTTCTCTTGTGGCGTGTTTCCCAACCCGCAATCATGTCGCGATTGGGATACCAATGCGGAATCTCTGCCTTCTCCAATCGTCTGAGCTTCGGCAAGTCGTATTCCGCAAAGAACTTGGCTTTTCTTGTATTCCTAGGTTCGTTGTGAACACGTTCTGCAACCGAGGGGTTGCAACCATTCTTGCAAGCGTAGTTCACGAGTACCGGGACGCTGCCGAAAGTCTTGGAGCGTGTAGAGATCACGAAATCACGATGCGGTTCATGATGCGTTTTCATACAGTGTGGACAGACGCGCCGCCTTTTCATCTCCGTCGTCTGTTTCGATACGCTGCCAACTGGGTAGGAAACTTTCACTTCGGGGCAGTCAATAAGGGCGACGACCTCTCCACACCTCGGACACTGGAAGCGTTGGGAGTAAACGACATACTCGGTTTCGGCGTCACCACCGCACCGATCACATTTCGTCGCATACAGCCAATCCAGTTCCTCGCGCAGGTTTTTGATGTCCTCGCCCGTCGCAGTCTTTAATTGTTTCTGCAATTCCTGTGGGTAGAGTCCGGCCATCATAGCGTCGTACGCAGATTGAAGGCTTTCCGTCTCGACCGCGTGTGTATAGCAGTAGCTCATGAAGGCGGCAACGGGTGAAACATCAATCAGCACGGAGGACCGGTTCTCCATTGAGGCCGCTACGCCAGTCATGCCGGATCCGGCAAAACAATCCAACACGAGGCCGCTTCCCTCCGGGTAATACTTTTGTGGCAGATAGTGATGAATGTACTCGCGGATCGCCGCCCAGTGCTTTTTTGACCAGTACCGGTGCATATTCAGTATGGCCCTTGGAGGCGTGGCCTTGTTGACTTCAATGTCCCGGTCAAACGCTGGTACGTCGTACGTGTCGATTTTGGGATCGTAGGGCGTGGAGTGTTCGGCAATGAACTTCGGCAAGTCGGGGTTCGGTCCTGGGAAGAAAGGGACCGGTTGCGTCTTTGGTTTCTTTGTCGAACGGTAATCAAGACGTTGTTGGACTGCGGGAGTCATATGAATTCTTACTCCTCTTCCTCCTCGTTTCCGGCATCAATGTCCTTGGCTTCGACGCCTTCGGCTGTGGGGCCGAGGCGGCGTTTGCACAGGGTGGCAAAACCGCTGGCGGCGTCGTAGGCGGTTTCTTCTTCTGCCTCGTCAATCACCACGCTCTTGAGTTCGTGGAGAGCAAATCCGCCCTTATCGAACAACACCGCGCCGTCCTCATTGCGTCCGAATGTGGCGCAGTAGCGCATCCACTCCACAAACGTCTTCATATCGGGCCGGTGTTGCTCGACATACTCGCGGTCGTTGTCCCGCAGTGCGTTGGCGAAGGCTCGGATGCGCCGACCCAAGCCCGACTGACGCGCTTTCCGCAAGTCCTCGGCTTCACGACCTTCCGGGGCGCGGTACAGCCATTTGTCGCCGTCCTCGAAATGGATCAGATATTCCTCTAGGAACTCGACGAGATTGCGCTTCGGCAACTGACCGGCCTTCTTGCCCCTCATGTACCGAGTGAAATAGAAAAACAACTCATCGTAGAACTCGATCCCGGCTAAACGACCGCCCAGTTCGAGCCGTTTAATCTTCTTTTTGATAAACAGTTCCCGGTCTTCCTTGGCCAGATGATCGTTGATCCAATCCTCAATGGCTTTCTCGTCCAAGTCCCCCTTCTTGTCCGGCTCGCACAACTTGGGCTGGGTCAGCGCAATCTCGGCGGCGTACTTGGAGGGCGTGCCGACGCAACGCAGTTGGGTGAACCTCGTCAGTGCCTCGCCTGCCGCTTCCTCGTTGGCGAGGTCGTGCTTAGACAACTGCTCCAGTTCCACCTTCAGATACCAGCGGTCGCCCTCGGCCTTGGTGGCGATTTCGGCGAGGATTTCCTCAAACCGGAACTCGACCATCTGAGCCCGCTCCAGCAACCGTCGAGTCACGATGTCGAACAGTTTGTCGCGGGTCAGGCCGGGATGTTCACTCAGGGCATCTTCCAAAATGCTGCGGACACGGTCCTTGATCGGCGCAGGAATCTCACCAGCTCGCATCGTCATCTCAAGCTGGCCCGACTTCGGTTTCCGGCAGTTCAAGACGAGGTCGGATTTGACGACTTTTTCAGCGGTTAGTTGGTTCGCGCTTTTTTGCAATGGGTCAAGGACAGTAACCGAGTGCATCTCAAATCCAATATCGCCCAAGGCGTCTTGCACACGTCGCCACGAACCCTCGGCAGTGTCGTGGTAGCAGACAGACATCCAGCGACCGGGCTTTAGGGCGCGGTAGCATGCTCTGAAGGAATCCCGCAACCGCTCCTCCCACTTGTCCAGAGTGTAATTCCCTTCGGGATCGACTTTCGCGGCCTTCACTATGATTTCGTTCTTTCGCCAAGAACCGTCGAAGCCTAACCAGGCTTCCCACACGAAATTCAGTTCGCCGTATTGGATTTTCTCCGCGTACGGCGGATCAGTGAAAATGAAGTCCACGGACTCAGGTTTCACCTGGGTCAGAACTGTGTTTCGTTCCTGCGAAATCACAGTTTGTTCAGTAGCGAGGCTCTCCAATAAAGCTTTGTGGGCTTTGAGGAAGTCCGGAATTTTGTCGGCATACTGACTTGGAACAGACATCACTTGCAGGACTTGCGGAACGTAGTATGTCCCCATCGCGAGTCCGCCCTTACCACTAGGGCGATACCGATACATACGGGAAGCGTTGAGACAGATTGCAGTTGTCACACCGGACAAATAGCCAGCCGTACTTGGGAGACGCTTGGCAGCGGCTTGGATCGCCGCAAGCGCCCAGAAGTTTCGGTGCGTGTAGAGTTCAGCGATACTCCGAAAGTTTCGGCCCGGTCTCCAATTGTCACCCCACGGTTTGGAGTCGTCCTCAACATCCATCATTTTTCGTTTGGGGTATTCGTGAGGGATTTCGACTTTGCTGAGTTGCTTAATGCGGTCGAGGTCAACGTCCTCAAAATACCGGCGTTTGCGTTTTCCGGTATCGTTCCAAGTGCGGAACTCACGTTTCGGGCGGCAACCGTTCTCGCAGGCATACGCCACCATGACCGGCTTCTCGCCATGTCGCTTTTCTCGGGTCGAGATGACAAATTCGGGACGGCCTCGGTTGCGACTCCTCGTAAAGCAGTCTGGACATACGGTTCGCTTCTTGGATTCGGTCTTGGTCTTTCCTCTGGCGCTGGTCCAAACGTATTCGACATCGACTGTCGGGCAATCAAACAGCGCTACTATCTCGCCGCAGTTTGGACACTGGAATGTCTGCGAGTACACGATGTACTCAATGCTGGCCTTGCCCTCACATCGGTCGCACTTGGTTTCATACAGCCAATCGAGTTCTTCTTGAAGATTGCCGATGTCCCGCCCGGCAATTTTTTTCAGCTTGGCTCTTAGCGTGTCGTCGTACTCCTCGGCCAGCATCTTCTGGTAGGCTTCTTCGAGCAGATCGGGATCAACCGGATGGACGTAGTGATGCGCAATGAACGCCGCCGCCGGTGAGGCGTCAATCAACACGCACGGTTTGTTCTCCATCAACGCCGCCACACCGGTCATCCCGGAACCGCAAAAGGGATCGGCGACCAGTCCTTGGCCATCGGGATAGAATCTCTTGGGCAGGTAATGCCGGATGTACTGGCGGATAGCCGCCCAGTGCTTCTTCGACCAGTAGGTGTGCATGTCGTAGATGGCTTTTGGCTCGGCGGCCTTGTCAACCACGATGTCGCGGTCGAATGCCGGTACGTCGTACTTGTCAGTCTTGGGATCGTAGGGCGTGGAGTGATCGGCAATGAACTTCGGCAGTTCGGGGTTCGGCCCCGGGACAAAAGGCACCGGCTGCGCCTTCGGTTCTTTCACCGAACGGTAATCCAGTCGTTGCTGGATAGCGGTTGTTTGCTCGGTCGCCATAATCACACCGAGGTTGTCAGCACGTAAGTCCACTCGGACACGAGGCCAGTGATCTGTCGTCGGAACTCCGGCGCTTCGTCAAACGCCCAGACCTGACGGTCACGCTCCGCACCGGGCAGGATCAGGCACAGATGTTTGCCGTTGATCGCGTACTGGCGCACGAGGGACAGCGCGTTGGAGTCGAGGTACGAAAAGAACAACTCGAACCCCGCTAGCACGAGGCCGAAATGCTTACCCGTCTGCTGGGACAGCCATTCCGCCCAGGTCTCGTTCATCAGGCGCCCGAGTTCCTTGTCACGGAGTTTGTCAGCCAGTTCGGCGGCCCTGGCCAGCTTGCCTTGCTGTTCCAGGTACTTGAGTAGCGCCTTGTTGAGGTCGAAAAAGGCCACGATCTGGCCGTCATTCGATAGGGAGTTTTTCTGGCAGAGATCGCTAAGGCGCGGGGTGAATTTCTCCAGTTGACCGTATGTGCCAAGCACACAATATACGCGCCGGTCGCGTGCGGGCTCTCGGAAACGTTTGGCCAGTTCAGCGATGACATCGTCGGCGGTCTTGCGGGGGAAGTCGGCGGTCATTTGCTAATCGCTCCCTTCGACCATTTACGGAGCAGCCGTTCCAGCCGTTCCTCACCTGTACCTTGGAGGACGAACTGGTAGTAGTTGTCCAGGTGGGTGACGCGTCCGATCTCCCCGGTGCGTTCCGCCTGCACGATGAGCTTTTCCAGTCCCGCCGCCGGCCAGAGCAACGCCTGCCAGAGCGGGTCGGTCTTGAACACTTCCATCCGCACCGCCGTGGCTGTCGGATAAAGCTGGGAGAGCGCGTAAGCCAGCGCATCGATGGGCGGATCAGCCCAGACCGCGAGGTAGTGACCTGGCTTGGGGCTTTTCATGTGACCGTATTTCTTGAGACCGAGAATGGCTTCTTTCGCAATCTTGTCCGGTTTCCGATTACCAACTCGCGGCTGAAGGAAAGCGATCATTTCTTCACGGGTCGCGCCGGACTCGGGGATCTTGGCCAGCCAGGCGGCGCACAATTCCTTCAGCAAGGGCGTGGCTCGAATCGTCTCGAACCACAACACTTCACGACGGGCTCGATCATCGGGACACAGTTTGAGGAAGCGGGCCAAGGCGAGATTGACGTTGCCCTCGTAGCTGTAGCGTTGCGCGATATATTCTGCATACCGGAAGCGCGTGTTAGCCGAGTTGAAATGGAGATGTTCCCGCAGATATGCCTTGAAGGCATCGGTGCTCGGGTGTTCCACCGCTGCCGGCAAGTGTTGGAGTGACTCGGTGACGAGCAGATTGCTGATGTATGTGCGGCGCGAGTCGGGATCGGCTTTGGTTTTCGACGATTCAGAGACCGTGCCCCAATTCGGTGTCGGGGGAAAGAGCGTTGGCTGCTGCTTACTCATTTCAGGTAGCCGATCTCCTTGAATGCTTCCTCCAGCGTCGTGACACAAACAACCTGCATCGAGCCAATGACTTGCGGAGGGAGTTCCTGAAGTTCCTTGTCGTTGTCTTTCGGGATCAGGACTTTCTTCACTCCGGCTTTCTTGGCCGCATCAAGTTTCTGCGCCAAGCCGCCAATTCCTTGGACAAAACCTTTCATCGTCAACTCGCCGGTGAAGGCGACATCGTTGGGGGCGGGTTGCTTGGTGATAGCGGAAGCGATACCGACCGCAAACGCCAGTCCTGCACTCGCCCCATCTTTTGGGATCGCCATCTGGCAGGGCAACCCCGTGACATGGAAACCATCGGCGAACTCCGTGGATACTTTCAGCTTCGCCCGGATCGAATGCACCGCATCGGAAGCCGCTGCCAGACTGGACTTCATAATCGCCTTCACGTTGCCGCGCACACGCGGCTCGGCCTTACCGGGGTACGCTTCGATCTCCACGAGTTGGATTTGCCCGCCAACGGTGCTGGACACAACCAGACCAACGACAATGCCGACGGTCGGGTTGGCAGGGAGATTGATCGCCCGTTTGCGGCTGCGTTCCGGTGGACTGGCCGCCTGGCGCACACCGGCCACCTCGTACTCGATGGTGTAATGCGGATACTCGCCGGGAGCGATTACGGAGAGCTGGTCTTTCACTCGTTGCCGCATTTCGGCGGCGAGGCCAACGTACTCCGCCAATTCCTGGTCGGTAACTTTTCCATCGGGATGCAGCAGCTTGGTCAACCCCTTGGTGACCTTGGCAATCGCGTCGCTGTCGCGGGATTTGGCGTTGTAGAGCTTGTAATGCGTGGATGGATCGAACGGCAACAACGTGGCGCGGAGCAGGTGCAAGACCTCGGCGAAATAGTCCAAGGTAAACCCGTAGCCTGTGGCAAAGGCTCGGTCTTCGAGCTTGGGCATCTCCCAGCCCGGAATGAAACCGTGGACACGTTCGAACAGGGCCGGATCAATCAACTCGGATGGGAGGGGTTCGAGCAAGTGTTCGTACATCTCGTGCGGCATATTCCCGAGGACGTTGAGGTTGCCGATCATCACGACGGAGGCTTCGCCTTTCACGGGATACTTGCCGAGCGTGAAATTGCCGTACTCCATGTAATCCTTAAAAATGGAGACGGTCGCTGCCGGATCTTTGAACTCTGTGTTGGCGATTTCATCGAACACCAGCGTGTCGAACCGGGCAACCAGTCCGGGCGTGCCATTGCCGGCATGGACAAACAACGCTGCCGGGGTGGCTCGCCCGCCGGAAAGCATGTAGGAGTAGTAGGAGAGGTTCTTGTAGCCGTAGGACTTGCCGGTTTCACGCGGCCCAAGCTCGATCAGATGGACCATGCGTTCGGCGATGGAAACCAGCCGCACCAGCACAAATAGCTTCTGGCGCTGAGTGTAGAACTCGGGGTTCAACCCGACAGTATTCATTAGCAAGTCGATCCACTCCTCGCGGGTGAATGCGTGCCGTTTGGATTCAAACTCCTTGATGTCCACCTTGCCGTACTGGAATGGCTGGAACTCCGTCAATGCGATCAGAGGCACCGGGTTTTCCGGATTGGGCCGCTGGTATTGCAGCGTTGCAATACCCCAAAGCCCGCCGATGAGACGAGGATACCGGTTGAGCAGCGTTTCGGGAACGAACAACCCGCGCAGGTTTAAGGACGGAATGGCGCCGACGTAGCTATCGGTTTTCAGGTCGAGTGATACCTCGATGCGCCCGATCAGGTCGTACGTGCCACGTTCTCGTGCCTCGTACAAGATGCGATCCTTGTCGGCGGGGGCGGCATAATTTTGCGCCAGTTTCCTGCGGACCTGCCCCAGTTCCTCGTCGAAGTTTTCGCCCGAACAGAAACGATTGATGAGGCATTCCACAACGTAACGGGGAAACTCCTTCAAGTCCGGCAGGCGGGTCTTGGCTTTTTCAACGACGAGGTGTCCAAATTGTTCTCTGGCTTTTGACATAGGAAAATCTCGCTGGTGTCATCCTAGCAGTTTCTTCAGCTTGTCGTCCAACTCATCCGCCGTCCGTGCCAGTGCTTCAGCCACTTGAATCGTTACCGTTGTTGAGGAAGGCACTGCATTGTAACCCCACCGTGGTTCGAGGTTGATGGTGATTGTGCCAGACTTCTGGGGTGTAAACGGCAATTCGACCGACTGTGCCGTTGGGCCAACATTCGTCAACATTGCCGGTTGCAAACCGTCGGCATCCCCCCGGATCTCAATCAAACCGCTGACTGCGCTGTCTGCCGAAATTTCGACGACCAATTGCGTCGGCACTCCGACCCGGAACGCCCCGATAATCCTGGGCGCAAGGGTCACCCGGAATTGCCGCTTCCGGGATGTCAGTTGAGCAATGGGAACGAAAATCTCAAAAGCACTCAGGCCGCTGTGGCGCATGTTGTCAGTCGGTTTGAACTTGCTGGTTGTGCCACCGGCTTTTGACTGAAGGCGAAAACTGAACCCGGGTTTTGGGAAAATCCAATAGCCATCTTGGTCGTAACCCAAGTCACGAGCACGTAGGTGAAAGACATGGTTGGCGTGTTGACCGGTCAGCCTATCCTTCAGAAGCGCCGAACGGTATCCGTTTCCGTCGCCCGCAAGAAGTCCCGCAGGAATGTCGATGGGGGAAGTTCCAGATATGACCTGTCCGTGGTCCGCAGTGACCCACAACTCGCAGTCGGCCGGCAAGAGTTTTAGGACCTTGTCCACTTGTTTCAGCCAGACTTTCACGAGATCGGCGAGCAGGTCGATCTCCCAAGCGCTGGCGTGGCCTACTGCGTCAGCGAAATCGAACACAATCCCAAAGATTTTCTCGTCGGCACTCCGAAATGCGAAGGGTACTTGCCCGCAATCGACGTCCCATCGACCCACATCCTTGTGATTCGGCAGCAATTTTTTCAACAGGCGGTTACACGCCTCGATCTCTCCTCCCGGCAGGCCTTTCCCGAAGTAGTCTGCCGGTTTTAACCCTGAAAAGAATCCAGCTCTCGAAATTTTCGTCTCGCTGGGCAGCATCGCAATGCCAACCTGTTCTTGCACACGATACCGTCGTTCCAAGTGTGGACGCACGATCATTTGCCACAAGTCGTACCTCATACCGTCCAGGAGAATGATGGCAACCGGTTGCTCGGGATGTTTGGTTTTGCGATCAGCAACGAGCCTCTCAATAATCTGGTTGGTCGGTGTGATCTGCTTGGGCACGACCTGCGCGAACTGCACTTCGAGAAACCGTCCCAGAACGAAGTCAAAATCCTTGAGAAGTTCCTCTACTTCGGTGATGGCATTATCAACCTCCGCCTCCATCTTCTTCCAACGCTCCTCGAAGCCGGGCGGGCGATCCGCAGTGCGGGAGATTTCTGTCTGTCGGCTTTTCAGTTCTGCGGACAGGATCGCCAACCGGTGCAACCCTTGCTCGCAAAACGCGGAGGTAAAGTCGCCGATCTTCAATTGCGAGGGGTGCCGGGCACGGAGCCGGTCACAGGTGGCTCGCGTTGAGCCTATCAACTTGGTCACTTCTGCAAATCGAGCCCGGAACACGGGGACGAGTTGCTCTAAGTCGCCGGTGTCCGTCGCAGGCTGTTCGCCACGTGCGCGCCCCGGTGCGGCCAACACGACGAGTTGTCTTAGTTTACTCGACCAGCACTCGGCTTTGGCAAACGCCTGTTCCTTTTCGGGTGCATCAAGCCCCAGAACTGTTTTTATGGTCTTTAGGAATGCGGGGGAAACAGCGGAGTCAAACAAGTCAACTTCGACATCAAACCACGCGGGCTTTGGCGTTGCAGCAAATAGCGGTTCGCTGTCCTGCCACGGATTCAATGAGGCCGACAAGTTGGGCAAGTATTGGCCAGGATTCTCCACATGAGGCGACAGAATAAGGAGAGCCGCGCACGCCAACCTGGCCGATTGGGCCTGACCACCAAACAGGTCACCCAGCGGCTTGGGCAATTGCCGTAGGTGTTCCCGAATCGCTTGGATTTCTTCCGCCCCAAAGTAATCGGCTAGATGTTTCCATTTCACCTCCGAGTGAAAAGCTAGTTCGATGACCACGAACGGATTCTCAAGGGCAAAGAGGTTGCGCTGCAAAACCGCGCTCGCGCCGATCAACAACAAATCCAAACTCGAAAATCCAACGGGCTTACCTGCCCGAAAATCCTCATAGGCTCGAATAAAATCCGCTGGATGTTCCCTGGCCAACTCGCGGTACGGAAAACTCTCGACCTCCTGCGGCCAGCCTGGATCACTGGTCTGCGAGACAAGAAAATCGCGGACGGTTCTAACTGTATGGCTCTCCCCATCGATCAACCTGCGTAGATCCGGAGCGAACAGAATAGAATGCCCCCGACCGTCATTCGACTGGTCCACCACCACCCACCGTCTTGGCAGTCCACGAAGCAAGCCGCTTCGGAGTCCCAATGAATGAAGGATCAAAAAAACCTGTTGTTCTGCACCGAGGGTATTCTGAATGTCTTTTACGGACGCTGACAAAAGACGGTCGGGATCGCGGACCCACACTCGTTCGTTTCCCTTGGACAGGGCAACCAACTCCTCCAGCATCCATTCTGAACAGGAATCCAAGTTTTTCATACCGCGTTCGCCTTGGGACTACAAATACCAACCGAGGCATCACCAATCGAGCCAAAAACACCAGTCGAAGCGTAAGGCCACAGCGGATTAGTTTCCACGGAAAGCGCAAGTCGGACGAGCTTCAGCGTGGCTGGCGCTGAGCCAAACGTGGACTCACACTCACCCGGCCTCCTGCGCACAACATCGGTGCGCCTCTTCCCAGCAGACAGCAATGCCTTTCGGACCACATCTAGCAGTTCTTCTATCGTCGCCGCTCGGCCAACGATTCGGCCCGGAAGCTTGACGATTCCGCTCCCGGTGGAGTGTGGCGAGTCGGTCGATTCCGTCTGAACCGCAGTCGCTTTCGGCGGGGTGGTGGTGGTCGCGCATTTAACGATTACGGGGAATTGCTTTACGATTATTTAACGATTCGGTTTGATGGTCAGGACGTACTTGGTTGACCGTCCTTTGCCTTGCTGCTGAGCGAGTCCAAGTTCCACCAACAGGGCAAAATCACTCGCCACGGTTGGTCCGGTCACGCCAAAGAGTTTTTGACAACGGCGACTGGTTAGGGATTCACCGCGAACCAGCAGGCCAACCATTTTCTTCTGCCGCTCGTTAAGCTGTTTCTCGACCGCCGGAGTCACTGTGAGTTGGGTTTCAGGCACCCGGATGCGGTCGAGGTCATCGCCCGGCCCGGGGAACGTCACTTGGAAATAGCCCGTGTCACTGCCCAGTAACGGCTGGTTCAATCCGTGATCGAGCATCTCGTCACGCATCCGGCGAAACCCACTGCCGCGCTCCTCGATGCGATGGAAGTAAGACAGGCACTGAGCTAAGACGGGGTTGCGGGAACAGGGCCGATACTTGCCTTTCCGCAGGCGCTCGAAAGTGATCGGGGCGGGCGGCATGCCGGGACTGGAGACGACCACCCGGTCGGCGAACACTTCCAGCATGATCTTGCGCCCGGCGTCCTCGTATCGTCGATGTGCGGCGGCATTGACCAAGGCTTCCCGCAATGCCTCGGCAGGATATTCGTCCAACCGAACGCGGTTGAGGCCAACCACCTTCATCGGGTGCCGCGTGTTGCGGTCGATGAAGGCGATGGCGCGGTCAATGGCCAACGGCATGGGGCCACGGATGTCTTCGTGGTCACTCGGCTGACCGTCAGGCTCCGAGGTCCGATACGCGTCCGCGAGGATGCGGCATTGTGGGAAAACGGCTGACGGGTCTTTCGACAGCAGCACGATGCCGGCTGCGGTGGCGTAGTGCTCGTTTGACTCCGGGTCGTGCCAGAGGAGGCCGCGCAGGGACGCCCCAGCCAAAAGGTCAGCCGGGGAAATGTCCTCTGGGCTTCTCGCCTCAGCGGCGGCGATCAACCGTCGAATAACAGTATGGTCGAGATTCTCCCAAGACAGGCGTTTCATCGGCTGCGACTCGAAGGTGGAGGTAGCTTCGATGGTCTGGTGTGCGATTTCGTTCTCGTCTGTAGACGGTGCGACGCCAAACTGGTCTTTGAGCAGCTTTACGAGTGCTGCCCGGACTTCCTTCTGTAACTGGATGACATTGCCAAAGCGCTTGTATTTGTAGCCATCGGACTCCAATTCCTTTAGCAGGAGGTCGGTGCCCTCCTCGCGCTTCATGTGACGCTCGCCCTTGATGAAGGCCAGGACTGGCAGTTTCCGTTCCTTGGCGCGACGGTATTCGGCATGAGTGATCGAAAGCTCACCAAGAGGCGCACCGTATTGCACCGCGACGATGAGCAAGTAAACCTCACAGGTATCGAGGGTTTTGAGACATCCCGCCAGTGCCTTGTCAGCCGAAGCGGGCTCGAATTCATAGAGCACAGGAGCACAGTGAGCCGTAAGGAAAGAGTCGGTATTCAGAAGATTCTGAACGATGACCCGTTCGTCTTCCAACTCCTTTTGGACGGAACTGACGAACACTCTCAGCATGCTCATCCTGTCCGTGGCTTCATGCCGCTTGGCTCGCATCGGGTTGAGTATCACGAAACCTGACCTGTGAATCCAGCCGTTTCCAAGCACTCAAAACCATTGCCTCCTGAACCACCGCGAGACCTTCCCGTTCGGTTCGATTGGCGGCAAAACGGTGCGCTTGAAGCCATGTTCGCAATGGACCAGAACTGCGGTGTGCTTCGGCAGTGCGCGGAGAATGTGGGTCTTGATCTTGTGTTCTTCGTGCTCGGCGTAGCTGCGGTTGGTTTGGCCGGCGGAAACGCCCCATGATTTCTTGACAACCCGCTTCTTGCCAAGGAAATCGGCGCTGTCTAGTGCGCCCTCCTCGTCGGCGGCTTTGAAAATAATCCGGTTACGCAGATTGAGCACGAGGACCTTCGCCTTTTCCTTTCCCAATGCCGGTAGGAGCGATGTAGATGATTGCACTGAGGCAACGATGGTGGCGTTCGCTTCGCGAATCACGTCGATTGTGTTGTAGTCGCTCATTCCTTCGTCGTTCGAGGTGACGAATCGCTGCGCTTCGTCAGCCCACAGAATGAGGAGATTCTTGTCTTTACGCTGTTCCTTTGGCCGGTCGAAGCGCCGCAAGACGTGCGTGTAGAACAGCATCTTCAGGAACGTGTTCACGTACCGACGTTCGGTTTGGTACTTCTGCGGCATGGCGACGCAGATGATCTTCCCTCGGTCGATGTCGCTAAACTCGAAGGTGTTGTCACCGGGACAAAAGACCTGGGCAATGTCCGGCGCGAGGAAGTTGTGCAAGTAGTTGGCGATGGTCTCCTTCACGCCGCCCATCTGTTCCGGCGGTTGGGTGCGGTAGCGGAACTGGAGATGCTCCACGAGCGCGCGGCGACGCTCGGTCGGGTAGCCTTCCAACAACTCGGCGAGCGTGTCGTCTAATTCCTCGTCGTTCAGCAGTAGGTCGTGGGCATTCTCCAAGGTCACATCGGCCTGAACTTCGCGCAGCGCCTCCAACGCGTGGGCGATGTGGGACTGCGCCTGGCTCTTGAAGAATCCCTTGTCGCCCTGTTGATTGAGGCTGGTGGCGGTATCGACGACGAATTTGGCAAACGTGCTGTACGGGATGCCGGGATCGGACGTGAGATTGTAGGTGTGGGTTGGTTTCCAACCCAGGGGGGCCTTGTCGGGCCTGACCTGGAGCAGGATCAAATCGTTTTGCCGGTTGAAATGCCGGGCCATCTCCGAAAGCGTTTCCCAATAAATTCCCTTGTCATCAATGCACAGGCCGCCCCAATGCGGTTCATTCTGGAAAACTTGATACAGTAGCGGGGTAACCCCGGAGCGGGTTTTCCCCGAGCCGGTGTCGCCGGTAATCAGCCAACCGCGACAGAAATCCTCCCGTGACCACGACAGTCCCTTCAGGTGCACGATGCCGTTGCGAGGCCGGCGATGCGTAGCCGCAATTGCGTTACCCGCCAGAGTCCCAAAAACCGCCGCGAACGTCCACGAGAGCGGTGGAGCAAGTCTCAGGAGAAAGTACGCACCTACGGCCAGGGACAAGCTGGCAATTGCCAATCCGAGATACCGGGCGTTGCTCACCGTGCGTACCTCCCGATCAGGATGCCCGCCAGCAGGGCCAACGCAGCACTGAACACCAAGGCGAATATGGGGAAACGGTTCAGGTCGCTGCGAATCTTCGGCACATCCCGCATTTCCTTGATAATCTCAGCGGCTCGTCCCGTGAAGTCGCCGCAGAGCCGCTCCAACTGTTCCATCGTACTACGGAAGTCCTCAAACGACGGTGGTTTCGGGGCGTTAAGCTGGGTGTGGGTGAAGTAGATTTCCCACAATTCCACGGCGGCCAGCATTGGATCGCCGTCTTTAACATTGTGTTTCTTCTGCCATTCAACGATGGCGTTCTTGAGTGCCTGCTTTGGGTCGTCCTCGCTCATGGCTCCCCCGGCAAAATGATCTGACGGACACTGTTAATTTGTTCGTGAAACTGCCGCTGCCAGTTCTTGAGCCGCTGTCGATCCATGAGGGAGAATATCTGGTGACCAATCGCCTGCCCGACCGGAAGGTTCTCCTGCTGCAGTAACGCGACCAACCAGTCATGGAGTTTGGGCATGGTCATTTCCTTGGCGGCGAGTTCCTCCAGCAATCGCTTCCGTGTCTCGCTGGCATCGTAGATGGCAGACTGTTCCGTGAGGGCGCGGTTTTTCACCACCAGATACCGGCACCGGCGGTCAAATGCGTTCGAGATGATCCGGGCCTGTTCCACACTGTCGAGATCGTGATTGATCGGCGACACAACGGTCAGAACTGCGTTCATACTTTTGAGGACATCGAAGACGGCTAACTCGGCGAAATAGTCCAAGAACAGGTCCGTCGACGCGGCCCGGCAATCCACCACCACGAGCGGCACGGTTTCAACAGCGGCAACGAGTTCGTCGAATTCCCGTGCGTTCGCCAGATTCACGAATCGAGCCTCCGGGTGGAATCGCTTCAGGGTCGAGTTCTCATTATCGGTGTCAATGGCGGTATGCTGGATCTGCTGGTCCTTGAGGTACTGGACGAAGTTGACGGCAAAGAAACTCTTCCCGACGCCGCCCTTTCCGTTCAGAATCAGGTTTAGCTGCTTTTGCATGGCTAGATGGTCCGGGGGTTGGCGATGCGCGGTCCGCCGGTGTTCACGGACGGCACGGAAGAGTGCTGTGGTTGAGATGGCGAGTTTCGGGGAACAGGACGGCGCTGCTTCCGTGGATGGGATGGACGCAGCACAGCCCGGCAAAACCGCGCGACAGTCGTGCGCGAAACCGGCACATCGGCGGCACGCAGAATGTCCGTGATGGCCTGGTATGACGCGCCCCTGCGCCGAAGCTCGGCAATCCCCGGCTTGAGCGTGAGAAGCTTTTGCCACTTCCGTGGCACAGTCGGGGCATAGGCCCGCACGGCCTCGGCAAATCGGTGGTTCGTCTGATCGGACATAGACGGCTCATTCATTGGTACAGGTGATGGTCATCCCGGTGGCACAGAATGTTCTAACGGGAGTTAGAGGTCGCGCGTCTTTTGTTTTCATGCGCTCCATCAAAGCGCAAACGGCAGTGAATGTTGTTCCCAAATGGGAACAAGTTTCGCGGTGGCAAGTGATAGAACCTCTCGCATGCTGTCGCCGAAAACGAAATACAGCCTGATTAACGCCAAGCAGTACTTTGAAGAACACCTCTGCGCTGGTGATTATTACAGCGAAAGCGAACGCGTCCTCGGGCAATGGCTGGGAAACGGCGCTGAGCTTCTGGGATTGTCGGGCCGGGTAGGCCAAGAGGAATTCCTTCGCCTGTGCGACAATCTCCACCCGCAGACCGGGGAACGATTGACGCAACGACTCAAGACCACCCGCACGGTTGTCGATGAAACTGGTCGGGCCTACGAAGTGGCGAATCGGCGAATCTTCTTCGATTTCACCTTCTCACCACCCAAATCGGTTTCGATTGCGGCCCTGGTTGGCAATGACCCACGAATCGTGGACGCCCACCACCGTGGCGTGGAAGCGGCGTTGCGGGAACTGGAGCAGTTCGCGGGAACGCGGGTGCATGCGGGAGAACGAATGACTGACCGTACCACCGGGAACATTGTCTGTGCCATCTTCCGTCATGACACGTCGCGGGCGCTTGATCCGCATTTGCACAGCCACTGCATCGTGTTCAACGCAACGCACGACCCCGTCGAAGGCCGCTGGAAAGCCTTGCAGAACTTCGAGATGCTGCGGGCTCGCAAATACGTGGAGAATGTCTATTACCACCAGTTGGCGCGTGATCTGAAACAATGGGGTTACAACATCGTCAACCATCCGCGCGGCGACTTTGATATTCAGGGAGTTTCCCCAGAATTGTGCGAACGGTTCTCCAAGCGACATCAGGAAATCGATCAGAAGACCCGCGAGCTCTTGGCACAGAATCCCGAACTGGCTGGCGGGAATGTCGCCCACATCCGCGAGAACGTGGCTCAGAAAAACCGAGCGCGGAAACTCAAGAACGTTCCACAGGCAAAGCTCCAGGCACTTTGGGGGAGCCAGGTTACCGAAACTGAAAAGGCCGCGATCTCGGCGTTGACGCATGGTGCGCTGCTGAAGCCGGAGGAGCCGAAAGCGGGCGATGCACGGGCTGCCGTCACCTGGGCGGAGGAGCACGTGTTCGACCGCCGGTCCGTGGTTCTAGAGCACGAGTTATGGCGGCACGCCTTGGAGCACGCGCGCGGTCAGAACATGACGCTCACGGCTATTCGGCAAGCCACGCGCGATCGGGATTACATCCGCGCCGACCGTGGCCCATTTCAGGTCACGACCCGCGCGGCGTTGGAACGCGAATGGGATATCGTGTGCCTGGCCAGAAACGGGAGTGGTCGGTTCCGCCCGTTCAGCAATCACTTCTCGCCATTCAACGTTGGTCTTGACCAGGACCAGCAGCGGGCGGCTGAACATATCCTGGCATCGCGCGACTTCGTCACGCTGTTTCGCGGCGGGGCCGGCACAGGAAAGAGCTTCACGCTGCGGGAGGTCAAGAAGGGTCTTCGGACAGCCGGGCATATTTTGCAAGTCCTCGCTCCACAACGTCAGCAAGTCATTGACCTGGAGCGAGACGGAATGACGGGAGCCCAAACGGTGAGCGAGTTTCTGACGAAGCAGGACATGCCTCGGGGCGCCGTCGTCTTGGTGGATGAGGCCGGTCAGATTGGCGCGAAACAGATGCAACGGCTGCTGCGTTTCGTGCGAGAAAACAATGGACGTGTCATCCTCTCCGGTGACACGCGCCAGCATGGCGCGGTCGAGGCATCCGATGCACTGCGGGCCATTGAGAAATACTCCGGTCTACGAGCGGCAGAACTCCAGGAGATCCGACGGCAGGACCCCGCCCGCGCCCGAACCAAAGCGGAGCAAGCCCAGATCGTCGAGTACAGGCAGGCGGTGAAGGAAGCTTCCGAAGGAAAGCTGGTGGATTCATTTCGCCGTTTGGATCGCCAGGGCGCAATTGTGGAGTGTGAGTCCATCAACCAACAGGAGCGGCTTGCGGAGACATTCCTCGAATTAGCGGAGAACAACCACTCGGTCGTGGTGGTTTCGCAAACGTGGTCGGAGATCCATCAGGTGAATGACCATGTGCGCTCGGCGCTGAAATCGCGTGGCAGGATCGGCGCGACCGAGCAGATAGTGATGGCGCTGGAACCGGTCGATCTGACGGCAGCGCAGAAGCGGGATCGGCGATTCTACGATGAGAACAGCGTGGTGCTTGTGAACCGTGACGCGGGCGGTTTCAGGAAAGGCCAAACGGCACGTCTCGTAGCCATCACCCATACCGGTTTGGTACTGGAAGGCGGAGAGAGAATAAAGAGAGTACCGTTCCGATTCCTGGACCGGTTGACTGTTTGCCAGCCTCGCGAACTCGCGTTGGCATCCGGCGACCGTCTGCAACTGAAAGCCAATGGGCGTACCCGGCAGGGCCGTCGTCTGGCCAACGGCGAACTGGTGACGGTGGACAGAGTTCTGAACGGTGGCCGGGTCAGGCTGCAAGACGGACGCATTCTCGAAAGCGATTACCGGCAGTTCGTGCGCGGCTTTGCCATCACTTCGTATGCATCGCAAGGCAAGACAGTGGATTACGTCCTGTTCTCGGATTCGACGGTCAAGCCCGCGACCAACCAGCAGCAGTGGTACGTGACAATTTCGCGGGGGCGCAAGGGGATACGGATATTCACCAGCGACAAGCAGCAACTGCGCGAGAACATCTGCCGGTCCGGCGACCGCGAATTGGCCTTGGACATGGTTGGGGCGCTCCGGAAAGGGATCAACGCGAGCGTGAGTATCGCGAATACACGAGGCATCGGACAATCGTCTTCCGTTTGAGGAAACCTATGAAAAGAAGCCAAGATAAAGACGCCCCTTCGGGTGACCCGCCGAAAGGGAATTCTCTCTCGTGGAACAGAGCCGGTCAGCCAAGGTGTCTGCGGGTCGAACTGGCTGACGGAACCTTCTATGTGTTCCCATACCAAGACCTGGCCCATGTGAAATTTGAGCCGGGAACCGACGAGACGATCAACATCACCATCTCTAGCCACGAGGTGAAGATCACGGGCAAGAACTTGCGAGAGTTGGCCTTGGCGTTTCAAAAGTTCACGATTGATTGGGTGAAGGAATTGCAGCCGGGCCGCTTCGTGGCGGCTGCCAATGGCGAGGGCGTCCATATTGCCAGCATCGCGGTCACCAAAATTCAAGCGCCGCAACGACCGGGTGCATCCCAATGACACGAGTCGCAAATACCTCATTTTCGTCATTTTTGGCTTGCAATTTATGCCGTCAAGCCCTTATAGGTATTGGTTTGGATGTAGGGTGGGGTGAAAGGGGGTTGGCGTATGCAAGGCGAGACGCCAACGAAGTTTGAAGTGTCGCAGAAGCGGCAAGCGTTGATCGTGGACGATCATCCCTCCGTGCGGATGTCTTTGCGATTCGTGATCAACGGCGAGCCGGACATGGTCGTGTGCGGTGAGGCTGAGGACGCGCAACCGGCCTTGGCGATGGTCGAGCATTTGTGCCCGGACATCATGGTCATCGACATCGCGCTGAAACACTCCCACGGGTTGGACCTGATCCGCGATCTGCATATTCGCTATCCCAGCCTGCGGATGTTCGTTCATTCCGCTCACACCGAAGAATTGTACGCCCCGTTGTGTTTCCATCTGGGTGCGCGCGGGTATATGAACAAAGGCGAGGATGTTCAGACCATCGTTCACGCCATCCGGACCATATTGGACGGCAACATATACTTGAGCGCGCGGATGCTGAAGTGGTTTACGAGTTGCGCGATGACCCGCGAAACGATAGAGCCGCGACATCCCCTTAACAGTCTCAGCCCCCGTGAATTGCAGGTCTTCGAAATGTTGGGGCGTGGGCTGGATATCAAGGAGATCGCCGAGCAACTCACACTCGATCACAAAACGGTCGAGCTATACCGGCAACGCATCCGGGCTAAGCTCCAACTGGGAACGTCTCCCGCTGTTCTTCGCGCTGCGGTTTTGTGGAACGATTTGCCGCCAGCGGAGATGGAATCGGCTCCGGTCTAAGGGTTTGCCTGCTCGTTTTGAAGCAGTGACAGTGACAGGGTGGCACAAATAGCCCCAAATTTGTCAAGTACCCTACTCCTTTTACCTACACGAGAATTTGCCTTTTCCCGTCATGACGGATTTCGCGCGCCGCGTTAGAACAAGCGCGCGATGGCGACCTCATTGTGCATAGTTGGCGGTGCAACGCTGTGGAGCCCGATCGGTCCTGCGATGTCGTGGATACCCGGCTCGTTGTGCATTGAGGTCCCCGTCCGCGTTACCGCAGAACTGCTTCGTTCGGAAGTCACCCGGTTATTCCACGTGCCCCTTTGTGACGCTGGGCGAAGGGGGACCGGATGAAGTGCCAGAACATGATCGGTCCGCAAGTGCGAAGGTTGCGGTACCAGCGGGGATGGTCGCAAGAAACGCTCGCGGGGAAGCTACAGTTACTGGGCTGGGACATCGGCCGTGTGAGTCTGGCCAAGATCGAATCCCGGCTGGTGCACGTGGAAGAATATGAGTTGTGGTTTTTCGCCAGAGCGTTCAACGTTCGTCTGGACGAACTCTTTCCCCCTATCCATACGGGGCGTCAGATGCATGAGGTCGTGGCAGAGTTGATGCACCGAAGAACGTCCTCGGAAGCTTCTCCAAAAAAAGTGATTGCGGTTGGAAAGATAGCGAGGGCTCCGCGCCGATGGTCGGATCGATGATTTGAGCAGATAGGAGGGGGGCGACGCTGCGTTTGACGGTCTCTGCCGCTAATCTGATTGCAGCAGGTCGTGTTGCCACTCGCAAACGGCTGACTTGAAGCTAATGGCCGACCGATTCACATTCTCGCCGTCGGTTCGGGCACCCAAACTGCCCGCGCCGCCATCGCAGCGTGGATTCCCCGAAGTATCCTTAGCAATTCTGCTTGTTCGCGCAGCCCTTGGTACACCTCACACATGTGTACATCCAAGCGTAGGTTGTCCAAGGGATAATTCCCAGCAATGGCTTCCGCGATCAAATGCTTCGCAGCTTCGGCAATAACTCCTCGGTTGAATCGGCGCGTACTCAAAGCGTGCCGCGATACGAGCACGGCGACTTCCGTTTTGGTAACAGCCCCACCCGTCTCTGTATCAATCCGGTCAAACTCAAACCACGTGCCATCCTGAAGTTGTGGATCAGCAAACTCCCTATACTCGTTGCTAATCGTCGCCATGTTCCTTCCAAACATCCCCACCTAAACTAGTCCTGCCAGCGAGGACAGTCAAGTTCCCTGAGTGCAAATAGACCACAGAATCTTCGTCCCCATAGCGTGTTTTATCGTTTAGTTGTGCTGCTGGCGGGCGGACTGAGAATGTCTCGATCTACCGGCCCATCCACGCCGCTGCCAAGATCGTGGGTATAACCCCACCGGCGAATGGGAACGGTATAGCCGGGGAAATTTACCCTGTAAGCCATTGAACCGAAAATTCTGACCTGAAAACTAACAAACGGCTTTGTTGCCTCGACCGCAATTCCGTGAATACGATATTTGTCGGCCAAAGGAAATTTCTCAATAAACGGATACTCGTCATCCAGGTTTTCCAGATAGCTGCGGATTTTATCCTGAGCCGGATTAGGTTCGTAGATGGCCGGGCCGAGGATGAGGGCCAAAAACTCATAGGCGATTTTTAGCATCAGGAGCGACCGTACCGGACTGCCTTTGGTGTGGAGGGTTGCATTTTCAAAGCTGTGCTTATGGGTGACGAATCCCGGTGTAGGTTCAATATCGTCTCCGACGGGGCCAGCCTTGTACTTGTCAATCGCATCGCGAACTTCCGCTTCACTTTTACCGCGCTCCAGCATGAATCGGCGAAGTTCTTTGACGACCAGATCAGTGGGCTGTACCAAGCGGCCCCGTGCGTTCACAAAAGTGACGGGTTGGATCAAATCACCCTTGGCCACTGCTTCAACATCCGGCTGGCCGGGCGACCGAATGACAAACCGCTGTCCCTCATTGAGCCGCTGATTGATTTTCGCGAGGCGGTCTTGCGGCATGTTTGGCATTTCTAATGCCGCCCGACGAATTTCCAAGTCTGAACAAGCGGTATGGTCAACCTTTTCTCCGAGCTTGTCATTACAGTTTTTGCAGAGAAATTCCGCCTTCAATTTTCCGCTCAACGCCGCCGGGATTACGTGTTCCTCAGTCATCTTGTTCGGCAGGACGGGCGGTAGCTGACAGATAATGCAACGGTTAAATGGCCACTCGACTTTCATTTATTGACTCGACATACATTCTACCCAAACCGGCTTGTGCATCAAACGAGTTTCAATTGTGTGGACTGACGTTGCGCGGCAAGTCGGGGGCGGCTATTGTGCGGGCGTCATGTGCGGGCGATATACACTGACCGCCGACCTGAAGAAAGTGGCCGACCGTTTCGGCGCGCCGTTGCCACCGGCATCGGCCACGTACAATCCCCGGTTCAATATCGCGCCAACACAACCGGTGATCGTCGTTGGTGACGACGGCAAGCGGTACATTAAACAGATGCTTTGGGGACTCATTCCGTCCTGGGCGAAAGATCCCGGTATCGGCAACCGGATGATTAACGCCCGCGTCGAGACGTTGGCAGAGAAGCCCGCCTTCCGCGCCGCGCTAAAGAAACGTCGCTGCATCATTCCCGCAGACGGGTTTTACGAGTGGCAGAAGCTTGGCAAGGTGAAGCAGCCTGTCCGTATCGTTCTCAAAAACCGTGAGCCATTCGGGTTCGCCGGACTGTGGGAGCATTGGCAGTCACCGGAGGGTGAGGAAGTGCTGAGTTGCACGATCGTCACAACCGAGGCCAACGAACTGCTGAAGGCCGTTCACGATAGGATGCCGGTGATTTTGACGCGGGATGCAGAGGCGCTTTGGTTGGACCCGAAAACCCAAGACGCGGAAAAACTGCTGCCGCTGCTAAGGCAGTATCCGGCTGACGAAATGGAGTTTTACCGGGTGTCGAGGGAAGTCAACTCGCCCGCCGTTGACAAACCGAGTAACATCGTGCCGCTTGCGCGTGCCGGCGGATAGGAAGCAATCGCGATGGCCGAAAGGAAATAGCGGCAATGACACCACACTACAGCTATCGGATGGATCATGACACGGGTTTCGCACCGCATGTGGCTTGGGGGATATGCACACTATGCGGCTGCAAGAAGGCTCGAAAGCGGCATGGAAAAATATACGGAAACGTCGAAAGCTGGGCAGGACCAGGAAGCTGGGTTGTCGGAATCGGCGGGAAAAACACCGACAAGCCGGACTGTCTGATTTACGCCATGAAAGTGGATGACAGCTATTCTTACAAAGACTTCCGGCGGCTGAAACCACGTCAGAGTTCCTATCTGCTTCCCCGCAGGAAACACGGAATCAAACTGACGGACCGAGTGCTGCTGTCGAGGCACTTCTACTACTTCGGCAAGGCGGCTAAGCCGCTCCCGCCATACTTAAAACGCGTAAACTTTCGCAGGCACGGCTGCAAACGGATCGACGACCATATCGATGAACTTGAAAAGTTTTTGAAATCCAAGAGACACGGGGTCCACGGGAAACCTAACAATAAACCTACGCGACGTGCACCGTGCGGAGGCTGTCACTGACAAAGTGAAAACAGGAGTATTGCTTCGGGTATCGGCATTAAGCGTCAGGCTCGATACGGCATAGATGTGACGCCAGAAAACCTTAGCGAACTGCTCGTCGATCTGTGACAGTAAGGATGCAATGGCCAAAATCTACCTCATCAATGTAGGTACAAACACCGGCGACAGCGGCAAGGCGCGAAGCCCCCGTTTTCCAAATGGCACTTGGGTCTACGTGCCCTTTCCTACGGAAGAAGGAGACCCAAAGGGACAACCTTTTCCAAGTTCAGCTCGTCCATTCCTGAGGGTGCGGCGTGGGGTCAAATGTCACCTTGACCCTGATTGGAATGGGCTTAGCTACGGGGACTGCTGCCAAAACGGTCGTGCACGCGCCCTTCTCAGGGCAGACAAGGGCGATATTCTTTTGTTTTGGGCATTGCTGTGGCAGACAAGTCGAGGCCAATCAGTATTCAGAAGTCACGCTAGAGGATGGTATCTGATTGGTGCGCTGCGAGTAGAGCGCATCTTCCAGAGCCTTGAAAGAGTCACGGGGCGCGCGCGATGGAATGCACATGTTGAACATGGACGTGTCGAGAAAAGACCTGGAGTCCGCGTATTTGTGGGCAAAAGGAAGCATTCTTGTCGGTTCACAAGAGCGGTTGACTGGGAGATAGGCCTGAACGGTGGGCTAATGCAACTCGTAGTGAAAACAAAGCATGGCGAGCTGATTCAGTGGGATCGACGACCGCACTGGAACAGCGTGACCCGGTCGTGTCGTGCGATTCTCGACCTCGATTGTCCGCGTGATAGAAAAGTGGCCACGTTGCTTGCCCGTCGCATAGGAAAGCAGGGCAGGCGTTTCGACCTCATTAAAGGCGTGTGATTCGCTGGAAGGATACAGGAGCCCGTATGACATTGAAGTGGGGGCCTCAGTTTCGGGTGGAGTTGACGCCACGCCTTGAGGAATGGCTAGAGGATATCCGGTTGCAGCATCCGCACTACACCAACGAGCAAATTTTGTTTGCGGCGCTGGTGTGCGGCCGGGACAAGCACTTGTGACTTAACCCGTCTCGCGGTGGAAGGACTTACAACGAAAGGAATCGGACCTGCGAGCTTTCGGCTGGCCGCACGCTGCTGATTCTCTGGCCCGCTGAGGTTGGCTTTTCAGGAGTCGCCACGTTTGTTGAGTTGTCATTATTTCAGGTGTAAAGTTTTGGCCTCGCATGGCAGTTGTGATTCCCAAACTAGTGGCATTGGATTCCAGCACCCTGGGCAACCTCGCCAAGGATTGGAGAACTATGCCTTCAGCAAAGCGGGTATTGGACGTTCTCAATGGTACCGGTCTGTCGCTGTTTCTGACATGGCATCACATTGAAGAGTTGATCAATCACGAGAACGAGGAAGTATACGACCTGCGGTGTAATTTCCTGCGACACCTGAAATTCATCAACTTCCTTAAAGACACAGATGCGATTGGCAACGTGGGGAGTAGAGTTGAATTGGCAGAACTGGAAATTAAGGGTCTTCTTGCCGCGCCTAACATTTCCATGCCCGCCCTCATTGAGCAGGTTCGTGGCAATCTCGGCGGATTCATTATCGGCAGAGACCTCGTTTCCCATAACGAGATATGGTGGGATTACTACCGTAAGAATCTTGCCAAGGACCGGATGAAACGAACGGCGGAAATTGCTTCCTTGACCCATTTCCGGCAGCCTGCCAGAAGTCGGAAATTCCGTCCCGATCAATACCGCAAAACGTTCCCGAGCATGGGGGCGATTCTCCAACATTACAAAAAGACCGCACGATCTTTGGCGGCACAGATGAAAACCCATGGTGACCCCAGGGTGCGGCAGAACGCTGACAGATTGGCGCATGAGTTAATGAAAGAGTCGTACGATGAAACGGTGGGAGTGATCAAACAAGGTGGCTCACCAAGAGACGTAATGATTACCTCCTATGGGGTTGATGAATCCAGACTGCCGCCAAATGCCACGGAAGACGATGTGGCTTTCGAGGCCATTTTCTTCCAGAACCTGAGACTGCATGCCCGCCGTCTTTCTCTTCCGTTTGAGGATATTGCCAGCGTGGCTTATCAGGATAAAATGCCGTCCTGGATCGTCTGGCGTGAAATCAACCGGCTGACCCCTGGGCTTAAGAATGCGGAGGCCGGTAATGTCAATGACCAGAACATTGCCGCATTCGGGCCGTACGTGGATTATCTACAGGTGGACAAACGCACCAACCACCTGGTTGGTCAATGCCGCTCGAAACATCCGTTGCTTGAAAGCCTCTTTGGCCGGCTGTTCACAAATAAGGATTACGTCAAGCTGGCGACGATCCTGGAGGGCATTGCCCAAAGACCAGCGGTTGCACCAATATGAAACGGATCAAAACAGAATTGACCCCGCGAACATTATTCTAGGCGTTCGCATGACCGATGCCCACACGAAGTGCCGGCGCTGAGTTTCCAACGTCCGGCCTATCGAGGCGCGTGGAGATCGCGCCGTAAATCGAGTTTTACGAAGCCGTTTTCGCCCGCAGCGCGCGGGCAGAGCCATTTTCTGCAGGAACACTCTCAATTCGTCGTCGCTATCGGCACACTGGCGGGTCGTATAAGCACGACGCAGGCAACCGAGCCGTAATGGTGGGTTGTCGGCGCACGGTCTCGCAGAGTCGATTTTGTTCCCAAATGGGAACAACTTACCAGCCCGCGACGAGTACACTCGCGGCAATGTCAGGGAACAACGAAGCAGTGAATACCGCGCCACAGGCACCCGCACCAACGCTGCCGGATTCGGAACGCCTTGCCTACTCCATCGAGGAAGCCGCGCAGCTATTAGGGGTGCACTACTTCAGCGTCTACCGGATGATTCAACGCGGGAAACTTCGCCCCTGCCGTGTGCTGCGCGGCAAACTACTCGTGCCTCGGTCGGAACTGCTCAAACTCTTGAAGACTGAATGAGGGCACGGAAAGGAGACGCATGATCAAGAGAAATGGCCAACCGCGACAGGGAGTGGCGCCGCCCTCGTTGAAGCGGATGAGCGACGCGGAATACGCGGCATACTTCGAGGCATTCGGCGTTATCAAGAGCGATTACCAAGCCCTATGTTTGATCGGCGACAAGCTCCGCTACGTGGAGGCAAGCGCGCGGGGACTTGGTTCTCTAGATTCTCAAGCTCAGGGCGGGGCTGCGGAGTTGCCCGACTCGGCCGGCGGTCGAAGTCCGTGGGAGGTTTGCGCTTCGTTGATGAGGTTGAACAACAACGAAGTTTTCCTCTGCAAGCGGGCTTGCGAGCACGGCTTGGAATACGCCGTGATTGACCAGGCATCGGCAGCTTCGGCTTACGCCAAGGCGCGTGGACCATTGGATGTCCTCCGCACGGGAGACAACCCGCGCCAAGTGCTTCGCGACTACCTGCGCAGCGAAAGCGAGACCCTCCAGCTGATGGTCAACGACATCACCGCCAATGTCCGACTGGTCATTGCGGAGCGTTTTCCGAAGCAGGATTTGCGGCGCGTGGTCAATGAGATCACACGCATGTGCAAGAAAGTCGCCCGCCTCGGTTTCTCCGAAACGCTCGAAGAACACGCCTCTCATACGCAGAACCAGGCGCGCGGCGTGCGAATCTAATCTCACCACTGCCCGCTCATGCCGGACGAGAGACAGAAGCGCGAGGTTGACCGGCTGGCGTTGACCCGTGAAGAGGCCGCTGTCGCTTTAGGGATAAGCATCCCGACGTTGGACCGGCTCGTTCAACGCGGACTACTGCGACCCAGTCGCGCACTCCGTCGTCCCCTATTCCCTGTCCCCGAAATTGAACGATTCCTCCGCGAGACCTCCAACTCAGTCGAGTTTTAGAACGCGCAATTGTTAAAGGACTTGACGATCTGCGAGTCTTGACCGGCTCGCCAGTCGGGTTTGCGTCCACAGCTTCCACGAATTCACACGAGGTCGCGCCGGAAAAAGTTGTAACCCTAAGTTGTAACCCTGTGGTCGATTTTGGGAGCTTTCGTGATTTCACCTGATAGCAGGAAAAAGCCATGCAACCGTTGTGTTTATTGGGCTGGCAGGCGATAGCTAAAAACATGCAAAAGTGGCTAAAATGCCCGTTTCGAATTAAAAGGCCGTTGCTCTACCAGCTGAGCTACCGGCTCACCGAGCTATGAATAGTGCTTCCCGCCACAGAGCCGCGTATTCATACCCGAAAGACGCTCAGGGGTCAAACGGTTTGGACGGTGGGATGAAAAGCATTCACGGGCACAGGCCATCTGGCGCCCTTGCGTAGGTGCCTGGGAATGGCCCACTTGCCCGCATCTGTGTGGGACTTGCAAATGACCAGGGAGTGATGTATGCTTAGCGGAATGGAGAGGTGAGGTAGGGATGAAGGGAACCGTCGCACTCGCACATTCTGTTTCAGTTTGCTGTCTGGGCTTTTGCCTGGGTTTGAACCCCGCTTCGGCAAATGCCAGCACTATCTACGTATCTACATTTAACGGCAATACAATCGAATCCTATGATACGAACGGAAATGGATCGATTTTCGCCACAGGCGCCTCGGGATTGGACGATCCATACGGCCTCGCCGTTGATGGTCAGGGCGACCTCTTCGCTGCGAATACAGGCAACCACACCATCGAGGAATTCAGCCCGAGCGGACAAGGCTCGGTGTTTGCGAATTTGGGCGCCTACGAACCCTTCGACTTGGCGTTTGACAGCGAAGGCAACCTGTACGCCACCGCAGCTGATATGCCCTATGGCCTCTTCAGCGGGTACGCGATCCTGAAGTTGAGTTCGAGCGGCGGCATGTCCGTCTTCACCAGTACCGGCAACCAGTTTGGCTTTGCAGGCCTCGCAATCGACGGCAGTGGCAACCTGTATACCGGCAATTCCTACACCACGATCGAGAAGTTCAATGCCAGCGGAGTTGGTTCCACTTTCGCGAACACGGGCTTCTACAATCCAGAGGGCCTGACGTTCGACACCAGCGGCAATCTGTACGTGTCGAGCTACGGCAACAATCAGATCTACAAGTTCGATCCCAGCGGAAATGGATCGTTCTTCGCCGGGTCCATCACGTCGCTCACCAATTCCGGTGTCAGCTTCCCGATCGGCTTGGCGTTCGACGAGAGCGGCAATTTGTATGTGGCCGACCACGGCACTGGCACCATCGAGAGCGAGAATCTCCAAGGGAAAGGGGCCTTGTTCGCGTCAACAGTTGCTGGCAATGCTGTCGGCCTGGCGATCTTCGATGCCGAAGCCAACATTGTTGCCATCCCTGAACCCAAGACTGTCGCCCTTCTCGGGTTCGGCCTGACGGCTCTGGCATTCGTCCATCTGGGTTCCCGACGGCGTAGCGCGGCCCGCGCGCGTTGACGGTCCAGAGGCCACCTGATTCCCCCTTTTCGTAAGGCCATCGCTACATCGGCAGAAACACACGCCATGGATTGCTCACCGGTTTCCACCGCCCATGGCGCCGACACCAATACGCTTGTGGTGCAACGGGGCTGTGCTATAAACACCGTGTGAATCCTCTCCCGATTTTGGGTAAACGACGGGCGGAGAATCCTCGTCCATGATGCCGACGCGACAGGGTTCCATTCGTCTCTTCCAAATCGCCGGAATCACGGTGTTCCTGCACTGGTCCTGGTTCATCGTCGCCGCGTATGAGATCCAGGATCGCGGACACGACTACTCCTCCCTTCTGTGGAACGTTCTCGAGTACCTCGCGCTGTTCGCCATCGTGACCATGCACGAGTTCGGCCACGCGCTGGCGTGCCGCAGCGTCGGCGGGAAAGCGAACCAAATCGTGCTTTGGCCGCTCGGCGGCGTCGCCTATGTGGATCCACCGCCCCGTCCGGGCGCCGTGTTGTGGAGCATCGCGGCCGGACCTCTGGTGAATGTCGCCCTATTCCCTGTGCTGACGCTGGTGCTGTTTCTCGCCAAGTCCGTGGGATGGCCGATTTCTTCGCCAGATGCTTACGCTCTGATCTCCAATATTTGGACGATCAACCTGATGCTGCTGATCTTCAACCTATTGCCCATATACCCGCTGGACGGTGGGCAGATCCTGCAGTCGTTGCTGTGGTTTGGACTGGGACGCGCCCGTAGCCTGATGGTTGCCGCGGCAATCGGCTTCGTCGGGGCAGCGGGCGTCGCCATCCTGGCCATCCTTGCGCACTCGCTCTGGATCGGCTTGATCACGGCATTCATTGTCATGAACTGTGTCCGCGGCTGGCGCGTGGCCCGTGCGTTGGCCAGGCTGGCAGCCATGCCCCGCCATGAGGGGCTTGCCTGTCCCGCCTGTCACGCGGCTCCCCCACGGGGCGCCTTGTGGAAGTGTGGCAAGTGTGGCACCGCGTTCGATACGTTTCTCACGCAGGCCGTGTGTCCCAACTGCGGGACACAGTTCGAATCCACCCGGTGCATTGACTGCGGAGCAATGAGCCCAATCAGCGCATGGTTGGTCAACGCGCCAGTCCCGCCGCCCGTCCCCTCCGTTTAACCCGGTTCAGGGCGAAGTCACAAGAACCCGGTAGAATCGAGTCGGGACGTTGGTGGCCCCACCGGCATCGACAAACGTGAGCATGTTCCCTGTACCCGACTGCGATGCGCCGTTGGCAACCCAGTTGGTGGGGGTGAAGGTCTGGCTGACCTGCAATTGGTACGTGTGGCCGGGAACCGACTGAAGTTGGATATCCACATCGTTAGTCACGACGAATATACTCGAAATTGCCACACTGTCGGCTGTCAGCACGGTGCCGTTGTTGACGAATCCACCGTGGAAATTCGTAGCGCCGCCGTTGATGATATCGATGGTGCCGTTGTTGACGACGGTCCCGTAGGCTTCCAATACGTTGCCATTCACTGCTCGCATCGTTCCGTTATTCGTGACGATGCCGGAGAAGGTCAGCCCGGTCGCGCAATCCGCGAGGATCAGCCCGTTATTGAGCACCGTGGTCCAGTTGCTGAAGCTGCCGCAGCCTTCAATGAGCCCCGGGGTATCGTTCACGAATACACGGTTCGTCGACGTCGTGGTCGCATCATCGGCCTGTAACACGCCGCCCTGCATGAAAATTGCGCCGATATTGGTCGGGTAGCTTGTCGATGGATTATCCCAGGCGCTTTCTGTGCGGCGAATCGACAAGGTGCTGCCGGAGGCAACGACGATGGTCGACGCATTTTGGACGCCACCGAAATCGAGCGCGTCATGCGGATCCAGCATGAGAGTGCCGCCACTTATCGACGCGATGGTACCCTGATTGAAAAGGGCGTAGCTGTTCATCCCGAAGTTGCCCGTCAAAATCCCCGAGCCGGTGATCACGTAAGCATTCGTCATGTCCGCGCCGGCTGGTCCGTAATTGATGACGTTGCCGCCAACCACTGCCAGCGTGCCCCCGTTGTCGCAGAAGGCGGGATCGCTCAGGAAGACGGTTTGAACCGCACCGCCATTGCTGGAGATGATCGAGCCGCCACTGGCTTCGCCTCCATAAGCGACCGCGGATGCAATCGTCCAGGAATCGGTTCCCGACAGTAACAACGCGGCTCGGTTGGTGATCGAAATGGTCCCCGAGAGCGTATCGTTGGTACCAGTATTCAACCCGAAGAATTCCAGCGTTCCTCCCGTAGCCTGAATCATCCCGGCGTTACTGACCGAGCCGGCAACCAGGGCCGACCCGCTCACGGTCAACACGCCGCCGCTTCCAACCGTCAGGCTGTTCAGGACTTGCAGCGGAACCGAGCCATCGATGCCATTGAGGAACAGTGTATTCGTCGAGCCCAGCGGGGCGGAAACGATCAGGTTGCTAATCGTCATTGTACCTGGAGTATTGGTCGTTACCGAATCGATGGTCACCGTCTTGGTAGCGGCGTTGGTAATCACATCGTCCGTATCTGCCTGGGATGGCGAGGCTCCGGTGGACCAGTTGGTGTTTGCTTCCCATTTGCCGTCGAGGATGCTGATCCAGGAGTTGGTTGTCATGATCGGCGGAGGCGGGATGAGGGCGAACGCATGCAGATTCCCGCTGATCGTCCCGCTGCCGACAATTTCCCCGGTGTCGCTGATTGCATAACACGTGGCCAACACCCAGCCCGAGTTGGTCGGGATGAGCGTATTCACATCGATGGCCGGGCTTGCGCTATTCGTCCAAAGGGCGCCGTGAGAAACGGCGGCATTCGTGGTGACAATGTTGGCGGAACCAACGATTTGACCGGAAGCATTAATGCCGTTTGCCTGACTGTTCGCGCCACCCAACGTACCGAGATCGACGGCGGGACTGGTGCTGTTGGTCCACAAAGCGGCATGTGACGCGACATCATTGGTCACGTCAGAAAACCCGACAACCTCCCCCGAATCGTTGATGCCAGTGGCCTGACTGCGAGGCCCACCCAACGTGCCCAGGTCGACGGCCGGACTGCCACCGTTGGTCCAAAGCGCAGCGTGGAGCGTCACGTCACCCGTGGTGTTGGCCCATCCAGCGATCTGGCCGGAGGAATTGATGCTCTTGGCCTGACTGGGCGTGCCCCCCAAAGTCCCAAGGTCGATGCCGGGGGCGCTGCTGTTCGTCCACAGAACCGCATGTTGCACCAGAGCATTGGTGTAGGCCTGGCCAACTACCTGACCGGAGGCGTTGATGGCATTCGCCTGGCTGCTCGGTCCACCCAGGGTACCCAGATCGACCGCAGGGTTGCCGTTCGCCCACAAGGCCGCGTGCATCACGCCATTGCTTGTGTACGCGGAACCGGCAACCTGGCCGGATGCGTTGATGCCGAATCCTTCGCTATAGGAGCCACCGAGCGTTCCGAGGTCGATTGCAGGCAGGCCGCTATTGGTCCACAAGGCAGCGTGATAAGCCGTGTTGCCGGTAAGGAGCGCAAAGCCCGTGACCTGACCGAAGGCATTGACGCCCATGGCTTGCGAAGCACTTCCCCCCAGGCTGCCCAAGTCGATGACATTGTATGGGGTAGACCCTGCGACTCGGTTCGCATAACCAGACAGGAGTGCCAATGCAAGGATGCAGAACCACACCGGACGCACTCGATGTTGACAATTGCCCGGCGTCCGGACACAAGGCGCTGTCAAAGCTCCTTCGGGACTCCGCCTCATATGCCGGTCAGGGCAAGCCCGATGCCACGAATGTACCCTGCGCTTCATATCCCTTATCTTCGCCCACGCCGCAAGCGATACCAAACCGAATGGTAATGGACCATGCACTGGGAGTCCATCGCATTATTCAGCATCACGGAATCCATTTGTAGTGTGTTGTGTCCGTCTTCGTCTCGCCACCGTGCCACCGTTGCTCCCCATTTCGGAGCAACATTATGGATTTAATAAGCCAGACTTGTGCCATTTTCCCATGGTCTGAGCGGGAGATACTATGCGAGAGCCCACAAATCGCGAGATGTCCGCACGGGAGAGAATCTGCTCACTCACGAAAGAGAAAAGCTCGCCAACGAAGTGAAAAATGCCCGCCATACGGGCTGCCTTGGGCGGAATTCCACCACGGGAACACCCCGATGCCGCACTGGTACACTTGCTGCTAAAACTCACGGCAGAAGTAGAAATATGCTGTCCTCTCGGCTGTACATAGGCTTCGATACATCCACTTTCTCAGCCCATTCCAAGTGTGCTGTTCGGAGCCAAGCGTGCCAGCAGGTTGGCACCTGATTCACCGAGACGTTTACCCCGAAGAATAATGTCGGACCGTTCCAGTCGACGGTCCAGCCGGGTAAGCGAGATGTAGAGAAAGGAGTTGCGTAGTGAATGTTGTCAGGAAGTGGATCGTCTTGGGAGTGGGCTCCCTTATCGTCGCCGCAGCGAGCGTATGGGGTGGATCATCGCATTTTCTTTCGTTCAATTCAGCCGCTTACACAATAGCGGTTTCACAGGCGAACTCCGGCGGCGTTCCCCAGTATTCCTTCCAATCCTGGTGGGGATCCGATCTCGTCGCCCTGGCCATGGGTTCACAGTCCACCAACAATCAGGTGTTGGCGTTTGCGTTGAATTGCGACAGTTCCACAGCGCTCCTGGTGATCTTTGACACGACGACGTCGAACATGACGACCCTCGCCGAAACCACCGCCTTCGACAAAGTGCTCGAAGCAGACCTTACGACAGGTGTTACAAACCTCGAGCGGTTCGTCGCAGTGTTTGACGTTCAACCCGTGGGAAGCCTTGCGGGCGGGTATCTGACGATGGCCGGCCGGGTTCACCTCGACACAAATGGTTGCGCAAGCGCGGTACTCGCAACGGAGGACCACGATCCCCTGGATAAGTCCATGGGAGATCAGGATATTATGAAGTACGTCCCCGGGAAGGGCAAAGGCGTCACCCAGCGCTGCGGGCAAGCCCACTTCATGGGGGTTCTGGACGTCCTCTCGAACGGCCAAACCAACACCGTGCTGGTTCCGACGGGCCATCTGACCCTTACCAGCGCGCTCGAATAACTACCGGGCCAAAAGCACAAAGCGTTCGGAAACGTCCAAAAACATCAAGGCGGTTCCGGTTGGAAACTACCAACCAGAACCGCCTTGCGTAAACCGCCTGCTGAATCGCCGCTACTTCGACTGGAACTTGCGACCCGCGAACCCGAGCGCCGTCAGCGCCGCGCCGAACAGCATAAACGTCGAGGACATATCGGGTACCTGCTGGCATGGCGGCGGAGTGATCGGATAAAGCAGACCTTGCGATCCGCAAATCGCTCCCTCCGAATCCACCGGAGCCAGCCAGTCGCCGTTCGGGGCAGGCGCCAGACTGCCGAGGCTGTCCAGATACGACGCCGCGTAGTTCGCCGCACGCGCAACGTTACCGAAATCGGCGGACGTAATGTAGAACCCGCCGTTCGATGAATCGAAGAAGCTGGTGCCAGTGTACGTGGCTTGGTTGTTGTAAAGTGCTTCCCAAATCGCCAGTTGGAGGCCCGCTTCCTTCACTCCCGTCGGGTCGGCGTTGGCGGAAGCGCTGTAAGCGTACCAGATCGCTGCCGCGTTCTGGATGCCACCAGAGGTCCATTTGGGATCCACACCTGTCGCCTGCGGATCGGTAAACGCGTATGGCGAGTAGTTGTATGACCTCGCCAAGTCCGCCGCAACGTCCGTGCAATATGTGTCGAGCACAGATTGCCAGCCGGGCGTCGAGGTCGTCATGACCAATTGCCCGACGAGCGCGTTCATGTTCCCGCCGGACGTTTCGATCCACATCGGCAGACCGCCGCCAGTTTCACCTTCATAGGTGTACTCAACAGCGCTGACCTTTGTGGTGATACCAACCAGGCCGAGAATGGCCAAGCACAGCCCCACCCGGGGTACGAACATCATTTTTCCCTTCATCCCTATTCACATCCTTCCCCTTCCGCTCGTCGTTACATCATTCAAACGACCCCTAAGCGGAATCGGTTACTTGTTTAGCAGGACTGATGCCGTACATGTCAAAACAGGGGACGTTAAAACCACAACAAACTAATCCCCAGATACTTACAAAAGTTACCGCAAGAGTGAGAATACCGCTGACGACCAAGGAAGTGTAAAGTATCCCGACGCCAGTTACGGAATCCTGACACCAACCCTCGCACCCCCTCTATCTGCCGACCGCCTGCCCCATTTTGCCCCTCTGCGTTTAATGTTGTCCCAACCGCGTCCCTTGAATAAAATCCACGAACAACGATCTGCCTCACTCGTGGCGTAGGATTGAGGCGAAACACCGTAAAGGAGCGCTGCCGAATGACAACGCATTCATCCGCACGAGATAATCGGGTCCGTTTCCCCAAAACCAGTTTGTTCGTCAACCGTTGCTCGCGGGCCATGCTGGCCGTTTCCTCAGTCGCGCTGTTACTGGCGGTGGCCGGATGCCAGACACCCCAGGCAAAAGTGCCGGCCGAAACCGATGCCGAACGCTCTGCTGCCGTCGTCCTGCGCGAGGGCGACACGGTCAAGATCACCTTTCCAGGCGCGCCGAACCTCA
This sequence comes from Verrucomicrobiia bacterium, assembly GCA_035501175.1. Taxonomy (GTDB): domain Bacteria; phylum Verrucomicrobiota; class Verrucomicrobiia; order Palsa-1439; family Palsa-1439; genus Palsa-1439. Next base: position 3,823 of record DATJWQ010000019.1, on the reverse strand, counting down.
ATGAATCGCAGCAAATCCGCCGCGACGGTAAAATCGCCTTGTCTCTCGTCGGTGAAATCACCGCTGCCGGCTTGACGCCGGCGGATCTGGAAAAAGAGATTCTGAAACTGTACGCGCCCCAGTTGGTTACCAAGGAAGTCATGGTGACCGTCGTCTCCTCCACGTTCCCCATCTTCGTCACCGGAGCTGTGATCCGTCCGGGCAAGATTCTCTCGGACCATCCGATCACCGCGCTGGAAGCCATCATGGAAGCTGGTGGGTTCGACTACAACAAGGCCGATATGGGCCACGTGCGCGTAGTCCGAACGCAAAAGGAAGGCACCAAGAATTATACGCTGAACCTGAGGAACGCCCTCGAGGCCAGCCAGAGTACGCCGTTCTATTTGAAACCATCCGACATCGTCTATGTGCCGGAACGGTTCAATTGGTTCTAAACCCGACTACCGGCGGGATGATTCGGGTCGCCCGGATGGACAGTCTGACCGGGGTGACCCGGGGAGGAGATGCGGTGCGCCCTATTGCGGCTCTTGCGCGGGCTTCTGAATGTTCAGGCGATCGATCAGCTCGTACAAGGTCGGCCGACTTACCCCCAGCTCGGCCGCTGCGGCCGCGACCTTCCAGGAATGCTTCTGGAGACCTTGAATGATCATCTCTCGCTGGAGATTCTCGCAGGCTTGCTTCAATGTCGTCGCGCGTGGCGTATCCTTGGACTCGGCCAGTTCGAGATCCTCAACCGTCAACCGCTTCCCTTCGGCCATGATCACCGCGCGCTTGACGCGGTTTTCCAACTCCCGCACGTTGCCGGGCCACGGATACCCCCGCATTGCCGCCAGCGCCTGACGGTCAAACCCCAGGCCTTGCTTGCCGATTTCTTGTGAGAACCGCTGCAGGAACGCCTGCGCCAGCAACACAATGTCCGCTTCGCGCTCTCGCAACGGCGGTAGCGTCATCTGGACGACTGCCAGCCGGTAATACAGATCCTCGCGAAAACCACCGTCTGCCATTCCCTTTTTCAGGTCGGAGTTGGTGGCGGCAATAATGCGCGCGTCCACATGGATTTCCTGCCGCCCGCCAACACGTTCGATCCGCTGTTCCTGCAGAAACCGCAGCAGCTTGACCTGCAGCGCCGACGGAATTTCTCCAATTTCATCCAGAAACAGCGTGCCGCCACTGGCGCTCTCAATCCGCCCTTTCCGCTGCATGTGGGCTCCCGTGAACGCCCCCTTCTCGTGGCCGAATAATTCGCTCTCCAGCAGCGTCTCCGGTATGGCGCCGCAATTGATTGCCACGAACGGCCCGTCCTTTCGTGCGCTTCGGCGGTGAATCGCCAGAGCCGCCATTTCCTTCCCTGTTCCGCTTTCGCCGAGAATCAGTACGGGTGCGTCCGTCACCGCCACCTTCCGGATCGAGCCAAATGCCGTCTGCATGGCAGAACTGGTGCCCAGCATCCCCTCGAATGTCTCGCCCTGCAATCGCTCCTGCATTTCCCGGTACTCCCGCTCCAGCCGCGAAACATAAAAGCAGCGCTTCAGCAGGAGTTTGAGTTGCTCCATGTCCACGGGCTTGCAAAGAAAATCGTACGCCCCGGATCCCACCGCCGTCAGGGCAATCTCTTTCTCTTCCTGGCCCGAAATGATCACCACTTTGACCAGACGATCCATCGCCAGCAACTCGGACAACGTCCCCAGGCCTTCCTCCGGATTGTTCGGTTGAGGCGGCAGACCCAGATCCAACAAAACCACGGACGGCCGATCAAAGCGGAAATACTCCAACGCGGTCGCCCGGTCCTCCGCCAACAGGACTTCGTAGTCCTGCGCCAGCGCCCATTTCATCTGGGTCCGGATTTCCTCGTCATCGTCAACGATCATCAATTTCGGGTTCATTCCACCGGCCTCTGGACGGGCAACAATACGCGAAAGGTTGTCCCCTTGCCTAGCTCGCTCTCCACTTCAATCCTTCCCCCGTGGGCTTCGACGATCATCTTGCTTTGGAACATCCCAATCCCGAGCCCCTTCTTCTTGGTTGTTTGGAATGGACGAAACAACGACCGTTCGCGGAACTCCGCGCTCATGCCGCAGCCGTTGTCCGCCACCGACAGCACAACCCAGCCGTTCCGATGCGTCGTTTCCACACTCACACGGCCTTTGTCGACGACCGCCTCATCCGCATTAAGCACCAGATTCGTGATCACTTTGAGAATCTGCTCCCGGTCCAGGTACAACTTCGGTAGTGGACGCAGGTCCTGTACCAGCTCGACGTGGCCGTTCCGCACCCAGGCCGCCACCGCCTGCGATACCACCTCGTTCAGATCCATCTCCGCCAGTTGCATCTTCAACTCGTGGCGCAACAGGCTCAACCGATCGATCAGCTGATTGATGTGATCCACCGTCTTGGCGATCCCCCGTAACGCGTCTTCACGAAACGCGGGATTGTCGAAATGCACCGGCAAATTGCGTAACATCAGGTTTAACGTTGATGCCGTGTTCTTGAGATCGTGAATGAAAAACACCGACATCTTCTGAAAGGCTTCAAGTTCCCTCGCTTCGAGCAGCTTCCCGGACAATTGCACGTTGCGCAGGCTCGCCGCCGCCTGGTCGCTCATGCACTTGAGCAGATCAAAATCCTGCTGCGAGAACGGCACCCCGCCAACCCGGTCGCCCAGGGTGATCAACCCCAGCAATTCTCCGTTACTGATCATTGGCGCCGCGACGCGATGTCCCCCCTTGCGGAACTCGCCCGGATGCCATCGCCTCAGGAGTTCCGCCCATTTTTCCTTCGAGGTATCGATGTCCACCGGCATGCTCTGACGCAGAACCGCCGCAGCAACCTCGGCCACTTCCGCGCCCCGCGGGCTGAGGTTGGAGCCGGCCTGATCCGACAGCGACGTCGACGCCGCAAACGTCAGTCGTTCTTTACTCTCGTCCACGAGCCACACGGTGACGGAAAGCGCCTGGAAGATTTCCGCCGTCAGCTTGGCCACCGCCCGACATAATTCTGTCTGGTCGACGCGGGACGCTGTGCCTTCGGTGAATCGCTTCCATACTCCGCGATAGTCGTAGAGCGGGCGCTGAAGATGCCGGCTCACAAAGCGCTTGGTCACGAGCCGCGCGCGCTCCGACAGCAACAGGATCGTCAATAGCACCAATGCCAGCAGGATGATGAACGCCTTGAGGGCAAATGTGGCGTCTCCGCCCAGAAACGTCACCACTTTCGCCAGTACCCCAACCACAAAGAGGTAAACTCCTGCCAACAATATCGTCAGGGAATTGTACAGAACGGACTGTGACGGATAGACGCTCACCTCGAAGTGGCCCGCCCGCAATAGCGATCGCAGGATCAGCAGGCACGCCAGCAGAAGCGTCCCGGACTCGACGCTTCCCCAAGCCAGATCTCTTGTCCCGAATACCAGGTTCTGGCTGCTCGTGTAGGCGCGGACGGCAAACAACACCCCCAGGCCGATGATCATGAATTTGATGCGCCACCGCATCGTTCCCACCGACGCGCGCAGGGTCCTTTCAAAGTTTGTCAGCACCAAGACGCTTCCCATCAGGAAGAGCAGGTCCAGCCCAATCGCCGGCCAACCCAGCATCACAACCCAGTGGTCGGAAGGTGGTAGTTGGCGCGCGAAGGCGATCATGTCCTCATGAGAGACCCCCATGAGTCCGGTCGGCAGGATGAAAGCTGCGAGTATGAGCCACCAACGCCTCTTCAGCGTTTCACGCGCGTCGCCCCGAGAGTAGGTCACGCTGAATAACAGCCACATGCCCGGAAGTATCGAGGTCGCCGCAAATCTCCATGTCTCCCAATACATCACCTCGTCCAG
>DATJWQ010000018.1:0-72722 GCA_035501175.1 Verrucomicrobiia bacterium | reverse complement strand
TTACCTAAATGTTTTGGGGAATCGGACCTCGATCTTGCACCCGGCGCAGTATCGGTTTCCAAGGGAGCAGCCACGATTTCAGCAGTATTGATCACTCCTCTGTCTTGGGCTTCGTTCAAAGAACGAAGTGGCCGGTGGATGAGTTCATTCAAGAGCGGCGCAAGGTCTTGGTCAGTGGCACCGAGGTCTCGTGCAATCTGAATTCGTTCCCGTATCACCTTGTTTTCAAGGATCCTGTTTTCCAATTTGAGCTTAGCTGCCTCCGCTGCCTCACGGTAGTTCTCGTCCTTACGTCGTTCATGGCGATCCTTCAAGTATTCTCGGATGACCTCCATTGGATTAAGCTTCCCAAGGAAATCCCAAAAGCCCGGCGACTCAAGCCGCACGCCATAAAGGATCGCGCGAGATTCCAATGGCAATTGGTTGCTAATCTCATAAGGCGACGGCGGTTGAGTGATACGCTGGCGGATAAATGGACTGCTGACAATCTGCCGCCGCATGGGGTCAATGAGAAGAAGCCGCTCCCATAACAGTGCGTCCCCGCGTGCCTGCCTAATCCCTCTGTCAAACAGCAGAATGCTGTTGTAAGCATGTTCAAACGAATCAAGGAAACTTCGAATCTCAGTTAACCGGACATGGCCTTCTGCATGAATTCTAAGTACCACACTCTCTTCTTCTCCTGATGCAGGCATTCCGCTCTCCTTCCTTGAACTAAGATCATCTTCGCGCCGTCAGCATCCTGTTCACGGCATCCTTCCAGATACGCATCCGGCCATTCTACCCTCTTTGCCCCCTTTCGCCAAGCCTCTGCCGAGCCTGCTGAAACAGTTCCCGCCCGACCAAAGGACTGCGCAACAGGGGGCACGGCCAGACCACATCTCACTTTTCATCATTTCGCGTTGCGCCTCCGGCGATGCCTACCACTGACAGATATCGCCCCATGGGCCTGCTACCTTCGGCCCGGCCCGCTGTGAGCTTATCCTGTCGCTGCACTGCCCGCCCCACCGTGGCATCGTCCACTCCCCTGCCAACGAGGCCCTGCCGCCGGCTTTGGCAATTCGGCGCTTCACGGAGGCTCCGCTGCATCGTATTCTCTGGACGGCATGACCGCGAAGGAATTCCAGAAGCTGGTGACAGGAGACAAGAGCGATTTTCTGGATCGCTTTCCGGCGCTGTTGAGCGAAAAACACATCGAGTATTGCGTCATCGACGGGCTGGCCGTGAACGCGTACGCCGAGCCGGTCGTGACGCTGGACTGCGATGTCGTGGTGGTGATTTCGCGGCTCGCAGAATTGGAACAGGCCTTGCCCCCCATGTGCAAAGTCGAACGCTTTGAGCACAGCCTCAATTTGACTAACAAACAGTCGGACGTGCGCATCCAGATTCAAACGGATCCGCGCTATCAGCCGTTTGTCAGCCGTAGCGGGAAACGCGACGTCCTGGAGCGAACGCTTCCCGTGGCCGACATCGAGGACCTGCTACAGGGCAAGATTTGGGCGTATCAGGATGCGACCCGACGTGCCAGCAAACGCCAGAAAGACCTGGCAGATATTGCTTGGCTGATTGAAGCCCGTCCTGCATTGGAAGCCAAAGTGCCCGAGGAGATCAGAAGCAGATTGCTGACCTGAATTCGCTGAAGCACCATTCTGACCCAACACTCCCGTACTCCATTACTCCAGTCTTCGTATACTCCAGCTTTCGCGTCGCGCCTCTACGCCGGCTTGCTTCCGTTGTGCGTCACGCACGCGCCTTTGACGATCTCGTCGCTGAAATCCAAATTCAGCTTGCCGTCCTTCACAATCAGCTTGAGCAACTCCACCACGTTCCGCCCGTACAACTGGCTCGCATGCACAGGCAACGTGCTCGGCAAATTCGTCGGCCCGATGATCGTGACACCGTGTTTGACGACTTCCTTGTCGGCCTCGGTCAGTTCGCAATTGCCGCCCGTCTCCGCCGCCAGATCCACAATCACCGACCCCGGCTTCATCGCCGCGACCGTCTCCTTGGTGACCAACCGCGGCGCCGGCCGCCCCGGAATCAACGCCGTCGTGATCACCACGTCAAATTCCTTCGTCTTGTCCGCGAGCATCTGCTGCTGCTTCCGCTTCGCCTCGTCGGTCAACTCCTTGGCGTAACCGCCCTTGTCCTGCGTGTCTTTCACGCCGAGATCGAACTCCAAAAACTTCGCGCCGAGACTTTCCACCTGCTCCTTGACCACGGGCCGCACGTCGTACCCCCACACCACCGCGCCGAGCCGCCGCGCCGTCGCGATGGCCTGCAATCCCGCCACGCCCGCCCCGAGCACGAGCACCCTCGCCGGCCGGATCGTCCCCGCCGCCGTGGTCATCATCGGCAAATACTTCCCCAGCGCCGTCGCCGCGATCAGCACCGCCTTGTACCCCGCCACGTTCGCCTGCGACGACAGCGCGTCCATGCTCTGCGCCCGGCTGATCCGCGGCACCGCATCCATGCTGAACGCCGTCACCCGCCGCGCCCCCAGCCGTTTCACCAGCTCGGGATTCACCGCCGCGTACAGAAACGCAATCAGCACCGCCCCTTCCTTCAACGCATCCGCCTCATGCTTGCCCAGCCGCGGATGGTCCATCGGCTTGTGGATCTTCACCACAATATCCGACTCGCCAAACACATCCGCCGCGCTGACGATCTTCGCCTTCCCCTTCTCATACTCCCCGTTCGAGATGAACGCGCCCTCGCCCGCCCCGTCTTCCACCAGCACCTCCAACCCGAGTTTGGCGAGCGCGGCCAATGAGTCCGGTGTCAGCCCGACGCGACGTTCGTGGGGCACAATCTCTTTTGGAATTCCAATTTTCATGGGTAGAATCGGGCTGCTCGTATACCAAAGCCCTGCCCGGTTGTCATTCCCTTTCCGGGCATTGTCCTAGCATCAACTGCCAACCCCCCGATAAGCGCCCCCATCACGCAAAATCGCCCGCCGGCAACCCAAAATCCACCGTCCGCCGTCACCCTTCGTCGTCACCCGGCGGAAGCATCCAGCACCTCCGCAGATTTCGAAACAGGCGCCACCAGTACACCGGCGCAAACACCCCATACTCGCAGATCGATAGCAGCAGATACCCCCCAATCACCAGCGCCGACGGGCGGATATCCCGATACACCCCGGTGCTCAGCACCTCGCCCTGGGAAAAGATGTAGATGTACGGCAACGTGTTGTTGTACGGCCCCACCGCTGCGCCGCACTCGGGGCAAAACCAACGGTCATGTTCCTGCGGCGTGAAACATCGCAGACATACCGGCACGCAATCCTGACTCTTCAGCTCCGCCGTAAGCTCCGGCCCCCACGGATCAGGCGGCACCGGCAATCGACGCGTCCAGTCCGCCACCGCCACGCCCAGCCGCCACAGGCACAGCAGCCCCACAACCACATAAATGAAGGTCTCGATTCCCACGGCACCGCCCTCACGCGTGCCAACAGCAAACCGTCACCGCCGACAGGCAATTTGACGATCCAACTCTCGCACTGCCAATCTCACACCGAATCCAAAACCGCAATAGCGACGATCAGCGAACCGGGGCGTCGCCAGCAGTCGATGCCTGTCAGTACGACGACGGCAAGGACGGCGCTTTATGAGCCAGGACGAAATACGCTCCCACTTCAGCATCGATGTCCTTCCAAACCGATGCGGACCGCGCTTCGGCCATGTACTCGTCACGCAACTCAGTCAACCGGCTCACGTCGCCCAGAGTCATCCCATAAAGCGGGTTCTTCATCGCCAACTCCCACGCAGCTTCCAGCAGATTCACCGTGAAATAGTTGGCCGTTGGCTCGGCCATGACCTCCGACCGGACAAATCCGGCACCATCGAGAATCGAGCGGCACCGTTCGGGCGTCCCGGTCTCGCGACCGACCACGCCAACTCGAATCCCATGTCGAGCGGCGATGACCCGAAGCAGATGACCAGTCGCATAGGAAAGCTCCGACCAACAGTTGAACGCCAGCCGACCCCCCGGCCGAAGCAACATCTGCCAGCGCCTCAATGCGGCGGGAACATCACTCATGTACGGCAGCGCGTTGCAGCAGAAGATCACGTCGAAGCTGCCCGCCGGGTAATCCAACTTCTCAGCGTCCGCCTGCACGAGTTTGACATTGCTTACACCCGCCGCCGCGACGGCTTCTCTGGCCCGTTCCAGCATGACGGCAGAGATGTCCACGCCGAGGACCGTACCCCGTTCCCCCACAAGCCGCGCCGCCGGGACCGCCACGAAACCCGTCCCCGTCGCAATGTCCAACACCCGCTCGTTCGGCTGCGGCGCCCCGAGACGGACAACTCGCTCCGCCAACCGGGAATGGATCTCGCTCCGGCTGTAGCCGGTGCGGTCATCAAACATCTCGGCGACTGCTCGCTTGTATCGGTTATGGGGTTGCGACTCCACAACGCTCAAATGTGCGCCGCCACGAACCGCGAGGAAAGCTCAAAAACAGATCCCACCGGCGCACACCGCAAAACCGTCAGCGCTAGAAATCAACCTCGCTGGCGCCGGGTATATCGCCGGATTTCCGGCTGCGCGTCTTGGTCGTCCAGTCCACGCGTTTGACCCGCACTTTCCTGGCGACGAACGCCCCGTCAACGTACTCCCAATACACCCGCACCTTGACCGCCTTGTCAAACCGCAGGTAATCCTCGTGCTTCTCCGTGCGCTTGATCGACTCCCATATGCTGCCGTTCGGGAAATGACCGGCCGTACCCGCGTTGCCCTCCAACAGCGCCTTCACGTCGCTCTTGGAAAAATAGCTGCTGGCGTCTTCCTTGGTGTAGATCGCTTCGACCGCCCTGCCGGTCGCCGACCGACCGTGCCTCGTCATCCCGCGATTCGCCGCGGCGTCATCGGGAGCTTGTTGGCTCGTGTCGCGCACGTCGTCGAACGCGACCTCAATGCTCGTGCCGTCCTTCTTGTAGAAGGCGGAATACTTCTCATCCCGCGCCGGCTTGCCGTAGCGGGCATCACACTCGCTCCACGTCTCGCCAATGTCCGCAAACCCGATCGACGCGGAGGCTATTCGTAGCGCAAGGATTCGATCGGGTCGAGGTTGGCGGCTTTCCAAGCCGGGTACGTGCCGAAGACGACCCCCACCACCGAGCAAATCATCAGACCGAGGATGACCCAGTCGAACGGGATGACGGGCGGGACTTTCAGGTAGCGGGCAGCGATATTCCCGCTGCCAATGCCCAGCAGCACCCCGATGACGCCGCCGATCTCGCAGAGAACCACGGCTTCGACGATAAATTGTGTCAGGATGTTGCGCTTCTTGGCGCCGACGGCCCGGCGGATGCCGATCTCGCGGGTTCGTTCCGTGACGGACACGAGCATGATGTTCATGATGCCGATGCCCGCGGCAAGGAGCGCGATCGAGCTGACGACCGAAACGCCGATGCGCACCGCCCTGGTGAACGAGTTAAACTGGGCGATCAGGGAATTGTTGGAAAACAGCTCGAAATCGTCATCGGCCCGGGGTGGGACCTTGCGGGCAACGCGGAGGATGCCGCGGACCTGCTCGACGGTGTCATCGTAGCTCGCGGCGTCACGAGCCTGCACGAGGATCGTCAGGCTGCGGACCCGGCCGAACCGGTTGAGGGCCGTCGTGATCGGGATCACCGCGAACTTGTCCTGCTCGCCGTTGACGGCGCCGCCTTTGGGCGCGAGCACGCCGGCGACGGTATAACTGACGCCGTTGATCTTCAGGTGTTCCCCAACGGGGGAACCGAAGGGAAAGACCGTTTTCGCCAGGCCGTCCCCCAATACGCAGACGTCACGGGCGTTTTCCACGTCGGTCTCCGACACCGCCCGACCGGCGGCGAGGGACCAGTTACGGGCGGGGAAACTGCCCGGTGTTTCGCCGAGCAACTGGACCGAGGGCGGCGTTTTTTGATAGCGGGTCTCGACCTGACCGCCCCAGAGATTGGCTTCGATGCCGACGCTGCCGGCGAGGGTCGCCTTTCGCTCCACCAGGCGTGCCTGGGCGAGGCCGATATCCCGGCGCCGCCAGTATTTCTCGAAGCCCTCCGAACCGCCAAAATAGAGGGCCGGCCATTTCTGAACGGCGAACGTCTGCCCGCCCAACTGGCTGATTTCCCGTTCGATGTTCGCCTTCAACGCCCGCATCGTCGTCATCACCACAATGATCGAAAACACGCCGATGAGGACACCAAGGAGTGTAAGCACGGAACGCAGTTTGTGCGCCGCCAGGGCGCTCAGAGCCATGGAACAGCTCTCGCCGGATTCGGCGAACAACCGCGTTGGTTTTTGCAATTTCATTCGTTCCGCAATGCGTCGACAGGATCCAACCGCGCGGCCCGCCACGCGGGCACGAAGCCGGAGACCAGGCCCGTCACCAGCGACACCAGCAACGCAATCCCGACGATGGTCAACGACATGGTCGTGGGTATCAACCATTGGCGCACGGCTAAGGTCAGCGGCCAGGCAATGCCCAGGGCGATCAACCCGCCGAGCACGCAGATGCACGCGGCTTCGATGAGGAACTGCAGAAGAATCGTGCGTCGCTTGGCGCCCATGGCTTTGCGGATGCCGATTTCGCGGGTTCGCTCGGCGACGGACACGAACATGATGTTCATGATGCCGATGCCGCCGACGAACAGTGAGAGACCGGTGATGAACAACCCGACGAGGGCGATGGTGCCCGTGAGGCGATGGAACATGGTCACGAACTGGTCCTGCTGGTTGATGGCGAAATCGTCCGGCTGATCCGGCGCGACGCGGCGGACCCGGCGCATCGCCTGACGCAATTCCTCGCGGGCCTCATCCAGTTGCACGAGTTCGGCGGCCTTGATCTGGATCTCGATTTCCGGGTTGCCGACGAAACTCGCCCGGAACTGTTCGAGGGGGATGACGATGCGATTGTCCAGACTGTACAGGCCGAGAAGCGTCCCTTGTTTTTCCAGCACGCCAATAACCTCGAACGATTGGGCCCCAATCTTGATTCGGTTGCCCACCGGTTCCTCGTGCGGAAACAGGTTGGTGGCGACCTGCGTGCCGAGGACGCACACAGGCCGGCCGCCGGCTGATTCCACGGCAGTCAGGGCGCGGCCCCGGGAAATCCCGATGCCGCTGACCGGGAAATACTGCTCGGTCGTGCCGAGGATCGTGACGCGGCTGGAGTTGTGGTTCTTGTACTTCACGGGCAGGCTTACATACGAAACGGGAGCGACGGCGGCGGCCAGAGTGAGCTGGCGGGCAAGGGCCTCTGACTCCGGGAGGCGGATCGGACGGCGTTTTTGCTCCCGAAGCCACTCATCCCAGGTATCGCTCATCCAGTTGTCGCGCTCCACGTAGAACACATCCGCCCCAAGCGCCGAGATGCTATTGAGAAACGCGCCGTTCAATCCTCCGATGGCGGCGCCCATGAGCGTGACGGTGACGATGCCGATGACAATGCCGAGCGTGGCGAGTACCGAGCGCATCTTATTGGCGCGGATGGCGTCCCACGAGATGCCGAAGCCCTCGCGGATTTCGGCGAACAACTTCATGGTGATGAGGTGTCGCTGACCAGGGGCGCGGTGAGGAATGGTTCCCGGTCCGCGGTCTGGCCGACGACGAGCCGTTCATCGCTGGCGATCAACCCGTCCCGGATTCGGATGATGCGATGAGTGCAGCGGGCAATGTCTTCCTCGTGCGTGACCACGATGATCGTGTTGCCTTTGCGGGACAGTTCCCCAAACAGGGCCATGATCTCGGCGCCAGTGCGGGAGTCGAGGTTCCCCGTCGGCTCGTCGGCGAGGAGAATCGATGGTTTGTTGACCAGGGCACGGGCGACGGCGACTCGCTGGCGCTGGCCGCCGGAGAGTTCGTTGGGTTTGTGATGGATCCGATCGGCCAGGCCGACCAGCGTCAGCGCATCCAGGGCGATCTGGCGGCGCTCGTGGGCCGGCACACCGGAGTAAATGAGGGGTAACTCCACGTTGTGCAGCGCGGCGGAGCGCGGCAACAGGTTGAACGTCTGAAACACAAACCCGATCTCCCGATTGCGGATCTCGGCGAGCTGATTGTCGCCCATCTGGCTCACGTCGATGCCATTGAGTTCGTAGCGGCCTGCGGTGGGCGTATCGAGGCAGCCGACAAGATTCATCAGGGTGGACTTGCCGGAGCCGGAGGGACCCATGATGGCGACGTATTCGCCCGTTTGGATTTCGAAGGACACGTCCCGGAGCGCGTGAATGATTTCCGTGCCCACGCGGTACTGGCGGGAGATATTTTGGAAACGGATCAGGGCCACGGTTACGTCTTGGGCTCCATGTCGGTCGCCGGTCCCTTGTGGATCTTCTTGCCATCCTGCAGGTCGCGGCTGATGGCTTTGTAACCGCCCGAGACAACCTCCTGTCCCTCGGTGAGACCGTCGGTGATCTCCCAATAATCCTCGTCGCTGATCCCGATCTTGACCGGAACCATTTTCACGTGATTGCCCTCCACGACGAACACGACCTCGGCGGGCGGGGCTGATTCCCTGGATTTCTTGTCCGATGGCGGGGCGTTGGTCGGGTCGGCGGACACATCCGCATTCGTGGCGCTGGCCATTGCGGTGTTCTTGCTGGATGCGCCCGTTTTGGGTGGGGTCGGCGCGCGCGTGGTGACGCTGGCCAGGGGGACGGTCAGCGCATTGGTGCGGTAGCGGGTCTCGATCTCGGCGCTGACGGACATGCCGGGACGGAACGCCTCGTTGTCGGTAACGCGGATGCGGACCTCGAACTTGGTGGCCTCCTGCGATTGCGTCGAGCCGGTGGAGAGCGAGCCGGTGTTCTTCGAGGAGTTCGCGATATCCGTGACCACGCCGGTGAACTTGCGGTCCTTGAACGCGTCCACATCCAGCCGCGCTTTCTGGCCCGGATGGATGAGTACGACGTCGATCTCGCCGACGTCGACGCGGGCCTCCATTTGGTTCAGATCGGAAATGGTCATAATTTCGGTGCCGACATTCTCGACGGTACCGAGCACGCGTTCGCCAGCCTGCGAATTCAGTTTGCTGATGGTCCCGTCGAGCGGGGAGACGATGGCTGTTTTGAGGAGCTGCTTTTCGGCGTAGTCCAGCGTGGCGCGGGCGACTTCGACCTGGCGTTGGGCGCTGGTGAGTTGGGCTTGGGCGACTTCGTAGGCGGCCTGGTACTGGTCAAAATCGGCCTGCGACACCAGCCGGGCCGCCAGCAATTCCTGGTTGCGTTTGAAGTCGGCCTCAGCCTTTCTCAGATTGGCTTCGGCCGTGGTTTGAGTGGCGAGAACGGCTTTGTACCCGGCGTCGGCCTGGTCGCGGCTGGCAATGTAATCATCGGGTCGGATTCTCACGATCAAGTCCCCTTTTTTGACGGAGTGACCTTCCTTAAAGGGCAAATCGATGATCTCGCCGCTGACTTCGGGGCTGATTTTGACCTGGACGACAGGCTGGATTTTCCCGTTGGCGACGACGACTTCGGTCAGGTCGCGTCGTTTGACGTTTTCGGTCTGGACGGTAATGACTGGTTCCTTCTTGCGGAAGAATCCGGCCCAGACCAGGCCGGCCACGATCAAGACGGCCAGAGCGAGGAGGATGAGTTTTCGACGTTTCCTAGAGATTGTCATTGGCTGACTGAGAACCGTTGGTTGGCGGTATTGGGGACACGGTTCCAACCGTTGTTATGTTTCACTTTCTGGCAGACACAACGTCACACCAAAACCTGGTCAAGTCGAACGGGGCGACGAGCCTGACCGGGCAAGGCCAGAGTTTACCCAAAGTCCTGCTGGTTGTCCAGACAGCAGTGGAGCGGAGCGGGATGGGCCTAACCACAAAGTCAGGAAGGATCCGAAGCCGATGCAAACAAGGCATGCCCTCCAACTGCGGGAACGAGGTCAACACTTGCCCGACGCACACCACGATGATGCCTGACCGGCTTCCGCGGCTTTCCAAATTCCCGAATAGGATTGCACGAAGTCTCGGGGACCAACTCGTAACACCTGACAGCGCCAAACATCCTCACACATCGCCGCATCCGTTGGCATTGGCCAACGCGTTAGTCGCCAGCCCACCGCTATAACGTGCGGGTTTCCCCACCGTCGATGTCGAGGATGCTTCCCTGACAGTAGCTCGCGGCCGGCGAGGCCAGGAAGGCGACGGCATGGGCGATCTCCGCCGGTGTCCCAAACCGGGCGACGCCCAATTCCCGAGCCATGGTCTTGGCTGCCGTTTCGTAGTCGAGTCCCTTTTCGGTAGCAAGAGCCTGGATGCGGCGTTCGAGGCGCTCGGTCGCAATCGAGCCGGGATTGATGGCGTTGACGCGCACGCCGTCCGCGATGCCGCGATCGGCAAGGGCCTTGGTGAGGTTGAGCAACGCTGAATTGACCGAGCCCCCAATCGTGAACTCGGCGCTGGCCGTCCGTCCGCCGACCCCAATGATATTAACGATTGAGCCGCGGCTCGCGACCAGATGCGGCCACGCCGCGCGCGCGAGCCGCATCGCCCCGAAAAACTTCAAGGCAAACCCGTCCGCCCAGTCGGCATCGGTCAACTCCAGAAAATCACCGCGTTTGGTCGCGCCAGCATTATTGACCAGCACGTCGATCGCCCCGAACCGTCGGATGGTCGCCGCAATCACGCCCGTAGCGGCATCGGCTTGGCGCAAGTCGGCGACATGCACAAGGGTCTCGGTGCCGATGGCACTGGCAAGCTGATTGAGCAGGTCCCCCGAGCGGGCGACCAGGACAAGCCGCATATGTTCACGCGCCAATTCCTCCACGATCGCCCGGCCAATCCCGCGACTCGCCCCGGTAACGATCGCCACCTTGTTCGACAATTGCAAATTCATGAACGCATCCAGGGTATCAGCTCTCGACACTGGCCTGCATGAACCACCAAAGCCCGCCCTCTCCTTCGCAAAATGAAATTGGCGACCCCAACGGGATTCGAACCCGTGTTACCGCCGTGAAAGGGCGATGTCCTGGACCGGGCTAGACGATGGGGTCGCCGAAATTGCGGTGCGCGGCGAATATAGCGAATTAAGACCGGTTGGCAATCCCCAAAGTAAAACGCGCGCCTCGCGCGGTCGCCGCATCCATCTCGACACTCGAACGGGCAAGACGCCCACCGCTACACCGCCAAAATGTCCTTCTCCTTGTGCGCGAGCACCGTGTCGATCTCCTTGATGTACTCGTCCGTCTTGTTCTGGATCTCTTTCTCCGCGTGCTTGAGCTCATCCTCGGTGATCACGCCGTCCTTCTGCAATTTCTTGGCGAGATCGTGCGCATGCCGCCGTTCGTTGCGCACGGCCACGCGGCCATCTTCCGCCATCTTCTTGCAGACTTTGTCCAGCTCGCGCCGACGCTCCTGGTCAAGCTCGGGAATCGGGATGCGAATGATCTTCCCATCCACGCGCGGAGTGATGCCCAGCTCCGATTTCATGATCGCCTTTTCAACGGCCT
The DNA here is from genome assembly GCA_035501175.1 of Verrucomicrobiia bacterium. Taxonomy (GTDB): domain Bacteria; phylum Verrucomicrobiota; class Verrucomicrobiia; order Palsa-1439; family Palsa-1439; genus Palsa-1439. The sequence continues at coordinate 61,286 of DATJWQ010000018.1, read as the reverse complement.
GCACCAGTGTGCCGTCCCATGGCTGGACGACGATCAGACGGGGTTCGGGTGTCGAAATGCCGGCGACTTCGCGCAACCGCATGTGCGCCCCGTAGGCCTCCACCTGGATGTTTTCCACAAGTGACGTTGACGCCTTGCCCGTGCGCACCGAAGCAAACTCGTTGTGCACGAATTCCAGCGTCTTCATCATCTTCTCTTCCATCGAATCGAGGACTTCTTGCAGAGTCATACCGGAGAGATTAGAAATTCTCGTCGGAGATGTCAACCACACGCACATTGCTCATCGATGCCGATGACACGCTCTGGGAGAACAACATCTACTTCGAGCAGGTCATTACCGGATTCATCGCGAAGCTCGGCACGCTAAGTCACCCCGCGGAGCGCGTCGAGCAGTTGCTCTGGGAAACCGAACAGCGCAACGTCAAGGTCACCGGCTACGGCAGCATGGCCTTTTGCCAATCGTTGGAAGAAGTCGTCCGCGCCCTCAACGCTCCGGAACTCGAACCGTGGATCCGGGAGAAACAGCAGTGGATTCAACGCCACCCGATCGAGCTCATGCCCGGCGTGCGCGAAACCCTTCCCCGGCTCCATGCCGCCAATCGCCTCATCCTGCTCACCAAGGGCCGCGCCGAGGAGCAACTCGCCAAACTCGCGCGCTCATCGCTCGCGCAGTATTTCCACGCCGTCGAAGTCGTCTTCGAGAAATCGGTTCAAACCTATCAGGAAATCATCGCGAAGCATCGGCTCGCGCCTTCGCAAACCTGGATGATTGGCAATTCACCACGCTCCGATATCAATCCCGCGAAAGCCGCCGGCCTCGGCACGGTGTTCATCCCCTATCACACCACCTGGCAGCACGAGTTGGAGGAGATCACGCCCGACGGCGCCACATTGATGCTGGAGAATTTCGGCCAGCTCGCCGACCACTTCGTCTAGGCAAACGAACTACTCGCTCACGAGCGTGCCGATCGGCTCGCCGAGAATCGCCCGGCGGATGTTGCCGTACTCGAAAAGATCGAAGACCACGATGGGGATGCGATTGTCCATGCACAGCGAGAACGCCGTGGAATCCATCACGTTGAGCCGACCCTTCAATGCGTCCATGTAACTGAGTTTGTCGTACCGCTTCGCGGTCGGGTCGATCTTCGGGTCGGCCGAATACACGCCGTCCACCTTTGTCGCCTTCAGCAACACGTCCGCGCCAATTTCGCTGGCGCGCAACGCCGCGGTCGTGTCGGTCGAAAAGTAAGGGTTGCCCGTGCCTGCCGCGAAAATAACCACGCGCCCCTTTTCCAGATGGCGAATCGCGCGACGGCGGATGAATGGCTCCGCAACCGCCCGCATTTCAATGGCCGACTGGACGCGAGTGGATACGTGGTTTTTTTCCAGGGCATCCTGCAACGCGAGAGCATTGATCACCGTCGCGAGCATGCCCATGTAATCGCCCGCCGTCCGGTCCAGCCCATGTTTGCTCCCCGCCAGGCCGCGGAAAATGTTCCCGCCGCCAATCACAACCGCCAGCTCCACTTCGAGTTCCTTGACCTCGCGGATTTCCTTGGCAATCGAATCGCACGTCTCCGGTGAAATGCCGTACCCCCGCGTCCCGAGCAGCGCTTCCCCGCTCAACTTCAACATCACCCGCTGATACTTGCTCTGCGACGCCGACGTCGTATTCATGGGGACGGTTCTACACTCTGCCACCCCTCTTGGCAAGCGCGGTCACGAATGCACCACGCTATGGGAGGGCGAGCCTCCCGGCGAGCCGCTCAGCAGCCTCCGCCACCGCGCTTGCCGCCGTCGCTTCCTCTTGCCATAATTCCTCTCAGAACCGCCGCACTTCGATGAACACACCTTCAGAGAAGACGTGGGCTTACCTGTTGGGAACGCTTGTTGTGTGCCTGTTGATGGTTCTCGGCAGGTTCGCATTTCACCAAAGCCCGATTCCGGTTCAACCACCGCCCAAGGTCGAAACGCCGAAGCCATCGACGCAGCGCGAGCCGCCAGCAATCGAGCCATCGGCCGAGTCGACCAACAACGCAATCGCCACCGAGACGGACAGCTCGACGGTCACCAATGCCGCCGATCTCTACCGCCAGGCTTTCGCGCTGTACGACGCGCTAACCGACGACGAAAAAGGTATTCTCCAATATTGGGGTACGAACGTCGACGCCTCGGTCGAGGCGGCGCTGTGCGAGAAGATTCGCCCGATCTGCGACCTCATGCACCGAGCAGGGGCGGCAAACAATTGCGTCTGGACGGAGGACATTTCTCTGCAAACCGTTCTGCGCGCTCGCCTGCCAGCCTTGACCATCTCTCCGACTGCAATCTGGAGCGCGGCACACTGCCGGTCGAGGGATCCGGCCGGCGCGACGGACGATCTAATAGGATTACTAGAACTTGGCCTCGATATCGCTCCGTCCGCGATGACAAGCAGCTTTGACGACATCCGTTTCCAACATAATGTGACATCTTACATTCAGGAGAATCTGGGGCTGTTCCACGGTGGCGATGCTCAGCGCTTGATCATCGCCTTGCAAGATTCGGCTTACGACGACGCTCCGATTCGCGCGCTTCGGGCCGAGGCGGAGATGGAGGACCGTCAGGCGTCAGAGCTGATCATAAAATCCGCTAACGAGGCCAACGTGGACGGTGAGCCCGGTGCGTCCGTCCTCGCAGATCGATCTGTCAACATCACGCAGCATCAACAGCTTTCTGACTTGCAGCAGGAACTGGCGGATGCCTTGGCGTCTCAGTCCGACGACAGTTATGAAGCGTGGCAACAGCATGCGACGGAGCTTCAGAAAACCAATCCGTTAGTGTTGGGAGTCGTCAGGAATGACGAGTCTTTCATGGATAGTGTTCAGGAAGCCGAGATCAATCGCGCCCTGGTGGCGGCCGGACTGGCCCTTGCCCAAGAAGGTGCAGGTGCACTCCAAACCCATCCGGATCCATCCAGTGGACAGCCGTTCCTCTACACCGAAACGCCGGTCGGATTCCAACTGCAATCCACCTATCAGCTTAACGGCAAGCCGATGACCATGCAGTTCAAGTCGCGGTGAGAAGCCGAGAAAAGAAAAGAGGCCGGGGTGACCGGCCTCCTTCGAATATTTCAATTGCCCGTCCGCGTCTACTACAACTCAGGCTGCGGGCGTTTCTCCCGGGATCTCTTCGCCGACCTGCCAGCGGATGAACCGGCGGACAACGATGTTCTCGCCCAACTGCGCGATCTTGGCCGTGACGTGATCCTTGATCGTGATCTCGGGATTCTTCACGAACGGCTGTTCCAGGAGACAAACCGTGGAGTAGAACTTCTCCAATTTGCCGGCGATGATCTTCTCAATGGCCGGCGCGGGTTTGTCCTTTACCTGGGCCCGGTAGATTTCCTTTTCGCCCTCGACCACCTGCGCCGGCACGTCCTCGCGCCGAACGTAGCTCGGATTCGCCGCGGCGATATGCTGGGTGATGTCCTTGACCAATTCGCGGAAACCTTCATTGCGCGCCACGAAGTCCGTCTCGCAGTCTACCTCCAGCAACACGCCGAGCTTGCTGCCATGGTGAATGTAACTGGCAATGCAGCCTTCCCGGGCCGCGCGAGCCGCCTTCTTGTTGGCGGTGTTGATACCCTTTTTGCGAAGAATCTTTTCCGCCTCATCCATGTTTCCAGCCGCCTCCTGCAACGCTTGTTTGCAGTCCATCATACCGGCGCCGGTCTTTTCACGGAGAGTCTTGACGAGTTTGGGATCGATTTGCATGGCGGTAGTACTCATGTTGAATTCTTATCCTATCTGAATCAGAAACCGTCTAGGCCGAGACCGCCGACTGTTCGGGAGCCGAAACTGTCGCTTCGGGCACCGGCGTCGGCAGCGGCGCGGGCGCAACCTCGGCGGGAGCTGCCACGGCTGGCGGATATTTCCGGCCCAGTTCGGCCTGTGCTTCGGCAATGGTGTTGGCAATCACGTTGGTAAGCAGTTTGACGGCGCGAATCGCATCGTCGTTCCCGGCGATCGGGTATGTCACCAGGTCGGGATCGCAGTTGGTGTCGACCACCGCGATGATCGGAATGCCCAGCCGTCGGGCCTCATGAATGGCAATCGCTTCGCGTTGGATGTCGATCACGAACATCACGGCGGGCAACCGTTCCATCTTCACAATGCCGTCGAGATTGTGATGCAGCTTGGCGTCCTCGCGCCGCAACGACGCCAGTTCCTTCTTGGGAAGGCGTTCGCCCTCGGGCGAACCCAGAAGCTTGTCGATCTCCTGCATCCGTTTCACGCTGTTGCGGATGGTGCGCAGGTTCGTCAACGTCCCGCCAAGCCACCGATCGACCACGTACGGCATCCCCGTGCGCAGGGCGCATTCCTTCATTTCCTGCTGCGCCTGTTTCTTGGTGCCGACGAACAACACGGAGGCGCCAGCAGCGACTGTATCATGGAGAAACCCGCAGGCGACTTCGATCTGGGTGAGCGTCTTGTTGAGGTCGATGATGTGAATGCCGTTGCGGGGCGCGAAAATGTACTTTTTCATCTTGGGGTTCCACCGCCTGGTCTGATGACCGAAATGAACCCCGGCTTCCAACAACTCTGCGACTGTTACGCTTGGCAATGTATCCTCCGCTGTTTCATCTCGCGGTGCGGCGACAATGCGTCGGCGCGAGACATCCCGTCTAAATGACGACTGGATTCTGGTTTGGTGTTATTTTGTCCCGAAACTCTTCGGAACGGTTCTACCTGCAACGACCTCTCGTGGCAGGACCTACCATGATAACCCCATCCCGGGCCTTTGCAAGCGGAAAAATGGCGTTTTTCGATGGCAGGGGATGCAAAGGACTTTAGAACTTTGCCGTAGACGCTCCCAGTTCGGGCAGGAAATTGCGCGCCGCCGAATCGTCGTAGGAAAAGAGCACGAATCCCGGCGCGCCAAGTTGACGCGCCGCGCCAATCTGCGCGGTCAACTGGCTCATGTGATCGAATTTCCAGCTCCCGATCCCCACGACAACCTTGTTGCGCGCCGATGCCCACATCTGTTCCTTCAGTATTCTCGACTCGAACTCCCGCAGATCCGGCGAGTACGTCATCGTGCACACGTAATCAACATAGCCGCGATCGAGCCACGTCTTCCAGTCCTGGGCCTTCTCTTCCTTCGCGCGATCAAGCTCGGGAAACACCGCCGCGGAGACGGCAAGGCCGGGCCGGGTCAGCCGCGCGCGATTGGAAAGTTGTTGGACGAATGCGGTGATCTCGCGTTGCCGCCACTCACTGAACTTCATCGTATAGGGCCCGCCCATCACGTCGGCAGGCCAATGGCGGACGCGTGTGCCGATGCTTTGCTCGAATTCACGCCGGCAATTGTCGCAGTAACAACACGGCTGCTCGCAGAAGCGGATGTAATCGAACTGAATGCCGTCCACCGGATATTTCTTCACCATATCGGCAACGGACGCCTCAACCAGCGCACGATTCGCCGGCACGGACGGACACAGCCACGTGTAGCCCGATTGCACGATGGCGTGGCCGTCGGGCCCGCGCATCACGCGGTTTTGCGCAACGACTTCATGCTGGAACCATGGCGGCGCCTTGTACATGAACGTGACGATCTGTTTGGCATCGACCGCCAGTCCCCGCTCGTGGGCCAAATCGATTCCGCGAGCGACAGGATCGGAGAGATCGCGGACGACACTCGGCATGGCATGACTGTCCGGGTAGAACGCCGCGCCGCCCGAAGCGAGATTGGCGTAGATCGTATTGAATCCAGCGCGCCGGAGGCTTTCCGTGGCGGTGTCCCAATCCAGTTTTGTCGTGTCGCTCACCCACACGCCGCGTACTTCGCCGACATTCGCAAGTCGCGGACTCGGCGTCGGAGCGTAGCCCGTCGCTGGCGCCGGCCTCGTCATGGTTTGGTCGTGCGACGGGCTGCGAAATGTGCACGAATTGATCAGGCAAATGATGGCAATTGTGGCGAGCGTCGCCGAAACAAGATTCCCCAACTTCCTCATGTGTCTCCTTGTATTCTTCCGAAGCGCTGTGACCAACCGACCCCTTTCCCCAAAGGAGCCGCCGCACTCCGAAAACTTGGCTTCACTATAAGCAGAATCCCGTGATGTTGCCAAACGAAATGTTTGCTGTTACAAGGGAAAATGATGACGCTCCGCAAACTCTCCATTCTCGGCCCCGGTCTCCTGGGCGGATCCATCGGCCTGGCCGCCCGACAACGCAAGGTCGCGAAGCGCGTCTCCATGTGGGCGCGTCGACCCGACGCCGCCGATCAGGCGTATCAACTCGGCGCCGCCGATGAAGCAACCCACGACCTCGCAAAAGTCGTCGCCGACGCCGAACTGGTCGTGTTGGCCACACCGATTGGCGCCATGCAGGGTCTGGTGGAGCAGATGCTCCCGTCCCTGCCAGCCGATTGCGTCGTCACCGACGTGGGCAGTGTGAAATATCCGATCGTCACCGCCTTGTCTCACACGCTGGCTGGCAAGGCGCGGTTCGTCGGTTCCCATCCGATGGCCGGCTCGGAGCAATCGGGCATCGAGGCGGCGCGGCGCGAGTTGTTCGACAACGCCGTATGCATCGTCACCCCGCGCGAGGACACGGATAAAGCAGCTCTGCAATTGGTGCACGATTTCTGGAAGGTGCTCGGGTGCACCGTCAAAACCCTCGACCCGGTGAAGCATGACGAAGTCGTCGCGCGGATCAGCCATTTGCCCCACGTCGTCGCCGCGGCGGTGGTCAATGTGGTCTGCAACGACGGCTCGCACCCGCTGAATTTTGTCGGTCCTGGGTTCAAGGATTTCTCACGCATTGCCGGCGGTCCATTCGAGATGTGGACGGAAATCTGCCTCGAAAACCGCCAGGAAATCGGCCGGGCGCTCGACTCGTTGATCGAGGAACTCGGCAAGGTCCGCGCGGCGATGGAGAACGCCGACGCGGTCGAACTGCGCACCATGCTCAAACGCGCCAAACATTTCCGCGACGAGTTGAGGTTCAAAACGTGAGCGTACAATCGAGCTTTCGGTATCCGGCGACTCTCGCATTTGCCGCACTATTCCTGGGGTGGTTTGCAGACGTCTACGCTGCGGCAGACACCAATCCACGTCTCGAGCAGTTTGCCGCCGTCAAGAGCCGTCAGATGGAAGAACTGGCCGGGAAACTTCACCTCGATGTGCCTGCGGAGGCGCGCGCGTTTTTCAAGGCCGCGGAGGCTGGCGATTATGTCAGCGTATCGAATGCGTATGCGCACATCCAACAGTTGACCGGCCCATTCGGTGGAAGCACGTCCGTGACGGGCTACAAGAACGCGCTGAACGTGCCGATCCATGAAACCTGGGGGGCATACGAATTCTACAGCTGGGACCCGGCTTTGTTGAATCGGTACGCCGAAGGCATCCTCGGCTCGATACCCGCGAACAGTGTGTATCTTGGCGGGACGGATCCGGGACGATTTATCATCACGATGTTTTGCGACACAACGAATGCCCCAATTTCTGTCCTCACCCCGAAGTTTGTCGTTACGCAAAACGCGCTGGTCGAGACGCGCTATATGGATTACTTGCGTTTGACCCAGGGAGACCGGTTGTGGCTGCCATCGACGAACGACATGCACAATGCGCTTCAAGACTATGCCGCGAGCCTTCAGGAGCGACAGCGGCGCGGCGAGCAACTCAGCCCCGACGAACAGGTGGACGGCGCGGGCCACATTCGCGGTGTCTTGGCCGTGATGAACGCCAACGGGCTCCTTACCAGGATGATTTTCAACCGCAACAAGGAGAAACATCCGTTCTTTGTTGAAGAGAGCTACGTCATTGGCTGGATGTATCCTTACATGGAACCCCACGGTTTGATTCTGAAGCTGAATAACGAACCGCTCGCGTCGCTGGATCGGCACGTGGTGAACGACGACACTCGCTACTGGGATGCGCTAAGCGGGGAGCTTCTAGCCGACCGTCACTTCACCGATAACATCGCGGCACGCAAGACCTATTCCAAACTGCGTTCGGCAATCGGCGGACTGTACATGTACCGTCGGATGACGGACAACGCCGAGGCGGCGTACAAGCAGGCATTGAATCTCTGCCCCACGAGCCCGGAAGCCAACTTCCGCCTGGCACAATTGTACTTGGAAGGGAGCCGTTTCGATGATGCGCTCGCCGTGATGGAACGTCTCGAAGGTCAATTGAATCCGGGCACCGAACAAGAAAAGGTGTCGCAGGCCATCAGGCAGATTCAAGAGATGAAACGCAAGACGGCCGAGAGACAAACCCCGTGAAACTGCTTCCCGACATCCTCGAAATCCGGCCACTGACGAAACCGCCGAATTGCACAATCACGGTGCCCGGGTCGAAAAGCATCACGAATCGCGCGTTGATTCTGGCGGCGCTGTCGAATGGCAAATGTGTGCTGCACGGGGCGTTGTGGGCCGACGACACGCAGGTAATGGTCGATTCCCTCCAGAAACTCGGTTTTGAAGTGACCGTCGAACCCGATCCCGCTGAGGAGTGCAATCGAACGATCATCGTTGTTGGTCGAGGCGGCCAAATCCCGGCGAAGAAAGCCGAATTGTACGTCGGCAACGCCGGCACGGCAGCGCGGTTCTTGACGGCGTTAGTTGCATCCGGTCACGGGGAGTACCGTATCACAGGCGATGTGCGGATGCATGAGCGTCCGATGCAAGATTTGTTCGGCGCATTGCGAATGCTTGGAGCAGAGGTGGAAACGTCGAATGAGCGGCTTCCCGCGACGATTCGTGCACATGGCCTGCGAAAAGTCCCCATAAGCATCAGCGCGGTCCGCTCGAGCCAATACGCCAGCGCGTTGCTGTTACTAGGGATGGACGCGCTCCTGTCGGACAAGGACGAACCTGGCGGCTACCTCAGCATGACTCGTAAGATGGTGAGACAGTTTCGGCCTGATTGGGTGATTGAACCAGATTTGTCGAGTGGAACGTATTTTGTCGCTGCCGGTTTTTTGACGGGGGGAAGCGTTGAGGTGGCTAATTGGCGCAAAGACTCATTACAAATGGACGGACATTTTCCGAGCTTGCTGCCACCTCCAGCGAGAGTGTCGCGGCTAACCGAATTGGGCGATAGCGTTCTGGCGCTGGCAATCTGCGCCTTGGCCGGAAACCAACCGCTGCAGATCGTCGATGCAGCGCGGTTGCGCGTTCAAGAAACGGATCGGATAAAGGCGATGGTGACGGAGCTGCGGCGTGTCGGAGCCAAGACGGAAGAGCACGAGGAAGGATTCACCGTTTGGCCGGCCGAACCGGGCCAATTGCACGGGGCGGACATCGAAACGTACAATGATCACCGCATGGCGATGTGTTTTTCCGTGTTAGGATTGAAAGTTCCGGGGATTCGGATTAAGAATCCCGGTTGTGTGAGCAAGACCTTTCCAAACTTTTTTGACAAACTGGAGCAACTAAGAACTTGAACTCAGCGAGACTCGCGCAAGCGAGCCAGACAACGGCGCGGCCACTCGGGAGCGCGATCCTCCAAACTATGAGCGAGAATGTGACGGTGGTGGCAGTGGACGGGCCGGCGGCCAGCGGCAAAAGCACGGTATCCAGGTCGGCGGCAAGAATGCTCGGATACAACTACGTCGATACCGGGGCGATGTACCGGTCGATCACATGGAAAGCCATCGATGAAGGCATCGATGTGGACGACACCGTTTCCGTCATCGCCATGATGCACCGCATCAAAATCAGTTTCGAACTGGTGGACAAACAGGTGCGGATGCTGATCGACGGCAAATACCCCGGTAACGCCATCCGCGAGCCGGCCGTGACCGACAGGGTCTCGGCGATCTCGGCGATCCCCGAAGTGCGGCAGGTGCTCGTCCAGCATCAGCGGTCGCTGACAAAATTCGGCAGCCTCGTCATGGAAGGACGCGACATCGGCACGGTGGTGTTTCCCGATACGCCGTACAAGTTTTACCTGGAAGCCAACACCGAGGTCCGCGCGGCACGGCGAAAACGCGACCTGGAAGCGATGAAAATCGAAGCCAGCGAGGAAGGCGTGAAGGAATCGATCCAGCGCCGCGACAAGAAAGACTCGGGGCGCAGTGTTTCACCATTGCAGATCGCGCTCGGGGCGACGATTGTGGAGAACTCCCGGCTCACCGTGGACGAGACCGCCAGGGTCATCGTGGACCACATTCGACAACAGGGCACGCGACGCGGGAGTTTCAGCGCGGGCGGAGCCTGAGCGCGCCATGGGACTGTGGTGGTATCGGTTTTGCCGGTTCCTGTTCCGCGTTTACTTCTATTTGTACCATCGGGGCCGCGTCTACAACGCGGATCGCCTTCCCGACAAGGGCGCGTTCATCCTCGCGGGCAATCATGTGAGCTTTCTCGATCCGCCATTCTTCGGCCTGGCCTGCAAGCGCGAGGCGTTCTACATGGCGCGAGACACGTTGTTCCGAAATCCGGTGTCGAACTGGATTCTGCGGAGCTGGCATTGCGTCCCGATCAATCGCGACAAGGGCGATATCGGCGCGATGCGCACCGTGTTGCGGATGCTCGGCGAAGGCAAGGCCGTCCTGATGTTTCCCGAAGGGACACGCAGCAAGGACGGATCACTCCAGGAGGCCCGCGCCGGGATTGGCATGATTGTGGCCAAGGCGAACGTGCCCGTTGTGCCCATGCGGATTTTCGGGACCGAACGCGCGCTGCCGAAAGGTGCGAGTTTCCCTCGTCCTGCGCGCGTGGAGATCAAGTTCGGCGAACCGTTCACGTATCCCCTGCCCCCGGGCTTCGCGAAGTTGCGCGGCGAGGCGTTGAAGGCGGTTTACCTGGATATCGGGCGCGAGATCATGAAGCGGATTGCGGAGCTGCAAGCGGAACCGGAATGAGCCGGTTGGCCCTCAGTGACCGGACTGCGCGGCGGCGAGGGCGTCGCGGGCCTGGGAGAAATCGGGCTTGATACGGAGAGCTTGTTCGTAGTGGCTGATGGCCCCGGGCAGTTTGCCGGCTTGTTGGAGCGCATTTCCCAAATTGTATTGCGCCACGGCCGAATCGGGATCGATGCGAACGGCCTGTTCGTAGTGGGCAATGGCATTCTGCAGCCGGCCAACCTGAAGCAGCGCATTGCCCAGGTTGATGTGCGTGTTGACATCGTCGGGTTCGATCCGTAATGACTGCTCCCAGTGTTCGATGGCCTCCGGCAACCGGCCCACTTCGGCCAGGGCGAGCGCGAGGTCGTTACGCGCCAGAATGTCGTCCGGCCGAAGTCGCAGCGCGGCTTCGGAATGCTCAATCGCCTCCTGCGGCTGACCGCTGGCAAGCAATGCGTGCCCCAATTCCTGCTGACCGTCGGCGTAGTCAGGTTTGACGCTGAGCGCGCGCTGCAGAACCGCGACCCCTTCGGACGCGCGACCTCCGTCAGCGAGCACAGTACCCAGGGCACAACCGGCAGTTGCCCAGTCTGCCGCAGCCACCAGGAGATTGAACATCACCGAAACAGCCAGAACCACCCCCCAACACCAACGTGCGACGCGCCGAAGAAGGGGCTGGCCGGCCAGAGCATGCTCCAATCCGAAAATGCCGACCACCGCCAGGAGCATCAACGCGGGCAGGAAGTCCACTTCATATCGCATGGCCGAGCAACAGCAGAATGCCAAAGTCAACGCGCACATCCCGAAGAGCACTGCGACGGCTATCACAAATGAGCGAAGGGGAAGCTGTCGACCGCGGTCGATTTGCCAGGCCAGAGGCGCTGCCAGCGCCAGCCACACGAGCGGAATGTTGGCGAGGATGCCAAAGGGATCCAGCGCTGCGAAATATCCCGACGGCATCGGCGGATAGTCCACAGCATGAACGAAGGGAAACGGAGCATGCCACCGCGCGAACTTCAGAGCGTACACCTGGAGATTGAACCAGAAATAAAGCGGACTAAACAGCTGCAACGAGACTTGGCGCATTCCGCCCAACTGGTAGTGCCAGCCGAATTCGAACGCATTCTCGAATCGCAGGAAATTGTACAGGAGCAATGCCAGTCCAACGACTGTGATCGGGCCGACCGCTGCCAGTAACAGCGCCCATCGCCTCTGCCGTTGACGCCATAAGTGAATCACCGGAGCCAGCAGGATGACACCGCCAAATACCAGCGATGGCCGCGCGCCTACCGCCAGTCCGTACACAAGGCTCGCAGTTCCCAGCCACAGCGCACGATGGCGGGATGAATGCATCGCGCGCCAGAGTGCGCCGAGCGCCAGCATCGTCAACATGTACCCGCAGCTGATCGCCACCTGATAGGTCTCGGATTGAGGCAAGAGGGTCGGTATGCCCGCCGCCAGACCGAGCGCCAGAGCGCTGGCAAGGAGCACTGCTCCACTTACCTTGGCGAAGTATCGGCGCCACAACCCACGCAAGAGGCCAATGCTGGCCAGAAAACCGACGGAACAGAAGATCGTCACCGCTTGACGGTCGAATACGTAATGCTCGGTCAGCATGGTTAACGGCCAGTACAAGAGCACGGCGGGCGTCGGACCGAAGTAGAGATAGAACCCGCCTTTGTAGTAGCTCAGGTCGCTAAGGTTGTATGGCAGGATTCGGTATGGTTGATTGGCTATTGGATCGTACGGGTCGGCCAGCTTCGCGAAATCCGCCGGGACCGGCTTGTTCAAGCTCAAATGGCCGGCGCGATATCCTTGCACCAACAGATTGTAGTACGCGTCCGCGGGATCGAGCGTCGACCACTCCGCCCCGCCCAAGCGCGCGAGATAGGCGTAGCCCGCGACAATCAACACACACATCGCGGCCAATACCCACTTGTACAGCATTGGAGAAGCTTGTGCTGCCTGCGTCTCGCCGCTAGTACGGTCTGATCTTCTGTCGGTCATCGTTTGCCGAAAAGACACTGCCGATTATTGGGCGGGTATGCCACCTGGGTCAACCGAAGATGCTGCCCGCTTGTCATTTGTCATTGGACTGCCAGGCTCTAATCCGCCCCGCGTTGCTGCATCGCAGACTCGGTCTGCGTCAGTTCCCGCGCGCGGGGACCGGGTTTGACGAGCCGTTGACCTATCACTTGCTCCCGGGACTTCGACGAGATGCACGGCGAATCGGCAAACTCAGTCTATCTGATAATTGGCTGCGAGATCATGAAGCGGATCGCCGCGCTCGAGGCCGATGAAGGCTGGAGCGCTTCAAGTAATTCTGCAACGGCAAGAGACGCAAGAAAGCCGCACATTTGTCGCTCTCGACAGCTACGAAAGCGGTGAAACTGCTCTGGTGACCGGCCTACGGCCGCTCCCGTCATCGTGTAGCAGCGGAGAAGATCGCTTCTACAGCTTTGAACGGGGGCGACTCCAAATGGTGGCGGCGCATCAGGAAATCCGGGCTGTTGTAACTGAGCCACACCTTGCCGTCGGCGGATTCCCACGCGAGCGCTTTGAGCGGCAGATCGAGAGCGATGGATGGGTATCGTCTCATGAGCGGCGTGCCCGCCCGAGGATCGCCAAAGATCAGCAATTGGGTGTTGGGCATCGACAGACCGACTGCCTGCGCCTCGGCTGCTTGATCGATGCGCGCGAATATCTTGACGCCCTTCGATGTTAAAAGCGAAGACAAGCGATCAATCGTTTCCTGCACGGAATACTTGCTGGGGATTTCCACGGCACCATCGGCACTCATAAATATAGTCTCCGGAGATTGAAATCCGACCCGACGTCAATGTGGGCAAGTTAGCCCGCGTCATCGCAAGCGTCAATCTCCCCTCACAGAAGGAGAAGTATCGACTACTTCGCCGGGGCCTTGGCCACAGCCTTTCCCGGCCATTCCCAGTTCACAAGGTCATCGCTCCACGCGAGCCCGATGCTGGCAAAGCTGTTGCGGTTGCTCTCGGGTCCGCTGCCGTGGAAGAACATGACATACTTGCCAATTCCGGGTTGATTTCTCAAATCCAGGACAAAACCCGCCGTCACTCTTCCGCAAGCCCAAGCCCAATTCTTTTGCCCCAGCGTGGTCAGCCCGTCGTCATGCCACGTCCTCAAATCCCTCGACCGTTTCACGCCAATCCCGTTGGCTGGAGAATGGAACATCACGTACTCACCATTTTGAACAAGTACGCACACGTTCTCACCGGCGTCCACGTGCCCGGAATAGTTCCACGTCTTCAGGTCTCGCGACCATGACAGGCTGGCACCGTTCTGTTTGTAGAAACACCACCATTTCCCCGGGTCGTCCTTGTCCTGAAACAGGTAGGGATCAATCATGCGGCCCATCTGTTTGATCGGCACATCCGGACCTTTGACCCGGAGCATTTCCGGCTCGCTCCAGTTTTCCAGGTCGTGGCTGCGCATGATCCACAGCCGCGCAGTATCATTGGCAATTCGCTCACCGTTGGGACGCGGATAGCTGCAACAACACAAGATCCATTCCGAACCGAACCGCACCACGTCGCCGGGACTGCAAAAGTTCAGCCGCAGATCCTTTGGGGTGAGCACGCGCGGCTCGGTCCAATCTACCAGATTGGTGCTCTTGCTGACCGCCGTATACAGGTACCACGTGCCGTTAGCCTCGGGCTTCGCGAACGTGAAGAATAATCGGAAGATACCATCCTGATAAATCGCCGACGGATCGCGATAGGACCGGGTCGAGCCGCCCTCGAGCATTATGGGCGATTTGAACGACGCGAAATCGATTCCCATCGCGCTGGATACCAGCCCGAGGATCATGGTGGCGCCGATAATATGTCCAAAACGAGGTTGCATGGGTCCGAAATACGCGAATTTGGCCACAAACGAATGGCCCAACGAGGTGACTAAACGTATGTAGCCTCCGGCAACTCGGGATTGCAAGCCGTTTCGGACGGCCTGACGGGCGAAGTGGATATGCGCCAAAAAGGGCTTGCAACCACGGTATCCAAGGGCCTATATTTGCCCGCCTTTCAGCTACCGCACCAGTGTCGTGCTTGCCAAAGGCAGGAGATAAAATCACTGTAATGCAGAACTCGATGGAGAAACTCTTTTCCGAAGTGAAGGAATTCACCGAGGGAATGTTGGTCAAAGGACGCATCCTGGATGTGCGTCCGAACGAAGTATTGGTGGACATCGGCTACAAGTCTGAGGGCGTGATCCCTCTGGCGGAATTCGATGAGCCCGATGCCGTCAAGGTGAACGATGAAATTGAGGTGTTGTTGGAGTGCCTCGAAGACGACGACGGGATGGTCGTGCTGTCGTTCGCCCGAGCCGAGCAAAAGAAGAATTGGGACCGGATCGTGAGCATCTGTACCGAGGGCGGTACGATCGATGGCAAGGTCCGTAGCAAGGTCAAAGGCGGACTGATGGTCAACATCGGCGTTGACGCTTTCCTCCCCGCCTCGCAGATCGACGTAATCCCTCCCCGCAATCTGGACGAATATCTCGGCAAAACGTTCAAGTTCAAGGTCGTGAAGATCAATCAGGAACGCCACAACATCGTGTTGTCGCGGCGCGAGTTGATCGAACAGGAACGCGAAGATAAACGGCGCTCGTTGCTGTCCAATATGCAGGTCGGTCAAATCCGCACAGGCCTGGTCAAGAACCTGACAGATTTCGGCGCGTTTATCGACCTCGATGGCCTGGATGGACTGCTTCACATCACCGATATGAGCTGGGGACGGATCAACCATCCGTCCGAATTGCTCAAAGTCGGCGATAACATTGAAGTGATGATTCTGGAGGTGGACCGCGAGAAAGAGCGCGTGTCGCTCGGACTCAAGCAACGCAACCGCAACCCGTGGGACAACGTCGAGGTGAAATACCCCGTCGGCAGCAAGGTCCGCGGCAAAGTCGTCAGCGTCGTGCCCTACGGCGCGTTCGTGCAACTCGAGGATGGCGTCGAGGGAATGGTGCACGTCTCGGAGCTTTCCTGGACCAAGCGCGTCGCGCGCGCCTCGGACGTGTTGAAGGTGGGCGACGAAATCGACGCGGTAGTGCTGGAAATCAAACGCGAGGAGCAGAAGATTTCTCTCGGCATTCGCCAGCTCGAAGCCAACCCGTGGTCGCAGGTGCCGAAGAAGTATCCGCCGGGCACGCGCATCAGCGGCAAGGTGCGGAACCTGACCAACTTCGGCGCGTTCGTCGAGATCGAGGAAGGCATCGACGGAATGGTGCACGTCTCTGACATGTCCTGGTCGCGCAAGGTCACCAATCCTGCCGAGCTGTTGAAGAAGGGCCAGACGGTCGACGCGGTGGTGCTGGAAGTCGACAGCGCCAACCAACGGATTTCCCTCGGTATGAAGCAGATCGAGGACGACCCGTGGAAGACCATCGAACAGCGCTACAAGATGGGCGACCTCGTCAAGGGCAAGATCGTGAAGCTCGCGTCGTTCGGCGCGTTCATCGAGTTGCCCGACAAACTCGAAGGCCTCGTGCACATCTCGCAGATCAGCGAGGAGCACATCGATAAGATCAAAAACGTGCTCAAGGTCGGTGATGAAGTCACCGCACGCGTGATCAAGGTGGATGCGCCCGAGCGTCGTATCGGATTGAGCATCAAAGCGGCCAACTACAGCAACGAACAACTCGAAGCGGAAAAGGAACAGTACGAAGCCGCCCTCAAGCCGGGCGAGGCAATCGTTGACCTCGAGCATGCATTCGAGCAGGCCGAAGAAGAGAAAAACCAGTAGCGGTTCCTTTCGGAATCTAGTACAAGAAACCCGGCCCCGAACGCGTTCGGGGCCGGGTTTCTGCTTGTTAGTGCCATGAAAACTGCCGACGAACAATTGGATCTGCTCGTGCAAGGGTGCGAAACCGTCGTCACCCGCGACGAACTGAAGAAGAAGCTCGAACAAGGCCGTCCGCTCCGCGCCAAATTGGGTTGCGACCCAACAGCGCCCGATCTACATCTCGGCCACAGCGTCGTGCTGCGCAAGCTCCGGCAGTTTCAGGATCTCGGCCACAAGGCCGTGCTCATCATCGGTGATTACACCGCGCTCATCGGTGATCCCACAGGCCAAAACAAAACGCGCCCGATGCTCAGCGAGGCGGACATCCAACGCAACGCCAGGACATACTTCGAACAGGCCGGCAAGATTCTGGACACCGCGCCGGATAAACTCGAAATCCGCCGCAATAGCGAATGGCTGGCGAAGATGAGCTTCGCCGATGTCATCCGTCTGGCCAGCCAAATGACGGTCGCCCGCATGTTGGAGCGTGATACATTCGAGAAACGCCACAAGTCGGGCGAACCCATCAGCGTTCATGAGTTTCTCTATCCACTCATGCAAGGCCACGACTCCGTCATGATCAAGGCGGATGTCGAACTCGGCGGCACGGACCAGACGTTCAATAATCTTGTCGGCCGCGATCTCCAGCGCAACGACGGTCAGGAACCGCAAGTCGTAATGATCCTGCCAATCCTCGAAGGGCTCGATGGCGCTGAGAAGATGTCCAAGAGCAAGGGCAACTATATCGGTATCGGCGAGACGCCCAAAGATATGTTCGGCAAAACCATGAGCATTGGCGATGACCTGATGTGGAGGTGGTACAGCCTGCTCTTCTTCAAGACTCCCGCTGAGATTGCCGAGTTGAAAAAGGGCCATCCGATGGAAGCCAAGAAGGCCCTCGCTCACGCCATTGTGGCGCAATACCACGGCGCAGCCGTTGCCGATCATGCACGCGGGGATTTTGACAAGCAGTTCTCCAAGAAAGATCTCGCTGACGTTGCCGAGAGTTTGACTGTGCCCGCCGGCGAGATTTGGATTGTGGAACTGGTGGAGAAAACCGGCAAATTCAGAAGCCGTGGCGACATCCGCAGGGTCATCCAACAAGGCGGCGTCATGCTGGATGGCCAAAAGATCACGGATGATAGAGCCCGTGTCGCGGTCCGCGACGGTCAGATCCTCAAAGCCGGCAAACTGGTTGTCGTCAGACTGAAGGCAGGTTGACTTTCGTCGAGACCTCGCCACACCAGGCGCCTCCGAAATCTCTTTCATCCCGTGGAAGAACGGCTCAGCAATTTTCTCAGGGGTGTCTTTTGATTTTCCGCCGATGCCATGCGATAGTAGGTTGGAGTCTGTGCGGATCGGGTCGATGGCATGCAACTGGAAACGAAAAAAACGGTGGGCCGTATTGCCGTCATCGGCGACTATCTACCGCGACGGTGCGGGATTGCGACATTCACAACCGATTTGTGCGAAGCGTTGGCGGCGCAATACCCCGACCTGTCGTGTTTCGCCGTGCCTGTGACCGACACGGAAGATGGATACAACTATCCTCCTCGCGTGCGCTTCGAGATGACCGAACGGGATCTGGATTCCTATCGCCGCGCCGCTGATTTCCTGAACATCACCAATGTCGACCTCGTCTGCCTGCAGCACGAGTTCGGGATATTTGGCGGCTCCGCCGGCAGCCACATCCTGGCTCTGTTGCGCGAATTGCGCATGCCCGTCGTCACCACCTTGCACACCGTTTTGCGCGAGCCGGATCCCCAACAACGCAAGGTAATGAAGGAATTGGGCGAGTTGTCCGACCGCTTGATCGTCATGAGCCAACGTGGACGAGGCTTTCTCCAGGATATTTACGCCATCCCCGCGGACAAGATCGACCTGATCCCGCACGGCATCCCCGATGTGCCGTTCGTCGATCCGAATTTCTACAAGGACCGGTTCGGGGTCGAGGGCAAATTGGTCCTGTTCACCTTCGGTCTCCTCTCGCCAAGCAAGGGCATCGAATATGTCCTCGAGGCCATGCCGCAGGTACTGTCCCGACATCCCCAAACGGTCTACGTGGTTTTGGGAGCCACCCATCCCCACGTCGTGCGCCACGAAGGCGAGGCCTACCGTCTCATGCTGCAGCGGATGGTTCGCGAACGCGGCATCGAAGAGAATGTGATGTTTCACAATCGGTTCGTCACGCTGGAAGAACTGGTGGAGTTCATCGGCGCCGCGGACATCTATCTCACGCCCTACCTGAACCGGGAACAGGCTGTCTCCGGGACGCTGGCCTACACGCTGGGAGCTGGCAAGGCGATGATTTCCACCCCGTACTGGTACGCCGAAGAGCAACTGGCGGAAGGCCGTGGTTTGCTCGTGCCGTTTCGCGACTCCCAGGCCATTGCGACGGTCGTGCTGAATCTTCTCGACGACGAAGCCGAGCGCCATGCCATGCGGAAACGGGCCTATCTCTACAGCCGCGAAATGACGTGGCCGAATGTGGCCCGGGCATACATGGAGAGCTTTCAGCACGCCCGAGAAGGGCGGGCACGCTCGCCACGCCCCACCCGGGCGGCGCGCGCCGTCAGCAAGCAACCAGCCGACCTGCCTTCGCTGCAATTCGACCATCTTCGACGGCTGACCGACGGCACCGGCATTCTCCAGCACGCAGTCTTCAGCGTCCCCAGATTCTCCGATGGCTACTGTACCGACGACAATGCCCGCGCACTGATCGCCATGGTCCTGGTCGAGGAGGTTGGCGGCGACGAGTTGGACGACGTCAAGGGACTGGCGTCCCAGTATCTGGCCTTTCTCTGGTATGCATTCAACTCGGCTACGTCGCGGTTCCGGAACTTTCTGTCGTTCCAACGTGAGTGGCTGGAAGACGCCGGCTCGGACGACAGCCATGGCCGCGCTCTGTGGGCGTTGGGGACCATACTTGGCCGCTCCCAGAAACGTGGACTCTGCGGCACGGCAAGTCGACTTTTTGAACTGGCGCTCCCCGAAATCCTCCGGACCAAGAGCCCGCGGGCCTGGGCGTTCACCCTGCTCGGCATCCACGAGTACCTGAAACGATTTACCGGCGACCGGGCCGCGCAAGGGGTGCGGGACGAATTGGCGGAACGCCTGTTGGCCCTCTGCCAATCCAATGGCGCACCCGACTGGCCCTGGTTCGAGCACAACTTGACGTATTGTAACGGCGCGTTGCCCCACGCGATGCTCACCGCCGGGCAAACGATGTCCCGCAAAGACATTCTGGAGACCGGCCTGACAACACTCCAATGGCTTACCGACCTGCAACGCGCGAAGGAAGGACATTTCGTGCCGATTGGCTCGAACGGGTTCTATCCATGCGGCGGCGAACGAGCGCGATTCGATCAACAACCCATCGAGGCACATGCCGCCATTGCGGCGTGCCTCGAAGCCCAACGATTGACCGGAGACGAGCGCTGGCGCAAAGAGGCGGAGCGCGCTTTCGATTGGTTCTTGGGCCGCAATGACCTGCATTTGCCCCTCTACGAACCGTCCACGGGGGGATGCCGCGACGGGTTGCATCCCGATCGCATGAACCAAAACCAGGGCGCGGAATCGACCCTGTCCTTTCTGTTGTCGCTGCTGGAGCTTCGCTTGTCCGAGGAAGCGCTGAATTCGTCCAAGGAGGGATAGCAAATATGAGGCAACTCCATGAAACCCTGTTCGAACGTCATCGAGGCAATCCGCTGCTGACGGCCAATGACTGGCCGTACGCGATCAATACCGTCTTGAACCCCGGCGCGACCCTCTTGCCCGACGGCACGACCCTGCTCCTCTGTCGCGTCGAAGACCGCCGCGGCCATTCCCACCTCTGCGCTGCTCGCTCGCGCAATGGTGTTGATGCGTGGGAGATCGATGCGCAACCGACGTTGCTGCCGGACGTGGATGGCCACCCCGAGGAACTCTGGGGCATCGAAGATCCCCGGATCACTTTTATTCCCGAGCTGAACAAGTACGCCGTTGCCTATACATCGTACTCGCGCGGCGGCCCGGGCGTGTCGGTCGCCCTGACCACGGATTTCAAAACGTACGAGCGCCACGGCGTCGTTATGCCGCCCGAAGACAAGGATGCCGCACTTTTGCCACGCAAGGTCGGCGGCTATTGGGCAATGATCCATCGTCCAATGACGGTATTCGGCGCGCACATCTGGATTTCCTATTCGCCGGATCTTCGCCATTGGGGCAGTCATAAAATGATTCTCCAGGCCCGCCGCGGCGGCTGGTGGGATGCCAACAAGATCGGCCTCTCTCCGCCCCCGATTGAAACCCCACAGGGCTGGTTGGTGATCTATCACGGCGTCCGCCAAACTCCT
Organism: Verrucomicrobiia bacterium; assembly: GCA_035501175.1. GTDB lineage: Bacteria > Verrucomicrobiota > Verrucomicrobiia > Palsa-1439 > Palsa-1439 > Palsa-1439. The sequence continues at coordinate 40,304 of DATJWQ010000018.1, read as the reverse complement.
GCGGGCTGCCTCTATCGGCTCGGCCTCGCGTTGCTCGATCTGCAAACGCCCGAACGATGTCTTCTCCGCGGTGACAACTGGATCTTCGGTCCCGAAGAGCTTTATGAGCGCGAAGGCGACGTCGGCAACGTTGTTTTTCCCTGCGGCTACACCCTCGCCCCCGACGGCGACACGGTAAACCTGTACTACGGTGCTGCCGATACCTCGGTGGCCCTCGCGACGGGGAGCATTCGCCACATGCTCGACTGGCTACGGCGCACAGGCCAACCCAGCGCCGTGAACCTCGCATAAGACAATCTGCGGCACCTGCTGAGGCCAGCAAAAAACCTCAGATTCCCCAGAGCCCGACGATAACCCTGCCCTGGCTCTGGATTTTCGCGGAACGGCCGTCCGATTGCACACCTTTGATCGTGTCTTCGAGTAATGATCGGGACATAGCTCAGCTTGGACGGCAGCGTCCCGACCGCCCAACGCGTCGGGAACATCGCTCTTCTTGTTGATACCGCACCGGACATCTCGTACACTATGCCCTACACCGGGACGTAGCTCAGCTTGGATTAGAGCGCCTGCCTTGGGCGTCACGAAAGCACTTTTCTGCCGTTAGCTATCGCTATCTTAGCCAATGTTTACGGGCTTCTTCTGATTTTCGCTTTAGCCCAGTTTAGCCAAAATATGCCCCCAAAAACCAATGGAGTATCAAATGGCAGTATCACAAATTGCATCGATGAAATCGGGAAGAAAGTCTCCACCACGGAGTGTCCTTTGCCAATTCTCGTCGCGGACAATTTCGTGGTGAGACGGCTTGGCGAAGCCCGCAAGATCATTTCTTCAAACGTTCGGCGGATTCTTCGGCTGTGGCGTGCGGGTAGATCACGCAGGGACGAGTTCTTGACCGCATGGGGTACTTAGGATGCACGCTCCAGCACGACGACGGACCGCGGCTTGACTTCATAGTTCAGCCCTTCGACAACCTGCGTTTCCAAATCTTGGCGGCTGGTATCCACGACACAGTCCCAGTTGCCAGGTTGCTGAATTTGAAATCGCACCAGCTCCCAGAAGGCGTTGATCATAACGTACAGGTCGCTTACGCCGTGCAAACAGTACGCTAGACAGCGCGAATTAAAATCCACCGGGCCAGTCGCGCCGTACCAACTCACCGTCTCGCGCCAAAACCGGCCGCGCGCGATGTCTGGGTGTGCTTTACGGAACGCGATCATGCGTTGAAAAAACTCAAAGATGCCCCGGTTCCTTTCCAGGAGTGACCAGTCAAGCCACGTGGTCTCGTTGTCCTGATTGTACGGGTTGTTGTTGCCGCCTTGCGTGTTCAGAAACTCGTCGCCCGCGTAGAACATCGGTGTGCCGTTCGACAACATCAGCAGACAGAAGAAATTCTTCACCTGTCGCCGGCGCAACGAAAGCGCCTCAGCGGGCACGCCCGCATCACCTTCCCAGCCACAGTTCCAACTTACGTTGTGGTCCGCGCCGTCCGTGTTGTTATGCCCGTTGGCGGCGTTGTGTTTATGGTTGTAGGCGACCAGATCGTAGAGACAGAAACCATCGTGTGCGGTGATGAAGTTGACGCTCTGATACGGCCGGTACACATCACCGGGGCCATCGGGAAACAAATCATCGCTACCGTACAACCGTTGCATCAACGCGCCGACTTTGCCACCATCGCCACGAACAAAAGCGCGCACTTCATCGCGATACCGGCCGTTCCACTGTCCCCACAGCCAGCCGGGAAATGCTTTGCCCAGCAAATTGATCCCAATGTCCCACGCCTCAGCGACCACGCGGAGACTGCGCGAGAGCGCCAGTGCCGTTATTTCGCTGATCAGCGCGGCATCCTCCGTCTGCACTTGGCCATGTGCGTCACGCGCCAACGCCGACGCCAAATCAAACCGAAACCCGTCCATGCCGAGATTCGCCCAATGCCGCAGGCTCTCCAGAATCAACATGCGCGCAGCGTCGCGCCCGCAGCGCAGCACGTTCCCACAACCGCTGTCGTTGCAGTATTGTCCGTCGGACCGATGCAGGTAGTAACTGCTGTTGTCAACGCCGCGCCACGAATAGGTCGGCCCAGTCCGTCCGCCTTCGCATGTGTGGTTGTACACAACGTCGAGCCACACCTCCATGCCCGCGGCGTGAAACGCGCGAACCATCTCGCGAAATTCCGCCGCCGCGTCGTGCACGCCGTAACCTTGATGCGGTGCAAAAAAGTTCAATGTCATGTAGCCCCAGTAATTTCCCTCCTGCGGATCGAACTGCTGGACCGGTAACAACTCCACCACCGTCACGCCGAGTTCCTTCAGATAGGGAATCTTTTCGATCAGGCCAAGAAATGTCCCGCGTTTTTCCTTCGTCACGCCGGAATTTGCTCGCGCCGTGAACCCCTTGACGTGCAACTCATAAATCACAATCTCGTGCCACGGATGCCGGGGACCGCTGAAGTCGTCCGTTGCGGGCTTCTTTACCGGTAGCAAGCCGAGCGGCGCGCGTCCATCGTTCGCGCCCGGCTTGATCGCGGCGTCACGCGAAAAGTCCGGCGGAAAGAACACCTGCGCGGCGAAGGGATCGAGCAACACCTTCTGGGCATCGAACCGGTGCTTCGCCCCAACCGGGCCTTCAACCCGGTAGGCGTAGTATCGCGCGTCCGCCACGTGCGACACGAAGCAATGCCAGATCCGCCCCGTTTTGTTCTGAAGCGGATCGAGACGGAGCTCGAATACCGGCTTCACGAAATTCTCCGTGTCGTACAACAGCAACGTCACGCCGGTCGCATGCCGGGAATACAAGGCGAAGTTCCATCCGTCCCCCGTCCATGTCGCTCCTGGCGGTATGGGTTTACCTTCGGCAATCATTTGGTAGCAATCCCCAAGTGCGCTCGCTCATTACACGGCGCGCCGCCTCAAGAATGGCCGTCCGAGCCCGTTCGAAATTGTGGCGTGCCCGGTGGTCGTGGGCGGGGGGCGGCTCGATTTCGAAAAACATTCCCGCACAAATGGCGCTGCACAAGAAAACAGTCTGCTGACTGGTGTTCATCCGCGCAAACCACCCGTTACGAACGTCACCGCCACAGACAAAACAATGTGAGTTCATTACTCGGGCTCCTCTCTGAGGCCATAGCACACCAGAAAAATGATGACCAGATAAAGCGCGCCCCTTATAAACATGGAACACATATGTTCCCTTCAGTTTTGCCCCGCTCGGAATGATGTTGCGCCCTGCGGTGCTTGGAAAACGAATAGACCACGTATCCTCCCGCCAAGACCGCGACCAGCACCAACGAAACCATGCCCAATTTGTGCAGGAAAGCCACGGCTTGTTCGAGTTGATTGTGAAAAGCGAATCCCAAGGCGGCATACACGGCGGCGTAAACCACCGAGCAGAAAGCATCCACGAGCAGGAAGCGCAGCCGACCGACCTCCAACGCGCCGGCATGCATGGGAATGACCATGCCGAACGGCAGGAATTTCGCCATGGTGAGCTTGCGTGTGCCGTGCAGGATTAATCTTGCGAGTGTTGCACGGTCAAACCGAACCTGCACCGCCTTCAAATGCGGGAACACCCGGAGGACGCGGGTCTTGCCGCGGTGTCCCAGGAAAAACCAAATCGCGTCGGCCGCCACACAGCCGACCGCCGCCCAGCCGATGGCGGCGAGCAGACTAATTTTCCCGCTCGCGGAGAGAGCGCCCGCCGCCATGAGCCATGGCGCTACCGGCAGCGGTAAGCCACTCTGTTCCGCGAAGGCGATCACGAATAGAATCAAACCGCCGTGTGAAATCAGGAATTGGGTAATCTCGTTCATATTATTTCGAAGGTCCAGACCACTCGGCATCCTTGAGCGACCAGCCGCCGCCGAGGGCTTTGTAAAGTTGAACGACAGTGAGCCGGCGCGCGGCTTCGATTTGTGATAGGGAATTCTCGGCAGGGTAAAGTTGCTGCTGAGCTTCGAGGACTTCGTAGTAGCTGGCCTTGCCTTCCTTGTAACGCGCAGTCGCTAACTCGACCGCTTCGCGCCCGGCGCCGACGGCTTGAGTTTGCTCGACTCGTTCGTCTTCATACTGCCGATGAGAGATGAGTGCGTCGGAAACTTCGCGGAAGGCGCTGAGGGCGGCTTGCTGGTAGAGGATCTTTGTTTCTTCCCAGGCCGCTTTGGTTTGCCGGTAATGGCCGGTTAATCGGCCGCCGGTAAACACCGGCCCGGCGGCAGTCGCGGCCGCCGACCAGATGTTCGCGCCGCTCGTACACAATTTGTTAAGCTCAGTGCTCGTACCGCCGTAAAACGTCGTCAGGCCGATGCGCGGGAAGAAGTCTCCGATGGCCGCGCCAATGTCCGCATTGGCCGCGCGGACCTGCTGCTCGGCCTCCCGAACGTCGGGCCGCCGCTCCAGCAAGCTTGAAGGCAGTCCGACCGGGATTTCCACCGGCATCTCCTGCGCCAGCAGCGTCGAGGTCCGAACGATGGGGCCGGGGTTGCGTCCCAGCAGCGTGTTGATTTCGTTTTCCTTGAGGGCGATTTGGCGTTCGATTTCCGGGATGGTCGCGGTGACCGTCCGCAGCGCGAGTTCGGCGCGCGAAACCTCAAGCTTCGAGGCCAGGCCGCCGGCATGCTGGTCCTCGAAGAGATCAAGAGTCCGCTGGTAGGAATCCCGGGTGCGCTGCGCGATCGCCAGTTGCTCGTCCAGTTCGAGCAACTCAAAGTAGGCCCCTGCGACGCCGCTGACGACGGAGATCATGACCTCTCGCCGGCCTTCTTGCGAGGCCATGAAGTTCGCTCGCGCGGCTTCGTTCATCCGTCGGACACGACCCCAGAGGTCGATTTCCCAGAGCGCTTCAAAGCCGGCCAGGTAGGCATCAGTCGTCCCGGGACGGGGATTCGGAAAACCTTGGCCGAGGTAATCGTTGCGGTCGCGGGCGGCCTCCCCGTCATATTGAACTTGCGGCAGGAATTGTGAGCGCGCCTGAGCCTGGAGCGCGCGAGCCTGGTCGATCCGAGTCAGGGTGATTCGCAGGTCGTAGCTGTTCGTGAGCGCGACACGGACGAGGTCTTGAAGCGCCGGGTCTTTGAACACGCCCCACCACGGGAGATCGGCGAACGAGCTAGTCGAGACAACGTCCGGAGCGCCGCGAAAAGCGGCGGGCGTGTTGACGGCGGGACGTCGGTAGTTCGGGCCAACGGCACACCCGGTCAGTGTCAGCGTGACGACCAGCCACACCGGCAGTTTGGAATAAAATGAAGTCATGGCGTGATCCTTACTTGATGAGTTTCAGTTTGGCGCAGAAGACGTAGTAGAGCGTCGGCAACATCAGGAGTGTCAGCACCGTCGCCAGCAGCAGGCCGACGATGTGGACTGCCGTCAACGGATGCCAGAGCGCGCCACCGGTCAGAAACAGCGGAATCAATCCGCCGACTGTGGCGAGGACTGTCACCAGCACCGGCCGCAGGCGGGCGAGGCCGGCCTTGATGAGCGCCTGCTCCAAGGGCAGGCCCTCGGCCCGGGCGTGCTCGATGTAGTCGCTGAGCACGATGATGTGACTGACCATGACGCCGGCCAGGCTGACCATCGCCAGCATCGCCATGAATCCCATCGGCGAGCCGGTAATTGTGAGTCCGAGCAACGCGCCGATGAGTCCGAGCGGCACGGTCAGCATCACCACCACGGATTTGATGACGGACCGGAATTGGAGGACCATCGTGAAAGCAATCAGCGCCAGCGATATCTCCATTATCAGCCCCATTTCTGCTTTGCTCTTGCGCAACTCCTCATCCTCGCCGGCAAACCGCATTTCATAACCCGGGTCCAATTTAATTTTGGCCAGGCCCGGCCGAGCGCGGTCCAGAATCTGTGAAGGCATCTCGCCGAAAGGCGCATAGGCTTTGACCGTCACCGTGCGAAGCTGGTTATAGTGAGGGATGGTGACAAACTCCGGCTGGATCTTCAGCTTCGCGAAACTCTCGAACGGAACACCCTTCCCGTCCGGGGTTGGCGCATAAAGGCCGCGAATCTTCTCCACCTCGCTGCAGTCCTCAACGCGGTCACGAACCAGGACTGGGATGAGCCGGTCGCCTTCTCGCAGCTCCGTCACCTTCAATCCCGTAAAGGCGGCCTGGGTGACCTGGCCGATTTGCTCATTGTTCAAGCCCAGCGAATTGGCGCGGTCTTGATCGATATCAATCTCAACGTTGGGCATGCGCAGCCCCAGGTCATCAAAGACATGATAGCCACCCGCCGCGCGCAGGACGGCGGCCGTCTGGTCGGCCAATTGCCGCAGTTTATCCAGGTTCTCGCCGCTGAGCCGGATTTGAATCGGTTCGTTGACCGGCGGACCCTGTTCGAGCCGTTTGACAACGCAGCGTGCACCCGGAATTGATTGATCCAATTCGTGGCGCAATTTGACCAGCAAGCCTGTGACATCGTCCTCGCTTCGTGTGTTGATGAGAATCTGCGCGAGATAGTTGGCCGGCGCTTTCGGTTCGACGTTGTAGTAAAAGCGCGGCGCCGTGCCACCGGTAAAGATCGCGGCGCTGGTGACTTCCTCGTGGGTTTTGATGATGTTCACGGCTTGGTCAACCGTGGCCCGCAGGCTGGTCAGCGAATCGGTTGAAGGCGACTCGATATCCACCAACAACTGGTTGCGCTCGGCCGGCGGGAAGAACTGACTGCCGAGGAAGGGAACGAGCAGCAGACTCGCGGCCAGCAGCGCATAGCCAATTCCCAGCACCAGGAACGGACGTTTGAGAGAGCCTTCCAACGCGGCCTTGTAGCGCGGCAAGACAGCCGCGAGCGCTTGGTCCACGTACCGGAACAGGAAGAAGGACCGAACCTCGCCGCCTTCATCGAATCCTTTTTGCCCGCGCAACACGTAGTAGCTGACCAGCGGCGTGAAGGTGATCGAGACCAGGAACGCGGCCATCAGCGAAATGCTGACCACAGCCGGCATGCTCTTCATGAATTCGCCCTTGTCGCCGCTGAGCATCAGCAGCGGCAGGAACGCGAAGATGTTGATCAATGTGCCGAATACCATTGGATGCCGGAGATGCAGCGGCCCAAGCCACGTCGCCCGGATCCGTGGCTCGCCCAGATGCAGTTCGCGGTTGATGCCGTCGGCGGCCACGACCGGCACGTCCACGAGCATCCCCAGCGCGATGATGAGTGCGGCGATCGAGATTTGTTGCAACGGAATATGTAGCATCTCCATGCCGACCAGGGTGATGGCGACGGTGAGTGGAATCGCCGTGGCCAGCACCAGCGCCGAACGCCAATCCATCAGGAACAATCCCACGATGATCACGATCACCACCGCCTCGATAAAGCAGCGCACGAAGTGATGGATGCGATGCGCGACGGCGGTCGGCTGGTCGGAGAGCAACTTGAACTCAATGCCTTCCGGACTTCGGGCTTGCATCGCGTTCGCCACCTGCCAGACATTGCGGTTGAAGTCCCGGATGATTTTGCCGTCGCGCATCTCGACCGCGACCATGACCGACCGGCGCGTGTCGAGCGGGCCGTGCTCGCCGGTGCGCGCGAGCACGTCCACCTTGTACGGAATCGGCGACTCGTACATTCGGCGGACGTCAAAAACGTCACGCAGATACAGCGGCGCGCCTTGCCGGCTCAGGCCGACGATTGTGCCGAACATGTCGTTCTCGGTCTTGTATTCGCCGGAGAGTTGTACCGGGAAGTTGCGTCCCTCGGTGCGCAGCGTGCCGCCAGGAATCACCGCGTTGCGGGCGGAAATCGAGCTCATTACCATCCCGGGAGTGAGTCCGTAGCCGGCCAGATTGGCTTCCGAAAACAGCAGATACACGGTCTCCGGCACGATGCCGATCTTGGTGACTTTGCCGACGCTGTCCACTTGCTTGAGTTCATCCTCAAAATCGCGCGCCAGCAATTCGAGTGTGCGATAGCTGTAGCGCGGAGGAGCCGACGCGCGAATTTGCGGGAGCGGGTCCTCGTCGCCCATCAGCACGATCGGTTGCGTGAAATCGGGGTGCCACAATTCATGGTCGGTGCCGAAAACCGTTCTGGTGAAATCGGCGATAAAGCGCTCCAGGTCGGCCCGGGAGGCTGACGTTTCCAAGTCAGCCAGGAGGAAGGAATGTCCTTGAACTGTTCGCACCTCGTTGGCCAGACCGGCCGCGCGGATCGCTGTTTCGAACCGGCCACGAAGCACCTCGATCTCATTCTCATCCATTGACGGCAAGAATGCCGCGACGGCGGCATGGTTCGTCGCGGACTCTCCCTGCCGGAGTTTTGCCAGACGCGCGCGCAGCAAATCGGCTCGTGCGACACACTCCGCGTCGGTAATCGGCGGGCTAACCAGGGCGAACAACATCGTGATTGTGTTGCCGAAGTCCGTGTTCAGCCACGGCATACGCGCGCCCTCCGGCAACTGCACCTCCAGGAGCTTGGCCCGCAACTTGTCCCACTCTTCGTCAATCGTGGCCGTGGAGGCGGGAAGCTGCTTGATGGTCAGCGTGGAGATGCCGGGGCGCGATTCGGTCTTGATTTCCTCGATGGATTTCAGCTCGCTGATCTTTCTTTCGAGCGGCTTGGAAACAAGCTCTTCCACTTTCGACGCCGTCGCGCCCGGGAACACTGTGACCAGCATCGCCGTGCGTTGCGGAATGGTCGGGTCTTCCTGTTGGCCGAGCCGGGTGTAGGCAATGCCGCCCCACACCAACACGCCAATCAGCGCCAGCCAACTCACTTCCCGGTGCTCGACACAGAATTGGGCCAAGCCGCCGGATTTGTTTTCGTTTTGATTGGGATGGGCCATCGAAATGTCTCCTTAGTTGCTGGCGACGATGATTGGCGCACCGTCGTAGAGAAAGCTCGCGCCCGAGGTCACAACCTGTTCGCCGGCGCGCAAGCCTTCGGTGATGAAGATCGAACTGTTCAGAATGTCGCCGGTCTTCACGAGGCGCTTGACGGCTTTACCGTCTTGCACGACGAACACGCCCACCCGCGTGCCCGGCGCAAACGTCACCAACGCCGAGAGCGGAACGACCACCGTGCTCGGCTCCGCACCGGGGACATCGTTCACGTGAATGCGCGCCGTCATGCCAGAGCGGAGTAGTCCGTCCGGGTTGGGCACTTTGATCACGACGCGGAACAACCGGCCTTCGCCGCTTGCCGCCACGCCGACTTCCGATACCCGTCCTTTGAACGGTGGCATTCCTTCCAGCGCCGAAATCTCGACATCAATTTCCTGGCCGGGAGTCAGCTTTCCGATCAACCGATCCGGCAATCCCAATTCGACGGACATCAGACTGGTATCCGCGAAGCGCAGCACGCGCTGGCCGGGCGCCACCGTGACGCCCGAATTGACATAGCGCGCCAGAATTACTCCATTCTTGTCCGCCACCAATCGCGAGTCGCGAAGATTCTGCTCCGCTTCGTCGAGTTGGGCCTGGGCGGTGCGCGAATCCGCTTCAGCGACATCGAGTTCCTGCTGCGAAATCGCGTCCTCGGCGCGCAGTTTCCGGAAGCGCTCCAGTGTCTTGCCCGCCAGATCCGCTTTCGCACGCGCTGAGTCCAGCGCGTTTTTGAAATCCGACTGCTTCAACTCGGCCAGCACCGTCCCGGCCTTGACAGGGGTGCCTTCGTCCCAATCCGTATTTGCGGCCGGGCCGATGGCGACCACAATCCCGCCCACTTTGAAGTTGAGATCGGTCTCATGGTCGAACTTGACGATGGCCAGGTACGACGCCTCGCCGTCGGACCGGATATTGTCCGGCGACTCAACGACCGCGGTGCGCACCAGACTTTTCTCCGGCGCTTTGGCCGACTGTTTCCCGCAGCCGCTCAGCACGAGCGCCAAGCAGACGAACGCGGTAATCTTTTCAATTCGTGAGGTTGTATTCATGTTAAATTAATCTCCTTTGGAGCGCTGGGCGTGGGTGAGGTTTAGGAGAATTTAGGTGGGGTTTGAGGCGGGACCGCAACGAAAGGAGATCCGCTGCGGTTAGGAGATGTGCGCCCAGCGCCCCGGGATTTATGCTTCAGTTCAACGACAGTTGAGAAAACCGGTATCTTTGCATCCGCGGCGATTCGTTTCAGACATTGGTAAGATGGAGAGGATTTCTGTTGCGCTTTGGAAATTCCATAAAGCTGCACAACCAGCGCAGCTCCAGCGCGCCGCATGGCAACGGCACATCGCCGAATGAAAGCTTCCACTTCCGGCGTCACAGCCTTCTCGCCGTTGATCGTCACAAGAAAAAACGGGGACCACATCGCCTCGCGGGCGACGATGTCGGTCAGTACTGGGAATCGCGTCACCGACAAATTCCACGGAAGCAGGTGCACTGCGTAGCGCGGGCCGAGTTGGGCGAGGACTCGACGGCAGAGGTTCTCGCCGGCTCCGCGAGCGTTATCGTCGTCGAACAGCATCGGGATTTCCAAAACGCTCGGCGCAAATCTGCGCGCAATCGTCGGCGATTTGTGGTTCGATTCGACAATCTGCGCCGACGGCGAGTCGGTTTGTGAGGTTCGTGTCTTCATATTGCCTTTCGGGTTGACTCCAATTTGGAGAGAATCGCTTCTTTGGTGGCCGTGCCGACGATTTTGGCGCGGACGTTGCCGGCCACGAAATAGAGGAGGGTCGGAATGGATTGGACGTCGTACCACAAACTGAGATCTAGGTTTGTGTCCGCGTTGACTCGCACGACCCTCAACTTGCCGGCGCACTCGGACGCTATTTCATCCAGCACCGGCAAGATAACTGCGCAAGGGCGACTCCAGGAGGTCAGAAACGCGACCAAGACCGGCTGCTTGGAATTGAGCACTTCCGAATCGAAATTCCCATTGTCTATTTGCACTGGCTTTGTGTTGTTATCGCTTGGGTTCATATTCTCGACTGTGTCTTAACTTCGCTGCTCCTATTTGCAGTGGCTGTGCCAGCGATTCGTAAAATCTCTAGGACGCTCAGAATCAGCGATTTACACAAACCGCGTCCGGTGAGCGCCCGGCTCAACAAATTGCACGTCCAAAAACTTGTCCGGATTGCGGTGGACGTTTCGTCCTCGATCTGCGAGGATTGTTGCGGCGTGGAATCTCTGAGTGACAGTCGGGTCGATGCGAATCTCGCCGTACGAATGTTGGTTGGGATCGGCGAAGCTCAGTCGCTAGACGAGATATTCAAGCTACTCGTCTCCGATGGCGGGGAACGCCCCAACATCGTGTGCGTCCAAGCCTGGCTGATTGAGAAAGGCGATCTCTGCGCCACGTGTCCATGCCGGACGGTCTGTCCTGACCAATCCCGCTGTCTGCATTTGGTTGACGCCAAAGGACACTCGATTTCCGGCAAGAAGCCGCCGGGTTTTGAAAACCGCGGCGCGCGCATCCCGCTGAACGTCGGCCCAGTTGGAAAAACAGTCGTGGCCGGTCAGGAAAAGGTTTTTTTGGACACCGAAAATTATCCCGGCATGGACTGGCTGCGCGATGAAGAGATCCGAGGCTACCGGGTCGTGCCGATTTGGTTCAAAGGCGAACCGCTGGGCGGAACCGTCGCCTACACGCGCCAGGAACAGCCCGAGGAGATTGGCCCGTGGGGACGCATCTTTGCCAACCAATTGGGCGCGGCCATCGCCCACGCGCGAGCCTTCGATGAGGTTAAGAATCTCAAAGCCCAACTCGAATTGCAGAATGCGTACTTGCAGGAAGCCGTCGTCGAAGCGAAAGCGTTCGGCGATCTCGTCGGGCAAAGCGCCGTCCTGCGACACATCGTCAGCCAGGTTGACATGGTCGCCCCCACCGACGCGTCCGTGCTCATCCTCGGCGAGACCGGCACCGGCAAGGAATTGGTCGCGCACGAAATTCACCGGCGCAGCCAACGCAAAGACGGCCCGCTTGTGCGCGTCAATTGCGCTTCGATTCCGCGCGAGCTTTTCGAGAGCGAATTCTTCGGCCACATGCGAGGCTCATTTACCGGCGCCGTGAAAGACCGGGCCGGTCGCTTCGAAACCGCCGAGGGCGGGACGATCTTCCTCGACGAAGTCGGCGAAATCCCGCTCGACATTCAAAACAAGCTCCTACGCGTGCTCCAGGAAAAACGTTACGAACGGGTGGGAGACGACCGCACACGGCGGGCAAACGTGCGCATTATTGCGGCGACGAATCGCGATTTAAAACAAGCCGTCGCCGCCGGCAAGTTCCGCGAAGACCTGTATTACCGGCTGAATGTTTTCCCGATCAACGTCCCGCCGCTCCGGGAACGTCTCGACGATATCCCATCGCTGACGAAACATTTTGTTGACCTTTCCGTGCGCGAGTTGAAATGCCCGAAACCTCGTCTGACCCATGCGGGAATCACGAAACTACAAAACTACGATTGGCCCGGCAATGTTCGCGAATTGCGCAACGTGATCGAGCGTGCCGTCATCCTGGCTCGTGGCGGGGCGTTGGATTTTGATCTGCCGGGCGCAAGCCAACCCAAGGCCCCCATTTCATCGGTAGTTCGAATCGAATCCTCTTCCGTTGACACTGCCCCATCGCAGTTCCTTACTGAAGCCGAGATGCAACGCCGTGAGCGTGAGAACCTCTTGCTCGTTCTTCAGCAAGCCAATTGGAAGATCAAAGGCCCCGATGGTGCAGCCGAACTCCTCGGCGTGAAGCCTACGACTTTGCTTGCCCGTATGAAGAAGTGGGGACTCAAGAAACCTGCGGATGAGACTTCTTAATTCGCATCGCAGTTCCGGTATTTGAGCACGTTCAGACGTTGACACGAGCTCTGCTTCTCCTCACATCGATCCCGGCCTACCGGTCTTGTGCGTAGCAAGACCAAGTTTTTGCACGTTCAAGTTTTGGTCCGCCCAGTGCTCGCCGCACTCTCTCCGTTACATCCTTGCCTTCAATACATTGTGGAAGCGTCCGCTGGCTGGCACGCGGGTTGAGTACGTAGTGATTGAAGTTGAAATGAAGTCGAGAAAGTGAACGGAACAGAAAGCAGTGAGCGCGGCCAAACAAATGAAACTGGTGGGTTCCTCAGGCGGCAGAGTGCTGCTGCATCTGTTCGCGCTGGCGCAGGATCACCGGGTGCGTTGGCATTGGGCGGGCATCGTGCGCGAATTGCACCTTGGAGGTCGGTCGTGATTACTTTTCTTACATTCCTTGTGGCTTATGCGGTGGCAGTGGTGTTGGCGACCAGCGGTGACTGGAGGTGAGCGATGGGAATGGCCTTACAAATTGCGCTCTTTCTGGCCTCGGTTTCCATAGTGGTGTTCGTGGTGTTGCTCATGCCGGTGTTGCTTGGGCTTCGCAGACACTTGGCGGATGCGGTGCGGGAGTTCGCCGAACTAAGAACGGACGTGAAGCTGCTCGTGCAGGATTCGCGCACGATGGTGCAGAATGTCAACAAGCTCACCACCCGAGTCCAGCAGCAGATCGACGAGGTGGATCAAATGCTGCAAATCCTTTGCGGTTGGGTGGGCCGGGCCGACCGGTTGGTGCATCAGGCCGGCGACCTCATCGAAGACCCGATTTTTACCGGCGCGCGGATTCTGGATGGACTTGGAGCGTTGTTACAGCCATGGCTCACAAGAGACCGTGGGGCCTCCCACAAATCGTCGTTAACCTCTAAAACAAGGAACTGATTCGTGAGAACCTATGCAACAATGTTAGTGGGCTTTGCCGGGATGCTGGCGCTGCCGGCGCTCGCGGAGGTTGAAGTCACCAATTCAGTCCCACAGCAATGGGTCGTGTCGGGACGCTTCGAAAACGACTGCTTTGGCGGGAGTGATCGGTGGTACACAGACGGTGAGTCGTTATCGCTGGCACACACCGGTCCCAGTTGGCTTGATCCGCTGGCCGATCAGCTGCCGTGGGGACAGGGACGCCGCACCGTCGGTTACGACGTTGCGCAACTCATGTTCACCCCGTCAAATTTGACTGTGCACAACCCTGACCCGAAAGACCGGCCGTATGCCGGGATTCTCGCATTGGGACTATCCCTCCAGGTGGAGCAGACGAATTCCTATTATGGTTTGAAGTTCGTCACCGGCGTCATCGGCCCGTGGTCATTTGCCGGCTGGACGCAGCGCCAGGTGCATAGTCTGATCGGCAGCACCAAGCCGCAAGGCTGGAGCCACCAGTTGCACAATGAGCCGATCGCGGACCTCTTGTATGAGTATCGCCACAAGTTCCGGCTCGCGGGCGAACGTCAGGACTGGTCGGCGGAGGGGTCACCGATTGCGGGTGCGTGGTTGGGCAACATGCTGACTCAAGCGCAATTCGGCGGTCTGGTGCGTGCGGGCTACAACATCCCCGACGACTCCGGCCCAACACTGTTGCGCGGCATGGATCAGATGCCGCCACCTCGTCCGAGTGCGAAGCCCGCATCGAACGCCGACTGGGGATTTTACATTTACGGCGGTGCTATGGCCAATCTGGTCGCGCGGGACATCACGCTCGACGGGAACACTTTCCAGGACAGTCGCAGCGTGGACAAGAAGTGGTTTGTCCCGGCGGAGGCGGCCGGCATCTGTGTCGGCAACCGGCGTTTCCAAACTTCATTCACCTACGTCATTTGGGGCAAGGAGTTCGACGGCCAGACAGAACTCTCGAAGTATGGTGTGATCACCGCGAGTTATTTCTTTTAGACTATGACCCGCTCCCGCCAATTTTTGTCCCAAGCGCTTGCCTGTGGTTTGCTCTTCCTCGCCGCCTGCGCTCATTACCCGGTGAATGCGCGGTTGACCCAGTACAACCCCGACACCGGCTATCGTCTCAAAACAGTGTCCAAGGTTGAGAACTCCGACGGTTTGGTCGTCGTGCTCGCATTCTCCGGCGGCGGCCATCGAGCTGCGGCGCTGTCCTATGGCGTGCTGGAGGAACTGGCGCGGACCGACATTGTCTGGGAAGGCCAGCACAAACGCTTACTGGGTGAGGTGCAGTTGATTTCCGCTGTCTCCGGCGGCAGCTTCACGGCGGCGTACTACGCTCTGTTCGGAGACGAAATCTTCCGCGACTACGAAAGGGTGTTTCTGAAACAGAACATTCAGCACCGGCTCATGTGGCGGATGTTGTCGCCGTTGAATTGGGCGCGTTTCGCCTCACCGTATTTCAGCCGCAGCGACATGGCGGCGGAGTTTTATGATCGGCACGTGTTTCGCGGCAAGACATTCGGCGATTTGGCGCAGGCCCATCAGTCGCCGTTTGTGATCTTAAACGCGACCGATATGTCATCGGCATCGCATTTTGGGTTTACGCAGGACCAATTCGACTTGATGTGCTCGGATCTTTCTACGTTCTCGGTCGGCCGGGCGGTGGCAGCCTCGTCGGCATTCCCGGTTCTGTTGACTCCGATCACGGTCAACAACTACGGTGGTGGTTGTGGGTACATCGAACCGCCGCAGGTGGAAACAGCGTTGGCGCAGCGAGAGCGGTTGTCGCGCGGCTACCTCAAAGCGGAGGAAATGCGCACCTATCAGGACGCGACGAACCACCCATATTTCCATTTGATTGACGGTGGCCTGTCCGACAACCTGGGTTTGCGCGGACCGTTAGAGCCTGTCCTGGCGCTCGGCGGAGTCCGCCCGGCGATGCAGTATTTCGGGGTGAAACGCCCCCGCAAAATCGTCGTCATTGCCGTCAACGCGGCCACTCACCGCGATCTCGGTTGGGACAAACACGCGTGGGCGCCCGGCATCGTGGAAGTCGGCTTCGCTTTCGGCGATGTCATCAACCGTTATTCCTTCGAAACCAGGCAACTTTTCCGCGACAGGATCGAACAGTGGGAAAGCGAATTGAATGATGGGCAAAGCGGTGTGGAGCCGGTCAAGGTCTATGGCGTTGAAGTCAGTTTCGAGCAGTTGGCCGACCCAAAGGAACGCGAGTACTTCGACAGTCTACCGACGAGATTCAGTCTCCCGCCCGGCGCAGTTGACCGGTTACGCGAGGTCGCTGGCCGGCTGCTACGCGAATCGGTGAGCTATCAGGAATTGCTGTGCGACCTGTCGTCCGAGGAGCAATCCGAACGCTCACCACAGAAACATTCCCGATAAGAAAGGAACCAAGCATATGAAACCCAAATCTCCCACACAAATGATCGTCCGACTCATCGACGGCAGCGTCCACCGCCTTCGGTTCACCCCAGCAGACGATGATGACGTGCAGTTGGCCGGGCGCATCGAGAAGGCATTCCAAGCCCAAGACTTGGTGCTGGAATTAAGCGGTCGGCTTCTGGTCATTCCGCAGCACAGCATCTTGAGTATCGAATTGACGCCTACTCCTCCGAAGCTACCGGCCGTCGCCATCCGAAATGCCCAACTCATCGAATGAGGACAACTTTATGACTGACATCAAACGAATCGCCATCAATACCGGCGGCGGCGACGCGCCAGGATTGAACGCCGTCATTCACGCTTCCGTCTATGCCGCACGCAATCGCGGCTGGGAAATCTTCGGCATCCACGATGGACTCGAAGGATTGCTTGAGCCCCAGAACTATCCCGACGGTGGTTTGACGAAACTCACGCGGCGGGTGGTCCGCGACATCGCGCACCTCGGCGGCACGATTCTCGGCACGACCAATCGCGGCAACCCGTTCAAGATGCGCGTTCCGCAGACGGACGGTTCGGCCAAAGAAATCGACCGCAGCGATGAAGTCCTGCGCCGGTTCCGGGAACACCAACTTGATGCCCTCATTTCCGTCGGTGGCGACGGCACCCTCGCGATCGCCCGGGAGTTGAACGAAAAAGGTCTGCGCGTCATCGGCGTGCCGAAGACGATCGACAACGACCTCGAATCCACGGCGGTGACGTTCGGTTTCGACAGTGCGGTGTCGTTCGCAACAGAGTGTATTGACCGGCTGCATTTCACCGCCGAGTCACACCGGCGCGTGATGATTGTCGAAGTGATGGGCCGGTCTGCTGGGTGGATTGCGCTCTATACCGGCATCGCCGGTCGGGCGGATGCGATTCTGATACCGGAAATCCCCTACGACATCACCAAGGTCGCAGCGCACGTCAAACGCAAGACGGCGAATCGTAGCCGGCAGTATTCCATCGTTATCGTGGCGGAGGGCGCGAAACCGGTCGGCGGCGGCGTGACGTTAAGGGAAGCTGCAACGGCGGGCCACGTCGAGCGCCTCGGAGGCGTCGGCGAAATCGTGGCCGGCCAGTTGCGGGAACTCACCGGCAAGGAAACGCGCGCCGTGGTGCTCGGTCATCTGCTGCGCGGCGGGCAACCGACTTCGATTGACCGCTCACTCGGATTGACCTTCGGCGCGACCGCAGTGCGCGCACTAGCAGAAGGTCAAGACAGCGTGATGGTCGCCATCAACCCACCGAAGATCGACTACGTTCCGCTGAAGGTGGCGACCGCAAAGCTCAAGCTTGTTGCCGCGGACGGCTACGGCGTGATGACCGCGCGCACACTGGACATTTCCTTTGGAGATTGAAAGACCATCGGTCCTTCGAAAAAAAGGCCGACGTGTTACAGCGTTTACGCCCTAGCTGGCGGCGCGACTTGCAGCCAGCCCTGCTTGGGGAAACGCTCGGCGATAAGCAGTCGGACGTTGGCAGTGATATCACTCGCCATCAATTGCGGTGCCTCGCGTTCGCTTTGCGGGTAGTCACGAAGGACTTGGGATACGGGCCACTGCCACCCGTGCTGTCTATTTCGGCCGGCACGGGGTTCTCGCATGTTGCTATCGCCTCAAAATGCGCTTTTCAGCCGCCTGTTTGAAATGGCCGAATCACGCTAATACACTGTTGCTCTGTGACTGGGTTGTACCTGGTGTCGCACCGATCTGCCCACGTTCTCAGAAACGGCCTCCTCGGTGTCACTGGGTGAGCTTGCGTCGAGCTTGTTGGACGCCTGATTCCGGGTGAGGTCCAATGCCTTCACGATCTCTTCCTGCCGCCCGGTCAGGCTTTTCAACTTGGCTTCGTGCTCAAATGGCTCGCCCACCCTCCCTTCCAATTCCGCCATTCGCTTCCTGGACTCAGCAACGTCCTTCTCGGTCCGAGCCAACTTCTGGTCGAGGGACTGCACGGCATGTTCCAGAGAACGCGTCGCCCTGTGTCGGCTTTCTGGCCGCTATGTCCTTGTGGAGATTCCCAATCCGGCCAGTGAGAACCTCAATTTCCTCTGTCGTTCGTCGGATCGTGTTCCGAATCCGGTACTGCGTCTCGTGGTGCTGGGCTCGCAATCGACTGAGACGGCCCAATTCGGCGTCGATGCGGGCTTTCTCGATGACCAATGGATTCCCCGACGCGATAGCTTTGACTTCGGCGTACGTGAGTGCCGCGCCGTCGATGTCCTCGATATGGCGCAGGTCACTGCGGCCAGTCATGACCTGGTGAATGAATTTGGCTTTCGTTTCGAGCGTCTGCCACATGTAGGCGTCGAAGCTGCCTTCGGTGACGTAGCGATAGATTTGAACCTCGGCGTTGCGATTGCCCTGCCGGAGAATTCGTCCCTCACGCTGCTCCACGCCCGCCGGATGCCACGGTGCATCGAGGTGGTGCAACGCAAACAGCCGGCATAGTAGAGGGTGCAAATGCCACCTGTCGGTGCACGCGCTGAAGATCAATTCTTTCCTCTATCGCTAATTCCTTCAGACGTGTTTCAAACGCGATCCGAAACGCGGCGGCCGAAGCGTATTTCCGCGAAGGCTTCATTTCCCCGTTCCGATAGGAGCTTCTCAAACCAAGCCATGTAGTTTACTCGGCGACGCCAGTCAACGATTTCGCGCCCCGTGACGAGTCCGCGGTTTCGGCCTTCGCCCAGAGCTTGGGCGATGATGTCGCGGGATACCAGCTTGGTCGGCACCAGGGCGACGATGGTACGGAGGGGGCGTGACACCCGGAAGCCCTGCCGTTGCTCCATATCCTTGCCGTCGAGGGCGGCGCGATGAAGCACCAGTATCGCGGGCACCTTGGCGCTGCGGCGAAACGTGGGAGGGACCGTCATGTGCAGTTTGCCGGGATTGACATCCGACAGTTCGTGGATGCTCAGGGCGGTCTGATGAGACCCCCTCAGGGACGCCAGCCCGATTCCTTGACCAGAGGGAAAAGACGACCAGTTGTTCTTCGTGCGACTGCGGAAAACGTGCTAGCCGATAAATGCCGCGGCCAGTGCGCACCCAATTCCCAGCTTTGACATGATGCGCCTGAATGCCGGCTAGGTAGCCGACATTCGCTGCTTGCCGTCCAGTGAAATACCCTGGCTGTTCCTTCGCTACTTGATGGAGGGCAGAAGCAGCAGATTGAAGGCACCCGCGCATGTCACACATATACAAAGGAATTGTATAAATGTGCAAATACAGTCCGTGGCGGACGGCAATTTGCAGATGTCCATTGGAAACCAGTCTTGCTCTCCGCACCGTCCGCAGTTTCGCCCTCCATAAACTTCGCTTTGCTCCATTTTGGAGAATTGCATTGGAAATTGGACCGCAACAATGGATGAAGTATCAAATGGCAGTATCAAATTGTTCCAGTTATTTCAAAAGATCATCTATAAAATGGAATAAAGCCTCCTGCCCAATTGTATACTCATGTTACCAGCCACAACTGCAACCGGCTTCCAGAGCCACCAACCGGAAGATTACAGAGTATATGCCGGTCAATGCCGTGCTTGAAGTAGCTGAGGCGCAATGGTGTGTGATGCATTTCTAAACTGGTGGTTGTCTGGGGTTTCCCTTTGTCTTATACTCTTGATTCGGTTCGGGACGTAGCTCAGCTTGGATTAGAGCGCCTGCCTTGGGCGCAGGAGGTCGCTGGTTCAAATCCAGTCGTCCCGACCATCTCGAATGAGATGGGAGGAGGAAGGCGTTTGTCGTGTGACGCCAATCCAGTCGTCCCGACCAGTTTCCCGAATCTACTTCGTTTCTGTCCTCCAGAGCGTCGTAGGGCGTAAAACCACAATCCGCCAGTTGAGTTGCGCGCCCCAATCGACGACAGTGACGCTCGGAGGCAATATGAATCCGCGCATCAGCATCATCACGCTCGGGGTGAAAAATCTTGAACGATCGCTCCACTTCTACCGCGATGGTCTCGGCCTGCCCACGACCAGAACCGCCGAGTCGGGAATCGTTTTCTTTCAGACGACTGGCGCCTGCCTCGCCCTCTATCCATACGACAAGCTCGCCAGGGACGTCTCGGACGAGTTCCTCGTCGAACGCTCCAAATTCCCGGGCATCACCCTCGCCCACAACGTCCGCACCCGGGGCGAAGTGGACCAAATCCTGGCACAAGCCGAACAGGCCGGTGCCGTCATCGAGAAACCGGCCCAGGCCACCGACTGGGGCGGATATCATGCATATTTCTCCGATCCCGATGGGTATCTGTGGGAAATCGCCTGGGGCGCATTCAATCTTCGCGACGACGGAAGCTTGATCGTTCCGTGAGAAAGTCGCGTCCGATTTTCCTCCATCCTTCCGCTTGCCCTGCTCCGCCCGCCGCGATACACTGGTAGCAACCCCTACGGAGGTCTGCTTATGCATACGGTCAGCGAGCTGTTGCGAGAGAAAGGCAGCCAGGTCTGGACCATCAGCCCGGATGCCACGGTCTACGAAGCTCTGCAACTGATGGCCGCCAAAAACATCGGTTCCCTCGTCGTGGTCGAGGAGGGCAACATCACCGGCATGTTCACCGAGCGGGATTACGCCCGCAAAGTCGTCCTCCAGGGCCGCTCCTCCAAAACCACCGCCGTCTCCGAGCTGATGACCACGGATGTGCTCTACGTCAACCCGAATGACACGATCGAGAATTGCATGGCGATCATGACCAGCAAACGACTCCGCCACCTGCCCGTCATGGACGGCGACAAACTTGTCGGCGTTGTCTCCATTGGCGATATCGTGAAGGTCATCATCTCCGAACGTGAGTTCACCATCCGCGAACTCGAACGCTATATCACCGGCGGTCACAGTTCCGTTTCCTGAACCGTCGCGCCAAATGCTGTGACAGACGCCACTCATCGCGGAGAGATCCCCTGTCTCCATGCGCATCCCCAATGCGCAGTCATTGGGTTCGTTTTGCAGTCCCACCCCGCGAGCATCCATGGCCGGCACTGTCTTCGTACCCGCACTGTGCTATTCTCAGCGAATGCCCGGATCGCAAATTCAGGCGCCGACCCCGCCGCGTTGGCAGGTCGTCACCGCCTTTGCCGCCATCTACCTGATTTGGGGCTCGACCTATCTCGGCATCCGTGTCGCGGTCGAAACGATCCCGCCACTCTTCATGGCGGGTGCGCGCGCATTCCTGGCCGGTACCGCCCTGTACACCTTGGCGCGCTGCCGCGGAGCCGATAAACCTCTCCCAATCCACTGGCGAAGCGCTGCCCTCGTCGGCGGCCTGCTGTTGGTCGGCGGAAATGGCCTTCTCAGTTGGTCGGAACAACGTGTGCCGTCCGGCATCTCCGCCCTGATCATCGGCTCGGTGCCCTTGTGGATGGTCGTGCTCGAATGGCTGCTGCATAGCGGACCGCGCCCAACCGTCGGCATGGTCTCCGGCCTGATCGTCGGCTTTGCCGGGCTCGGGTTCCTCGTCGCACCGGGCCGTCTCACAAGCAGCTCCCCGTCAGACCTGTCGGGCATCGCGGTCCTGTTGCTGGCCGCATTTTCGTGGGCCAACGGTTCGCTGTACTTGCGCCGCGCACCATTGCCTTCTTCACAAATCCTGTCGGCGGCGATGGAAATGATCGCCGGCGGGGCCCTGCTCCTACTGGTCGGCGGCATCAAGGGCGAATGGACGCAACTGGACCTGACACGGGTGACTGCTCGTTCCTGGATCGCCTGGGGCTACCTGTTCACGTTCGGGTCGCTCATCTCGTTCACCGCCTACGTCTGGCTGCTGAAGGTCAGCACACCGGCACGCGTGTCAACCTATGCCTACGTCAATCCCGTCATCGCCGTGTTTCTCGGCTGGGCCTTCATTGGAGAACAGATCACGACCCATACCCTCCTCGCCGCCGCCGGCATCATCCTTGCCGTCGTCATCATCGTGACCCGGGCCGCCGAAGCTCCCGCGGAAATCTAACCGGGCACACCGTCGAAATCCCCTCGCCCTTTCCAGCGGAGAGGGTCGGGATGAGGGTTGCTGCCAGTTCCAATGTGAAGCGCTATCGGTGCTTCTTCCTCGCTGCCGAGTACTCGTCCGTCAACTGCGTCTCCACCGCTGTCTGCACCAGGGGATCGTCATGCTTGTAGAATGTGTGGGCCAATACCAACGCCTTGCTGTCGCCCAACCGCGCCAATGCTTCGAGAATATGCGGGCGCGCACGAGGTGATGCATCCCCGTAGGCCGCTCGCAACCGGCCGACGCTTTGCTTCCCAAAACCCACCACCGCGTCCTCCGCCGCGTAGCGCACATCCCACATCTCATCATCCAGCAGTGCGATCAATCTCGTCGTCGCGCGCCGATCGCCGATCTTGCCCAGCGCCTGCGCCGCCCGCAGCCGCACCAGCTCTTGCCGACTGTCGAGCGCTTTCATCGCCGGCAGGAACGCCTCGTGCGCCCGCAAATGCCCCAGCGTGTAAAACGCCACCGTGCGCGTCTTCTGCCGCTTCAGCAGGGGCAGCACATGGGGAATCGCCGCACGCGCTTTCTCATTGAACCGCGCCAGAAAGTAACAGCACAGCCGCGCCACTTCGTCGTTCTTGGCATGATCAATCCCGGCAATCAATATCGGCACCGCGTTCGTGCCGAGATGGTCGACGATCTCCTCGGCTTTTACCCGCACCATCACCTCGGGACTGTCCGAGCGCGACAGGACGTACGGCAACACTTCCGCGCCCCGTTTCTCGAGTTCGGTGCCGGCCGCATCGGCATCCGGCCGGTCGCTGATCCAGCGGCGCAGAAGCTGTTCGACGGGATCGTGCGTGTTGGCAGGGACGACCGGATACAATCGTCCTATCGCCGGCTGCGTTGTGCCAAACTCCGGCAACGCCCTCAGCGGCGGGGGAAGCGTTCCACCCGGCGCGTGATCGTCCAGATTGACACCGCACCCGTAGAACGGCTTTAACCACATCGAACCATCCTTCTGCCCTTGCGAATACCTGTCCCGTCCACCCAGATCCACCATCAGCGCAATCGAGCCGTACTCGCGCTTGTCGCCGTCGTGCCCGGCTGCCTGTGACGCTTTCGGGTCCGTCCCCGTGTACGTGTCGTTGCCCCCGCAATTCAACAACAGCGCGAACGAGTTGTTGATCCCAGAACCTTGTGCCGTGGTTTCGCCGGTGTATTTGTCCTCACCTCCGCGATCGATCAGAATCCCGACCGCGTAATCGTGCGC
This sequence comes from Verrucomicrobiia bacterium, assembly GCA_035501175.1. Lineage (GTDB taxonomy): Bacteria > Verrucomicrobiota > Verrucomicrobiia > Palsa-1439 > Palsa-1439 > Palsa-1439. The sequence goes on along the minus strand of DATJWQ010000018.1, from coordinate 17,061 downwards.
CGCGCCCTGGCAGATGTGCCCGGCCGTGTACGCGTCGTTCCCGCCCCAGTCGATCAATTCGCCGCTGCTCAGATGAATGCCCGCGCCCTGACAATACTGGTACGCGTCGTAGGTATTGTTGCTTCCCAAATCCAGCAGCAGGCCGGTCGAGTACCAATAGCTCGCCCCCTGACCGTACACATCCGCAACGTAATGATTGTTCCCCTTCAGATCGCACAGAATGCCAACCCCGCCGCCTGCATACGGCCGCATTCCGTATCCGAAACCTTGCGACAACGAGAAATAATGTTTCGGCAGCCAGCCGCAAGGATATTTCCCGCCGGCGTTATAGAGATCGTTGCCGCCTTCGTCCAGCAGCAGCCCGATCCCGCTCGTCCCGCCGAATCCCTGCGCCAACTCGACCGCCTTGTACCGCGATCCTTCACCCCGTTGCCATACAATCCCCGAGCCAAACATCCCCGCCCCCTGGCAAAACGTGTCCGCCTCAAACGTCTCGTTCCCCTCGCCCGTCATCAATATTCCTGCGCCGAAAAATCCCGCGCCCTGCGACAGATGTTTCGCGTGAAATGTGCAATTGCTCCCCAACGCCGCCAGAATCCCAATCCCGAACACTCCGCTTCCCTGCGAAAAACTCCGGTTCGAAAGAAAATCGTCGTTGTCGCCCAGATCGATCACAACGGAAATGGGACGACCCAGCATCCCGTTCGCGCCGCCGGCGCTGTTGAGGTAGGTATTGGTCCCACCCGTGTCGATGATCAGAAACGCTTCGTTCGTGTACACATCGTGGCCACCTCCGCTCACGATGATTTTGCCGAGAAGCGTATCGGTCTCGTACTGAAATGCCTGCTTCATGGACGGATCGTCCTTCCCCGCTTGCAGAATCGCCACGGCTTTGTCCACCGCGCCAGCCAGGCTGTCGACGGCTGAGAAGAACAATCCGCGATTGAAGCGATCACTGGCGTTGAGAATTGTGTCTTCCAATTCGCCGTCCTGAATATCGAGGTCGTCATTGTGTCTCAATAATTCAGCGACCTCGTTCGTGCTCAATCCCAGCTTGGCCCATTCAGCCAGCTCCGCCGGGTCCTTATCCAATCCAAGGTTCTCCACAGCAAACGCCGCAAACGGACGTATCGGGTCTGTTGGAAGCGCCTGCTTCAGGAGCTGATCCGCCTCACCCGCAGCATCCGCGATGGTCGTGACGGCCTCTGCCACCGCTGGCGGCAAATTGCTCAGGAAATCGAGGCCAACCTTGACCGGCTGATACTTCATATCCAAAGTGACAGAACCTGTTTCGAGTTGTCGCTGTGAAAACCACGCCAGAGATTGTAGCGAACTGGCTCGCTGCAAATTCGACGCCACGGATTGCCCATACACCGGCAAGGCCAGCGGCTGCTGCAAAAACGTCCGCGCCTTCTGCAAGATCAGTTCCGATTCGACATTTGTCTTCTGAAACGCCAAGTCCTCGGTCGTCATCTTGATGCCGCGTAGCGCCATTTCGATCGCCCTCTGGTCCCGCGTATCCAGCGCCGGCGCGATCTCGCCCGGGAAACAGGCGGGACTCGCGGCCAGAAATAGGCACGCCACAACCACCCGACCAATTCCATTCATGGCAATCCGTCGATTGATTTCGTCCATTTCCGGCTTACCGTATCCAATTCGGACGCCGAATGCTAGGCTGACATCCGGCCCGAGTTCTGGAAAGTAGTCTGGTGTGGCGTCATCGAACCCGGAGGTCGCAATGAGAGCTGTCGCGGTTTTTCCTGGCACACGTGAAATTCGCTTGATCGATCATCCCGAGCCGGAAATCTCCACGCCTACGGACGTGAAGCTGCGGATGATCGACGTCGGCGTGTGCGGCACCGACAAGGAAATTTGCGCGTTCGAGTACGGCACGCCGCCCGATGGCAGCGACTATCTCGTCATCGGCCACGAATCCCTCGGCGAAGTCGTCGAGGTCGGCAACAAGGTCACCCGCCTCAAAGTCGGCGACCTCGCCGTCCCGGTGGTCCGCCGTCCTTGTCCGCACGAATCCTGCCTCGCCTGCCGCAGCGGTCGCCAGGATTTCTGTTACACGGGCGATTTCACCGAACGCGGTATCAAAATGCAGCACGGGTTCATGACCGAGTTCGTCGTCGATGACGAGCAATACATGAATGTTGTCGCCCGCGAACTGCGTGACATCGCCGTGCTCACCGAACCGCTGACCATCGCCGAGAAAGGGCTCACGCAACTCTGGCAGGTGCAACAACGTCTCCCCTGGGCTTGCCCGCTCGAGCCCGGCAAGCCCGCCGCCTACTGCCATCGTTCGGTTGTTCTCGGCGCCGGCCCGGTCGGTCTGCTCGGCGCGATGGTCCTCGTCAACGAGGGATTCCAGACATTCGTGTACTCGCGGGAACCCAAACCCGGTCCGAAATCGGATCTGGTCGAGTCCATCGGCGCAACCTACGTCTCGGGCAATCAAACTTCTCTCGAACAACTCGCGTCTCTCGTGGGCAATATCGATCTGGTCTACGAAGCCACCGGCGCCGCCTCGGTCTCATTCCAACTGATGGAACGGCTCGGAACCAACGGCGTCTTCATCTTCACGGGCGTCCCCGGCCGCAAAGCGCCCATCGAACTGGATGCTGACCTGATCATGCGCAACCTCGTCCTGAAAAACCAGGTCGTCTATGGAACCGTCAATGCCAACCGCGACGCCTTCGAATCCGCCATCGCCGATTTGCAGGTCTTCGCCAAGAAATGGCCCCAGGCTGTGCGCACGCTGATTACGAAACGCTATTCGATGGAAGAGCATCGCGATCTGCTTCTCGGCAAAGCCGGCGGCATCAAAAACGTCGTCTCCATCAGCCACTAACCAGCGGAGCAACTCATGAGTGTCCATGCCGAACAACAACGCCTTCTCGAGGACGCACAGCGCAAACAGAACTGGAAGCGCTGGGGACCATACCTGTCGGAGCGACAATGGGGAACGGTGCGCGAAGACTACTCCGCGTCCGGCGAGTGCTGGGATTATTTTCCCCACGATCACGCCCGCAGCCGGGCCTATCGCTGGGGTGAGGACGGATTGCTCGGTATCACCGACCGCGAATGCCGCCTTTGCTTCGCCCTGGCGCTGTGGAACGGGACGGATCACATCCTCAAGGAACGACTGTTTGGTCTCTCCGGCCCGGAAGGCAATCACGGCGAGGACGTAAAGGAATGCTATTACTACCTCGAATCGACACCGACGCATTCCTACATGAAAGCGTTGTACAAGTATCCGCACACGGAATTCCCCTACGACCGGCTTGTCGAGGAAAACCGGCTCCGTGGGAAGAATCAACCGGAATTCGAATTGCTCGACACCGGCGTCTTCAACGACAACCGCTACTTTGACGTGTTCGCGGAATATGCCAAAGCCGGTCCGGACGACATTCTCATTCGCATCACCGTTGCCAATCGTGGACCCGAGACGGCCACATTGCATCTGCTGCCCACGCTTTGGTACCGCAACACGTGGATCTGGGGCTGTAAACACGATGGTTGTTGGATCAAACCTCACATCGCGGTCACGGGCGACTCCGTCGTCACAGGCGATCACGTCAGTTTTGGAAAACACTGGTTCGCGGCTGGTCCCGGGCCGGATCATCAGCCTCCCGAATTGTTGTTCACGGAAAACGAGACCGACGTGCGGCGGTTGTTCGACATCGATACGTACACGGCCTATGTGAAAAATGCCTTCCATGAATACGTCGTCCACGGTCGCACGGACGCGGTCAATCCAAACAAGACCGGCACCAAGGTCGCGGCCCACTACAAACTGGAGATTGCCGCCGGCGCCGAACTGGCGATTCGGCTTCGATTGTCCAATCAACCGCTAACGCTACAGCAAAGTCTCGGCAGCGAGTTCGACGATGTGTTCGCGGCGCGGATACATGAAGCGGATGAGTTTTATGGTGCGCATGTGCCCGCCGCGCTTTCTCCCGCCGAACGCGGTGTCATCCGTCAGGCGTACGCCGGCGCGCTCTGGAGCAAGCAGTTCTACCACTACATCGTGAGCGACTGGCTCGATGGCGATCCGCAGCAGCCGGCTCCACCGGCGGCCCGAAACACCGGCCGCAACGCCGAATGGCGCCATGTCTACTGCCGCGACGTGATTTCCATGCCGGACAAATGGGAATACCCGTGGTTCGCGGCCTGGGACCTGGCGTTCCACATGATCACCTTCTCCAAAATCGATCCCGATTTCGCCAAGAGCCAGCTCGTGCTGTTCCTGCGAGAGTGGTACACGAACCCCAGCGGCCAGATTCCCGCCTACGAGTTCGCGTTCGGCGACGTGAATCCGCCCGTTCACGCCTGGGCCTGCTGGCGCGTCTACAAAATGACCGGCGGTCGTGGCCAACGTGACCGCCTGTTCCTGTCCCGTACATTTCAAAAGCTGGTGATCAATTTCACGTGGTGGGTCAACCGCAAGGATACCGAGGGTAAAAACATCTTCGGCGGTGGATTCCTTGGGCTCGACAACATTGGCGTGTTCGATCGCTCCAAGCCCTTGCCAACCGGCGGACAGCTCCAGCAGGCCGATGGCACGGCGTGGATGGCGTTTTTCTGCAATACCATGCTCTCGATATCGCTGGAACTCGCCCGTGACAATCACGCCACGGAAGACATGGCCTCAAAATTCTTCGAGCATTTTGTCGCCATCGCCGACGCGATCAATACCGTCGGCGGAAGAGGTCTGTGGGACGACGAAGACGGGTTCTACTACGACCAGTTGTCATTGGATGGACGTAAAACGCCGCTCAAGGTCCGCTCGGTCGTGGGTTTGCTCCCTCTCATCGCCGTCGAAGTGATCGAGGACGAGGTCATTGACAAACTGCCCGGATTCCGCAAGCGGTTGGATTGGTTCCTCAGCCATCGAAAGGACTTGGGCGAATCAATCTCCTACATGGATTCTGCCGGCGGAAGCGACGTTCACGGTCATCGGCTCTTGGCAATCCCTTCGCGCGAACGCCTGGAGCGAATGTTGCGCTACATGCTCGATGAAAACGAATTCCTTTCGCCGTACGGGATCCGGTCTGTCTCCAAGTTCCACGAGCACAATCCATACTCGTTTCCCGTGGACGGCACGGTCTACCGGGTCGGCTACGAGCCCGGCGAGTCAATCTCGGGGTTGTTCGGCGGAAATTCGAACTGGCGGGGACCAATCTGGTTCCCGATCAACTATCTCATCATCGAGGCGCTGGAACGATACAACCATTTCTATGGCGACGATCTCAAGGTCGAGTTCCCGACCGGCTCCGGCAAGCTGATGAACCTGCAGCAGGTCGCCGACGAACTTCGCAGACGGCTCGCTCGCCTCTTCCTGCCCGACGCCAGCGGTCGCCGTCCCTGCCATGGAACCGAACCGCGGTACATCAGCGATCCCAACTGGAACTACCTGGTGCTCTTTTACGAATATTTCCATGGAGACGATGGCCGCGGTTGCGGCGCTGGCCATCAAACCGGTTGGACCGCTCTCGCCGCCCGTTGCCTCGAAGACTTGCCACGCGCCCGCGTCAAGAAGTCTGCGAGATGAACCGGCGCCGTTTGCGGGCGCGAATCTCCAACGGCCGTTGCCGTAGATACGTCACGTGTGCTACCGGCGTCCGTGAGATGTCCTCCGGTGTGCTGTGGGACGCGTGGACGCCGGGCGCCAGATCGACGCCGCCTCGCGCAAACACGTACTGGACGAACCCCGAGCAATACATCGATTGTCTTCGCGCCAGCCGGTTGCGATGCGGACGATGACTGAGATGGCGCAGCGCGAATGCCGCCCCCAGAAGTTCGCGCAGCGAGTACACGGCATGCAATGCCACCATTCGCAATCCTTCTCCGAGCACCGCCGCGATCTGCTGTTCGGTCAGTCCGAAATCCAGCACGGCGAGATGGGGAAAGGTCTCTCCATCGAAGTACTTCGAAATGCGGTTTTCCTGCACACCGAGCTGGATGTGTTTCCGATGAATCTGGAGGTCGGATTCGATCACCCAATGGTGGCCATCCACTCGCTTCCCTTGAAACAACATGGCATGCGACCACAAGCTCCACCGTTCATCCTCGTCGAGGTGACGTTCGGCGCGACGGATGACTTTTTCAATCAACGTCGTCCCGCCCACCAATCCAACCCGACCGGGCTGCGCATACGATTCGAGGAATTCGCGGTTCGAGACGCTGCCCACAACCACAGCTTCATTCATTGCGAAATTGATTTTACAGTCGACTGCCCCCGGCCGGAATCGACCGCTAACCCGATCGATGTGACGTGGCCTGCAATACGTGGGATTCGGCAGAAGCCGCGGTCCGCGAAAGAATTCCCTCGGCTTTGCGTCTGGCTTCGTCCATCTTCGGATAGCGGACTTCACGGTAGCCACGGACTTCATCCACGCAACGCAGGGCCTTAACGTAGCGGTCGTACCCGGCCCGATCATCGTAACGGAAACTCTCGACGAGACGAATGTACCAATCACGAAATTCGCGTTCGCGCCAGTGCCACCGCGGCATCACCCGTCGCAGCCAGCGCATATGTTTCAGCACATTGAGCTGCCACTTCTTCGGGCTGAGTTTGAACCGGATATCGCGACCGAGAACGTTGAACTCGGGCCGGTTGAGATGGTGATAGACAATCTTGTCGCCGCGCTTCTCATCCACGTGATAACGATGGTGATCGCGACGGATCTTCTCCTCGCTCGTCAACAGATGGGCGACGTACACCTCATCCTTAATGACCATCGCCTTGTGCAGGTTCCAAATGACGGCTTTTGTCGCCGCGAAATCGAATTGCCCGTTGTCACGCGCGTACACTTTCTCAACAAGATCGAGATAGTACCCCGCATAGGCATCGGCGCCGCCGTACTCCAAAAGGTCGTACAGTCGCCACACGATATCCCGCGCGGTCTGTTCGCCGAGACGAATGGACTTCTCGCTGCGATGAATCAAGACCTCAAATTCCCGCGCCCAATGTTTGCCGGCCCGGTGGTTGCGCTTCAACACGTCCACGCGCTCAGCGATGAATTCCTCGTAGGTCTCGCGAAGTTCGTGTTTGTGGGCCAATTCGGGTTCGAAAACAAGCTTGCGTCCAAGATGAAATGCCTTGACGTTCTCCGCCGCCGCGGAGCCCATGGTCTCGCGGATGCCCCACTCGATGCTCTCCAACGACAGCGGCAGGAGCCCCCGTTGGAACGCAACACCCAGCAGTACGACGTTGGCGTACAGCTTCGTGCCGAAGAAGTACTCCGAGATGCCGGCCACGTTCAGCCCGAAATACTGGTCCGATTTCGTGTACCGGCGCAGCGTGTCTTCGAGTTCCGTGACGTTGAAATCGTCCCGGCCGAGCAGGGTAAGAATCGTCGGTGTCTTGTAGGCGTTCACCACCGCCACGGTGTGTTCCGGACTTCCCACACGCAGGTTTCCCTTCGGCGACAAGCTGCGCGTGGCTTCCAGCGGGTCAATCCCGAGCAACAGATCTGCCTTACCGTAGGGGATGATGTTGGAAATGTGGTTGGCGCCCTTCGCGTAGGTGATCTGCGAGAACACGCTGCCATTGCGAATGGCCAGACCCTTCTTGTCACAGAACAACACGTCGTACCCTTGCTTGAATCCTGCGCGTACGAGAGTCGCCGTACTGACGCCGATGCCCTGTCCACCGACGCCGGCGAGGTAACAATGCCACACGTCCTTGAATTCGGCCATCGGAGGCAACGGGATTCCCGTAAGATCAACGGAATCGATGGGCGCGGGCGGCTTCTGGGTGCGAACGACGGTGATCTCTTCGAACGACGGGCACGCGTAAATCTTTGTGCAAGCCGTGTCGGCCACGCACCAGGACAAGTCCGTCTGAATCTTTGTGCCGAAGGGCGTCTCGGAAATCGTCAGGCCGGGGCAGCCGGTGGCGAGCGTGCATTCGAGGCAATTTTCGCAGACGTCGGGATTAACGTTTACAAAGTGTTTCTCGGGCAGAAAACCCTGCTCGCGGATGGTCTGTCGTTCCTCGCGGGATTCACGGCGATGATAGGTAATGCCGCATTCCTTGTCGGCCACAATGACCTTCACGCCGTCGCGGAGGATTGTCTCCTCCAGCATCGATTTCCACGTTTCACGGTACGCAGGGTTGGCGCGGACAACGTGTACTGATTGGCCAAGCATCGCCTCGACGATGCGGTCGATGTTTTGCTTGTAGGTCGTCTCGCCGACGATGTCCACGTCCATCGATGGCGTGGGCTGGTGACCCGTCATGGCGGTCGTGGAATTGTCGAGGATGACATAGGTAATGTCCTGGCCCTGCTTGAGCGCGTTGGAAATGCCCAGCATCCCGCTGTGGAAAAAGGTCGAATCACCGAGGAACACCACCTGTTTGTTGGTGATGAAGGGATCGATCCCCGCGCCCGTCGCGCCGCCCAAACCCATGCCGCTGTAATTATGCATCAGGTCCCTGGTCGGCTCGAACATCAGCATCGTGTAACAGCCCGTGTCGCCATGGAATACCAGATCGACGGGCGCGCGACGGTGATGCTGTTTCATGTAACGCGGATCGAGAAAGCGTCTCTTGATTTCGATCAGCACGCTGGCGCTGTCGCGGTGCGGGCAGCCCGGGCAAAACGTCGGCGTGCGCAGCGGGATGCGGATGTCAAACTTGTCGGTCGCATGGATCAGATCCACGGCGCAATCGATTCGGTCCTCGTCGAGCTTGAGATACGGATCATGGAAAAACCGGCCAAGGGGCGCGAGACGTTCGATGAGGATGCTGGGATTCAAACCGCGGCTGGCGGGAATGCCTTTCAGGCCGACGGGAAATTCCTTGCCCCATACATTGGTGCGATTGGCAGCCGTGGCGAGCTGATTGTACTTGCCGACGATCTCGGCGATCTGCTCTTCCATGAATCCGCGCCGCTCTTCAACTACGAAGACGCTGCGCACCTGCCGCGAGAACTCCTCGACCAGTCCGGGGTCGACCGGATAACTGATGCCGAGTTTGAGAATCGGCACCTGGTCTGCCACGCCAAGCTCGGCGAGGGCGTGTTCGAGGTAACAACATCCCAGACCCGAGGCGACAAAGCCGATTTCGGCGCGCCACCGCGGGTTCTTGCGGGCGTTGAGAATGCGGTTGATGCCATTGCGCCGCGCGCTTTCGAACAGGCGGGCGAACCGCTGCGGCATCCCCTCTTCCTTGATCCACGTCCGCGGCGGCAACAAAACGGTATTTTCAAAATCGATCCGGGCCGTGTCGAGGGAATACTTGTTGACCGTGCTGATGTCTGGATAGTGATTGCGACGACATTGTACCGTGCCTCCGCCATCGGCTTGATTGGTCGTAATGATGAAGCCGATATACAAGTTGGATTCACGGGACAGTCGGAAGCCGAGATCGACCCAGTCTTTCAATTCCTGATTGGAGCTGGGCTCCATCACGGGCATGAAAATGTGTTTGCACAGAAAGCGCGAGTCGGCAGGCACTTGCGTCGAATCACTCCACGGGTCATCGCCGATGATGACCAATGCGCCGCCTTGCGGATGCGCACCGGAAAGATTTCCAAGGGCCAGAGCGTCGGTCGCGACATGCAACCCGACGGACTTCATGGCGCACACGGCGCGAATGGGGCCCATTTGCGAGCCGTTCAGCATGGCCGCGCCGAGCGCTTCATTGTTGGCGATGCTCGCGCGAATGCCCTTCGCTTTGTACAATGGCGCGACAAGCTCCATCGCGTCGAAAAAGCCCGCAATGGGTGAACCGGGATATCCCGTCAGGAGATGCGTACCGCCTTCTGCCTCAAGTGCGCCCTTGACCAGCAGTTCGTTCCCTGTAAAAACCTCGGCCCCCTCCTCCCTGAGGAATCGTGGATCGACTGTCATGATTGTATTGTCGCAGGGCGCACGCTACCATAGAATGCAAATCGATGCAATTGCTTAAAACGACGGCTCTCTGTCTGATCGCGGCGGCCTGCCTGGTCGGCTGCAGTGTCTTTCAGGGTCCCAAAATAGACACGACTATGGGGATTTACGATCAGGCGGATTCCGCGCTGCCGACCGAAAGCGTGCGCGCCGTTGTCATCCCCAGTACGGGCTTGCGGCTCACCATCAACCCGTTCCCGTCGCTGACCGAGAAAGATGTGCAATCCGCGGAACTCTACAACACCGCCGGCGGCAAAGCCGTATTTCTGCGCTTTGACCCGCATGGCGAAATCGTGCTGGATGAATTGACCACGCGGACGCGAGGCCAGTATCTCGTGGTGATGGTAAACAATCACCCGGTCAGCGCATGGCTGGTGGATCAGCGGATTATCAACGGGCAGTTTCTCGTCGAAGGCAATTTCACGGATCAGGAAGCGCAGATGATCGTGGATGATCTCAACAAGCTGGCCAAGATGAACGAGCGATGAGGGGTCGAGGGAGCGTCACTTTCATTATTGCCGGCTTCGTTGCGGGAATCCTGGTTGCCACCACGGGCCTTGCACTGGATATTTGCCTGCCGACGGCCAACGACGCGCTGCTGCGCCCCGGGGGTGATGCGGATTTCTTCCAGCCAACCGTTGAGGGCGGTGTCGAGTCCGGCATGTTTGGCTGTGTCCGCAGCCTGGGACATCGATTCCACAAGGGGATCGACATCAAATGCCTCCAACGTGACCGCCGCGGCGAGCCGACGGATCCGATTCATGCCGTTGCCGACGGCGAAGTCGCATTCATCAATACCAAGCCCGGTCTCTCGAATTATGGACGGTATATCGTGCTCCGGCACAACTGGGACGGCGTCCCGGTATGCACCCTCTACGCGCACCTCAGTGAGGTGGCTTTCGGACTCGCCGTGGGCCAACCGGTCAGGAAAGGCCAGGTGATCGCGACGATGGGCCATTCCGCGAACACCCATGAAGGCATCTCTCGCGAGCGGGCCCACCTGCATTTTGAGATCGATTTGTTGCTCAGTCCGTATTTCCATATCTGGTACCCGAAACATGACCCACTGGCCCCGCCGTTCGGGGATTTCAACGGGAGGAATCTGGCGGGACTGGATCCGGCGGCGTTCCTACGAGCCTACGCCGCGAACCGCAAGTTGAATTTCGCCGAATACGTCGCCAGGCAACCGATCGGATTCACGGTGCTTGTTGGCACCCGGCCGTTTCCATGGCTCACAATGCATCCAGAACAAATCCAACCCGCCAACGGCGCTCCCGTTGCTTATGAAATCGGAATGACAGCCTGGGGACTGCCGGTCGCAGTGTGGCCGCGCGCCGCGGGGGAGATCAATGAATCGCAGCACCGCCTGCTGCAGCGGGGCCTGCTCGTCCTGTCGCGGGCCAATGACGCCGAGCTGTCCCAATGGACCTGCAGCGAATTGGCGAGACGCAGCGGAGATGGCTGGAGGTTTACGGAGCGCGGCGAGGAATGGGTGCAGTTGCTGACGTATGTGCCGTGAGGACGCGCCTCGTCCCGGCAAGCTGATCCTGGCGAACGCTGATCCTAACGGATAACGGTTTCGGGTATCGCCCGAAACGCTTGGAGCGCTTCCGCCAGATGATCATAGAACTCGATCAGATCACCCATTGCGATCAGGTTGGCAACCTGTTGAATTGTCTGCGGAAGTCCGACGCATTTCAGGTCACCGCCACGCGCCTGCGCCATGTGGGCATAACCGATCAATTCCTTCAATTGGGCGCTCCCAATGTAGGTGACCCGCGAGCAATCAAGAATGATGCGCGGTGTAACCTCTTCCATTGTCCGTGTCAATGTTGAGGCGAAGTGACTGAAGGCCAACGCATCCACGGCACCGGCCATTTCGATTACTTCGGCTTCTTCGGCCCTGTACATCTTAAACTGAAGCTCTTGCATAATCGTTGCTCCGGCTCGGGGTTACAGCATGGGATGTGCCCTCCCCGGCCAAAAACCGGCTTCTGGGGCCAAATTCCAGCGCGGTACTGGTAACCAGACAGGGCGACCAAGGAAAAAACCCTTCGGCGGGGGCTGAAACTGCCCCCCGCCGCAACCCCAACCCGAAGCTGTTAGCGCCGGGTGTTGCCTGCCACCTGCAAGTGAACTGCTCGATCCCCCAGGACGACGTTGATTGGCGATGTGACCCGCAGGAACCGATGGTTCTCTTCACAAACGGCGACACTGACAGCGCCCGGCAAATCCTTCCTCACACCTCCAAAGTTTTCCCCTATGACAACGATCCGATGCACGGCGACCCACTTTGTTCCGGCAGCGGTTTCCAGCTTGCACATCCGCGGCCCCTCGCTAAGAATGCGCCCAGGCAGGTTTCGCCGGAACAAGGTGCGGTCGCGGTGCGTCCCAATGGATAAGGAGATGGAAATTTCCGGATTGCCGGCGCCCGATTTTGAAGCGCTGGTTGAGGACCATTACCGACGATTGTATCAGTTTGCTTACAACCTGACGCACGATGAAGCCGAGGCGTGTGACCTGACCCAGCAAACGTTCCTGAAGTGGGCCAATAAGGGACATCAGCTCCGCGATCCGTCGAAGGCCAAGACCTGGCTGTTTACCACCCTGCACCGCGAGTTTCTCCAATCGCGCCGCAAGAGCACCCGTTTTCCGCATCACGAATTGGACTCCGTCGCCAACGAACTTCCTTCCGTGCCCCCCACGTCGGTCGACCACCTTGACTCGGCGGCAGTGGTCGCTTGTCTGGCTCGGATCAACGAGGTTTTTCGCGCCCCGCTGACCCTGTTTTATCTCGAAGACTATTCGTACAAGGAAATCGCCGAAATCCTCAACGTTCCGGTGGGCACGGTCCAGTCACGCATTGCCCGCGGAAAGAGCCAGCTGTACCGGATCCTCACGCAGAATTCTTCGTCACAAATCACGGATAAACCCCATGACTAGAGAGGAAGCCAGGATCATTTTGTTCTCCTACCGGCGCGGAGCCGACTCCAGTGCCGATCCGCGGACTGCCGAGGCTTTGCGTCTGGTCAAGAGCGATCCCGAATTGACACGGTGGTTTGAGGATCAGCAGCGTGCCGATACCGTCATCCGCGCCCGAATACGCGAGGCGCCCGTGCCATCCGATCTCAAACAGCGCATCCTGGCCGGAGCTGAATCTGCCAGGTCGCAGCGAAAAGCCATCCAGACTCGAGTGGCTGCCGAAGATGAGACGGAACCCAGTGTCGCTGGCGTGGGGTTTGACTGGCGGAGGCTCCTTCTTGCCGCCGCCGCGGTTGTGGTTGCATTCCTCGCGGTCGTCGCCGTGCGGTCGCATCGCCGGCTCGCAGCCCATGGATTGAACGCCTATCGGACATTCATGGTCGGCTACGTCGCTGGGCCATACCCGATGGTGGCCGAGGCGAAAAGCTTCGATGAACTGCGTCAGGTGCTCGCCCAGAAAGGCTGGCCCACGGAGTTCGCCATCCCCGAACCGCTTCGCGACGTCACCGTCGTCGGTGGTGGAGCGCTCGAGTGGAACAAGCACAAGGTCGATCTGGCTTGCATGCGCGAATCGGGGCGCGGCCTGTGGCTATTCGTCGTCGACAATGCGGCGCTGCCCGACGCACCGCGCAATTCCACTCCGAGTATCCATCCGCCGAATCCCATGCCCTCCGCCGTGTGGACACAGGGTGGGAAGACGTACATGCTCGTCGCGCAAGGCGACGAATCATTCCTGCAGAAATACCTGCCGTAGTGGCTGGGAATACCCTGACTCACGGGCGCCACACAATGACGGTGCTTCGCGCCGAACACTCGCGTCAACACCAAGGGCGCGAGTCGGCTCCGACCACTTTGCCGTGACCAAACCCGCTATTCGGCGGCTGGTTTCGTGGCCGCGGCGGGGGCTGCCGTCTTGTCCGAAGCAGGCTTGTCAGAAGGCGCGACCAGGGACGCCTTGGTTTTGGGATCAACAAAATCCAACAGCAGCGCGCTGTTCTGGTTGGTGGAAACCGCAAGCGCGCCCTCACTGGTCGCCGCCCCCACAAACTTCCCGCTCGGCGTCACCAGCACAAATTTCGAGTCCACCTGCTTGAGCTTGAATACATCACCATCATGGCTCCGCTTCACTCCATCGCTGCCTTCCATCCAGTAGCTCGATTTCGTCGGGTCTCCCGCCTTCCCCTTCCCCATGCCCGGCGTGTAGCGAATCTTCACGTCGTCTCCGTCCTTGAGGCTGTTGCCGCTGAGATCGACGACAGTGAATATCTGCTTGGAACCGATCTTGCCAGACGACGTTGCCAACGAGCTGTTCGGTGCCGTGCAAATATAGGTTGCTTCTGATGCAGTTTCATTGGTCGAGATGACCTGAAGTGCGGCGAGCTTCTCCACCGGCTGCTTGGTGTTCACGCTAACGCCCGCCCGTGCCGGGACGACCGCCATTAGTAATCCTGCGAGAGCCGCGACGATGAGAGCTGTACCGTAGAAAGTCTTCATTCTGAGGATTCTCCCTTTGTTGCTGACAACATCTTTGTAAGACGATTCAAACCTCAAGTCAAGGCGAGTAGATAGCCGTATCGCTCAGTGAGCGAGTGGCCGCCCCAAGCTGCCCGTTGCCCGGTCGCTTCATCGCTGACACACGGAGGCCGGCGTATCGATCAGTTGGCCGAGGTTGGCGGCGGAGGCGGAAAGGTGATGATCTTCGGCTCCGACGCCGGCGCGGCCGGAATTCCCGCCGCTTCCGCCGCAGCCTTGTCGTATGCAGCCGCGCCGTTCAACCCGTAGGCCCCGATAAACGCTTCCCGAAAGTCCGCCTGCGCCGGTGCCGGTGCCGTGATCACGTACGCCTTCACATAGCCGACAAACTGGCCCCACGTCGCAACCTCGCGCCGCAAGTCCTGTCCCCAACTCATCCCCAGACCGCCGTAATCGGGCGCCCCCTGCGTCACGCCCGAATCGTCCGCCGCACCGCCCGCGGTCGCGGGTACGTACCCGTCATCGGACGCGTAAGAGACCCCGCTGTTCGAGATGTCGTCGGGGATGTCGTACCCGTACGGATAACCTGTGTAAACGGGATACCAGCATGGCAGGCCATTCACAAAAACCACAATGAAATGCCGGTGACCATGAAATTGCCCGGGCCCGCGCCAAAATGTGCCGTGCCCGCCTCCGACCCGATTCGTCGTGGGTTGGCCGTGGACGATCGAATGCCCCGGCTGCGCGAACTGCGCCAATTGCGACGGCGGCCCCGTGATCCCGTTCCCGCGACCGATCAGCACCGGCTGCGAGTTCGCCCACGTGCCCGCCGGCTGCGCGGAACCGCTCCCGCCCGTCCACTGCGTCGCGTGCGCCCGCACGCCACCCAGCGCAACCACCCACCCGATTCCGACCACCCCGCACAACCACAGCGTCTTCATACCTCTACCCTCCAACAATAGGATGCTCCACATTACCGATTAATTCAAAGAAAAGTGGCCGGCTACAGCCCCGACAACCGCGGGCAACGCCCCCGCCGCCACGCAGATGACCGGCAACTCGACCCGTTCCGATCTCCTCCCACCCGCACAGCCGAGCCCCAAATCCCCCCCCCAACTGCCTCCCGCAAATCCAGCCCCAATCGCCCATGTCCCGGTTACCTCGGGTTCGTTCTGCTCTTGCTTGGGTTCGTTTTGCAGCTTCTCGGGTTTTCTCGGGTTCGTTTTCCCGTTTCTCGGGTTCGTTTTTTGTCAAAAAGTGTAAAGAATTCCGACACTCAATTTCCATAAACCGTTCTCCAAACGTATGTTGCAGAAACCACTGTCCCCGCATTTCTCGGGTTCGTTTTGTGATTTTTTACTTTTTTTGGCGCCGCCCCCCTCGACCAGCTTACGAGGCAGGCTTCCACGCCTGCCCACCTGCCGTATTCGCTTACGCTCAATAACCAACATATCAAAGAACCGCCGCCACGATCTCACATATCCGCCATCGAGTCAAGACGGTTATCTCTCACGGATACAACCATTGGCAACCACTCGATACCCCCCCGAACATTGACAGGAAGCCATTCGGTAGGGACCCAACTCCAGACACGTCTCGCGACCAGGCTGCCGCTCCGTCTGCAGCTCCCGCTACGGCACCAGCCGCACCCGGTAAAACCGCGACGCCCCATTCGTCGCCCCACCCGCATGTTCGTCTCCCCTCTCCCTTGCCGTCCAAAGGGAGAGGGTCAGGGTGAGGGTTCAGCCGTCAAATAAATCTTGCCGTAGCGTCCCCTCACTTCACCAGCCGTACTCGGTAGTACCGGGCGGGAATATTGGTCGCGCCTCCAATATCGAGGTAGTTGGTCGTCGTCCCCACCGTATTCGTCACCGTGAAGATGTCGGCGAAGCCCTGGGTACTATAGTCGCCAAATCCACCCCCCACCGTCGCCTGCAACGCGTTCGTCCGCCCCGGCCCCATCGCCCACGTAACGAGCAGATCGTTGCCCGTTGGCAAAATCGACGTAATGCGGAACGCCGCCGCCGCATTCGTCGGATCCACCCCCACCAGATAATCCTCCAGCACCGTGAACCCACTACCATCAGGGTCATCGCTCGCCAGCGACTGGTCATTCGTCTGCCCCGTCGGATGCCCAAAATACTCCTCCGTCCACAAATCCGGCACCCCATCCCCATCGCTGTCCACCGGCGGCGCGCTGCTCAACTCCTCCAGCGCAATCCGATAAAACGCCCCGCCTCGCAACGCCCCGCCGATATCCTTCACCCACTGCACGCCGCCATTGCCCGGCACATTCGTCACAAGATCCGTCCACGCCCCGCCCACAAAATCACACCGCTCCAACGAGTAATACTTCCCGCCAACCGACGCGAACCACACCCACATATCCGCCCCAACTGGCGCAATCGCCGTGATGCGGAGCGCCGAGCTCGCATCCGTCGGCACCGTCCCCGCCAGATATTCCTGCAGATTGTTCATGCCATCTCCGTCGGGATCGCACGTCGCGCAGGACACATTATTGGTCGTCCGGCCCGTCGGATCCACCCCCGGGAAATACTCCGCCCGCCACGCATCGGGAATCCCGTCGCCGACCGTGCTCAAATTCGTCGCAATGACCGTCGACCCGATCGACACCGTCCCCCCATTGTGCACGAACAGCCCGCACGTATTCGTCATCACCAACACATCCGCCACCAGACCGCC
>DATJWQ010000017.1:0-43712 GCA_035501175.1 Verrucomicrobiia bacterium | reverse complement strand
CGGCGTTGAGGCGGGCACCGATCTTTTTCGTGTGCTGGAAATCGTTGAAGTAGGTGGCGGCCTTTTCCTGACCAAGCGCGTCGTAACGGTCGGCAGCGAGCGAATTGAGATCGATAAAGAACGCGCCGCTGGCTTTGGCGGCGTCGCCGGCCCATCGGGCGTAGCCGTCGAAGCCGCGTTTGATTTTGCCGTCGGCCCAGGTGTTGCGCGGGACGGGCGAACAAACAATCACGGTCGCGCCCTTGGCTTTGGCGTCGGTGACATACTGGCGCATATACCAGCCATACGTGTGCACGGTATCTTTGGCCGGGCTGATGCCGAGCTGGATCGTTTCGTCGCCGGTGCCGGTGATCGTGGCGCGGCTGGGATGGCTCTCGGAGTTGGCGGAATCGTTGTGGCCGAATTGAACGATCACAAAATCGCCGGGCTGAAGCTGTTCCAGCACCTTCGCCCACAAACCTTCCTCGATGTACGAGCGGCTGCTGCGTCCGCCGTACGCTTCATTGTAGACATGGATTTTGGCAGGATCGAAGAACGCGCCGATTTCCGAGCCCCAACCCCACGGGCCAGTTTCGCCGTTGTCTTTGCCGGTTCTCATGATCGAATCGCCCACGAGAAAGAGCGCGGGATGTTGGACGGTGTTTGTGGCGGGCGCGCTGTCCTGAGCCCGGGCGGTCGAGAGAATCGCGAGCGTCAGGAGGGTGGCCATGCCGCGGAAGGCATGGCGAATACGGTGGGTAATGGGTGTCAGACTCATGGCGATGGGGTCTCCAGTGATCGTCAGGGTTTGATATAGGGACGCAGATCGGGGACGGCCCTGGCCAGTTCGTCGGCCACCATCCGCCCGAAGAAGGCCGAGCCTTTCGGGCCGAGATGCGTGTAATCGAATCTCGGCGCCGCTGCGCCTTTGCGTTCCACCACGTTGTTGGCCGGCACGGCAGCGGAATTGGTCGTCGCGGATTGAAGCGGCTGCGCAGGAACGGAATTACCGTCGGCAGCTTTCTCGGCGACGGCTCGCGGCGGCGGAGCCATCGCGAGCGTGTTGGCTTCCACGGGCCCCATCTTCTCGATGGCGGCCACGCTGTCGGAATTCAGGTCAAGGACGGGGACGCCCGCGGCGGCGGCGACTCGCCGGGTGGCCTCGGCCCATGGCGCGAGATCGTTGCGGACCCGGCCATCCTTGAACCAGCGTCGCGTCAACGGCGTGATCAGGACGGGGTTGGCGCCGTTGGAAACGACGTCCTCGACGTAGCGTTTCATGTTGGCCGGGAATTCCGTGGCGAGATCGGTCGATCGGCCGGGCTTGCCGGGTTCATCGTTGTGGCCGAATTGAATGAGGACGTAGGTCGCCGTGAAATCGGCCTTGCGCTTCAATTCGTCGAGCACCTTATCCCAGGAACCTTCGGCGCGGTAGCTGCCGGAACTGCGGCCGCCTTTGGCCATGTTGGTGATCGTGACCTGCGGCACGAGGTCGGCGGCGAATCCGGGTCCCCAACCGCTGTGCACGGCCATCGTCGAATCTCCCACGAGGATGATTCGGATGGGCGGCAGCGCGGACGCAATTGCCGGGCTCGCGGCGGCGGCGAACAACGCGAAGAGCAGGGCAAGAACTTGTTGTCGCATCGATGGTTTCTCCGACCAACCCACCCCTGCAGTTTGGGGAAGCAATGTCGGTCTGTCAAGCGGCCCGCGCGTTGACACGGCGCAGCCAACATTCGTATAACCATGCGCATGGAACATCTCTGGGCGCCGTGGCGGATTCGGTACATTCTCGGGGAACGGGAAGAGGGCTGTTTCTTCTGCCGCAAATCGAAGGAATCGGACGACGCGAAAAACCACATTCTCATTCGGGAGCGGAATTGTTTCGCGCTGCTGAACACGTTTCCGTACAACGCGGGGCATCTCATGGTCGCGCCCTACCAGCACACCGGCGAACTGGACGACCTGTCCGAGCAGGAATTAGCCGAATTCATGGCGCTGACGCGGCGCTGCAAACAATTGCTCGCGAAGGCGATGAAGCCCGACGGATTCAATATCGGGATCAACCTGGGTCGGTGCGCCGGCGCGGGCGTGGTCGATCACCTGCACATGCATATCGTTCCCCGCTGGAGCGGCGACACCAACTTCATGCCCGTGCTCGCGGACACCCATGTGGTACCGCAGGCGCTCGACGAGCTCTATTCCCTGCTGAAGAAGAACATCGGCGGGTGAAGAGAAAAAGCGCCACTCGGAGAGCCGTTCTGCTTTGACGCACGAGATCGAAACGGGTATACTGCGGGGGTGAGGCTGCCGAAGCACATAGCGGTCATGCCGTTGCCGAACGCGATCCTGTTTCCGCGGGTGTTGCTCCCCTTGTACATTTTCGAGCCGCGATACAAACAGATGCTGGCGGATTGCCTGAATGGCGAGCGGATGTTCGCGGTGGCGCTGTTGCGGAAAGGCTGGGAAAAGGAAGGGCGCAATCCCACGCCGCATCCGATTGCGGGTGTGGGTGTCATTCGGACGTGCTCGGCGCGGCCCGACGGGTCGGCGAACGTGGTCCTGGAAGGCGTCGCGCGGGTGCGGATCACCGAGTATTCGAAACTGCGTCCGTATCGCGTGGCAAACGTGGAACCGTTGCGGAGTTCCGAGGAGACACTGGAGACCAAACGCCAGCCGCTGTTGAAGGTCGTGACCGAACTGGCGCGGGTGCGGGCGCGGATGGGGGCGGAGCTGCCGAAGGCGGTGCTGTCGGCGTTGCGGTCGGTCAAGAACGCGGATTACCTTTCCGATTTGGTGAGCTACACGCTGCTGGATGATTATTACGAAAAGCAATCGATGCTCGAGATACTCGATACGGGTGAGCGGGTGGAAAAGCTCGTGGCGTTGTTGCATCGGAAGGTCCAGCAGTTTGAACTTTGGAAGACGCTTCAAGGCAAGTTGCCGAACAGTCATGTCGGATACAATTGACGCGGCCGCGCAGCCGACTGCCCGGCTCGACACGCTTGCCACGCGCGAGGCGGCCGGACGGCCTCCGTATATTCCCGTGCTGGATTACGTTCGCCTGGCGCAGGGGTTCTATTTTGTATTCTGGGGCCTGCTGGTCACGGTGCTGATGGAGGCGCAGTTGTTGTTCCTCAGCGAGCTGCCGCTGTTTGCGGAGTTGTTTTTGGGGCTCGGCGTGCTGGCAACAGTCGTTGGCACCTGGCGGTTGTACCAGGTGCACAGCCTGGGCGATGCCTGGCATTCGCGGATCCGGGCAACGCTGGCGCTGGCGGGGTTGATGGGATATTTCTGTCTGTTTGTCTACCTGTGGCGGCGCGTCCCGGAGAGCACGTACCTGCTGGTGAACGTCATCGCGTTTGGCGCAAGCGGCATTCTGTACATCACCGCGTTCGACCGCGCTGTGGCGGCGCTGGCGGCAAACCTGGGGCGAAAGGACATGGCGCTGGAGTCGCGCGTGTTCGGCACGGGCAATCTCGGTTTGCTGCTGCTGCCGTTTGCGGGCGTCATTGGCTACATCGCGGCCAGTGCCATGGTGCAGAAGAGCGATCTGCTTTCCGAGCTGCGATTCGTGCTGAGCCGGGCCAACCTGCTGGTGATCATCGTCCTGTTGCTGCCGTTTTCGCTCACGCTGTCGCTGGCGTGGAGTTGCAAGGATGCCGTGCTGCGGCGGCTATCGAACCTGGACCAGGCGGACCGCGGCGTTGACAGTCCATGAACGGCTATCGCCACCGTTTTCCGCGATACGGGACCATCGGCCTGATCGTCTTGCTGTTGATGGAGACGGCGATCTTCTGCTCGCAAACGGAGGCATTCCCCGAGGTCTCGTGGTGGCAGATTACAACGGTGGCAACGCCGGTCTGCTGGTGGGCGTACATCCTGATCATCGACGCGTGGATTTATCGGCGCAAGGGCACATCGCTGCTGACGGCCCGGCGCGAGTCGCTGGTGATCCAGTGCATTCTTTCCATTGTTTTCTGGAGTCTGTTCGAGGCGTACAACCGGGTGATGCCCGGCTGGCGCTACATCCATTTGCCGCAGGATCTGTCAGCGCGCCTGCTGGGGTACGCGATTGCGTTTGCCACGATCATGCCCGGCATATTCCTGACCTGTGAATTCCTAGAGAGTTACGATTGCTTCGAGCGGGTGCGGATGCCACAAGTCCGCTGGAGCCAGGGGGCACTGGTGGGATCGGTCGTGATCGGAGCGATCTTTGTGCTCGTGCCGCCGTTCATGCCGACGAGCGTGCGCGGGTATTTGTGGGCGTTTGTGTGGACGGGCTGGTTTTTTCTGTTGGAACCATTCAACTACTGGCGGGGCATGCCGAGCATTTATCGGGACTGGCAGCATGGCGATCCGTCGCGGATGCTGCAACTCTTTGCGGCGGGGGTCGTGTGCGGTTTGCTGTGGGAGTTCTGGAACATGTGGGCGTATACGAAATGGGTCTACGTCTTCCCGCTCGGGCAGAACGTAAAGTACTTTCAGATGCCGCTGGTGGGTTTCCTCGGTTTTCTCCCGTTCGCGCTCGAGTATTTCACGATGTTCCACTTCGTCGCGTCGTTCTTCACGCGCGATGACAAGCTCGGACTCTGAAACCGGGGATTCAGCCGGCGCGGGTGACGGCGGGCGGAAAGCTTTCCATGACCTGGCCCGGTTTGCGCTCCACGAACGGATCCCAGAGAAACATCCGCAGGCACGACCACACTTTGACGGGCGGGCTGTGCGGTTCGACGCGGCCCTCGCGAATGGCGCGAAAGATCGAGGACATCGTCGGTTCCGCGTCGACCATCGTGTAGTGACGGCCGAACATCCACAGATTGTGCGCGTCGGAACTGGCGACGATCGGTTTGCCGTGTTTGCGGGCGATCCGCACGGCGCGCTGGTTGAAAATGTCGAGCCAGGAAAAATGCATCGAGGCGTACTCGACGGCCTCAAAGAGATCGATGTTCGGCTCGAAATCCCGGCCGAGACTGTGGCCCATGGGATAGCAGGGATGCGGCGCGGTGATCAGGAGATCGTCGCCGCGCTGGCGCTTGCAGGCGCGGAGATCATCGAACGTGCGGATCGCTTCCGCCTCGCGCTGGGTGATGTTGTACAGAAGAACGTCGCGCTTCTGGATGTTCCACTCGACCGCGCGGATGAGCAGCAGTCCTTTGCGGCGGGCGTAGTCGAAAACCCGTTCATCCTCGAGCACGCGGCAGTGGCAGGTGATGGCAATCGCCGCATAACCGAGCTCGACCGCACGGTCGATCAGCGCTGTCGCCGGATAGCGCAGGCCGTCCTCGGGGTCTTCTCCCGAATGCATGTGCATGTCGACTTTGATCATCCGTCCACTTTCCTGACGATGCCGCTCGCGAGGAAAAACAGTAGCTTCTCAGCAATCGCGATGCCGGCCACGTGTTGGAGCGCCGTGGCGTAGGCGCGCAATTGCCGGGCGTATTTTCCTGCTTCCTCGCGAGCGTCTGTCTTGTAATCGACCAGGACCCACCGGTCGTTCTCGCAGAACAAGAGATCGATCTTGCCTTCCATCAAGCCGTCGTCAACCACGTGGCTGAACGGCACTTCCCGATAAATCTGCTGTGCGTGGCGTACCCGGTCCATCAACTCCGACTCGACAGCGGCGATGGCCAGGTTCACGGCACGATGTTTCTGTTCATCATTCAGACCCGTTTGGGCGATGAAATGCTCGATTTGCGCGCGTTGTTGGGCGCTTTTTGCCTCCAGGTCGACCATTTCCAGCGCATCGTGGACCACGCTGCCAAACTCCATCGCCTGTTCGCGGCCCGCGCCAATTACCTCGTCGTCGGGCGGCTCCGTTTCGCCCGCGAGCTTCGACGGACTGACGCGCGACAACGGCTTGGCGGCGCGAGCGAGCAACTCGATGCGAGATGCTTCCCATTGTCGCCGTTTGTCAATCAATTGACTCACCGAGCCTGCCTCTGCCGCTGGTTTCCCAGCCTCGGGGCTGTCCGGAGCGAGCGAAGCCAAATCCGGCAGCTCGACGAGCTCACTGGCCTCGGGTTTGAATCCACGCGCGAGGAGATCGATTCGCCCGCCTTTCTCCGCGAACCACGGAATCACGAGACGCTGTTTCGCGCGGGTAGCGGCCACGTACAGCAACCGGATTTCCTCCGCTTCCTCGCGCTTCTCCTGTTCGCCGTCTGTCGCGTCGAATCCCGCCGTTCTCATGCGCGCAAATCGCAACTCGGCGCCGCCATCGGCGCGGAACAACAACTTGGCGCCCGAATCCGACGAGCGTCCCGCCAGGTCCGCCAGCACGACGACGGGAAACTCCAGGCCCTTCGCTTTGTGGATCGTGAGGATGCGCACGACATTGTCGGTTTCCTCGGTGGCCGGAGAAGGTTCCTCGTCGACGCCGCCGAGCACAGTCTCGCGCAATCGTCGGACGAACGCGCGGACAGAGTGCAGGCCGAGGGCTTCGAGTTGGCGGGCCAATTCGAGCGCTTTGAGGAGGTTGGCGAGGCATTGCGCGCCGTCGGGTTCGCTGGCAAAGAACGCTTCGCAGACGCGGGCGCGGGCCAACACGTGCTCGACGTACCCCGGCACGGAGAAGCTGTGCCGCGATTCGTGCAATTCGCGCAGCAAAGCGAACGTCGATTTCACCTGTTCCGGCGCGGTTGGCGGGACGTCAGCGAGATAATCCAGCTTCATCGTTTGGGCGACGAGGAAGACTCCTTCGTCGGCCCAGCCGAACAGCGGCGAGCGCAGGACCGCGACCAGATTGAGTTTGTCGGCCGGATTATCGAGACACGAGAGCAACGAAGACAGCGTTTGGATTTCCTGGCGCTGGTAGTAGCCGCGTCCGCCGATGACGCGGAAAGGCACGCCGTGCTCCTCCAGCACCTCGCTGTACGTCTCGACGCCGGTGTAGGCGCGAAACAACAGAGCCACGTCGCCCCACTGGCAGGCGCCCGCGGCGACCTGGCGGCGGAGATAGCGGGCGACGGTCTCGGCTTCGGCGCGGCGCAGTTCATCCGCGGTGGCTTTGAGGAATTGATTCGGACGAAGCAAGGTCACCGAAGGTTCCGTGGTTTTCAGATCGGGACGCGGTTTCAGTGGAATGTACTCGGGCTGATAGTGGCCGTCCTCGGATTTGACGAGGATTTTCGAAAAGACATCGTTGACCCAGTCGAGGATGGTGGACCGGCTGCGGAAGTTCTGCTGAAACGTGAGAGTTTTTCCCGTCTTCTCGATTTGTCGGCGGGCGTTGGCGTACATCTCGATGTCGGCGCGGCGAAAGCCGTAGATGCTCTGCTTGGGATCGCCGACGACAAACAACTTGCCCGGAGCTCCCTGGCCGAGCAAGAGCACAAGCTCGGTTTGCACGGGATCGGTGTCCTGAAACTCGTCGACGACCACGAACTTGAAGCGACGCTGGAGATCGGCCCTCACCTCCGTATTGTCGCGAACGAGATTGCGCGTTTTCAACAGCAGGTCATCAAAATCCAGCACCGCCCGCTCGTGTTTGACCTTCTGGAAGTGATCCACGAACCCGCGCAGCCAATTGACCAGGGCAACGAGAAAGTTGTGGTCCGCCGCGGCGCGGAAATCGTCCAGCAAGGCTTTGAGTTGTTTGGTGAGATCCTTCATCTCACGAAACGCTTCGGGGCCATCCAGCAGCGCGATTGCCTTCGGCGCGGTAATCTCCAGAGATCGCAGCACCGCGATCTGACGATCGGTCGAGGCCTGGTCCAACGACGGCAATGTGTCGAGCAGTGTCTGCGCGCGGACGCAGGAATTGTCGGTCCGTTCGCGGAAATGTTTCAGGCACCGTTCCAACGCCGGCGCGACCGACTTCACCCGGGCCAGCACGTTCGCGGCGTCGAGCGGCATGGCATCGAGTTGCGTCGCGCGATCGAGTCGGTCGCGATGATCGACGAGTTGGGCGACCAACTCGGGAAACCTGTCCAGTTCGATGCCGCGCATGAGCGCCTGGCGCAACGCGGGCGGGTTGTGCGCCAGTTCCGTTTCGAGCCATTCCTCCCACGCCTGTTCGAGGAGAAGCTGGCGTTGCAGGTCATCGGCAACCACAAACTGCGGGTCGACCACGGCTTCGACGGGGCGCTCGCGCAAGATCCAGGCGCAGAAGGAATGGATCGTGGTGATGTGGGCCCGCTCCAGATCGCTCAAGGCCTGGGCGAGTTGGGCTCCGCGGAGTGTCTCTTCCAGTCTCTCGCGCAGACGCACCTTCAATTCGCCCGCCGCCTTCTCGGTAAACGTTATTGCGACGATTTCGGGGAGACGGGCGCGTCCCGAAGCTACCGCGGACAGAATACGGGCCACGAGCGCGGTGGTTTTGCCGGTCCCGGCGGCAGCTTCGACGAACAACGTGGTGTCGAGGCCGTTCGCGGCGGTCTCGCGCGCCTGGCGGTCGACGGGCTGCGTCATTCGACGTTCTCCTTGATCGACCGAAACGCTTCCATGTGCGGATCGTCCTGCTTCCGTTCGTACAGTTTCAAGATGCCGTTGCCGCAGATCGGGCGGAACTCGCATTGGCGGCAACCGTCGGCGGTGGCGAACTGGGCGAACACGCCGCTGCGAATCATGTCGGCGGCGGTTTCGAGCAGGCGGTTGATGGCGGGAAACTGCTCGTCGAGCGCGTGGTGGGTGAACGTGACGGTCCGATACCCGCCACGGAGCGTGAAGTACAGGTAGCTGGCCGATTCGATCTTGCGCGTGGGCAGCAATTTCTCCGCGGCGAGAATGTACAACGGCAACTGCAGCGCCTCGCCGCCGGCCAGCGAGTCATCGTGGACGCTGCGCGGAGACCGACCCGTTTTGTAGTCCAGGATGCGGGCACGCGCGCCATCAGCGCTGCGGTCGATGCGATCGATTTTGCCGCGCAGACGAACCGGTGGCGCGACGGCGATACCGCGGAATTCCTTCTCGAATTCGGCCGGCGTCCAATCCGCGGACGCGGCCCGGTCGCGTTCGATAAACGCGGTGAGTTCTTCCAGGATGATTTGCTTTTTGACTTCCCAAACGGTCGGGTAACCCGTCACGCCCCGGCGATGAAACTCGTGGAAATGTTTTTCGGCGACGGATGCGATATCGCGCGCGCCCGAGCGGTAGTAATCCTCGAGGATCGCGTGATAGAGCGAGCCGAGATCGAGAGCGTCGATGGAAAAGGCGGCCTCGGGTTCCTCCCAGCGTTCCACGCCGAGCACGTGCTTTTGGAAATAGTAGAACGGACAACCGAAGAAATCCTCGAGCGAGGTGGCGCTGATGACGAGTTTTTCCAGGCCGAACCGTTCGCGGAGCAGCTTTTGGGCGTCGTCCCGACCGAACAAGCCGTCGTGGGTGGTGAGGGCGCGCTCGCGCCAGCGGGCGCCTGCATTCGTCACACCCTGGGCCAGCAATGGTGACACGTGATTCAGGTACGCGGGTTTTTCGGTGATGGAAAGAAGCGCGGCCAGATCGAACTCGCGATCATTCAGCGGCGCGGCGATCAGGCGCACGGGCGAGAGGGGGATTCGGACGACCTGTTGGTCGAGCGTTTTGAAATTGTTCGCGCCGGCGTATTCCAGCAGGAGAAAGGAAGCGATGCGCGGACGCGAGGTGGCGGGTTCCAATCGGGGATAACTGAGCACCAGCTTTTCGCGGGCTGCGCTTGTGGCGAGCGAAAACAGAAGCCGCTCCTCGTCGTGGCCGGCGAGTTTACGGGGCAAATCCGGGCTGATCCGCGCGCGCTCGTCATCGGGCAGGAGCGGATCCTCGCGAACAATGCGCGGGAAGCTCTTCTCCGCGAGCCCGAGCAAGATCACGAGCGGCCAGGACAACCCGCGAGCGCTCATGACATCGCCGACGAATACGCCGCCGCCCTGAAACTGCTCGGATTGATTGGTGGTCGCTTCGATGGAACGCCAGCAATAATCCGCGAAAGTGTCGAAAGACGCCCGCGGCTGAAATTCTTCCAGTTCGTCCAGGGCGCGAACGCACCTGATAATGAGTTCGCTCTTGCCGCCGAAAGCGCCGAAGGCCGAGAGGATTGCGGAAGAGTATTCACTCCAGTTCGCTTCGTCGGGCAGCCTGCCGAGGAGGGAGCCGAGGCTGTTCACAAACGCGAGCATTTGTCCCGCGTCGCGCTGCCGGCGTTCGCGACGGCGTTCGTCGATTGCGTCGGTTGCTTCCCCGGGGGACGCCGAAGAGGCGGCTTCGAGGCGTTCGAGCCATTGTTGCTGTCCGCCGACGATGCCGAGTTGCACGGAGAGCGCGTCCCACTGCGAGTGGGGACCGATGTGGCAGGCCAGCTCCATGACGGTGGCGCGGCTGAAATCGGAACGGACCGTTTCCAGCAACAACGACAGCAAGCGGGCGTCGGATTGCTCGGTCAACGGACGACCTCCACGGAAGTAAGCCTTGATGCCAAGATTGCCCAGAGCGTCGCGCAGGATTGCGTCGTACTGGTCGCGGCTGCGACAGAGAATCGCGACATCGTTGAAGGAGCGTCCATTCGCGGATGCAAATGTGAGCGCGTCACGGATGGCTTCCTGCGCTTCACTGGCTTCGCCGGGAGCGGAGATGATGTTGGCGTCGGGTTTGGTGCGAGCTGTGTTGTCGCCCGGCGGAACGACCTTGTATTCTTTGGACTTGAACCACTTCAGGAGCGGCTCCGCGTAGGCGTCGTGGCCGGTCGACGGGAAGAAGATGGTTGTGGGAGCGAGTTTCTCGACAAAACTCTTTTGGACAGCCGTGAGATCGTAGAATCCGTAGAGGAACGTTTCCGAATCGGGCCTGGGCGCGTCAGGGCTTTGATACAAATCCGATTCGGTGGCGAACCCGTGGGCGGCAAGCCAACGGCGGTAGGCGGAGTAGGCTGAGGAAAGCTCCTTCAGCTTCGGAGATTTTGCGGCTGTCTTGCGAAACGATTCGGGCGACACGCCGGCCTGTTCGAGGTCCTTGAATGTCTCGAGCAATGCGTTGCGAAAGCCGCGGGTGTCGCGGACGGGCGCGAAATGGCCGGTGGCGGGAATTTCATCGCGGGCGATCTGGTCGCAGAGGAGTTCGAGGCCGAGTCGGGGCGCGCGCCGCGTTTTGGGAAGCAGATCTTCCAGCACGCGGAACCGCAGGTTGATGTGGCCATGGGGAAGCGCGCGGGCGAGGGTGCGTTGAAGATACAGGCCGAGGAGGCGCGTGGGGACGACGATGGTCAGGGGCGTGAGCGGGCCGCGGGCCTTTTTGCGGGTGGAAATCTCGTTCGCGAGGGCCGATTCCAGCGTCGGCTGAAACGGGCCGAGATGGATTTTGCGTGGCAGCAGAATTCGCACGCTACTCACCCGAACCAGACGGCACGCCTTGCACAACGGTTGCCTTGGCGAGCGCCTTAGCCTCCTTGAGCATACCTGCTGCAGCGCGAACCTGCGGTTGAAACCGGGCTTCGATCTGGGCGGCCTCAACTGCTCTCCCTAAAAGCCGTTCACCGATCTTGACCCGCGCATTGGCGTCGCTTTCGCGCTGAAATTCCTCGAAATCCTCGTGGAGTTTCTTCCGGCGCACGTTGGGCAGGCGGTACCCCTTGGATGTTAGGGCGACCCCGGTGACGATTTTGGGCTGATGTGCTTCGAAGTAATGCACTTTGTGTGTTCGCAGGCCGTGCTGTTGCACAATCTTGCGGACTTCATTCAGGAATGCACTCGTCGCGGCAGTTCCGGAAAAGGTCATGTCATCAACGCAGCAGGTCATTCTTAACCCACGAGAAACGGCGAGCTCTTGAATCCTGTCAAACATTGGCCTGTATGCGTAGAACGAGATGATGGTGCTTGCATTGCCGCCCGTTGGCAAATGGCCGGCGAAGGTCAGGAGCTTGGTCAGGATCGCCGCCACGTCGTCGCTACACTGAAAGTCGTCAACGAAACACCTGCGAACCCACCTCGCTGACGAATTCGGAAAGAAGCCTCGGATGTCGATTTTTGCGATGCGAGTACCACACGGGTGGCTGAGAGCGTTCTTAATATAGGAACGTTCGCGGAATCCCGACTGAATATAATCTGGTGGCTCGATGCGATCGAGGATGTGTGCCACTCGCCTTTGAACTCGCCTCAACGGTTTCTTTGGCCATTCGATATCTCGTCTCTTTTCTTTCCCGTTCTTTCGAATCGTCTTGCCGAAGCACATGTATTCAGGTGGATTAGCGTTTGCAAGGTTCTCCAGCGTCTTTAGTGATACGCCGAGCAGCTCCGCAAGCCCTTTCCGCCGACGCAAGCAAAAGAGCGGGGACTGGTTAAGCGGATACCTGTTCCTCACTGTGGTCTTCCTCATCCCTAGTGATTGTGTCGAGCCACTCCAGCATCCTTAAGGCTTTCGCGGCGATTGGATTGTTCGCGCGCTGGCCGCCTTTGTCCATCTGTTCTGAGAAATAGACTAGAGATGAAACGGGAATTCGAAAGTGATCTGCGTACTTCTGCAGCATATCAACTGTTGGTTGCTTCTTCCCGGACTCAATCTCACTTAGAAAAGAAGGCGAAACCCCCAAGCTCTCGGCTAAATCTTTCTGTTTCAGGTTGTGGAAGACCCTGATTAGGGTGAGGGCCTTGTTCATCATGACCGATCACCTCCATCTGAAAGTTGGCTTAAGGGGAGAAGTTGGTGCGATTCTTGTCGAACCACAGACGCTTGATTAGCCAAATCGTGATCTTCACAACCACGACAAAGAACCAACGCCTCACCATGGCGCTGCGCACTGCCTTTTTCAGGCGGCGCTTGAGCCGTGATGCCAACCCCCCGCGACGAACGTGATTGGGTTTCATTGCACTTCTCCTTTCTGTTCGCCATCGGCATCGCTGCCTTTGGCTGCCGTCGAACAGAAAGAACCGCGTCGTGTCGCAGGCTCTGCTCCCCCTCCCAACCGCCGCGCAACTGCCAGTCGCGGCGAATAGTCCTCGGGACACGCGCGCTCGTACGACGCAACACCTGCGCGCCGCCCCAAAAACGACAGAGGCCGAAGCCTCCACAAGTTCCAGTTGGAACTTCATCTACAACGGCATGGCGGTCTTCAATCACGTTAAACAGAACTTAGGCGCTACCCGCAAGGGAGTCAACGAAATAAATTCTCTCATGGCGATTTTTATTCTTCAGTTAGCGATTTGTCGTAATACACTTATTACCAGCAATTTATGGTGGTGGTATCGCAGAAAGGGCGCATTGACAGCTTGCGGTCTAGGGGATTTTGCGTGGCATTGACGCAGAAAAGTTGTTAGTCGTACTCACTGCGAATGAAGATCCTCGCCAAGTATATCACACGGCAAGCGGTCATTACGCTTCTTTTGACCATTGCGGTGTGCACGTTTGTGCTGTTGCTGGCGCGGATTCTCAAACAGCTCAGCGACATGCTGGTGAACCAGCGGGTGGGGCTGGAAGTGGTCGGTTATTTCGTGCTGTTGATGACGCCGAACATCCTGAGTTTGTCGCTGCCGATGGCGATGCTGGCGACGGCGATTTTGATTTTCGGGCGGATGAGCGCCGACAACGAGATCAACACGATGCGGGCGAGCGGGATGAGCCTCGGGCAGGTGGTGGCGCCGGTGATTCTTCTTGGAGCGGTGGCGAGCGTGTGCTGCCTGTACATCAATGCGGACCTGGCGCCGGCGTGTCGATTCGCATTCAAGACGATGTTCGTGCGGCTGGGGTCGCAGAACCCGATGGCGCTGATTGAGGAAGGGACGTACATCAAGGATTTTCCCGGCTACGTGATCTATGCCGGCAGGAAGAAGGGCAACATCATCGAGGACGTGATGATCTATTCGCTCGACGAGAGCAACAACGTCGTGTCGAGCATGCGGGCGCAGAAAGGGATCGTCTCGTCGCGGCCCGAGGAACGCAAATTGCTGCTCGATTTGTACAACGTGCGCGGCGATTTCCGCGACGCGAAGGACCCGACGAACATTCACAAGATTCAACGCGACGCGACGATGCAGCATTACCCGGTGGAGATGGACCTAGGACGGCTGTTGCACCAGGCGCGGGCGGCGCGGCAGTTGGGGGACCTGGTATTCGGGGAATTGGTGGATGAGATCCACGATCTGCGGGCGCAGGGGATTTATCCGGCGGCGGCGTTGATGGAAGCGCAGCAACGCGTGGCGAGCGCGGTGGCGTGCCTGGCGTTCACGCTCATCGGGATTCCATTGGGGATCAAGACGAGCCGCCGCGAGACATCGATCGGGATCGCGTTGAGTCTCGGGCTGGCGCTGATCTTTTATTTTATGATGATCCTGGCGAACACATTGAAGAGCCGTCCGGGATTGTATCCCGAGGCCATACTCTGGTCGCCGAATCTGTTGTTTGAGTTCCTGGGTTTGTGGCTGTTGTGGCGGGTAACGAGGGCATGATTCCATGAAAGTGTTTTTAATTGTTGTGGCATTGGTTGTTGGCGGATCGGGTTACGCCGTGGCGAACGATTACTACGTGGCGACGAACGGCAACGACAGCGCGGCCGGCACGATCGATCAACCATGGGGCACGATTCAGAAGGCGGCCAACACGCTGGCGCCGGGCGACACGGCGTGGGTGCGGGGCGGGATTTATCGGGAAGTCGTCACGGTGAATGTTTCCGGGAGCGCGGCGGGCGGGTACGTGACGTTTCGGAGTTATCCGGGGGAGACGGCGGTCGTGGACGGCTCGACGTTGCCGGTCACCGATTCCGGCTATGACGCGAGCCCGTTGCTGCTGCTGGCGAATAATAGTTACGTGTCGATCCAGGGGTTCGAGGTGCGAAATTACCAGACCAACAGCAAAGCGCTGACGCCCGCGGGGATTTTCATCACCGGGCCATCACACGACATCACGCTGCTGGCCAATCGCGTGCACGACATTGTGAACACCAACAAGAGCGGCAACGGGTTCGGGATTGCGATTTACGGCACATCGGCAAGCCAGCCGATCAGCAATCTGGTGTTACAGGGCAACGAGGTGTTCCGTCTTCAGACCGGCGAGAGCGAATCGTTCACGCTCAACGGGAACGTCATCAATTTTGACGTGAGCGGCAACATGGTCCACGACAACAACAATATCGGCATTGATTTCATCGGGTATGAGGGCACGTGTTCCGACTCGAACCAGGATTACGCGCGCAATGGGGTTTGCCTCAGCAACGTGGTGTGGAACATCAGCGCGATCAGCAATTCGAGCGACAAGAGCTACGATGCGGACGGATTGTACTGCGACGGCTGCTCGAACGTGCTGTTTGAGTTGAATCAGGTGCACAACTGCGATATCGGCGTGGAACTGGCGAGCGAACACAAGGGGCACGCGGCGATCGGCTGTGTGTTGCGCGACAATCTGATCTGGCAGAACAATTCGCAGGGCATCTCGATTGGCGGGTACAGCACGAGCGTGGGACGGACGGAGGGCTGCCAGATCACCCACAACACGCTGTATCACAACGACAGCCAGTTACAGGGCTACGGTGAGTTTTATCTCCAGTACTACACGCTCTCGAATGTATTCACGCACAACATCCTGTTCGCCAACACGCAGAATTTGCTGATTGGCAATCCGTTCACGCAGAACACGAACACGGTGGATTGGAATCTGTATTTCACGTCGGGCGCCACGAACAACGCGCAATGGGAATGGAAGAAGGTGACGTATACGGGCTTCGCGGCTTACCAGGCGGCGACGACCAACGACGCGCACTCGATCTTTGCCGATCCGTTGTTCGGCAACGCGTCGCAGACGAACTTTTTGCTGACGGACGCGTCGCCGGCGATTGACCGCGGCGATCCGGGGTTTGTGGCGGCGGCGGGAGAACGGGACATCGACGATGACCCGCGCGTCTACGGGAGCCGGACGGACATTGGCGCGGATGAACACACGCCGATGGACGATTGGCGGATGAGCAAGTTCACCGGCGCGGAACTGCTGGAGGCGGCGGTGAGCGGCAATCTCGCGACGCCGGCCGGGGATGGGATTTGCAACCTGCTGAAATACGCGCTGGCGCTGGAGCCGAAGTCGAATGAGACCGCCGTCCTGCCCTCGCCCGCGCTGGCGGATGGGTTCCTAACGCTCACGTATTCTCGCGCCATCGCAGCGACCGACCTCACGTGCGTTGCCGAGGCGGCGGCAATGATCGGCGGCACATGGACGAGCAATGCCGACGAGGTCGTTCAAAAC
Organism: Verrucomicrobiia bacterium; assembly: GCA_035501175.1. GTDB lineage: Bacteria > Verrucomicrobiota > Verrucomicrobiia > Palsa-1439 > Palsa-1439 > Palsa-1439. The sequence continues at coordinate 27,602 of DATJWQ010000017.1, read as the reverse complement.
ATCGTCGCGACGAATGGCACGGCGTACACGATTCAAGCCAGCGACACGACCGGCACGAATCAGTTCATGCGCGTCCACGTCACGCGACCGTGATGCCGGGCGCCGGGTTTATACGCCTCCCAGTTGTTTGCCCATGACTTCGACGAGCGGGCGGATTTCCGCCATCAACTGGCCGAACTGTTTCGGCTTGAGTTGCTGACCGCCATCGCTGAGGGCCGTGGCGGGATCTGGATGGACTTCGACGAGCAGACCATCCGCGCCGACGGCGACTGCGGCACGCGAAAGCGGGATGACCATGTCGAATCGGCCGGCGGCGTGGCTGGGGTCGACGAACACGGGCAGATGCGTTTCCTTTTTCGCGACCGCGACCGCGCTGAGGTCGAGCGTATTGCGGCAGGCGTGCTCGAATGTGCGGATGCCGCGTTCGCAGAGGATGACCTTGTTATTGCCATGGACGCAGATGTACTCGGCGGCGAGCAGCCATTCATCGATTAATCCCGAGATGCCGCGCTTGAGGAGGATGACTTTGCCAGAGGCGGCAGCGGCGGCGAGGAGCGGGACGTTTTGCGCGTTGCGCGCGCCGATCTGGAGAACGTCGGCGTAGGACGCGACCATCTCGACGTCCTGCGGGGACATGACTTCCGTCACGAGAGGCAACCCGGTGGAAGCGCGGGCCTGCTTGAGCATTTCGAGTCCGTCACGGCCGAGGCCCTGGAAATCGTACGGGGAGGTACGGGGCTTGAACGCGCCGCCGCGGAAGAGCGTTGCGCCGTAGGATTTCACGGCTCGGGCGGTTTCCAGCGTTTGCGTCGCGTTCTCGACCGAGCACGGGCCGGCGACGACGTGGAACGTGCCGCCGCCGATCTTGAGTCCGCCGACGTCGAGGACGGTGTCGTTGCCCTGATATTCGCGGCTGACGAGTTTGTATTTCTTCTGGATTGGGGTGACGCTCTCGACCTGCGAGAAGGCGATGAGGGATTCGAGCGTATGATGGTTGCGTTCGTCGCCGATGCAGGCGACGACGGTGCGCTCGACGCCGCGGATCAGGCGGGGCTCGTAATTGAACTTCTTGACCGCATCGGCGACCTGCTGAATGTCGGGTTCGCTGGTTCCTGGTTTTAGCACGATGATCATTCCTTTTCTCCTTTTCCCGATGCGCGGCGCGGTTTTTTGAGCATAAAAAAACCGTCCCGCGCCTGCGGGACGGTTGGGTGTCAACGTTTCAGCATCAACACACAGCCCGCAGGGGGGGCTGGCTAAAATAAAACCAATAATAGGCGGCCCGGACTGCGGTTGCGTATGGATGCACTGACTTCATGTTCCCGGGTAAGTTAGCAAACCGGGCGGGGGATGTCAATGGCGGGATAGACGGTGTGGTGTCTTAATTTGAAGTTCTGCCCTTACGTAAGAGGAGGATTCCCATCCAGCATGTCAAAACTGCCAGCATGAATAATAACATTGAAATCGCAACAACCCTTACTGGAACGGTGTCGTTGGCAAATTCAGTTGAGAAGATGAGTGGCAATGCGCCAACAAAAGCGATACAGGGCGTGACGAGCAGTAACAACACGCCTATGCAGGCTGCAACAAGTCTCTTAATGCGATAGTTTTGCATCTGCCATAATCGACACCCGCAGAGCCGAACGCAGGGTAGTGTCCTAATTTGAAGTTGAGCTGCTCTTTCCGCCCTCAATCTCCTCAACCAAAGACATTAGTCGTTTGACTATCTTTTCTGTGTGAGCACGATTGGCATGCAAACACATACGCTTGGTCTCGATGTGCTGCAGATAATCGAACAGGTCTCGCTCTGGTGAGCGATGAATGAGGTGTTTGTATACCCCCGGTACGTAGGAGTCGTACTCATCTTGTGCTCTCGGTTCGTCCCCCACGCCAATCGGGTCCCATTCCTTGATGAGAATATCATGGATTGCCTGATGATACCGCTTGGCTCTGTCGTTAAAATCACTCATGCTATCGTTGTCTCTACTCGTTCATTTCTGCTCCTTGCTCGCAATAGCGGTCCGCACAGCGGTTTGGGATGAATCGACTGGCGGAAGCTCCAACACCTTGACGTAGCGCGTTGCTGAGCCGTCTGGCATCATTTCCCCAGCTTGCGGCACTTGGCTAACGCGCTCGCTCACACCTCGATCGTATCCACAAGGCGCTTGGCTGACAAGCCGCAAGCAGGGACGCTTGCGCCACCAGAGGCGGTGGCAACCGAGCCGGTTGCCCTACAAAATGGCGCGGTGGGATAAGGTCATCGAAGACGGGCGATCCCAGCCGAAAACAGCCAGAGACAGGTAGATCGTCGAGCATGTGAGGCGCGCGGAACCGGAGCGGTCGGCGCTTCACAGAAGCGCCGCTACAACGCGGAGTGGGAAGGCGGATCCGGGGGCGGTGCGGGGGGCGGGGGCGATGGGTGTTTGCGGTGTTGGACGGCCTGGCGGAGGATGTATTCGATCTGGCCGTTGACGCTGCGCAGTTCGCCCTGAGCCCAGGCTTCGAGGTCGGCCCAGAGCTCAGGGTCGATGCGCAGGAGAAAGGACTTACGTTCCGCCATGGAGACCGGTCAGTTGTAGAGCGTGCCGGCGTTGACGACGGGGTGGACCTCGGATTCGCCGCAGAGCACGACCATGAGATTGCTGACCATGGCGGCGCGGCGCTCGTCGTCGAGCTGGACGACGTGTTTCTCGGCGAGGTCACGGAGCGCCATCTCCACCATGCTAACCGCGCCATGGACGATCTTCTGGCGGGCGTCGATGACAGCTTCGGCCTGTTGACGGCGGAGCATGGCCTGGGCGATTTCGGGGGCGTAGGCGAGATGGGTGAGACGAGTTTCGTCCACGGTGACGCCCGCTTTGGCGAGGCGCTCCTGCAATTCCTTGCGCAACGCCTGGGAGACTTCGTCGACACCGCTGCGGAGGGTGATCTCGTTTTCCTCGCCGTGATCGTAGGCGTAGACACTGGCGAGGTGGCGGAGGGCGGATTCGCTTTGGGTTTGGACGTATTTCTCGTAGTCATCGACGTCGAACGTGGCCTGGGCGGTGTCGGAGACGCGCCAGACGACGACCGCGCCGATCTCGATGGGGTTGCCGCGCTTGTCGTTGACCTTGAGTTTCTCGCCATTCAACGTGCGGGCGCGGAGGGAAATCTTGTGGCGGGCGCTGGTTCGTCGTGACGAAGAGGAACCCGCGACGCCAGCCTTGGCGGCCATCGCTTCGCGCTGTGCTTCCGCCATTTGGGCCACGACGCCGGATTGGGCCGAGCCGTTGGAATAGAACGGATTACCCCAGTGGAAGCCGCTTTCGCGGACGGTGCCGCGGTAGGCGCCGAAGAGGATCAGGACGCGGGCTTCATTGGGCTGGAGCGTGAAGAAGCCCGTGAGAAGGATGATGCTCACGGGCAACAACAGGGAAGAGCCGATGATGAGGGGCAGGAATCCGAGGCCGAGAGTGGCGAGTTTGTAAATTGACCAGATTTGCAGGGCGATATTTCCGACGAACAGGCCGATGAGCAACGGCAGCATAACCCAACCGTTGTGGACGCGGACGACGCGTTCCTGGTTGGTGGCGGATTGATCAGGGTTCATAAGCTTCCTTTCATGATATCATTACAATATCATTATGATACCGCAGATGTCAAGCAGGGAATGGTTATCATCCAACCGGTTTATAGTCAGCGTGTTACCGACAATCCCTGTTGCAAATCTCATTTGGCGAGTGCCCCCTCACCTGAGTCCCCTCCCCCGGGAGGGAGAGGAGATCTTCTCCCAGCCGGCGAGGGGCTTCCGCCGGGCAAGGTCACGCGTTTCGCAATACCAGACGCCCGGGATACTGGATCGGCCTACTTGCAAGCGATAGATGTGCATATCGTTACCAGATATTTTCTATTGCCATAGGCCGGCGGATGTGGTAGATCGGGGGGCATGTTTGCTGGATCATGCGTCGTGGATTGTGGTTTGGATGGTTCCGGTTGCGTGGGAGGGGGGAGGGACTCCGGAAAAAATATAAATTTACAAAACGAACCCGAGAATTCGGGAAAGGTCGAAATCGGCAATCGATTCGGTCGGAACGGGTTGTAAAAGTTCACTGTCGGAAATCTTTACACTTTGAGGTGAAAAACGAACCCGAGAAAGGGGAAAACGAACCCGAGACAAGCAAAACGAACCCGAGCTGATGAGCACTTATCGACGCTTGGGATCGGTGCCGGGCTGGCCGAAATAGCCTCGCCAGATGAGATCGAGGCCTTCCTCGGTGAGTTTGACGGGCTGGCGAAGGAGTCGGCAGCGATCGATCGTGCGGTCGATGAGGTCGCGGGGATCGCAGGACTTGGGCATACGTCCTTCGGTCTGATACTTCTGGAGCAAATGGGAGACGATGTTGTCGTCGGCGAACAGGCCGCGGGATCGGGCGTAGCGGAGGAAGATTTCCGTGTAGGTCTCGGCGCTGGGGGCCTCGGCGTTGAGTCGGTAGCCCATGCGGCGCATGAAGGCTTCGTCTTCGAGGTCGGCTTCGGTGAGGTTGGTGGCGAAGATGACGATCTGTTCGAACGGGACCTGGATTTTCTTGCCGGTGCTGAGGGTCAGGTAATCGATGCGGTACTCGAGGGGCACGATCCAGCGGTTGAGGAGTTCCGTGGCGGAACAGCGCTGGCGGCCGAGGTCGTCGACCACGAGCACGCCGCCGTTGGACTTCATATGAAGCGGGGCTTCGTAAAAGCGTTGCGTTTCGGTGAACGACAGCTCGAGGGAGTCGAGGGTCAACTCACCGCCGACGACCACGAGAGGCGGGCGGACGCGGACCCAGCGGCGGTCGTGATTATCGTTGGCGTGAGGGATGGGCAAATGGTTGTGGGCATCGAAGACGCGGATGACCTGGCCATCGACTTCGATCGCGTAGGGAATCCAGACCTCGCCCGGGAGGGCGTCGACGAGGGCGCGGGCGGTGGCGGTTTTGCCGTTGCCGGACGGGCCGGTGAGGAAGAGGCTGCGTCCCGAGCCGATGACGAGGCCGATGATTTCCTTGGCGTAATCGGACAGGATGAGATTGGACAGGGCCTGATCGATGGCCTGGCGGGTGGCGGGAGGTCGGTTGCGGACCTGCTGGGTGATCATCTCGGTGTAAGACTTGAGCGAGACCGGAGCGGGGCCGGCGTAACTGCAGAAGCTGGTGAGGCGGCGCAATTCCTGCCAGCCGCGGTCGAGCATGGCGTAGCGATGATTATGCAGGCCGACGACGCCTTTGATTTCGACGAACTTGTCGTGGCAGAGCCGTTGGAGGAGCGCCTCGGTGATCATCATGCCGAGATGCATGCGGGCGGCGATCGTGGCGGTGCTGCAATCGGAGTCGAGCGGGACGGTTTTGAGGGCGAGATCGGCGAGGAAGCCGGGGCTGACATCGAGGTCCTCGAGTTTTTGGGGGAACGGCGGGACAAACCAGTCGGCCGGATTGGTGAACATGGGGGCGACGGAGTCGGTGGGGATTTCCGGTATGACCTGCTCCCCCGACTCTGTTTCCACCGTGGCTTCTTCAATCCGTTGAAGATCGGTCCTGCTCATTCCATAGTCGTCCACCGTGATGGGGAGCACGATTCAGGCCAGTGTTATCGTGCGTACCGGGCGAGGCTTACGAAAGGGCAGAATCGAGGCTTGAAACGTCCTTGCGCGGTTTCTAGACTGCGGCCATGAAACACAAGGAGCTTCTCATTTTTGCCACAGCGATTGTCCTGGGAATCGCGAGTGCACAAATCGCGCCAGCCCAGGACCAGACGATTGGGCAGCAGGTTGGCATTCTGGACGAACGGCTGAGCAAGCTGCGGGCGGACGTGGATGCGCTACAGGCGAGCCAGCAACAAATCCAGCAGGACATCAAGCAACTCCAGTCGCAGATCGCGGACCTGCACCAATCCGGACCGAGCGCCTCGGCCAACGATCTTGAGGCGTTGGAGGCGCGGGTGAAGGCGCTGGATGCGGCGCGCGAGGCGGACAAGAAGGCGATCATCGATCAACTGGCGAAGGAACTCGCCTCGATGAGCGGTTCGCATGGCAGCGGTGGAAGCACGAGCAATTCAACCGCTACGCCGGCCAACGGCAATGAGTACACGGTCCAAAAGGGCGACACGCTGACGTCGATTGCCAAGAACAACGGGGTGACCGTCGCCGAGTTGAGAAAGGCGAACAGTCTGACGAGCGATTCGCTGAAGGTCGGCCAGAAGCTGGTCCTGCCGGCGAAGTGAATCGGGACGCACGACGCCGAGCTTTATCGCAGCGCCGTCAGTTGTTCTTTGACATAAGGGGACGGTGTTGGAAGCGAGCGCCCCGCCCGGCTTCAGGAGGCGGCGGCGGCGTGGGCGTTGCGTTGCTCCCACGGACGACGGCGTGACTCATTGGTCGCCGCGAGTTTTTCGGAGTCGACCTTGAGCCAGACGCTATCTTCGCCGAGGATCGCCTCGATGTCCTGGACGAACTGCTGGGTCGGGGCGACGGAGAAATGCTCGTGGGCTTCGAGGAAGACCAGTTTGCCGTCGGGATAGATGAAGCAAAACAGGACCGGCACGTCGCCCGCGTGGGCACGGACCACGTCGTGAACGCGGGTGAGAGTTGAGGCTTCGGTCGTTCCGGCGGAGAGACGGATGTGGACGGCCTTCGTGAATTTCCTGGGGACATCGTCCAGGGGAATGATCTGCTCGGCGGCGATTTTTGGTTTGTCCTCACGCAGGTTGGCTTTGCCGCAGACGAAGATCGCGGTGTCGGCCTTGAGGACCGAAGCGAATCGCGCGTATGATTCCGGGAACACCAGGACATCCACGGAGCCGTCGAGGTCTTCGAGGGTGAGGATGGCCATGGGTTTGCCCTGCTTCGTTGTTTTCGGGGTCAGCTTGCTGATGATGCCGCCGATGCGGGTCATCTGCCCCTCTTGAAGCTGGGCGAGTTGCCCGGTTGAGGCGAGCTCGTAGCGACGGAGCACGTCGGCGTATTGCGTCAGCGGATGGCCGGTGACGTAGAAGCCGAGGAGTTCCTTCTCGAAGGCAAGCATTTGGCTCTGGGACCAATCGACGGACGGAGCGTGACCGTTGACGGTCCGCCGGGTATTGGCGGGTTCGACATCGAAGAGAGCGGTCTGGCCGCGTTCGCGGTCGCGCTGGACGCTGGCGGCGCGGTTCATTTGATACTCGATCGTGGCAAAGACCTGGGCGCGGGGTTCACCGAGAGAATCGAACGCGCCGCATTTCACCAGGCACTCCAGCACTTTCCGGTTCACGGTGCGCAGGTCCACGCGCGTGCAGAAATCCTCGAAGGACGTGAATCGTCCGCCCGCGTTGCGGACCTGCATGACATTCTCCACGGCGATCTCGCCCACGTTCTTGATCGCCGCGAGACCGAAACGGATTTTGCCGTCGCGGACGCTGAAGCGCACGGCGCTTTCATTGACATCGGGGGGAAGCACCTCGATGCCCATGCGTTTGCACTCGTTGATGAAGAGCTGGATTTTGTCGGTGTTGGCCAGCTCGTTGGACAACACGGCGGCCATGTATTCGACGGGGTGATTCGCCTTGAGCCACGCGGTCTGATACGAGACGACGCCGTAGGCGGCGCTGTGCGACTTGTTGAATCCGTACCCGGCGAACTTGGCGAGCATGTCGAAAATCTGGTTGGCCTTGGGTCGGAGGATCTTGTTCTTCTCATGGCAACCCTTGATGAAAATGTCGCGCTGCTTTTCCATTTCCTCGGGCTTCTTCTTGCCCATCGCGCGGCGCAGCATATCGGCGCCGCCCAGCGAGTAGCCGGCGAGAGCGTTCGCGGCCTGCATCACCTGTTCCTGGTACACGAACACGCCGAATGTTTCCTTGAGAATCGGTTCGAGCAGCGGATGATCGTAGGCGACCTTGACCTTGCCGTGCTTGCGGTTGACATAGTCGTCGAGCATGTTCATCGGCCCGGGGCGGAACAGGGCGATGAGCGCGATGATCACGTCGATGGAATCGACGCCGATGCGCCGGCACAGGTCGCGCATGCCCTGAGATTCCAACTGGAACACGCCGATCGTGTTGGCTTTGGCGAGCATGTCGAACGTCTTCTTGTCGTCCATCGGCACCGTGCCGATATCGAGCCTCGTTCCCGTCGTTTCCTCGATCAGGTCCAGCGCGTCCTTGATCACGGTCAGCGTCTTCAGCCCGAGGAAATCCATTTTCAGCAGGCCGAGATCGCCGAGCGGATTCATGGAATACTGCGTGACAATTTCGTTCGAGTTCGTGCCGGTGGTGAGCGGGACGATATTTGTGAGCGGATCCGCGCCAATGACAACGCCCGCCGCGTGCGTCGAAGCGTTACGCGAGAGTCCTTCGAGAGTAAACCCGTAATCGATCACGCGCTTCACCGTCGATTCGGTTTGATACGCCGTCTTCAATTCGGGACTGATCTCGAGGGCTTTGTGGAGCGTCATCCCGATGTCCGGCGGGATCATCTTGGCGATGCGGTCGCATTCGCCATAGGACAGCCCCATCACGCGGCCGACATCGCGGACGACCATTTTGGCGCCGAGCGTACCGAAGGTGATGATCTGCGCGACGTGATCGTCGCCGTACTTCTTGCGCACGTACTCGATCACCTCGCCGCGGCGGTTGTAGCAGAAATCCATATCAATATCGGGCGGCGAGATGCGCTCGGGATTGAGGAAGCGCTCGAACAGCAGGTTGTAGCGGAGCGGATCGATGTCGGTAATCTTCAGCAGGTACGCCACCACGCTGCCGGCGGCACTGCCGCGGCCGGGGCCAACGGGTATACTATTGCTCCGCGCGAAATGCACGAAATCCCAGACGATCAGGAAGTAACTGACGAACCCCGTCTTCTCCATGATCTTCAATTCGAATTCCACGCGGTCGACGATCTGCTTTTCGTGCGCGTTCTTCGGTTTGTTCCACTCGATGCCGTAGCGGTCGCGAAAGCCTTGTTCACACAAGTGGCGCAGATAACTCTCGCGCGTGTACCCGGCGGGCGGCTCATACACGGGAAATCGCAGCTTGCCGAATTCCATCAGCAGATTGCACTTTTCGGCGACGGCCAGGGTGTTGCGGAGCGCTTCCGGGACTTCCGCAAACAACGCCTGCATTTCTTCCGGCTTGCGCAGGTAGAACTGTTCCGACACGTACCGCATGCGCTTTTCGTCGGAGAGCAACGACTGCGTCTGCAGGCAGATCATGCAGTCGTGCGCTTCCCAATGCTCGCGCTCGACGTAATGGACATCGTTGGTAGCAACGACCGGGAGCTGAAATTCCTTCGCCCATTGCAGCAGCGTGCGGTTGACGATGCGTTGTTCTTCGATGCCATGGTTCTGAAGCTCGAGGTAAAAATCGCCGGGCTCGAATATGTGCCGGTAATCGTCCAGCGCGGTTTTGGCCAGATCGAGTTGGTCCTCTTTGATTTTGTTGGGCACCTCGCCTTTGAGGCAGGAGGTCAGCCCGATGAGTCCCTTGGAGTGTTCGGCAAGGATTTCCTTATCGATGCGCGGCTTGTAATAAAAGCCTTCGAGATGCGCCTTCGATATCAGCTTCACGAGGTTCTTGTAGCCGACGTCGTCCTTGGCCAGGAGCACGAGATGATACGCGGCATCGCGGGCGTTCGTGGATTTCTTCTCGAGACGCGAACCCGGGGCGATGTAGGCCTCGCAGCCGATGATGGGCTTGAGCCCCTTTTCCTGGGCGGTCTTGTAGAATTCGACGGCACCGAACATGTTTCCATGATCGGTCATCGCCACGGCCGGCATGTTGCACGCGTGCGCCTTGTCGACGACGTCCGATATGCGGCACGCCCCGTCAAGCAGGCTGTACTCCGTGTGCAAATGCAGGTGAACAAAATCCGAATGCTTCATCAAAGCTGTCGCGCCTCGCGCCGGCCACTGTAAGTGTGACAGCGACGGCAATCAAGACTTCTGGAGAACTCAGTGGTGAGTTGGCGCCAGTTGCGGGTCCCGGCGCTCGTAAAGACCAACAAAAACAGTGTTGGATTCGTGGAGCGCGCGAAGGAAATGGTGATGTTGGTTCATCCAGTCGCGGGCTGTTTCCGCAAGATCGCGATGAAACTGGTCTGGGTACAAAACGAGCCAAATCCGTTTGTAGCCAGCGGTGGACTGCGGCAAGCGTCCGTCGCCGGTTACGGCAAACAAGTGGGACTGATACACGGGTGTGTCGATGACCCCCTCGGCGACGCCGCTTCCCAGATAACACTGAAAGGGACGGAGCGAATGCTCGGACAGGTGTACGACGATATCGCCCGGCTCAATCTCGACTGCCAGCTTGGTTGTCGCGTCCCGCAGATCGGATTTCACCCAGCCATTTTCGGAGAAATAGTAGTTCCGCAGGGCGAATGCGTTTGAGGCAAGAAGGGCGACTCCAATGAACGTGACGACCACGCGGGCCATTGTCCGTCCAGACTGAGTTATCGCGCATCCCAGCATCAACGCGAAGGCCGGCGTCGTACACAGCAACACGCGCGGCAGGAAGCGATTCTGATTCAACGACTGCACGATCAGCAGACTGACGGGCAGGAGAAACCAAAGCAGAAGCATGCTCGCCATCGGACGGGATTCACGTCGCCAGAGAATCACCACTGGAGCAATCAACGCTACAACCGTGATCAACTCGGAGACTACGCGTCCATGTGCATCTCCGAGGTAGTTCCCACTGAGAAGTGAAAAGAACGCCAGCACTCGGCTCGCCGTGAGCGGCTCCAACCACGAACTGCTCGCGGCCATCCTCGCCTGGGACACAAAGACCGGAAGCCACGGGGCAAACAGGAGCATCACAGCGCATTGCGAAGCAAACCAATGGCGGAGTTTCGGACGGTCGTGACGATAATAGATCACGATGAAACCATTCTGGGCGATCACGGCGTAGAACGAGGCGTATTGAGCGTATAAACTCAGCGCAGTGACGATCAGATAGCCCACCCACACGCTGACCTGATCACGCCGCAGTGCCGTGACCATTAGAAGAAATGACAGGGTCACCAACAATGTCTGCACGGCGTACATTCGGATTTCCTGGGAGTACCAGATGTGGAGTGGATTGAGGGCGAGAAACGCCGCGGCAAGCAACCCCGCCCCACGTCCCGCCAAGGCGGCGCCCAGTGCATAGACCACGACGATCGTCGCCACCCCCGCGAGTACGGACAGCAGTCGCGCCCCGTTTTCGCCGCTGGCCACCGATTGCCAGTAATGCAGCACCATGTAATAGAACGGGCTATGGGTGTCATCCCGAACCGCATCGATAATTTGTGACGGGCTCGCTTTTGCGATCAGCAACGAGTTTGCTTCATCGAACCAAAGGACGCGCTGGGAAAGATGAAACAGTCGAAGTCCCAGCGCCAGTATTAGTACAATCGCCAGGAACATACTGGCTCGTTTGGCGTCGACGTTCAAATCGGTTGACGCTCCTGTCTACGGAAGGGCGCACCACTGCCGCATGACAAACAGCCATACGAGGGCAATCAGCACGGCGATCGCCACCGCCCACCAAAACCACTGCTTGCGAGTTCGCCGCGGGGGTCGCCCCTCCACTTCGCGCCGTTTCCATTCTTCGTAGTTGAATTCACCCGGGTCTTCGATGTCGGTCCCGTCGTAAATCGTGTTGTCGGACCAACCGGTTTGTTCGTCGGCACCACACTCGGGGCAGGCCTTCGCTTTCGCGGGGACCTCAGCGCCACAATTCGGACAGATGAATCCATCACCGGCCATGGCGCAATAGCTCGTCGACGCGTTTCTTCACGGCGTCGTCCATCTTGATGATTGGGGGCCACGGGCGCGTATTGGCTTCGCCCTTCAGTTTGTGCGTGGCATCGATACCAATCTTGCTGCCGAACCCCATGACGGGCGTCGCATGGTCGAGCACGTCGGCGGGCCCTTTCGTGACAATAATGTCGCGCTCGGGATCGACATTGGCGCAAACACGGAATAGCACCTCGCTCGTGTCATGGACATTCACATCGGCATCGACGACGACGATCATCTTGGTAAACATCATCTGGCCCATGCCCCACAGCCCGTGCATTACTTTCATCGCGTGGTAAGGGAACAGCTTCTTGATGGAGACGATAACCAGATTGTGGAACACGCCCTCGGCAGGCAACGCCATATCCACAATTTCGTTGAAATTGGTTTTGAAGACGGGCAGGAAAACCCGCACGCTCGCCGTGCCCATGTAAAAATCTTCCATTGGCGGTATGCCGACGATGGTGCTGGGGTAAATCGCGTCGCGGCAATGTGTGATCCGCTCGACGTGAAACTTCGGATATGGTTCGGGCAGGGTGTAGTAGCCCGTGTGATCGCCGAACGGACCTTCGAGGTCGAGTTTTTCCTCCGGCTCGACGTAGCCTTCCAACACGAAATCACAATCCGCGGGAACTTCGAGGTCGTTCGTGTCGCATGTCACCATTTCGACGGACTTCTTGCGCAGAAATCCCGCGAACATCATTTCGTCGATGCCATCGGGCAACGGCGCGGTAGCCGCGAAGGCGTACACGGGATCGCCGCCCAACGCGACAGCGACGGGCATGCGCTGCTTCAATTCCATGTAACGCCGCCAATGGCGCGCACCGGTCTTGTGCAGTTGCCAGTGCATGAACGTCGTTTGCGCGTCGATGACCTGCATGCGGTACGCACCGACATTGCGCGAGCCGTTGTCGGGATCGCGCGTGATGACGAGGGGCAGGCAAACGAACCGTCCGGCATCCTGCGGCCAGCATTGTTGAATGGGAAGTGCGGTAAGGTCAGTCGTCCGCTCGACTACTTCCCGGCACGGGCCGGATTTTACGGTCTTCGGTTTCGCATGGCGCAATTCGAACGCGGTCCCGAGCAGCGAGATGGCTTCCTTGAAAGATGTTGGCGGTTTGGCTTTCAGAAGACCTTCCAGTTCGCGTGCGATGTCTTCCACGTCATTTACACCCAAGGCCATTGCCATGCGTTTTGTCGAGCCGTAGGCGTTGATGAGCAACGGAAACCGGGAGCCCTTGCATTTCTCGAAGAACAACGCTTTGCCGCCGCCGGGCGATTTCATTTCACGGTCGGCAATCTCGGTGATTTCCAATACGGGATCGACCTCGACCGGGATGCGCTTCAATTCGCCGGCGGCATCCAACCTCTGCACGAAATCGCGCAAGGAATCGTAGGGCATGGCAGGGCTTATACCACAAGCGGTTGAAACTGGCCAACGCCGGGTTCGTAGGCGAACATCTCGGCGGTATCGATCTTGAAGCACCAGCCGTGGAGGCGAAGCTCGCCGGCCTTCAAACGATCGGCAATACCGGGATAGCTGCGCAGATTCTCCAGCGCCAACAGGACATTCTCTTCCGCGGCGGCCGTCACACGCGCTACGGTATCGAGGTGCTGGTATTCGCGGCGCACGACCTCGCGGACAGGCGCGGCGACTTCCAACCACGCGGCGGCGTGTGGCATCGCGGCGGCATCGGGCAAACCGTCGAGGAGAGCGGTCATCGCGCCACATTGCGTGTGACCACAGACGACGACGTCAGCCACGCCCAGGATGTGAACAGCGTATTCGATAGCGGCGGCAGTCGAGTTGGTGCTGCCAGTGACCGTGGCGGGAGGCACAATGTTGCCGGCGTTCTTGACCACGAACAAATCGCCAGGCTGGCTCTGGGTAACCAACTCCGCGAGCACGCGCGAATCGGAACAGGTGATGAACAACGTGTGTGGGTTCTGGCCTTCGCGGGAGAGACGCGCAAAAAGTTCGCGGTACCGGCCGAACTCCTCGCGGCGAAACTTGTGGACGCCTTCAATGAGCCGCTGCATATCGAGTCAAATCCTTCACACCGGTCTCGCGAAATGCCTGTTGACGTTCGGCGCATTTGTTGCAGCGGCCGCAGTGAAGGCCACGGCGCGGGGAAATGCACGAGAAACTGAAATCAAGCGGCAGTTCAAAGCGCAGACCGCGGCGAATAACCTGGTTCTTCGAGAGCGACCGAAACGGAGCGATGATGTTGAGGCGAAAATCCAGAGCTTCACCGGCGGTACCAGCGAAATCGCGAAAGAACTTCGGCGTGGCATCGGGAAATGGATTATGTCCAAGCGATCCGACGGCGATGACGTCGATGCTATTGAGCGCACAGAACACGGCCGCCTTGGAGAGCAACGTCAGGTTGCGGCCGGGGAGATAGACGGCTTCGTCGGGAGTTTTTACGCCGGGGACGCGTCGACCCGTCGTACTCCAGTGCGCGCCGTAGAGGTCCACCAATGGCAACTCCAGGACGGTCAGCGGTTGATGGCGTAGACGAGCGGCGCGGAGGAATTGGCGCAACTGATGAAGTTCAGCATCCTCCCAGACAAGTCCCTGACGGACAAACACGGGATGAACTTTGCGGTACCGGCCCGCCAACACGGCCAGCATCACGCAACTATCAAGGCCGCCGCTGACCAACGCGCAGACGGAGCGCTTCACTTGCCCGCCCGGACCTTCTCCTTCTCGCCGTCGAGTTTCGCCCGCAGTTTGGCAATCTCCGCCCGAAGGATATCGTCCAATTTCTGAGCGTCGTCGGGTTTGTCAGCGGCGTTTGCCGCGGCGATCTTCGGCTTCAATTCCAACTCGCGCTCCGCAATCTTGGCGGTGTAAATCTTGTCGAGCTCCGCGAGCTTCGCCTTCTGCTCGTTCGTCAGCTTCGCCGTGGACTTCCCGCCGGTGCGCTCGAGGGCGAGTTCCCAGGATGATTTAAGCGTCATTGAGTTTCACCTTTACGTCGTTGCCTTCGACCACGCATTCGAAAGACTCGACCTTCGCCGTCGGGATCATCGGGTTTTGTCCCGTGGAGACATCAAACCGCCACCCGTGCCATGGGCAGGTAACGATATTGCCATTCAGCGCCCCTTCGCCCAGCGGTCCGCCGCGATGGGGACAGACATTGTCGGTTGCATAAAACTTTCCGCCCACATTGTAGAGGGCGAGTTCACGTTCGCCGACGGCCACTGTTTTGCATTCGCCGGGCTGCAAGTCACCGACCTCCGCCACTTTAATGAGATTACTCATAAACCGATGCGATCCCCCGATTTCTTTGCCCAGAATAACCGATTGCCCGCCATTGCGCAACGCACATCCGATGATCAGCACAATCTCGACTGGGCTTTCGCGGCAACTCAGGCTATCCTCGGCACATGGCCACAAGCAGGGAGTTGCCGTTGTGATCAGCATTCGTCAACTGTCCAAGAGGTTCGGCGAGCAGGAAGCAGTTCGCGGCATCACACTGGAAATCCCACCCGGCGTGCTGGTGGGGCTTCTGGGACCGAATGGCGCGGGGAAATCGACAACGATCAAAATGCTGACCGGGATGTTGTCGCCCACATCCGGCACCGCGGAGGTCCTCGGGTTCGATGTGACGCGGGAACCGCTCGAAGTGAAGCGGGTTGTCGGATACGTCCCCGAGAGCGGCGCGGTCTTCGAGACGTTGACCGGCCAGGAGTACCTGGAACTCGTTGCGGCGCTATACCACATTCCTGAACAAGAAACGCGAAACCGCATCCTCAAGTTCGGCCAGTTTTTTGAATTGGACGAACGGACACTGAGCGAGAAACAACTGGCCTCATACTCCAAGGGAATGCGCCAAAAGGTGGTGATCACGGCGGCGCTACTGCACAATCCACAAGTGATCTTTTTCGACGAACCACTCAACGGACTCGATGCCAATGTCGCCCTGAGCGTCAAGACGTTGATCACATCGCTGGCGCGAGAAGGCAAGACGGTCGTCTTTTGTTCCCACATCCTTGATGTGGTCGAAAGAATCTGTCAGCGGATCGTCATCCTGCATCAGGGCCGGGTTCTGGCGGACGGAACACTGGCGGAATTGCAGCAGGCTTGTGGCCAACAGTCCCTGGAACAGATCTTCAATCAACTCACCGGTACGCAGAACCTGCTCGCCCGCGCGGAAGAATTCGCTCGCGCACTCACGCAATGACGGACGCGACTCCAGTTCCGGCGCGGACCATCGACCTCGAGCAATTGCGGGCGCTCCTGCGGTGCTATTGGCGGATGGCCACCCGCGGAAAATTGGGTGCGACGATGAGCAACCGGCGAAGCGGCAAGCCCAGAGGCATTCTATTTGTGGGAGGGATGTATCTGATTCTCGGCCTGATGGTCAGCTCTTCCGTATTCGTGGCGATGGATGTATTTACCTTCAGCCTGATCCTGCTCAGCATGACGTTCTTCGTAGTGGGTTCCGCAGCCACTCTGGAATCCAGTGATGTACTCTTCAATGTCGGCGAGTCTGACATCCTGGGCCATCGACCGATTCACCCTCGGACGCTGTTGCTGGCCAAATGGCTCAACCTGGTCGGCGTGAGCATGTTTCTCGGGGGAGCACTGAATGTCTTCCCGATGTTCTTCGGCCTTGGCGCGCGTGGAGCACGGTGGTGGTTCCCGATGACGCATGTGATTTCGATCGTTCTTCTCAGTATGTTTTGCTCGATGGCCGTGGTCTGCGTGTACGGGTTGATCATCCGCCTATTCGACCGTAACAAGTTTGACAATTTCGCGGCATGGGCACAGGTCGCCATGTCCTTCCTCTTCATTGGCGGCTATCAGATTCTCCCACGGATGATGAACCGGTTCACCGGACTGCGGGTGGAATCGTACGCGGCGTATCTGTACCCGCTGCCCCCGGCGTGGTTTGCCGCCATCGACGCGATCGGCAGCACGGAAAATGATGCCGTATTCGTGACGTTGCTCATTGCGCTTGGCCTGATATCAACCGCAATCCTGACGTATATTGCCATTGGCAAAATGGCTCCTGGTTACGGCGAAGCGCTTGCGAAACTCAGCGAAACACGTCAACTCCGCGCGGGCGGACGCGAGACGGTCCGGCAGAAGGTGCGATTCCGTTCCGCCTCGCGATGGTGGTTGCGCGACCCGGTCGAGCGGGCTTCCTTTCGGCTGGTCGCCGCGTATATGCGACGGGACCGCGAGGTCAAGCTGCGGCTTTATCCGCAACTGGGATCGTTCCTGATATTTCCACTAATGGGCCTGCTGGATCGCCACAGCGCGTCATCGCCGTTTATTCCGCTGATGACAATCTGGGTGCTGGGCACGCTACCGATCGCGGCGATGGAAACGCTGCGCGCCTCCTCGCACCCGGCGGCTGCGGACATATTCGCGGTGGCGCCGTTGACAACTGGCGCCCCGGTTTTCTTCGGCGTGCGCAAGGCGACGATTGTGTACCTGATGATTCCGGCGGTGTGCCTTGCTGCCGTCGCAATCGGCTGGCTTTTGCCCGGCGGCCATGCAGGTCTGGTACTGGCGCTGCCCGGTCTGGTGGCCCTGCCGGTCATCTCGCTGTTGCCCGGGTGCGTGGGAAGCTACCTGCCATTGTCCCGGTCGCCACAGATCGGCTCGCAAGCCAGCAAGAACGTTACGTTGATCTTCGTGACCATGATCAGCATGGGCCTGCTGGCCGGCGTGTCCTATGCCGCGTGGAAACTGGATTTCCTGTGGATCTTGCTGGCAATTGAGGTGCCGTTTGTGGCGGCGGCGTACTGGCTCCTTGTCCGGCATATCAAGAATCAATCGCTGCATTGGGATTGACCGAATTCCCTTCGCCGGACTGTTGATTGCCTGCGGAACCATTTTCTCGTATCCTGTTTCCATGCAAACCGTGCAAGAAAGTCGGACCCCGTCTCGTTTCCAGAACGCAGTAGAGCGGATCGACGCGGCGAATGCGCAGGACCCGCGCGGACAGGAATTGCCGTACGCCAAGCGATTGAGCGGTTGGGTTGAACGGCTGGCGCCGAATGCGTCGGAAGAACTTCGGCTGGCGGCACGGGCACAGCATGTTTGCCGCTGGATGATTCCGCGCGAATCCTTCCCGGCGGGGCGCGTCGGCTACCTGAAGTGGCGTGAGGAATTGAAACAACTTCATGCGCAAAAGGCCGGCGAGATCCTTCGCGAGGCCGGTTACGACGAGTCGACAATTGCGCGAGTGCAGGATTTGATCCGCAAACGGAATTTCCCGCGGATTCCAGACGGCCGAGTGCTGGAAGACGCATTATGCCTGCTGTTTCTGGAGACGCAGTTTGCCGAGACGACGGCCAAAACGGGCGACGAAAAGATGATTGGCATTTTGCAGAAGTCGTGGCGCAAGATGACGCCGCAAGCACAACAGATCGCGCTCACAATCCCAATGACACCGGAATGTCGCGCGCTGGTCGCGAAGGCATTGCAACCCTCGTCATGATTTGTCATGCTGGAGGCGGTGACGAACCCTGGGCGTTCGTCGAACGGGTTTATGAAACTGGCTGATGTTCCAATCTCAACGACCGATCCGATCAACGCGAAGATCCTCGCGGTTTCGGAGGACCGCCTGCAGGGGTTTCAGCGGGATCCGCTCGGAGAAATTGCCCGGCAGTCAGGCGTGGAACTCGCGGGGGTGATCGAACGCATTCAGGCGATGCTGCGGGCGGGGACGATCCGTCGCGTGCGCCAAACGTTGCTGGCCACGAACCTGGCGCAGGGCGCGCTCGTCGCGTGGCAGGTGCCCGAGGACAAGCTGGAGGCGGCATTTGATTACATGTTTCAGCGTGACCCGTTTAGCGGGCACGTGGTCATTCGTACAACCGATACGGCCACGGCTGGCTCGAAGTATCGCCTGTGGACGACGTTGAAAGTGCCACAGGGGTTTTCGATGGCCGGGCACTGCGAGTTTCTGTGCAAGCAGACGGGCGCCGCGAAATTCCTTCTGCTGCCTGCCAGGAAGCTGTTCGCGCTCGGGGTCGGCCACGTGAGGCGGCGTGGTCTCGAGCCCGGGAGCCGGGCGGACGTGCTGGCCGATGTGACGGATGTCACGGTGACGAAGCTCAACGACTTGGAATGGCGCGTATTGGTGGCCCTCAAGCGGGAATTCGCTCCCGACGAACTGGTGTCGGATATCTGGGCGGCACGCGCCCGGGAAGCGAACGTGTCTCTTGAAGAGTTCGTAGAGATGGCCGCCGGATTGAACCAGCGGAGGATCATCGGACGGTTCTCAACCTTTCTCGAACACGTCAAACCGGTCGCAAGCGGCGAACAAGTGACCCGATACAACGCGCTCTTTCATTGGGCGGTGCCGCCGGGCCGCGAGATCGACGCCGGGCGCGAGGTGGGTCGTCATCACATCATGACGCACGCGTATTGGCGCGAAGGCGGTCCCGAATTTCATCATGTCAACGTCATGGGTGTGGCCCACGGGATCGCTAAGAGTGCACTTCTCGCTCATAAATCGGCGATCGACGCACACCTGAAAGAGGCCGGGATTGACGTCGGGTACACGAACGTGTTTTGGGGCGGGCGCAGCGAGATCAAACCCAGCGAGATAT
Organism: Verrucomicrobiia bacterium; assembly: GCA_035501175.1. Classification (GTDB taxonomy): domain Bacteria; phylum Verrucomicrobiota; class Verrucomicrobiia; order Palsa-1439; family Palsa-1439; genus Palsa-1439. The sequence continues at coordinate 8,262 of DATJWQ010000017.1, read as the reverse complement.
CGCCGTTCGCCTATCGGGAGTGGTCTCGGAATGTTGGTTTCGACGCGGAAAGTGCAATGACATGAAGATCGCGTTCCTGGAGCTTCAACCGTGGGAAGAGGGGTACCTGCGCAAGCACATTGATGGCACGCATGAGATTGTCTCCATTCACGAGGTTTTGGAAGACAAACACCTCAACAAGATTGCGGATGCGGAGATCGTGTCGCCATTCATCTATTCAAAACTGACGGCAGAGAGGATGGCCAGGCTGCCGAAACTGAGAATGATCGCGACGCGGTCGACAGGGTTTGACCATATCGACATGGCGGAGACGGCGAAGCGGTGGATCACGGTCTGCAACGTGCCATTCTACGGCGAGAACACGGTGGCGGAGCATACGTTCGCATTGATCCTGGCGTTGTCGAGAAAGGTGCACGAGGCATTCGTGCGGGTGCGAGCGGGCAACTTCTCACTGGATGGACTGCGCGGATTTGATTTGAAGGACAAGACAATCGGGGTCGTCGGCGCGGGTCGGATCGGGCTGCACGTGATCCGGATTGCGCGCGGATTCGGGATGAAAGTGCTCGCGTTCGATGTCAAGCAGGACAGCTTCTGGGCAGAAGTGCTGGGGTTTGAATATGCAGGATTGGATGATTTGCTCGGGCGGTCGGATATCATCACCCTGCATGCACCATACAATCGGCACACGCACCACCTCATCAATCGCGACAACATCCATCAGATCAAGCGCGGGGCCATCCTGATCAATACAGCCCGAGGCGGGCTCGTGAATACAGACGCGCTGTTGAAGGCGCTGGATGACGGGACCATCGCCGGGGCAGGTTTGGATGTGCTCGAGGGCGAAGAGTCGATCTATGAGGAGAGCGCTCTGTTGGGTGACGCGACGAATCCCGAGAAACTGCGCACGGCGATTCAGAACCATGTAATTTTGAAGAAGCCGAACGTCGTCTTCACGCCGCACAACGCGTTCAACAGCCAAGAAGCACTGGAGCGCATCCTCGACACGACCGCGGACAATATTGCCGCATTCGCCGCCGGTGCGCCACGGCACATCGTACACTAGATTCTGACACGGACAACACGAGGACCCCGCGTGAATGGCACTTTCCTCTTGAAGAATCTCAGCGGGGACATCAGCAAGTCACACATCCTCGACGCACTGATCATTCTCGGGCTCTCGCTGGTTGCCCTGTTCGCGTTCTACGTCACGCCCGATTTCGCCGCCAATCTGCCACAGGACGGCGTCGATTTTGCGGTGCCCGCTGTCAATCTTTTGGAGCGCGGGTGTTTCGCTGATACAGCCTATGGACATGAGTTCCCGCCGGCGCACCCATTCGGTATGGCGCTGTTGTTGATACCGGCCTATTCACTGACCGGTCACTTTCTCGGCAATGGCATCTATGCGGTATTGCTCTGCGCACTTGGGACGATTGCCCTTACCTACATCATTGGCATGAGGATGAGCGGACGAACGGGCGGATGCCTGGCCGCTCTGTTTTTAATCACCAACTACGGCTTCTGGCAATACTCGCAGAAGATCATGAGCGAAGTACCTTCCGTATTCCTCGGCGTCGTTGTGATGACACTTGCGCTGGCTGTAGGAAACCGCGAGCGCTCGGGTCTGATATGTTTCGCCATAGGGCTGGTACTCGGTCTGGCCACCACGGTACGCTACGACAATGTTTTGCTGCTCATTCCCGCCCTGCCGTTGTTGCTGACGGCGGAATGTCCGTGGCCAGCACGGACACGCAACGTCCTGCTTTGTCTCGCGGGCATTGTCCCATTCGTCGGCGCCCTTGCCGCCTACAACCAGGAGGTGTTCGGAAGCGCGGAGCGAACCGGCTACGGAGTTTGGGGTAACAGCGGAGCCAAGGCAGAACCGTTATTTGCCGTCTCGTATGTCACGAAGCCGGGCTTTATGAGTCTGCGGGGCATCAACCAACAATTCGCCCAATACGTCGAAGGGAACGGGACGTTCTATGTGAAATCGCTTCTGAGCGAATCGGACACCACGCGCATCTTCGGGCCTCGACACTACTGGCAATTGCCGGGCCGAACGCTCTACCAAACCCTCGCGCTGATACGGACGTTCCTCGGAGTAATTGGTCTGCTCACTTGTGTGGTCGTCTGGAAATCAAATTCGTGTCGGCGACAATTCTTCGTGTGGGTGGTCGTGCTGACAGTCGTATACACCTCGTTTTACCTCGTCTATAGCTGGCAAGAGGAACGCTTCCTGATGCGGCTTGTGCCCGGATTCTGTCTTGCAAATGCCATCGGAATCACTGCACTCCTGGCGCGGTGTCATGGCCGTACTCTCCGTTTCGCCGTTGTCACAGTAGTCGGCGGATTGATTGTCGCATTCGCGTTCTACAACTGGCAAATGGGGTTCCCGTCCGGCAATGACCTGCATCTCTACGAAACCCTCACCAGCGCCAGCAGGCGCATGGAACCGAATGCCATTGTGGTATCGAATTTCGAGCGATTCCGTTTGGATGCGTACGTCATCCGTGGCACCGAACGCATGGCCGTCCCGTTGACGGCCAAAGAAGGTGCTTATGCCCACCTTGGAGGAAACAACATCCAAACGCCTTTCCACCCATTCATTGCAGTGGAAAGTCCCGAGCGCCTCCGCGAGTTGGTCCGCAAACAGCGTCCGGTCTACTGGCTTGTCAATGATCCGTGGTCGGGCGAGCCGAGGCAGGCGCTGGATTTTCTTGAGCGCTCGTTTCGCCTGCAGGTGCTGGCGACGGCAAGCGTCGATGGTGGGCCAGACCAGCCGTATTTTGGTAGAATCTACGAACGCCCCTGAGTCCTCCCGAACGCCACGCTTGTCGCTGTGGGCTTTGCAGCCGCCCGCGTTAAGGAACAGCCGCCTTCCAAATTGGGACTCTCTCCTTCAGCTCGTCGATGATGAACTGCGACGCGGCAAAGGCTTCCGCACGGTGCGCGGCTTCCACGCGGACGAGCAGGGATGGTTCGCCGACGCCGATCACTCCGAGTCGGTGGATCACGCGGACGCGTTTCACAGGCCATTTCTTGCGGGTCTCGGCGAGCAGTTTGCGGAATTGATGTTCGGCCATGTCGTGGTAGGCGGTGTATTCGAGGGTGCGGATCTTTTGGCCATTCTCCACATCGCGGACAATCCCCCAAAACGTCACTACACCGCCGACATCGCCGGCGAACGGGCCGGGGGCAGCCTCGGCCGGATCGATCGGTTTGTCGGTGAGCAGCAATTCATCGTCGGTCGACGAGCCGGCCCCGCCCTGCAATGGCGGCATCAACGCGAGCGTATCGCCGTCACGGAGTTTGGCGGCGCGGGTGGCGAATTCGCGGCCGATTGCGATGCGCAGGGATGTGTCCGCTTCGCGCAGATCGGGGTATGTGGCGTACACTTTTTCGATGGCGCTGGCGACGTCGGCGCCATCGGCCAATTCGAGTTGATATTCGTTCTGGCCGGTACGTTGACGGAGATAGCCGAAAAACTGGACGTTGACGTTCACAACCTGGCGGCGATTGCCTCGGCCCGCAACGTGCCGACGTACGGCAAATTGCGATAGCGCTCCTGGTAATCGAGGCCGTAGCCGACAACGAACTTATTGGGAATGTGAAACGCGACGTAGTCGGCCTCGAAGTTTTCGCGGTGCGGGATATCTTTTTCCAGCAACGTGCAGAATTTCACGCTTCGCGGCTCGAATTTACGGAGCATCTCGCGGATTTTCACGAGGGTCAGGCCCGTATCCAGAATGTCATCGACGACGAGCACGTCGCGACCGCGAAGATCGAGCTTCAGCGCCTTGGTGATGATCAATTCGCCGGAGGAGCGTGTTTCGCCGTGGTAGCTGGACACGCCGATGTAATCGAGTCGGAGTTGCATCGGCAGGCGACGAACGAGATCGGCGATGAAGAACATGCTGCCCGTCAGGATACCGACCACGGTGAGGTCCTTGCCGTCGTAATCGCGCTGGATTTCCGCCGCCAGCGCATCGAGCCGCCCCTGTATTTGAGTCTCGGTCAGCAGAACTTCCTCCAAATCCTCTTGCATGGGGCGCATGATTGTCAGACCTTACCGCATCGCGGCGGTGGTGGAAAGCAAAAGGTGCCGGCAGGCCGGGTTCACGGAGGGGCAGGCCTTGACAAACGGGCTGCGCGGCAAGTCAAAAAAGTGATTCTGGGCGCTTGACGCGAAGAAGACCCGGGAGTACTCTTGACGGAGTAAGCGGAGTTGTTTGGCCCCTTGGTCGTTAGGCAATCCTAAAATCACAAGCACTCAATCGGTTCACCATCTCCCATGAATTCAACTGGGAAAACCGGGTTATGAAACGGCTGGTCACAGTCGGGCTCACCGGAGGTATTGCCACTGGGAAATCGACGACGCTTGATTTCTGGCGGTCGCGGGGCGCGGCCACGCTGGACGCCGACGAGTACGCGCACCGGGCGCTGGCGCCCGACACACCTACGGGGCAGGAGGTTGCGCGCACGTTTGGCAAGGCAGCGTTGAACTCCGACGGGACGGTCAACCGGGCCGCGCTTGGCGAGATTGTGTTCGCGGATGCGGAGAAGCGGAAGACGTTGAATCGCATTATTCATCCGTCGGTGGAGCGCATGTGGAAAGGGGACGTTGACCGGTTGCGGGATGAAGGACATGCCGAAACCGCGGTGGTGGCGATCCCGCTGTTGTACGAGGTCGCTGCGGAAACCGAATTTGATTGTGTGGTTGTTGTGGGGTGCAGCGAGACCACTCAACTGGTGCGGCTTCGACGCAAAGGTTTGAGCGACGCCGGGGCGCGCGCGCGTATGGGCGCGCAATGGCCGCTGACGACAAAAATGGATCGCGCGGATTTTGTGATTTGGAACGATGGCACGCCGGCGGTGTTACACCGGCAGGCCGAGATCATTTGGGCAACCATCAAGGAGAGTTACCATGGCCCGAGCAAAAACTAATCCCGAGAAGACCGGGGGAAGCAAACATCACGAGGAACCGAAGGCGCCCGAATTGAGCGTCCCGGCCGACGTCGACGTGAAAGACGAGGCCGAGAAGAACGGCGGCGTCGCGGTTGCCACGGCGGAGAAGGACGAGGCACCAGCGAATCGCAACCAGTTGCCCCCGGGGGAGACGCTGAACCTTGCCGATCTCCAGGCGATGTCCATGCCGCGCCTGCAAAAGATGGCGCGCGATGGCGGCGTGGAAGCCGTGGCTGTGCTCAAGAAGCACGAGATCATTTTCGAAATCCTGAAGAAGAACGCCGAGCGCAACGGCCAGATGTTCGGCGAAGGCGTGCTGGAGATTCTGCCGGACGGATTCGGGTTTCTGCGATCGCCGGCATACAACTATCTTCCCTGCCCCGAGGACATTTACGTGTCGCCGTCGCAGATTCGGCGATTTGAATTGCAGACGGGCGATCTCGTGGCGGGGCAGGTGCGCCCGCCGAAGGACAAGGAGCGGTTCTTTGCGCTGTTGAAGGTCGAGGGAGTCAATCGGGACAATCCCGAGAAGGCGAAAGAGAAGATCATGTTCGATAATCTCACGCCTTACTTCCCGACCAGCCGGTTCATTCTGGAAACCAAGCCGGAGGAGATCAATAGCCGCGTGATGGATTTGTTCACGCCAATCGGCAAAGGGCAACGCGGGCTGATTGTCGCGCCGCCACGCACGGGCAAGACGATTCTGCTGCAGAAGATTGCCAATGCCATCCTGATCAATTCTCCCGAGGCGATTCTCATCGTGCTGCTGATCGACGAGCGCCCCGAAGAAGTGACTGATTTCAAGCGCACGGTAAGCGCCGAGGTGATCAGCTCGACCTTCGACGAGGCGCCGGAGCGCCACGCCCAGGTTGCGGAGATGGTGCTGGAAAAGGCCAAACGCCTCGTGGAACACAAGAAGGACGTGGTGATCCTGCTCGACTCGATTACGCGTCTGGCACGGGCCTACAATACGCTCCAGCCACACTCTGGCAAAATCCTTTCGGGCGGTGTCGATGCCAATGCATTGCACAAACCGAAGCGATTCTTCGGGGCCGCGCGTAACGTCGAGGAGGGCGGCTCGCTGACGATCATCGCCACGGCGCTGGTGGAAACCGGCTCGCGGATGGATGAAGTCATTTTCGAAGAGTTCAAGGGCACGGGCAACATGGAATTGTGCCTCGATCGGCACCTCGTCGAAAAACGCATCTTCCCGGCGATCAACATCGAGCGCAGCGGCACGCGCAAGGAGGAGTTGTTGTATCATCCCGATGAACTGGATCGGATTTACATCCTGCGCAAGGCGCTGGCGGGTGTGCCGCCCGTTGAAGCGATGGAACTCATCGTCGAGAAACTCAAGAAGACCCGCTCGAACGCGGAATTCCTGCTGTCGATGAAATTCTGAGCGCGGGCAGCCTGCCTATGCGGTGCGGACTTACTCTACGCAACCTTGTGACGGTCGCGCTCGCCTGTTTCTCCTGTTCGTGTTTGCTCGCGCAGGACTCGACCTCACCTCCCGCGCCTGTCGTGAAGAGCCGGGTGGTGTTCGTGAGCGATCCGACCGCCGCTGGCAATTACAGCGTGGACGCTGGCAAGGCACAGTTGATGGTCGTGGCTGGCATCAAATCGCTCACGGGCGAAAGTGACGAGACGGCGGCGTGGCGGCATTTCGTCTCGTCCAATGACGTGGTGGGCATCAAAATCAGCACGCAGTCCGGGCCGCTTCAATCGACGCGACGCGCGGTGGTCGATGCGATTGCGCGTGGGCTACGCGCGGTGGGTGTGGCGAACACGAACATGTACGTGTTTGACCGCTATCCGAGCCAGATGCAGATGGCTGGTTATCGTCCGACAACCGGGAGCAACGGATATCAGGTCGTCAGCATCATCGACGGAACCGGTTGGGACCCCAAAAGCTACTTTCAGAACAACCTTGCCGGGAAACTGATCTGGGGCGATTTGCTATTCGGCAAGGACGACGAGATGCTGAGCAAACGGTCCCATCTTCCGAAGCTCGTGACGCGAACCATCACCAAGCTCATCAATGCGCCCGTGCTGCAGGACCACGACGCGTGCGGTTTGTCCGGCTGCCTGTATAATCTTTCGCTGGGGATGGTGGACAACACGCGCCGGTTTGAAATGTTTGGCCAGCGCGGCGACCCGATGATTGCTGAAATCTGCGCGATGTCCTCGGTGCGCGAGAAACTGGTGTTGAACATCGTGGATGGATTGATCGCCGGTTATGCGGGTGGGCCGCAATTCAAACCCCAGTACTCGTGGAACGCGGGCGCGTTATACCTGGGCACCGATCCAGTGGCCATCGATGCACTGTGCCTGGAGGCCGTTGACGCGCACCGGCGCGCCGCGTTGATCCCGCCGGCCACGCTGCAGGCAACTTACGTTGCCACCGCCGCCAAGGCCGGTCTCGGCCAATCCGACCGCGCCCGGATCGACCTGATCGAAATCAAGCCGTAGGCTACGGAGTTTTCGAAGGGCTTGTCTTCCCATCAGCGGCCGGTTTGCCGGCCGGGGCCGGTTTCTCATCGGCAGAGGGAGACCTGGCTTCGAGGGCCTGCTTGGCGCCATCAACGATATCCGACGCCGGGAGGATAACCGGCATCATCCCATACTGGTTGAGATTGCTGAAGATGAACCCGCTGTCCTGATCCACCTGGGTTTTCGAACTGCGCAGGAGCACGATGCCGATGAGTCTGCCATCCATCGAGAACACGGGCGAGCCGAGCGAGTACCCCCACATGGATTGACCGAGCAGATAGAACGTGCGCGGCTTCTCGATGATGCCTTCGATGCGTCCAATCGACACGGCGGGCGTGCGATCGGCGGCCTGACTGAGCCGGTTGATCACGATGACTTCGTCGAGTATCTCCGCTTTGGCGTCCTTGCTGAGATCGATGAACGCGAGCGGTTTGGCCGGTTTGTCCGACGGACGCAAGTAGGCCAGGTCCAAATCCTTGTCGCGCAACACCACCTCGGCGGGAATCTCCGTGCCATCGGCGGTGACAATCTTCACATCATTCAATTCGCTGTCGAACTTGAACTGCGACATGTCGCCGCCGCGCGCCGCAATGGCCCGCGCGTAGGCCTCTTTGACCGTGCTGCTGGGGTCGGTCGTCGCCAGCGACACAACGGTCAACCCGGACGGATCAATCACGGTCCCCGTTGTCTCGGTCTTGGATTCAGACTTCGATTCGCGGCCGCCCATCGACATGCTCTGTTTGATGGCGAGTTTCACCGTGACCACCGCGGCCTGGTTCTTGCCGAGGACATCACGGCCGGCTTTGG
>DATJWQ010000016.1:0-97119 GCA_035501175.1 Verrucomicrobiia bacterium | reverse complement strand
GCTGAATGGCGGCACGTTGCGCTACTCCGGCACATCCGGAGCCACGGCGACGTTCTCAACGACGGTGGGCGCCAACGGCGGCACGCTCGATTACAGCTCGGCGGCGTTCTCATACATTTTCTACAACGGCACACTCACCGGCTCGGGCACGCTCAACATCCTGGATTCCTCAAATACAGGGAATCAATGGCTGTTCACCAGCGCGAGCTCTTCATTCACTGGACCAATCAACATCGGTGACGGGACCGCCGACAGCGGCTGGTTACAGGTGCGCGGCGTGACCAGTGCCAATCAGGTCGGCACGGGCACGATCACGATCAACGGCGGCGGCACCTTCTCCTACGATACCGGGTCGGCGGCGACCATTGCCAACCCGATCGTGCTCAACGGCGGCGCGTTGGGCGCGCAATCGGTGGGCATCACCTATTCCGGTCCGATCGTCATCACCAACAATTCATTCATCGGCGGCGTACAGACCTCGGTCGGCACGACGATGACGCTCAGCGGCGTCATCAGCGGCCCCGGTGGCTTCACCACCGCAGGCAACAACGGGACGACGACCATCGTGCTCGGCAACGCCAACACGTTCAGCGGGGGCGCGACGCTCAGTTCCGGCACGTTGAGCCTGAACAATTCTCTGGCGCTCCAGAACAGCACCCTCTACGACCTGACCAATTTTCATCTGGTTTTCGGCGCGCCCACCGCCTACACGCTGGGCGGCCTGTCCGGCACCGGCAGTATCATGCTGACCAACGGCGCCGGCTCCGGCGTCGCCCTCACCGTCGGCAACAACAACGCCACCACGGCCTATTCGGGCATCCTCAGCGGCTCGGGCAGCCTGACCAAAACCGGCTCCGGCGTGCTCACCCTGAGCGGCGCCAGCACCTACACCGGCAATACGATCGTCAGTGGCGGCACGCTGAAGGACGGCGTGGCCAATGCCCTGCCCACCGGCACAACCCTGATCATTCAGGGCGCAGGGTCCACGTTTGACCTGAATGGCAGCGCGCAGACCGTCGCCGGCCTGAGTGATGGCGGCGGCGCCGGCGGGTTCCTCACCAACGGCGCGGCGGCAGCCACGTTCACGGTCAACAACACCGCGTCCAGCACTTTTTCCGGCGTGATCGGCGGCGCCGTGGCCCTGACGAAATCGGGGAGCGGGACGCTTACCCTCAGCGGAACTGCCGCCAATGCCTATAGCGGCCTGACCACCGTCAGCGCGGGCGAGTTGGACCTGGACAAATCGGCCGGAGTAAACGCCATCGGCGGGAACCTGACGATCAGTGGCGGTCTCGTCAAACTGATCAATGCGAATCAGATCAACAACAGCGCCGCGTTGACCATCAACAGCGGCACGTTCGATTTGAACGACAACAGCGAAGCGGTGGACGCGCTCAGCGGCACGGGCGGGACGATTCTGGATAGCGGCAATAACACCGGCACGCTGACCTTCGGCAGCAACAACGGCGGCGGGACATATTCGGGCACAATCGCCGATGGCAACGGCGCCGTGGCGCTGATCAAGACAGGAACTGGCACCGGGACGTTGAGCGGCAACAACAGTTACAGCGGCGGCACGACGATCAACGGCGGGACCATCGTCGCCGCCAGCTCGACAGCGTTGGGAGCGGGCGACTTGACGATGGCGGGCGGCGTGCTCCAGTTGGGCGCCAACCTTGCCGTGGGCGATTTGTCCGGCAATAGCGGGACCATCGGCATATTCGTCAGTAATACGTCCGAGACTCTCACCGTCGGTTCGGACAACAGTAACACGACCTTCTCGGCCGCGATCAATCAGGGCGGCAACGCCAACACGCATCTTTTGCTTGTCAAGACGGGCACCGGCGTCCTCACCATGACCAGCGCCGAGACGTTCAACGGCGGAACAACCATCAACGGCGGCGCGATCAATATCCAAAACGCCGCCGCATTGGGCACCGGCTCGATCACCGTCAATAATGGCGGCGCCCTCCAATTGCAGGGCGGAATCAGCGAGGGTCTGGCGCTGACGCTCAACGGCACGGGCGTGGCCAACGACGGCGCCCTCCGCAATGTCAGCGGCAACAACACCTATTCCGGCAACATGACCTTTGGCAGCGCCACCCGAATCAATTCTGATTCGGGCACGCTCACGATCAGCTCGTCCATCACGGGCGGCAATTTCGGGCTGACCATCGGCGGCGCGGGTATCACGTTGTTCTCGGCAGCGATTCCGTCCAGCGTCGGCTCGCTCACCAAGGATGGCACCGGCACGCTGATCCTGGCGAATACCGCCGACGCGTACGCGGGTGACACGACCATTTCCGCCGGCGTCCTCAAGCTCGGCGCCAGCAACGTTCTGCCCAACGGCACCGGCAACGTGAACGTCAATGGCGGCACGCTGGATATGGCCGGTTTCAGCGACACGATCAACGGTTTGAACGGCGGCGGCACCGTGGACAACTCGACCGGGACGGGCAATACGCTGACGGTTGGCAACAACAACGCGAATAGCACGTTTTCCGGCGTCATCCAGAACACGAGCGGCTCGCTCGCCATTACGAAGACCGGCACGGGTACGCTCACCCTCAGCGGCACGGCAGCCAACACGTACAGCGGCCTGACAACCGTCAGCGGCGGCGAACTGGATCTGAACAAGACAGCAGGGGTCAACGCGATCGGCGGCAACCTCACCATCGCCGGCGGCGAAGTGAAGTTGCTATCGAGCGAACAGCTTGCCAACACCGCCGTGGTCACCATCAACACCGGCAGCTTCAATCTCAATGGCCAATCGGAAACACCGGCCAACATGATTGTCGGGCCAACCGGCTTGTTGACCAACGGGATCGCGGGCGGCACGCTCAACAGCGGGCTCACAAACGCCGGCACCGTCTACGTCTCGCAGGCGACCTATCTGAAGGGCCCCGTCACCAACACCGGCGCCGTGTTCTTCCAGGGCGCGATCAGCAACTCGCTGGTCAACAGCGGCAGCTTCAATTTGAACAACAATGCCACGCTGACGGTGGCACCAGCCAACAGCGGCACCATCAACGTCGCGGCAAGCACGTTGACCGTCAACCCGGCCTGGGCCAACTCGGCCACCGTGCAACTCGGCGGCGGCGTGTTGACCGGCGGCAACCTGACCAACAACAGCAGTGGCAACGTGGCGGGGTTCGGTACGATTTCGAATCAACTGGTCAATGCGGGCATGGTCACCGCCACGAACGGCAATCTCTTGCTGGTTGGCGCGGCGAATGGGTCCGGCGTCTATCGTGCCGTCGCCGGCACGTCCGCGGCGACGCTGACCTTCGTAAACGGCGGTTCGATCAATTCCTTGTTCGACACGAACGCGACCATCGTGGTCCAGGGTCCGCTCACAAACAGCAGTGTGTTCGTCAATGCCGGCACGTTGATGGTCGCCGGCGGCACGTACCAAACCGGAGCCAACGTCACAAATGCTGCGGGCGCGACCATCGCGAATTCCGGCGCGGGCAGCCTCAATGCCGGCGCCGTATTCAACCTCGGCACCATCCTCGCGACCAATGCCACGTTCACGATCAGCAACCTGGTGGCGCAGGGCGGGACCGTCACCATCGGCGCGGGAGGAACACTCACGCTGCCCGGGGCTTCCTCGCTCACGAACTTCGGCACGATCAATTTGCAGGGTGCGGCCGGAAATAACGCCGTATTGAACCTGGGAGGCGCGGTCCTGACCAACCAGTCCGGCGGTACGATCACCGGCGGCGGCGTGATTCAAAACGCCGGGCAGGTCGTGAACCTCCTCGGCGGCAGCATTCTGGCCACCAGCACCGTGGTGGAATTGCAGTTCACCAACGCCAATACCTTCGGCAACGCCGGCACGATCGGTGCCACGGCCGGAGCAACGCTTACGTTTGGCAGCGCGGGTGTCGGCAGCGCGATCATTACCAATTCCGGAACGATCAATCTCGCCCGCGGCACGTTGCGTAGCGGAAACATCACCAACCTTGCCAGCGGGTTCCTTGGCGGCACCGGTGTCGTAACCGCCGTGGTGATCAATCAGGGCCGTATGAATTTCAGCGGCACGATCAGCAATGGCTTGCAGAACTCCGGCAGCTTCACGCTCAACGACGACACAACCGTCACGAGCAATATCATGGTGAACGCTGGCGGCGTGCTGGATCTCGTGGGCAACAATCTGACCAATAAGACCGATTTGGTGATCAACAGTGGTGGCGTATTGACCAATGGCGGCGCGGCCAACGCCGGCGCCACGGTCATCGGAGGCGTCACCAATGGCGGCACGATCTTTGTCACGGGCAACACCTTCTTTGACGGGGCGGTCACGAATACCGGCGGCTTCTTCTTCCAGGGCACCGTCAGCAATAATTTGGTCAATTCCGCCAACGGGACGATCACCTTAAACAACACGGCCACGATTACCCAGACCGCGAGCATCAATAGCGGCACGTTGAATCTGAATGGCCAGACCATGAACAACGGCCTGTTACTGGTCAGTGGATCGGGAGTATTGACCAACGGCGTCGCGGGCGCGACGGTCAACGGCGGGGTTAGCAACGCCAATGTCATCGCGGTCACGGCCAATACATTCTTCAAGGGGCCGGTCACCAATACGGGTGCGTTCTATTTTGAAGGAGCAATCAGTAACAACCTGGTCAACTCCGGCAGCCTCGATTTGAATGGCGCGGCGACGATCACGGGCGCTGCGGTCAACAACGGCACCTTCAATGTCGATGGTCAAACGTTGACGGTCATCCCCACCTGGGCCAATTCGGGCACGATCCTGCTCGCAGGTGGCACGGTCGCTGGCGGCACCCTCACCAACGCCAGCGGCGCGGTGATGAATGGCGCGGGCAATGTCTCGGCGTTCCTGGTCAACAACGGGCTGGTGGTCGTTACCAACGGCACCATGACGCTCAGCACCGGCCTGCAACAAAATGGCCTGATCAACGTCGCCGACGGCACAGCGCCGGGAACATTGAGCGTTACACCGGCCTGGGCCAATAACGGAACCCTCAGCGTCGCGGCCGGTGGAGCCGTCAACGGCGGGAATCTCACGAACCTCGCGAGCGCCACCGTCACGAACTTCGGCTCCATCAATACGCTGCTGGTCAATCAGGGCCGCGTCGTGTTGGGCGGTTTGGTCAGTAATTTCCAACAGACCAGCGGTACCAACATCGTCAGCGGACGCGGTACCGTCACGGGCACAGCCACCGTCACCGGTGGCCTGTTCGATCTCAATGGCGGCATCTATTCCAACGGACTGATGATCCTCGGCGGCAGCGGCGTATTGACCAGCAGTGCCGCCAACGCGACGTTCAATGGCGGGCTCAGCAACGGCGGGACCGCGTACTTCGCCCAGAACGTGTACTTCAATGGGACGGTCACGAATACCGGCGCGTTTCTGTGGGAAGGCGCGATCAGCAACAATTTCGTCAACGCCGGCAACGGCACGGTCACGCTCAACAACTCCGCAACGGTCACGCGGACCGCGACAATCAACGGTGGGGTTTTCAATCTCAACGGCCAGGCGTATTCGAATGGATTGATGGTACTCGGCGGAGCCGGCGTGCTGACCAATGCCATCGCCGGGGCAACGTTCAGCGGCGGACTTAGCAACGATGCCACGGTTGCAGTCACCGCCAATACGTTCTTCAACGGCCCCGTCACCAACACCGGCGCCGTGTTCTTCCAGGGCGCGGTCAGCAACAGTTTCGTCAATACCGCCAACGGGACGTTGACGATCAACAACACCACGACGATCACCGGTCTGTTGGCCAACCAGTCGGGCAACCAGGTCAACGTCAACAATGGCACGTTGCAGTTGGCGGTCGCGCCGACCCAGAATGGCACGCTCACGATCGCTTCCACGGGCGTATTGAATATCCCGACCGCATGGAACAACGGCGGGACAATTGTTATCAATGGCGGGACGATCAACAGCGGGAACCTGACGAACCTCGCCGGTGCGGCACTGACAGGTTTTGCCACCCTCTCGAACGCCGTCATCAACTCCGCGGGAGCGTTGATCACCGCCAACGGCGGCACGCTGACGCTGGTCAATGGTCTCACCCAAAATGGCGGCGTCCTCGTCAACCCCGGCGCCACCCTGCAGGTGAATCCGGACTGGGTCAGCACCGGGACAATCACGGTCAACGGCACCCTCATGGGCGGCACACTGACGAATGCCAGTAACACGGGAACTCTAAGCGGGTCCGGGACGATCGATTCCTTTGTGGTGAATCAGGGACGAGTGAACTGGGGCGGCACGATCAACAACAACTTCCTGCAGACGGCGGGCAGCTTTACTCTGAGCGGCGGCGCAACCATCACGGGTAGTGCCTCCATCAATGGTGGCACGCTCGATCTGGCCGGAAATCGATTGACCGATTCTTCGCTGCTGATCGGCACGGGCGCAACCCTGACCAACAGCATTCAAAACGCCACCCTCAACGGCTCCATCTCGAATGCCGGCACGGTCAACCTTTTCCGCGATACGTACGTCAACGCGGCCGTGACGAACACAGGCACGTGGATCCAGCGCGGCGCCATCAGCAACAACGTGGTGAATTCGGGGGTGATGGCGTTTTACACCAACTCGATCAACGTGCGGATCACGGGCAGCATCGTGAACTCGGGATCGCTGACGTTCGACACCAACGGGACGGTCTACGTGAGCGGGGCGGTCAGCAACTCCGGGTCGTTTGCTTTCAGCGATGTGATCAGCAACAACCTGGTCAACACCGCCGGCGGTTCAATCACGCTCAACGGCGCGGGCACGGTCACCGGCAACACGCTGGTCAATGGTGGAACCCTGGATCTCAATGGCAAGAGTCTCACCAGCGGGTCGATGATCATCAGCGGAACCGGTGTATTGACGAACAATGTGACCGGCGCCACCGTAAACGGCGGGTTGAGTAACGATGCGACCGTCGCCGTGACCGCAAACACCTATTTCAAGGGACCGGTCACGAACACCGGCAACTTCTTCTTCGAAGGAGCGATCAGCAACACATTTGTCACCTCCGATACCGCCAAACTCCTCGGCGCCGGCACGATCACCGGTACGGCCTCGATCACGGGCGGCACCTTCGACCTGAACGGCAAATCGCTCGCCAGCAGCCAACTGATCGTCACGAGTGCGGGCGTTCTCACCAACTCGACGGCCGGGGCCAGCATGAGCGGGGCCGTCACGTTGCAGAATTCCACACTGGCCGGGCAATCGGTCAACAACAATGCCGTGTTGGGCGGCTCCGGCACGATTTCCGCGCCGTTGAACAACACCGCCAGCGGCGTGATCACGGCCAATAGCGGATTGTTGACCATTACGGGAGCGCTCACCCAGAACGGCACGATCAACGTAGCCAGTGGCGGCACCTTGAATGTGCCGCAGGCGTTCGCGAACGGCGGATCGCTCAATATGCAGGGCGGGTTGCTGGAAGGCGGGACCGTGACCGTCACCAGCGGGGACAACATCAGCGGTTTCGGTACCATTTCGAATGCGATTATCAACCAGGGTCTGATCACCGCCACGGGCGGGACATTGACACTGGCGGGCAGTGCGCTGGCAACGCAAGCGGGCAGCGGCATTAACGTTGCCAGCGGAGGAACTCTTAGCGTGGCGTCTGACTGGGCTGACAGCGGCACCCTGACCGTCAGCGGAACCCTGATTGGCGGGACGATAACCAATATCAGCAGCACGGGGACTTTGAGTGGGAGCGGGACGATTACCGCGTTTGTCGTGAATCAGGGGCGCGTGAACTGGGGCGGCACCATGAACAACTACCTGCAAACAGCAGGCAGTCTTACCCTCAGCGCCAACGCCACGATCACGGGCAACGCGACGATCAGTGGCGGTGGGTTTGATCTTGTCAACAATGTACTGACGGCCGGGCTGTTGACGATCAACAACGGGGCGACGATGCAGAATAGCGGTGGCGTCGGCACCATCACGGGTAACGTCGTCAACAATGGCACGGTAAACTTCAATCTAAACGATTTGCTCGATGACTCCAGCGTGGCGATCAATGGCCAGGTCGTGAACAACGGCACGTGGACCCAAGCGGGCACGATCAACGGCACTCTGGTGAACACGGGCAGTTTTGATTGGACGAGCCATACCTATTTCTTCGGGTTTGGGACGGAAGCGTCGCCACTCTTGAACGGCGGCGTCACCAATACAGGCTCGCTGACGTTCGACCCGTCGTATGTGGCTCATGTGACCGGCTCGGTCACGAATTCTGGCGCGATCAATTTCAACGGAACCATCGGCGGCAACCTCTGGCAGACCGCGGGCAATTTCACGCTGAACGGCGCGGGAACCATCAGCGGCCCGGCCATGGTGAATGGTGGAAGCTTCAACCTGAACGGCCAGACGTACAACGGCGGCACGATGGTGATCGGCGGGACCGGTGTTCTGACCAATGCGGTCGCCGGCGCGAACTTTAACAGCGGACTGAGCAACGCGGCGAATGTCGGAGTCACCGCCAACACATTCTTCAAGGGTGCGGTGACGAATACCGGCACCTTCGCCTTCATGGGTGCCGTCAGCAATACGCTGGTGAACTCCGGCGACGTCATCCTTAATGGCAGCGGCACGATCAGCGGCGCGCTGGTCAACGACGGCAGCGTCAATGTGAACAGCGGGACGCTCTCGCTGGTGGTCGCGCCGACGCAGAATGGATCGATCACGGTCAACAACGGCGCGACGCTCAATGCCGCCCAGGCATGGGCCAATAACGGCACCGTAACGGTACTCGGCGGCACGGTCACCAATGGGACCATCACCAGTACCGGCTTCATCAGCGGTTACGGCACGATCGATGGCGGTGGAGTGGTTAACAATGGCAAGGTGTTCGCCAACGCCGGCAGCATTTCGGGCAACGGCACGCTCACGGTGCGCCTGGCCAGCTTCACCAACAACAATGCTGCGACGATCGGCACGGCCAGTTCCAATGCGGTGTTGAACATTCTGCAGGCGGGCAACATCCTGATCAATCAGGGTACCGTATCGCTCTCGGGCGGCACAATCGACTTCAACGGTGGCTCGGGCACGATCACCAACTACAACATCATCGCCGGCGTCGGCAACGTGGCCAGTTTCCCAATCGTCAACGCCGGCACGCTGGCATCCTTTGTGGCGCAAGCGCCGATCAGTGGACTGAGCAATTTGATCGCAACAGTTGGCGTGACCAACAACGGCCTGTTGGGAGCCAACAACCTGATCAACGGCGCGGCAACACTGTCGTTGACAGTCGGTGGTGGCGGCTCGGCCATCGTCAACCAGGGCACGGTGGCGCTGCAGGGCGGATTCCTCACCGTTAATGGTGGCGCCGGCACGATTACCAACAACAGCCTCGTCTACGGCGTCGGCACGCAGAACCTCAGCGTGGCCAACATGGCGCCGGGCAGGATCATGGCCAGCAACGGTGTGTTCTCGCTGTCGCTGCAAAGCAACGCGAACGCGGGCGTGCTTAGCAACTTGAATGCGGTCTCGACCATCGCGCTCAACAACAATTTCCTGAAGAACACCGGCACGGTCGTCCTCAACGGCGGCGGCTTGTTGATGAACGGTGTGATTACCAACGAGAGCAACATCACCGGACCGGGTGCGATTTCCAGTTCGTTGTACAACGATACGCCGGGCGCGGTGTTAATCACCAATGGCGTGTTGAACCTGGCGACGAACACGGGCGATTTCGTCGAAAATCTGGGGCTCTTTACGATTACCAGTGACGGCACGCTCAACGTGCTGCCGGCCTGGGTGAATACGAATGGCACGGTGAACATTGTGGGTGGTGGGCTAACGGGTGGCGCGGTGACCAACGTCGGGTTAGTGAGCGGGTTTGGCACGATTTCGAGCCAGCTCGTGAACATGGGAAGCGGTACAGTAACCGCTTCAGGGGCGGGTGCGTTAACGCTGGTCGCCGCGCCCACTCAAAACGGGTGGGTGAATATCGCCAGTGCCGGCACGCTCAACGTGCTGCAGTCGTGGCTCAACAGTGGCATCGTGGACGTGCAGGGCGGCAATCTGGGTGGCTCGACCGTTACCAACGCCGGCACGATCTTCGGCTCGGGTACCATCAACACGCAGGTGCGCAACACCGGCAGTGGCACGCTGACGGCCAGTGGCGGGACGTTGACCTTGACGGTCGCGCCGAGCCAATTGGGCAGCGTGATCATCAGCAACGCGGCGACGTTGAATGTGCTGCAAGCCTGGCAAAACGGCGGCACATTGAATCTCTTCGGCGGCACGGCCATCGGCTCGACAATTGCCAATGCGTCCACCATCAGCGGTTTTGGAACGATTACACCGCTAGTGCAAAATACCGGCGGTGGGACGGTTACGGCCACGGGCGGAACGTTGACACTGGTGGCGGCCCCGAGCCAGTTGGGTACCTTCGTCGTGGCCAATGGTGGCACCCTGAACGTCCGGCAGGCGTGGCAGAACGGCGGCGTGTTGAGCATGGCCGGCGGCACCGCGATTGGATCCACCATTACCAATGCGGCAAACGTCAGTGGCTTCGGCACCATCACGTCCCAACTGATCAATAACTCCGGGGCGACAGTCACGGCTACGGGCGGGACGCTCACGTTGGCAGCGGCGCCGGTGCAGTTGGGCAATTTGGTGGTTAGCAACACGGGGACGCTGAATGTTCTGCAGGCCTGGCAAAACAGCGGCAACATGCGGATGCGCGGCGGTACGGTGATCGGTTCGGGGATCACGAACGGAGGCAGCCTGGAAGGCTTCGGGACAATCAATCCTCAGGTGGTCAACAACTCCGGGGCAACATTGACCGCTGATTCGGGTCTGCTAACACTGGCCCTGGCGCTGATCCAGAATGGCAACGTGATTGTCACCAATGGCGGAACCCTGAACGTGCTCGCAGCCTGGCAGAACAACGGCACGATCGCCATGAAAGGCGGCAACATCAGCGGCTCGACCCTCACGAACGCCGGTACAATGACTGGTTTTGGCGGAGTGCAAAACCTGGTCAACAACAGCCTCATCCTTGTTACGAACGGAACGCTGCAAGCGACTGCTTCCTTCGGCCAGAACGGTACGGTCAACATCGCCGCCACGAGCCAGTTGAACGTGACACCGAGTTGGTTGAATAGCGGCACAATCCTGCTCAATGGCGGGTTCACGGGCGGCGGCACGATGACCAATGCGTCGACGGGTGTGCTCACGGGATTCGGCACAATTTCCAACGCGGTGGCCAACGCCGGCTCGCTGGTGGCAACGAATGGCACATTGACACTGGTCAACGCGCTGACGCAGTCCGGCACGATTACGGTCGATAACGGGGCAACGTTCAACTCGATCGCCGCGTGGCAGAACGGCGGTTTCCTCAGCGTGCTGGGCGGCAGCGTTGTTGGCGGCGCGCTGACCAACTCGGGCAGCATCACCGGTTTCGGAACATTCAGTCCGTCCGTACTCAACAATAACGGCGCGACGATCACTGCTTCAGGCGGGGGCACATTGAACTTGACGGCCATTCCCTTCCAAAACGGCCTCGTCAATATCCTCGGCACCCTCAATGTTGCCTCCGCTTGGAGCAATGGTAGCGCGGGTACGGTCTCGATCAACGGCGGCGTGCTCAAGGGCGGCACGTTTACGGTGGACGGGACGGTGGGCGGCAACGGCACGATTGCCGCGAATATGATCGTGAACAATGGCAAGAGCGTGACGGTCGGCGGCGGGACGCTGAATGTGATGGCGCTGACCACCATGAACGGTGGCGCGATCAACAGTGGCGCTCTGGTCAATTATGGAACGCTCTCCGGCTACGGCACGATTGGTTCGACGCTGTCCAACCCGGGCTACGTCCGCGCCACAAATGGTTTGCTCTACGTTCAGGCACTGAGCGGCAATCAGGCCACGGGCACGTTGGAAGCCAGCGCGGGCGGCACCTTACAGGCCAACGGTGTGACTTCGTGGATCAACAACGGCCAGGTTATCCTGTCGGGCGGCACGGTGATCGGCGGCGACATCAGCAACAGCTTCTCGCACGGTATCAGCGGATTCGGCACCATCACTCCGAATGTCTATAACAGCGGGCAATTGATGGCGAACAATGCCGGCCAGCCGTTGACGTTGAATGGTTCGCTGGTCAATCTTTCCAGCGGCACTGTCGCGGCAAACAACGGCAATCTCGTGGTAAATGGCGCATTCGTGAACTCGGGCACATTGGCCATGACCCACAGCGTGGGCACGTTTGCCAGCGCCGTCATCAACAGCGGCGCGTGGATTACTGATCCAACGACCAATGTCTTCCAGGACACCTATACTCTGGCCAGCAGCGGTTATATTCAGGCGGGCGGCGGCGACGTGTACGTTTTCACAAACAACGGCAGCCACGTTGCCAATTTCGTCAACCAGAGCACGCAATCAAACGCCTTCAATACAGTGTCGGCGAAGTTCGTATTCAATGCGTCGTTGACGCTGACACAGACGCTGTACGCGGCGGGCCGCAACATCGGCAATCTCAGCATCTCGGGCGGATTTGATCCGGTGCTGGTCGGAATCGCCGCAACGAACGCTCTGGTCGAGTTCGAGAGCAATTTTGCGCTGGGCACGTTGGAAATCGACAGCACCACCGAAGTGGCCGGTGCGCAGGTGGATGGTGGGTTCGATCCAGGTGGACAAAACGCACTGTTCATCAACGAGCTGGACCTCGATCCCGGCGCGCACCTGATCATCAGCAATGACGTTCAGATCTATTTCATCAGCTCCAACGCGTTCACCTCCTCGCAGGTCACCCTGTTGGGCAACGCCGGCTTGCACCTGCTCACGAGCGACGCCAGCCTGGTCGTGCCCGAACCCAGCGTGGTCCTGCTCTGGCTGAGCAGCATCGCCACGATCTATGCGGCGCGCCGCCGGGCCGCCGGGAAGAAGTAGCGGCGCATTTTCCAGTCGTGACAAGTTCTCCTCCGCAGGTACACTGCGACCATGCTTTATGGCCAAACGCCGAAGTGGATTGACCGCGTGGAACGCCTGATGCCGGGCTTGGGCATTCCGAACCTCGCGCTGTTGCTCGTCGCGGCCCAAGGTCTCGGGTACCTTCTCCTGCTGGCCAACCCGCAAGCACTGCCGCTGCTCGTGCTGGATCCGTATTCAGTGCTTCATGGCGAAGTCTGGCGACTCATCACGTTTTTAGCAGTGCCAACGTCGGACAGCTTGTTGTGGATGGTGTTCGATCTCTGGTTTCTGTACTTTATCGTCAACGCCATCGAGCAGGAGTGGGGGGAGTTTCGTACGACGTTATACGTGCTGGTGGCGGTAATCCTCACCATCGCTTTCTCCTTTGCGTTCATGGCGCGCATCGGGAGCGTGCCGGAGTTGCAGTCCACGCTCTTTCTCGCGGCGGCGACGATTGCGCCTGAATACCAGATCCTGCTGTTCTTCATCCTTCCGGTGAAAATGAAATGGCTGGCGTGGCTGGTGGTGGCCTATATTATCTACTCGCTGATTTTCAATTACTGGCTGGGGCGGCTATATCTGCTGGTGATGTACGCCAATTATCTGTTGTTTTTTGGGCCCTATTTCGCCGGTCGGCTCAAGGCAATCTACCGCCGCAAGAAGTTTCAGCATGATGCGACGGTGGGAAGCATGACCGAGGACGAAACTGATCGATGACTGCGCCAATGAAATACCGTCGTTTTGGACGCACGAACCTGCATATCCCTGTGATTTCGTGTGGGGGAATGCGCTACCAGCACTCGTGGAAGGACGAGGACGCGAGTGGCATCACCGCGGATGGCCAGGCCAATCTCGAGGCAACGATAGAGCGGGCCCTGGAATTGGGCATCAACCATATCGAGACGGCGCGCGGATACGGCACGTCGGAGGTGCAACTGGGCCGGATTCTGCCGCGATTACCGCGGGAGAAAATGATCGTCCAAACCAAGGTCAGCCCACGGGCGGACACGAACGAGTTTCTGGATACGTTCGAGCAATCGATGAAGAACCTGCGACTGGAGTACGTCGACTTCCTCGGCATCCACGGCATTAATAACGAGGAGCTGCTCGACTTCACGTTGCGTCGTGGCGGATGCCTCGAGGCCGCACGGAAGCTCCAGAAGGACGGGCGCGTGCGATTCATCGGGTTCTCCACGCATGCGGTGACACGGCTGATTACGCGTGCGATCGAGTCGGACGAGTTCGACTACGTGAACCTGCACTGGTACTTCGTAAACCCGCTGAACTGGTCGTCGGTGCTGGCGGCGACGAAACACAACGTGGGTGTGTTCATCATCAGCCCGAACGACAAGGGCGGGATGCTGCAAACTCGTCCGACGAAGATGGCGGAATTGTGTGCGCCGTTGACGCCGATGCAGTTCAATGATCTGTACTGTCTGGCCCGGCCCGACGTGCACACGCTCAGTTGCGGCGCGTCACGTCCGACGGATTTCGATGAGCATCTCGAAGCGCTGAAATTTTACGATCGCGCGGCGGAGACCATCGCGCCGATTGAATGCCGGTTGCGCAAGGAAATGGAGCGCGAACTCGGCGCCGATTGGTGTGCGCGCTGGACGGAGGGTCTGCCAGAGTTCACCGAGGCGCCGAACCATGTGAACATCGTCGAAATCGCGCGACTGTGGATGTATGCGAAGTCACTCGATCTCGTCGAGTGGGGGAAGATGCGCTACAACCTGCTCAGCGGCAATGGCGGGCACTGGTTCCCCGGCGAAATGGCCAGCAAGCTGGAAGACGAACGCCAGTTGCTGAAAGCAGTCGCGAAAAGCCCGTTTGCCCAGCGGATTCCGCAAATACTGCGCGAAGCGCACGAGATGCTCTACGCCGAGCCCAAGAAGCGGCTGAGCCAGAGTTGACGACCCAGATTTACGAAGCCAGTGGGATGTCGTTTTCTTTCGCCACCTTGCGCAGGGCTTTCGCTGCGACTCCGAAAAGATCGGGGCCGGAGAAGCCGGAGGATGGTCCGGCTGCGGCAAGGTGCGGTTCAAGACTGAGAAATCCGCGATAGCCGCTGGCGTACGCGTCCTTGAGAATCTCGCCGATATGGCCATCCCCTTCACCGGCGGGGACGACCTTGCCGCTTCCCATTACTGCATCCTTCACGTGTATGTGGACCGTGTACGGCTTGAGGAGCGGCCAATTATCGAGCGGATTCTCCCCCGCCTGGATGAAGTTGGCGAAATCGAAGGCGGCACAGAATTTTGGCGAGTCGATATTTCGATGCAGATCGATGCAGGCCGCGCCACGCTCGCCGTAGATTTGCTTTTCATTCTCATGGACGATTATCGGCCGGAATTTCGTGATGTAATCCACTTTCTGTTGCAGACGACGGATGACCTCGTCCCGGCCGTGCGGGAACGCTTCGTAATAACTGAAGATGCGGACGAACGGCGCGTCAAAGAATTCGGCCAGCTCGACCGCAATCTTGAATCGTTCGAAGTGGGGCTCAAACGGCTCGCTGAGTTTCACCTTGCCAACGGGAGAACCGATGCCTACGACAGCGAGGCCGTTGTCGGCGAGCTTGTGCTTGATCTCGGCGCGCATCGACTTGTCGAAATCGAGGACGTTCTTGCCGGCAACACCGCGTAATTCGACATGGGTGACGCCGTATTTCTTGCAGGTCGCAATCTGGACGTCGAGGTCGGGAGAAATCTCGTCCGTGAACGCGGCTAACCCGAGCATAGGTGTTCCTTCGTGAAGTCGAAGCTTTGCCTGAGCGAATCGAACGGATCGCCGGGGCAGGTGTCCTGCTCGATGCAAAACCACTGGCAACCGGCCTTCTCAGCGGCGGGGATGATCCGTTTCCAATCCAGATTGCCGTTGCCGATCTCGGCAAAGGTCACCTTGTTCTCGGTCGTCACGGTGTAATCCTTCATGTGCAGGATGGGGAGTCGGTTCGTGAGTCGATGACACCACTCGACGGGATCACCGCCGCCGTGCTGGACCCAGTACGTGTCGGGTTCGCCGAGCAGATAGCGCGGATCGGCTTCCTCGAACAGAATTTCCAGAATGGGTTTGCCCGCGAGACGGCGAAACTCGATGTGGTGATTG
Organism: Verrucomicrobiia bacterium; assembly: GCA_035501175.1. Taxonomy (GTDB): domain Bacteria; phylum Verrucomicrobiota; class Verrucomicrobiia; order Palsa-1439; family Palsa-1439; genus Palsa-1439. Next base: position 81,110 of record DATJWQ010000016.1, on the reverse strand, counting down.
TGATAACAGAGAACCTGTCCCGCATCGTGAAACACTTTGCCCGCGTTGTTGAGGCGTTTGGCAAACGACTTCACGTCGGGAAGTGTGTCGAAGTTGATCCCGGCCGGCCAGGCGTAGGCGGTAAGCGGGCAATCAAGTTTGCGGAGGCGTTCGACAACACGTTGTGGTTCATTGAGGATGGTGTTGCTGTCCTCGTGCGTGGCACAACACGTCAGGCCTTCGCCCTTGAGGAGCGCGAGCAGATCCTTTTCGGGCATCGGGCCGAGACCGCTGAGCTGGACGGCTTGATAGCCGATGGCGCGTATCTTTTTCAGAGTGCTGGCGATTTCGGGCGGCGTCTTGGCGAAATCGCGGACGGTATACAACTGCGCGGCGACTTGTTTAATTTTCATCGGTGGAAGGAGTTGGCCAGATCGTCGGTTAACGTGCCGTGTTTGCGCGGCGCATTCTTTCGGAACCGCGAAGTGGCGGATTTTTGTTCGAGGAATGTTGCGTACGCAGCGGAATCCAAGGGTAGGTCGACGGTATCGTTGTGAGCAGAAGAGAACAGAATGGCATTTGCAAGCTCCACAGACCCAAGCCCTTCAGAGGCTGGCGCAATGAGCGGTTTCCCGTCGAGGATGGCGTCGATGAAGTTCTGCAACACTTCGATGTGTTGGCCACCGTGGTCGGGGAACGTGAACTTCGATTCGGTGGTCGCGGGGACGGAGAACGGCTTTGTTGAGGTCCGGCTGAACTCACTCGCAGGCGTTTCATTCTTGGTGAATACGAGCGTCTCGTTTTCGAGTACCAACCGGCCATTATCGGCGGCAACTTCGAGGCGGTTGGTGCCGGGTGCCTCTCCCGTGGAGGTGATGAACGAGGCGGTCGTGCCGTCGGCATACTCGAAGTAGGCGGTCACGTCGTCCTCAACTTCGATATCGTGGTAGCGGCCGAACTGGCAGAAACCGCGGACCCGCTTTGGCATCCCGAACAGCCATTGGAACAGGTCGAGGTTGTGCGGGCACTGATTGAGGAGGACACCGCCGCCTTCGCCGGCCCACGTGGCGCGCCAGGCGCCGAGCTTGTAATATGCGTCGGGTCGAAACCAGTTCGTGATCGTCCAATTGATGCGGCGGACCGGGCCGAGTTCGCCGCTCTGGATCAACGCGCGCAATTTTCGGTAGTACGGATCCGTGCGCTGATTGAACATGGCGGCAAATATCTGCTTCGGGCCTTTGTGCGCGGCTATCAGACGCTCGGCATCGGCTTTATGGACTGAGATCGGCTTCTCCACGAGCATGTGGAGACCGTGTTGGAGGGTATCGATGCCGATGGTGGTATGATCGTAATGCGGAGTCGCGATGAGAACGGCGTCGACGAGGCCCGAACGAATCAGCTCGTCACTGCGTGTGAAGCCTTTGGCGTTGGGGAACCGGGGAAACTTCTCCGGGGAGGGATCGCACACGGCGGTGATCTGGCAGCGGTTGACGTTGCCGGAAAGGATTTTCTCGGCATGTCCCCAGCCCATGTTGCCGACACCAATGATTCCCAATCGCACACAGTTCATGAGGCCTGCTCGTTCAATGTTCGGGCATCCTACGCGACCCTCAGGGAGATGAACAAGCCTTTAGCGGACGGCCAAGGAAAGAGACAGGACGCCACTGCAAGCCGAGATTCGACCACCTTGTCACCATTCGACCGGGCTTTGACAAAACGCTAAGGACGTTCCAGACGGTATAGATAGCAAGTGCCCACCTGCTGGAGACGGAAGTTTTTGCGCGAAATGTTGGTGCGGTACCAGTCCAGGAGTTCTGCGACCACGTCGCCTTTCGTCACGGTCGATTGGGCCACCAAAGGGCCGTAGCCCGACAGCGGAGCAGAGTTGATCAGATACCTGATTGCCTCGGGACCGCCATTGGATGACGGCTGTGAGGAACCTACGGGTATGCACCTACGGTCAAGGAGCACCCCCAAGTTGTCGGCATTCATTACACTGCCGAGATCTGTTCCAACCTCAATCCATGCCTGCCGGGGTGTGTTCCGTGTAACCAGGCAAATCAGAGATTGGACCTCGGCATCATTGGCTCGAAAGATCGACAGAACGACGAGACAATACAGTAAAGCGCCGACCACGAACAACAAGATGACACGAGATGACAACACCGGGTGGTTGATCAAACCCGCATCTGCCCTCCCGTCTTCAGGCACCACGGGCCGACGAAGGAGATACAGCGAGAGGACAATCCCGAGCGCGACGGCCGGGAGGTTCATCCACTGGTGATGCGCCATATCGTTGCGCAGGACGAGCACTTCCACCCAAGCTGTCCACAACGGGAGGCAGGCAATGAACGTCTGGCGTGGAGCCGCTCGGAAAAACGGCCAGGCGGCAGCGAAAAAAGTAATCCATAACGGCAGCAGGCCGACCGCATTCGCAGTTCCCAAGCGCTTGAGAGCCAAAGGCCACGACATCCCGTGGCGGTCATAACCACCGGGACCGATCGTGTAGTCGAACAGGGTCCCGAAAACACCGGAGCTGCCACCGGATTTCTTCCACATTAGCGCCAACGAGGAGGCGGCCACAAGACAGACAATGAGAGCGGTGAACAGCATGAATTGGCGGCGCTTGGATGGCCACCACAACACGGCACATGCAGCCCATCCAACGCCGAGATCAAAGACGGTGGCCCATTCCATCTGGGAATACACCGCAACCAAAGCCAGCACGGCAAGGCCCCGAGTGCGGCTTGGACGGGGGGCAGCCATGTATTGAACCAGAACCATCATGACCGGAATTCCGATCATCATGGCGACCGGCACGGGATCCCAATCCATGGCGCTGAGGCGCACATAACCGGGCGACAAGCAGAATGCGCCCGCGACCAGCAATGCCCACACTGTTTTGTCCAGAAACCACCAGATCGTCACTGCCAAAATGAATGTCAGCAGCCAGTAAATAATAGTCAGCGCGCTGTTGAAATCGCCCGTTAACAAGTACAGCCAGTACACCGGAAGCAAGCTAAACGCACGGTAGCCGGAGTAGAAATACGGCTTCTCTCCGACGCGGATGCCGCCAGGATTTGTCGCGGGATGACCATGGAGGTTCCAATAGCCGATCTCCTTCCATGTCTCCATGGCAGCGCTTTTCCACCCCACCCAACAGTGGCCGTAATGCGCCTGACAAGCGAAAAGGGCGGAGGCGATGACCAACAGTAAACAAATAAATACGGAATCGATTCGACGGCGCGTCGAAATCTCACCTTGCATGGCGAAAAATGTAATGAGTGCTCTCGGGAAAGTCTAGCTCCCAGTTTGAATAAGGCTGGCAATCGGCGGCGGATCCGGGTGGAGAATTGGTGAAATCATGAATGCGCCCACATGCGGGTTGGTCGTTCTCTTTGGCAAAGATTCTTGTTTCCGTAGGTCGTGGATTCATGGCATGTTGTCGAGGACAACAGCTTGCACAACGACCGAGGGAAGGAATAATCAGAGAACAATGTCCCGCGTAGGCGTTGAAATGAAGCTATGAGCGGAATCCCGATGTAACGGGAATATAAGGGCGGCAATTATCTATCTTGGACGGTTGGTCACATATTGGCGGCAACAACTGCGTTCGATCCCTGTTCTGCGTCGCGGGGTGGTGCCTTGCGGCCCTACTGGCGTGCCGTGTCCTGCCTCGCGTCTATGATCGATTGGTCGTTCGAGTATCCTGGGTCCAACAAGCACACTGGGCGCGGCTGATCGAGAACCGCAAGGACCGGATCGCTGCCGTCACATGGCAGGATACGCGACCACTGAACATTCTGGCGGGTGACAGCCATATTGAAATGGGACACTGGTATGAACTCTTCGATGGCGCGTGTGCGGTGCGTAACTGTGGTTTGTCCGGCGCCACCATTCAAGACGTCAGTGCGTTGGTCGCAGCGGTACCCGACCGCAGTCCGGAGACCGTTGTCTTGATGTGTGGAATCAACAACATCGGCCGGGGCGATTCGGTTCAATCCTGCGTCGAGAATTATCAGAAGCTGCTTCTGGCGATCCACTCGTCTCTCAAACCGAGGAGTATCGTCGTCTTGTCGGTCATGCCTGTTCGCCAATCTCCCGTCGATGAGAAAAGCCGCCGGATGAATGACGAAGTGCTCGCATTCAATGCATCTCTCAAACCGTTATGCAGCGAGCGTGACGAGATCTTCGTGGACGTCAATACCGCTGTCACAAACGCGTCGGGAGGGCTGGCCAGCGAGTTAACAATTGATGGCCTGCATTTGAACCAGGAAGGGTACAAAGCGATCGCAAAGATTATTCGCAACTTCCTGGCAACGGAGAAAGGAATGCAACGGTAGGCCGTACCGTTCCCATGGACTCCCCGAAGGCCAATTGGCTCGACGCTTGGCACGTAAATCCCAGTGCCAACAAGGACTACGACCTGCTCGACGGACTACGCGGTGTTGCCATTTTGCTGGTTGTGGCGTGTCACCTTTTGTATGTGAACCCGCTGTTCAACCCCGTCGTGGTTTTTATCGGAAACGTTTTTTCCGCCGGATTCTGGGGGGTGAGAGTTTTCTTCACGCTTTCGGGACTGCTCATTTCATGGCCGTTCTGGAAGCGGAAGGTGAAGGGTGCCACACGATTGACTCCCCCGGGATACGGCTGGCGCCGGTTTTGGAAGATTTACCCTCCCCTGGCTCTGTCGGTGTTGGTCCTGACGCCCATCTACATGATTCGCACCCATGACGCGTCGTTTCCCGGTATTGCACTCCGCTGGCTGGTCGGCCTCCCCCTGGTCATCCCGGTGAGTGGCAAACTGAATCCGGTCATGTGGAGCCTGGTGGTGGAAGCTCAGTTCTACATTGTGTTGCCACTGCTGTTTCTTTGCTTGAAACGGGTGCCGGCACGAGCATGTGTCTGGACCATTTCACTGGTCTTTTTGGTCGTCCCCACCGGATGGCGCTGGTTCTGGCTGACGAAGGGGATCTCGATGACTCTTTACCCGGAGTTGAATGTTCACTTTCCCTCGGCGCTGGATGCATTTTCCTTCGGCATTTTGCTGGGCGGCCTGGAAAGCCTGGGAATGCTGAGAAAGTCATGGGCGAAACTTGGTGATTTGGGCTTTGTGCTGTTGATCGTGTCGCTGCTGGCGACCGCCTGGTTCAAGATCCATCCGATTCTTGCGGCTCCGCTACAAGAAGAGGTACTGGGTTGGCCCGTGAAAGTCGCTTCCGGGCTTCTGCTTTGCTATATTGCGGACCCGCAACATCCGCGGTCGCGAATGCTGTCTCAGCCATGGCTGCGTTGGTGTGGACTCATCAGTTATGAGTGGTACCTGTTTCACCAACCGATCTTTACCTGGACGTATGACCTGTGCGGTCCGTCGCACGGCAACATCCTCAGGTACTTGGCAATCCAGACGATTTCGCTTCCGTTGGGACTGATCGTGGCCGTGCTCGTCTACCGGTGTTTTTCCTTGCCGATCTTGCGCTACGGTCGTGGGCGGAACACGCACCCAGCGGAGTCGACGCTGAAACGGGTACCCTCAGCAGCGAATCCATGAGGTCTCGATCGGCCCTTCGTGGACGCCGCCGACAGGCGGCAACTTCCAGTTTTACGGCACGGCCTACCCGGATCGCCCGGAGGCAATCCTTATCATCCTGGATCGGCCAGAAGTTCACGTCGCAGGCAGGAACCCGAGCCGGCGCAAATGCCCGAGCAGCATCTGCTCCAGTCGTTCATAGGACAACTGGTTCTGCAGGTCGCCCACCGGCACCCGGTAGCCGGCGCGAATTTTCTCCCACCAAACAAGGGCAGCGCGAGCGGTTGCCTCCGGGTCGCGAATGGGGACGACGGAACCATTGACGCCTTCGACGACGAAGTCATTCGTCCCGGTGTTCGGGGTGAGAATGACCGGTAGCCCGCACGCCATGGCTTCGAGTGCCGTCCGCACCAACCCCTCCTCCAGGGATGGCAAGACGAACAGATCGGCTGAGCGCAAGTGCCGGGCGAGCTTATCGTGCGGAAGGCTGGGAAACCACTCGATGGGCAAATCCCGATAGCGCGTCAAGATCGGTTTGGCGCTGTCAGCAATCGCATTGGTAAGCAATAGACGAGCGTCCGGCACCTCTTTGCGAATCAACCGGAAGGCTTCCAGCAGATAGGGGGTCCCCTTGCGCAACGAGAGCATGCCGGTGTTGATGATCGTCAGGGGCCGCTCGCGCGGACGCTCCTGTTGGGGGGGAGCGAAGCAGGAAAGATCCGTGGTGTAGATCACGTCCAAAAGGCGCGAGGGTTCGAATCCGCGCTCCAGAAAGGATCGGCGAACATACGAGCTTGGGCAGAGAATGTAATCCACGTGGGCCAGGGTGCGGCAACCGCGTTCGTACTGAAACCGGGCAATGGGAGGATACGGACACTTCCAGCGACGGTGCTCGTCCTCGAGAATCGTCCAAAACTGATCCGGGTGAGAGTTGCCTCCGTCGAGAAAAGTTTTCCCTCCATGTTGGCGAGACCATTGGAAGCAGCGGTTGACATAGCCGTAACTGGAGATGAGATGGTCACCCGGCTGAAGCTGACTCCGCACCCATCGGTCATACAATGGGTACAGAGCAAAGCGGAAGGATTCGCTGTAGAACGGCGGCAGAGTCCAGGTACCAATGTAAGCCATCAACCCCAAGGGCGGAAATAAACGGGTAAGGTCGGGCGGCACGCCGGATGCGCCGCGGCGTGTCCACATTGGATGGAGACGAAGCGCTTGCTGGCTGGCCAGAATGCGCGCGTAATCCACACACATTTCTCGAAAAGGAATGGCAACGACGAATCGGCGATTGGGAATTGGGTTGGGATTATTGGACACGAGGATTTCCTGCTGTGGCAACGTTACTTTCTCACGTCAGGAGGCGGCGGTAAAGTTCCACATGTCGGCGAATCATCCATTGGCGAGTCATTCCCTTTGCGAGGATTGACGCCCGACCGTTTTCGCCAAGTTGTCGACGTAATTCAGGTTGAGCGATCAGCTTGCGCAGCACTTCCGCCAGGGCCGATACATCGTCAGGAGGCACCAGCAGGCCGGTTCGGCGATCTTCGACTAATTCCGTGACCCCGCCGACCGGTGTAGCGACACAAGCGCAGCCGCGAAACATGGCTTCCTGCAAGGAAAGTCCCAGACCCTCGCCCTGTGACGGCAACACGAAGATCGCCGCTTCGTGCATGGCTTCGGCTACACGGGTGCGGGTCATCGGTCCCGCAAACTCGAGACGGCCGCCAAGCCGACCGGCCGCACTCATACTTCGCAGCTCATCGTAATACTGTCGGTCCCCAACGTAGCCCACGAGACGGAGGCGCCAGTCAGGGTAGTCGGCGGCAATCTGGTCCAGCGCAGTGATCATTGTTTTCTGGTTTTTGCGAGGGGCAATCGTCGCCACCATCAGAATGGTTGGAGGGCGGCGGTCGGCCGTCACGGCCGGCTCGGGTTCGGCCTCATCCAGCGTCGAGTGGTAGATGTAGCCGATGCGGTTTCGAAGTGGCCAGAGAATGCGGCGAAGCAGGTCGCGGTTTTCGGCGGAAACGGCGATTTCGAACCGGGTATTACCGAGCACCCGGAGTCGATTGCACCAGACGACCGGGAAGAAGCCGAGCTTGAGCAAAAGGGGGCGCGACGGGCCACAATACCCCTCGAGGGGAGAAGAAACCCAGTGATTGGTAATCAGGACCGGTATTCCGAGACGAGCCGCCTTTGGTATGGGGCAGAAGTGAGCCCGTCGGCTGCCCCACGCATAGGTGCCGCCAAAATGAAAATGCGCCAGAGCGACGCCAGCTTGTTTGAGATCCCGGGCCAGGGCATTCGCCGAGGCTGCCGTCCCGCAACCAAAGCGCCACGGGAAATGCGCGCCGATCAAAGGCGCAAGTCCACTGGCTGCGAGCGACTCGTCATCGTCATCCGAAACGAGTACCACATCGAACTCGGAGGGTAGTCCGCGCAGGAGTTCTGTCACGAGCACTTCAACTCCCCCTGTTTGGGCGACGGGATATTCCATGCATAGAGCAATGCGGGGTCTTGAAGGCATGACGGTCGCCCTTTATATGCGAACGGTTTTACCGGCACAAAGAAAAAAGTCGGCGTGACGCGGACGAGCTTGAATCGTGCTCCCCACGTGAGTACAAACTACCGGCTGCGACAAGCGGAAAGAGCGGTTCAATTGACCAAACCGGATTCAAGCCAGCCAACGAACAACAAGGGACGTCCGGTGGCGTCACGCATGCGACGGTTCCTGCGATCCACGGTGTCCAGTTATCTCTCGTTGGTCGCCGCCAGCGTTTACACCATGGTCTCGGTGCCGCTCGCGCTGCATTACATGAGCCGGGCGGAATTTGGGCTGTGGGCCTTGATGTCCCAAATCGGCGGTTACCTGATGCTGGTCGATGTGGGGATGTCGGCATCCACGGCTCGGTTCCTGATCGAGCACAAGGATCACCCGGAGAGAGGCGAGTATGGCAGTGTGCTTTTGACCGGGCAACTGGTGCTCTTCGTTCAGGGGCTAATTGTCGTGGCTGTGGGGTGTTTGCTAAGTCCCCTGTTGGCAACGATGCTGGATATTCCGCCGGCGCTGAGACACAGCTTCGTAATGCTGACGTGCTGGCAGTCCATCGTCGTGGGGGGAACACTCGCCACAAAGACTCTCAACCACGTGCTGTACGCTCACCAACGTTTGGACGTGGTGAACTACTCACAACCGGTGGGGTTCGCTGTGATGACCGTTGTGCTTTGGATCGCGTTGCGAAACGGGGCGTCGGTGTTCAGCGTGGTGTGGGCCAATGCAGCCGGATGGCTGGTTGGGACAGCCGTGCTCGGCGTTGCGAGCGCGAAGATGGGATTCTTCCCACCTCGCGGTGCCTGGGGTCGCGCCAGCGTGCCACGGTTCAAGGAGTTGTTTGGATTTGGAAAGGATATGTTCCTGATTACCCTGGGGGAGCAGTTGATTTCCGCCAGCCAGACGATCCTGATCAGTCGCGGGCTTGGATTGGAAATGGTGGCCGTGTGGTCTGTCGGCACCAAGGTGTTCGCGATGGTCTGGCTCCTGACTCGTCGAATTCTGGATTATTCCGTCCCGCCGCTGGCCGAGATGCTCGTACGAAAAGAATACACTCTTCTGCGAGAGCGGTTTAAGGCGGTCGCGATGGTATCCGCGCTGATCGGCAGCCTGGCTGCTGTGCTGATCGCGGCCTGCAATACGCCGTTTGTGGCCATTTGGACACACGGCAAAATCACATGGACAACCGGTAAGGACGTCCTGTTGGGTGTGTGGTTGATCGTTCTTTCCGTGCGACATTGCCATGTCAGCTTTGTGGGTGTGACGAAGGACATCCGTTTCATGCGGTTCGTATTTATCCTGGAAGGCGCGGCATTCATCATACTGGCCGGACTCACGGAACGCTGGCTGGGGTTGGCAGGAATCATCGCCTGTTCCATTCTTACCAATGTCGGCGTGAGCGGTTTGTATGGCTTGCGCCGGAGCAGCGAGTACTTTGGTCTGCCGTTGTCGGAAGTCGCGTGGAGTTGGCTCAAGCCGGCGGCCGCACTCCTTCTATGGCTGCTGCCGATCAGCATCGCCCTTTGTTGGCTGACCCAGCCTCTGCCGGACTGGACACGTGTGGTTCTACGGGCGACCACGCTGGGCACAATCGGGAGCGGTCTTCTGCTACGTCACGGGCTTCCGGTTGAACTCAAGCAAGATCTGATCCGTCGACTGCCACAACCTGTACGACCGTGGCTGTACAGGGTGACAAACATGCCCGGAGCAGCTAGGCCGGGACTTGAAAATGGATAATGCCGGCATAGGGCTTACAGTATCTCGGTGCTGAGATGAAACGCCTGCTTCCGCCGGGGCCCGACCCCTTCGGGAAGCTCTAGGAAGATATCACATTTGGCACATCAAGAGCCTGCTTCAGGGTGCGAATCACACGCGCGGGATTACCGGCCACCAGTGAATCCGGCGGAATGTCTTTCAGCGACACAACCGCGCCCGCCCCGATCACGCTCCGGTCTCCGATTGTAACGCCTTTCAAAATGATGGCGTTGGCTCCAATCAGGACGTCCTCCCCGATCACCACCGGAGCCGTCTTACACTCGCCGATATCGCTGGCAGGGCTGCGGCGGCTGAGAGAATCCAGCGCGTGATAGTCGTGGTCGTAAATGCGGGCATTCCCGCCGATTTTCGTGTGGCTGCCAACGCGAATGCTGCTCTTGGAGGAAAGCACGGCGAATGAGCATCCACTGTGGTCGCCGAAGGTGATGCGACCTTCGCCCATGCAGTGGAGGATGGTCAGATTTGTCCGCCCCACCAGATTGGAGCCGGTGCGTGAGTTGATGGTGACATCTTGCCCGAACCGGAGTGCGCCGCGCCGCGCCGCTCGGATAATCGTACGACCGTCTACGCGAAAGCGCCGACCAAAGGGACATCCCAACAAGCGCAGCAGCAGTTTCGTTTCGAGTGTCCAGAACAAGGTGGAAATATGTCCGATGGTGATATCAAACAACACGAACAGATGGGCAGGAAAATCGTACTTGCCGAGGAACTGCCGCAAACGGGTTAGGTTCATAGCCCGATTCATCTAATCAGCTACGGGATGCCGCTTCAAGCCTCAAGATTTCCCGGTAGGCCCCAACAGTCTGGGCGGCCACACGCTCGGGCAGATGACGCTCCCGAGCGCACCGACACGCGGCGGAACTCAGACGCGCGCGGAGATTACGATCTTGAAGGAGTTGGAGAATTGCGCTGGCGAGAGCCGGGGGATCGTGCGGAGGAACCAGCCAGCCGGTTTGGCCATGCTCGACCATGGAGGGAATTCCGCCCACACTCGTGGCGAGGACGGGCAGGCCGGAAACCATCGCTTCGGCGAGCGTGTTGGGGCTGTTTTCGTTGGCCGACGGCAAGACGAATAGCTGGCTTTGGAGATGCAATCTGGCGATTTCTGCAGCCGCTCGATAGCCAAGGAACTCGACAGCGTGAGAGACGCGAAGTTGCTCCGCCAGTTGCCGATACGGGCTCTGATCCCCGCCGCCGACAACGGAGAGAATGGTGTTCGGCCTCGTTTGGATCACGAGCTTGAGCGCCTGCAGAAGAATATCCAGGCCTTTGCGGGGTTCCAGCGAGCCAACATACAGAAGTCGGTCGACGTCCTCCAGGTGCCATTCGTTCCGGAAGTACACCGGATTCATCGCTTCGTGGATCGTGAAGATTCGGGCGTTGGGATTGGTGGCGCGGATAAAGCCGGTGTCGAAATTCGTTCGACAGGTAAAGTAGCGGGAGTGGCGGACGGCATCTTGTTCGTAGTGGCGGACGATTCGGAAGCGAAGACAAGGATCCGTACGGAAATACTCCGTAACAATTCCTTGAATGGAAATCAGACAGGGAATGGAAGATCGGACCGCCGTGAGGGCATAGGCGGCTTCCGTGCCGTGCGCATGAACGATGTCCGGCTTGATGGAGTGAATCTCCTTTAGCAACCGAGCGATGTTCCACTTAAAGCGGGTCAGCACGTTCAACGGCAACCAGGGTGGGAAGCCCCGATTCAGGAATGGAACGCCCGTGTTTACGACATGAAACGTAATTTGCCCCTTTTGCACGGTTTGATTGAAGCCGGCACGCGTGTTTTCCGTCACCAGATGCAGTTCCAAGTCGGTTCTCTGCGCGAGCGCGTCGGAAAGGGCCACGATCCAACTGCAGGGGTGCTCGGAAGATGGCCTTCGTGTCAGTCGAACTTCTGGCTCCAGGGACAAAATCGGGTAAGGCGCAAGCCAAACCACTTTCGTTCTCATAGGGGAACCGGTCGTGGCCGGTGATTCCAAGAAACCGGCCTCTGAACCGTTGCGAGAGGCTTGGGTGGCTGTTGCTCACTCATATGCCAGACCAGCGTCAGCAGTCCCGCCATAAACAGCTGGTCCGGCAAATTGGAGGCGTACGATCCGAAAATGAATGTGTACTGAATAGGTGCCCAAGCCACTTGCACCGCAAGAAATACTGTTGCAGGAAACAGGGGCGTGCCCCGGCACCGATTAACTAGTTTGACGGAGTACACTGCGGTCGTGATTATGAGCGCATAGTAGAGGACGAGCCCAACCACTCCTGCGCTGTGAATTGCCGTCAACGGGCCGTTATGGAAAATGCCGGCGATCTCAGCACTTTCATAGAAACTCATTTGTCCCCCCGCCATCAAGTCATAATCCGTTTCACTCATGCCAAACCCGTCACCGATCCACCAGTTCTTGATTACGCCTTCGTGAATCACCTGAACCCACCAATGCCAGCGATCATTGCTTGTTTTGATCTGCTGGCTGATTTCTTCGTCCCACTGGCCCGGCAACGACCCGAGTGCCCGTTGCGCAGTCAGCGGCAACTGAAAGTAGCGACCCTGACCATAGCAGAGAAACCCCAGCAGAATCCCGCCAAGCAGGCCCCCGAGGACAACTTCTCGCCAACCCCGGTGGAACCATGAGGCTAGCACTATGGATGCCAGCGCGAATGCCAGGGAGCTTCGGAAGCCGGACGCCAGTATCGCAGCAATACCCACGGCCGTAAGCAAGAACTGCCAGCGCAATGGATTCAAAAACTTGCGTGGCGGGTAGTACGCTCCCACGAACTGGATCAGCCCCAGCCCAAAGGTCCCAAGACTGAGGAATCGTTGAAGTTCGGGCTCCTCGCCTGTGGGATGAAGGACGCTTCCTATATAGCTACTAATGTCAACGTCGCTGTAGAAGAACCAAACGTAGGGTGTCAGGGAAGGAACGATGTACACCAGCACCGAGAGGGCCGTACAGAACGTCAAGCTGCCCATCAGCCAGAGTGGAATCTTGGTCACCTGAGTGTAGGATTCGGGGAGGTACACCAGAATCCAGTATGCGCACAACCCGATGAATACGTTGAAGTAGGGGCGCCCTCCCATCGTCTCCGCCCCGAGTGCGTGGATACCGACCGGGTGGAACACGAATGTGCAGGCAACCCATAAACAGTTCATCATCACGAGCGCCCCCAATACACCTCTGGAGCGGTTGGTGGTCTGACCAACGACGCGCTGGGCGATGTAAGCGAACATGACCAACAACACCACGATGTCATGGGCAGCCATCGGGATAGGCAGTGCGTGGATAGAGCCTTTGAACTGCCATCCGATCACAAGCAGAATCCAGGCGTTTCGCTGCAGCCCTGCGGTCACAAAAGCTGTGACCGCCAACAAGCCCAAAATCGCCAACATGTGGTAACTGCCGCTGGCAATCCAGTCGGCAGTCAGGAGAGCAATCACAATGCAAACGCCCGTCGTGATCCAACGACGGATTGCCTCCGTGGCCAGTTGCTGGTCGTTGATGATTTCGGAAAACTTCATTCCCCGGACTGCCTTCAGGCTTTCAGACTGTCTCGAGTCTACGTGAAATCCTCGATCTCCGCAAGTGTTGTGCCAGCAGCCCGTGCTTTGATCCAACAGGGCATAGTCGTGGGGCAGACCGGATCGGATAATCAGGCTGTTACCGCACGGAACCGACCGGTGCTGGCGCCAGGGGAAGGGGTTGGCCTCGGCGCCGACGATCACGCACAAAAGGTGAGGAGCGACCCTTTAGACCGGGCCAACGGTATTCGGTTGGCATTGCGCTCCCCCACAGGTAAACTCTCCTTCCAGAACCGCATCGGGAGCGATCGCTTGTCCGGAAATCAAGAGGTTGAAGTGACCGTGGTAATGCCCTGTCTCAACGAGGCCAACTCGTTGGGAGCGTGCATCACCAAGGCGCAGAGTGCCTTTCGAGACTACCAGATCCGCGGAGAAGTTATTGTCGCAGACAATGGCAGTACTGATGGCTCTCAGGACATTGCTGAGCAACTGGGAGCGCGGGTGGTTCGGGTTGAGGCCAAAGGGTACGGGAATGCCTTGGCTGGGGGGATTGCCGCCGCCCGCGGGCAGTTCGTGATCATGGGAGACGCCGACGACAGCTACGATTTCACGGAAGTCCCTCGCTTCGTAGCCAAGTGGCGAGAGGGATTTGAGGTGGTCATGGGGAACCGGTTCACGGGCGATATCAAGCCAGGCGCCATGCCGTGGCACCATCAGTACATTGGGAACCCGGTACTGTCTGGCATGCTGCGGCTGTTGTTTCACACCCGCGTTGGTGATTCACACTGCGGGATGCGAGGTTTCACCAAGGCAGTATACGACCGCATGGACCTGCGTACGACGGGGATGGAGTTTGCCAGCGAGTTCGTCATCAAGGCAGCCAAGCTGGGCGTGCGCATGACGGAGATCCCCATCACCTTGTGGACGGACAAGCGGGGACGCCCCCCCCATCTGCAGAGTTTTCGTGATGGTTGGAGGCACCTGCGTTTCATGCTCCTGCTCGCGCCGAACTGGCTGTTCCTTGGTCCAGGCCTGCTATTGATAGCTCTGGGTTTACCGCTGGTGTTGTGGCTTTTGCCGGGGATGCATTGCATTGGTCAGGTCTGCTTTGATATTCACACGATGTTCTTCGGAGTGCTGTTCACCCTCTTGGGCATGCAAATCCTGGTAATTGGATTGTTTGCCAAGATTTTCTCCTACACCGAGCGATTTGATCACTCCAACGTTGGGCTGAGCCGCTGGTTGCGGCGTTTGCCCTTGGAGGCAGGACTCTTGGCCGGAGCACTCCTGGGGCTCGTTGGATTTTTGGGAGACGTGGGCGTTTTTTGGAAGTGGAGGGAGAGAGGATTCGGTGCGTTTTCAGAGATGCGATGGCTCTTGTTTTGGTCCATGCTGTTTTTTATGGGGGTCCAGATTATTTTTTCGTCTTTTCTTATGAGCATGCTCGGTATCAGCCGGGACACATATCGAGGCGATTACGACCGATGGTAAAGATGACTCCTCTCTGCTTGACTTGCGGACAAGGCAAGACCAAAGATGCGAGCTGTCCAATTTGGCATGGCGAATGCGGCACTGAAACGCGCGTGAGACGTTCTTCTGTAATAGTTCCTGCTAAGATCGCGATCCAAGAACAACTTTTGGTCTGCTGCGGAGCCCTCATCCGTGCGAGCACATTGGGCTTGGTCTGCACGGTCCTTTCCTGCCTGTCAGGCATTGCGATTTGCGCGGATGGCCAGACCTTCGGCTATTTTACCAACAAGTACGGCAGCTACGGCACGAACTTTATTTCTATTGCTCCGTGGACAGCGCAGGGGATCTTCTTTGAGGGGGATACTGTCACCATTTCCAACCGGATCGGAACAAGCGTGGAAGTATATGACTTTCACTTCAACCCCCTTACAAATGCCCTCCCTCCTGTCGTCCTATCCCATCTGGGCTTGGGCCATTACTTCATTCAGGTAAATGGCGTCAAAAATGGTGGAGGTGATCGGTCGCAGTTCCTCGTGCTGCCTCACGGGTATACCAACCATCCCCATGCCGACATCGGGGAACTGCCGACGGCCACTGTAGCGGCATCCAACCGATTCGCGCGCCTCGCACCGGGCTGGAGCCGTCTCCAGATAAGCTGGTCGACAATGACTACAAACGCAGCCGGCACGAACGACTTCACAAACATCGACCGTTTTGTGCACGGGGGTCCTCCCTACTACTACGGCTTGTGGGGAAATGGTCGGCCGACCGAAATACCCAATCCGCCTGTGCCATTGAAAGTGTTGAACGTTCCTGCGGACCATCACAATGAGCTGACAAATCCGGTGCCGATCGTCTTCGGTTTGGGGTCTCCCACCAATTCCTATGCATCCCCAGTGGCTGACGAAACAAACAGCCTAAACAGCTTCATCCGCGACTACTCATTGCTCTGGTCGAATATAGCGTTGCGCTTTACCAACAGCATCGCCTACGAGGTGCTGAATGAGCCAAATGGCAGCAATTTCATATTTCCAGAGGACGTTTATTCCAATGTCGACAGTAGCGGATATCCCGTCTCTTTGGTTGTCAGCAGCGCCACCGAGGCAATTAAATTCGTCTGCCCCAATTGCGAAGTGTGGTCGCCTTCCGCCAATGGCCTTGCGAACTGGGGGCTGATGCTCTTCACCAACTCTTTCGAGATTCCCGCTTACAATTACGTCGATGCGATTAGTTTCCACTCCTCCAGCATGGACGCCGGCCCCGTAGATAGCACGTTAATCTATACAAATGCTCAGCTTGGAAGCGGAAGCCCGCCCGTGTGGTTGCCCACAGATTCCAATTGCTTTATTGTCGCACGACTCTACGGAAAACCTCTCGTCAGTCCCGAACAGTACTCAATGATGCCCGATGTGCTGGGACGGACAAATAGTTGGTGGCTGCACGGAGGCAATTCTCCCGGTGACGTGCCGCAATGGTCATGGAACTGGTACAGATTGACAACGCGCTGGTGGAAGAGTCTGATTCTATTCAAAGCCTCGGGCGTTACGCGGATTCAACCGTGGGTTGAACTCGGAGACGGAGGTGGCGAACCGAGACACCCACCTACCGTTCCGTTCTCTGGTACTGAGTACTGTGGGTGGGACAGCGGCGGCGAGGATGAGGATATCTATGGCTGTGGTCCTCGTCCCAATGTCGACGGGGAGGCGCTGGTTTCCTGGTGGCTGAGCGGTAGCACCCTGCTCGCCAACTGGTTGTCCGGATCTCCGCTCGTAATCGCCGACCCGCGCGGGCACATCGCCTCCGGTACTCCGGGGCTGCACTTCTGGGAGTTTCAATTCGCGGATGGCACCACAAATACGTTCATCTGGGCCGACGAGGCAACCACTGTCGCCACGAATTTCGGTGTGGGACTCACAGATCTTTATTCAAATGCCTGGACCGGCCCGATCGGCATGGAGCCGGTACTCGCCTGGGGTTGGCCCAATAATGGCCTTGGCGGCATGTTCTCCATCCAGCCATCAGCAGCCTTTACGGCAACCCCCAACTACGGTCCCGCGCCGATGACGGTCACTTTCCGAGACGTTTCGGGCGGTGCAATCTCAAGCCGACTTTGGCAGTTTGGTGACGGAGCTGTCACCAATATCCCCGAAATTACGGTGCTCCACCGCTACCTGGCTCCGGCCACAAATATCGTTCAGCTGATTGTCAGTGGGCCCGCAGGCGTCAGCACGACCACACAAGCGCTCGTCACCACTCCGTTCCCTCCACCCCTCAACGGCGGGGGAATCAACGGGCAGCCCCCGGTCCTGGGCACCAATACCGTCGGCAACGCAACGGCGACCAACAGCCCTTCGTCAACTGGCAACGGGCCGGGTGGCACGTGGCGGCTTTTGAGAACCTACTAACCCCGGCCGGGACGGCTCAAACACAACTTCATTTTCTGAAAGCGAAGACAAACGCAATTCGGCAGAATTGGTGACACCAACCCTATTCCACCTCATTCCACGTACCGCTGCGCAATCGGGACCCGTCGACCGATACCAAACGCCTTCGTGGTGACACGCAGACAGGGCGGCGTCTGCTTTCGCTTGTACTCGTTCAGATCGATCTTGCGGACGATGTCGCGAACGAGTTTTTCGTCGTAACCGGTCTCCTTCACGATCTCCACCGTCGATTTCACTTCCTCAACGTACCGCTTGATGATCGCATCCAGCACGTCGTACGGCGGGAGCGAATCCTGGTCGGTTTGGTTTGGACGCAATTCCGCGGACGGCGCCTTCGTGATGGACGACGAGGGAATCGGGAATCCATCCTTGCCACTCGCCTGGTTTCCCAACTCATTGATATGCCGGGCGAGTTCGTAGACCATCGTCTTCGGCACGTCGGCGATGACGCCGAGACCGCCGTTCATATCGCCGTAGAGCGTGCAATAGCCGACCGCCAGTTCCGACTTGTTGCCGGTGGTGAGCAGCATGCAACCGAACTTGTTCGAGAGCGCCATCAACGTCGTGCCGCGGATCCGCGCCTGAATGTTCTCCTCGGTGGTGTCTTCGGGCAATCCCTTGAACACGGGTTGTAGCGTGGCTTTGAACTGTTGAAAGACGTCCTGGATCACAATCGTTTCCCACCGAATCCTGAGATTGTGCGCCAGGTCGCGCGCATCATCCACGCTGCCTCTTGACGAAAACTGCGACGGCATCGATACGCCCATGACGTTCTCACGACCCAGTGCCGCGACCGCTATACAGGCCGTGACGGCGGAATCAATGCCGCCACTGAGTCCGAGCACGACGGATTTGAAGCCGCATTTGCGAGTGTAATCGCGTAGCCCAAGCACCAAGGCATCGTGCAGGGCAGCGGCGGTCTTGACGCTCGGGAACGCAATCGTCTTCGGCGAGTCCAGGTCAACCAGCAGCAGGTCTTCAGCGAAACCGGCCGCGAGGCCGATCACGTTGCCGGCGCCATCAAATGCGATGCTGTTGCCATCAAAGACCAATTCGTCGTTGCCGCCCACCTGGTTGCAGTACAGGACCGGGACGCCCTGACGTTTCGCCACGGCTCGAAGCATGTCGTGGCGCACGTGTTCCTTGCCCAGATGGTAGGGCGACGCGGACATGTTCAACAAAACCTGGGCACGCTTGTCTCCCCGCATCAGTTCGAGAACCGGGCTGCGTTCGTACAAACGCGTGGGCAGGAAATCTTCCGTCCAGATGTCTTCGCAAACGGTCAGCCCCAATCGGCGGCCGGCGAACTCAACCACGGTATTCGATTCCGCCGGTTGAAAATAGCGGTCTTCGTCGAAGACATCGTAGGTCGGCAGAAGCATCTTTTGGCGACGGGCGACGATTTTGCCGTTTTGGATCAGGGCGACGGCGTTATAGTAATCGCGGCCGGGCCGTTTGGGATTGAAATCGACGTAGCCAACCAGCAGCGCAGTGGCGCCAATCTGCGGTGCCAGCTCCTCCAGAACCCGCAGGTTGTCGTCGACGAAGCGGTGTTTGGAGAGCAGGTCACGCGGCGGGTAACCCGTGATGGCCATCTCGGGCGTCATGACCAGATGCGCGCCCGCGGCAGCGCCACGGCGATAGAAATCAAGGATTTTGGCCCCGTTGCCGCGCAGATCGCCTACGGTGGCATCCAGTTGCGCCAGCGCGATCTTCATGGTATCCGCCACCGGTCAGGCAGGTACACGGGGGGGCTCCTGGGGGATACTCGTGGCTTGGTGCTGCCAGCGAACGGTCGGATGGGCTACCTCGAATGGCACACGATGTTCCGGCTGCTCCGATGTGTAGATGCTGTAGCCGAAAGGTCGCTGGAAATAGAGCCCATGTACAAGCCCGCGAAGCTGATGATGAAGCACAATCGCCGGCTTCAGTTGGCGGATCCAGCCAGGGGTCATTTCTTCCTTCTTTTGATTCTCGCGCAACGCGTTCGGCTTGAGGTTCATGTTGTTGCCGGTGACCGTGAATGCCGAAGTAAATCGACGCATCATCGACATGCGAACGCCCCGCTCCACAAGCTTCATTACCCAAAACAGATCACCAGCATCGCGCCACCGCGTATCAAAATAAAGGTCCTGCTGATCCAGAATCCGCCGGCGGATAAACATGGAACATGTAAACGCGGGGAAACGCAGCCAAAGGTGTGATCGGATTGGTACCATGGCTTTGCGGTGGCAGATGTAATTGCCCGCACGGTCGATCACCACCATGTCGGCGAATATCATGTCGATGCGCGGATGCTCAGCAAAAAAGCCGTGCACCGCTTTCAGCGCTCCCGGGAGATACTGTTCATCGCAGTTGAGGTAGGCGAGGATTTCGCCGTGAGCGCGACGGAATCCTCGATTGACGGCATCGTACATGCCGCCATCTTTTTCCACGTATGCCCTAACACGGGGATCCTGAGGCAGCCAGTCCAACGTACCGTCGTCCGAACAGGAGTCTTGGACGATGTGCTCGTGTTCTACCCCCTCCTGATCGGCCACCGAAGCGATGCACAGCTTCAGCCATTGGCTACCACGAAAACTTGGAGTGATGACGGAGAAATCCATACGCTGATCGTTCAATCGTCGAGATGTGTTATTTCAATCCAAGGCGATTGGGCCGCTCGCAAACCGAGAAGGCAAAAGCCCGGTCATGAGGCGCGCTCTCTCTCGTTCTCACTATTCTCACAACCTTCGCAGCTTCCTGTAATCGCTGCTTCGCAATGTACCACGTAGCGTGCTGATGTCGAGCCGTCTTTCCCCATCGACCGCGCTCTTCTGCCCTTGCGAGGCCGATTTCCATTGCGTCTTGGAACGAATTTTGCTATTTCGTCAGCGTTCCGCTGCCGGTTGACCCCGCTGACGGGTCTGGCCAGCGAAACTCACAGGCTTTCGACGATTCAGGTCGGGCACCTGACCATGCAACACGTGTCAACAACTGATTCCGCCTCCTCGGTGCGGGCCTCTGGCGGGCTTCGTCCCATACTCGTCACAGGAGCACCACGTTCCGGCACGACGTGGGTGGGACGGATCATCGGAGCCTCGCCGTCCACTGGCTACGTCCAAGAGCCGTTCAATCTCGTGTGCCGGCCGGGACGCTGTGCCGCGCATTTTCAATACTGGTTCACCTATATCTGCGAGGAGAACGAAGAGCAGTATATTCGTCCAATCGAACAGACGCTCCAGTTTCGATACCAGATTCTCGAGGAACTTAAGGCGACGCGCACGCCTTGGGATGTGGCGCGGATGGCACGAGATTTTTCGCAGTTTCAGTCCCACCGAATTCGCCGATGCCGTCCGTTACTTCGTGATCCACAAGCGTTCTTTTCGGCCGAATGGCTCGCCCAGCGGTTTTCGGCCGATGTGCTGGTGCTGATTCGTCACCCGGCGGCGTTCGTCGGCAGCTTCAAATCCTTGCGCTGGGAACACCCGTTCGACCATTTTCTGAAGCAGTCTCTATTGATGCGCGATTACCTGCACCCGTTCGAAGACGAGATCCGCAAATTCGCCGAGCAGAGACAGGATGTTGTCGACCAGGCCATTTTGCTGTGGCGCCTGATCCACAGCGTGATCCTCCGCTATCGCGAAACCCATCCCGAATGGACGTTTGCCCGTCACCGGGATCTGTCTTCAAATCCGTTGGCGCAGTTTCGGACGATTTTTGAGCGCCTGGGTCTGCCGTATGGTCCTCGCGAAGAAATCAATACGCGCCATTTTTGCATGGCCGAGGCCAGTCCCGACGGGTACATCTGGAATAGCGTCGTGCGCAACTCGGCGCAGAACATGGACTTGTGGCGGACGCGACTCACCGAAGAAGAAATGGGGCGGGTGCGTGAAAAATGTTCCGACCTTGCCCGCCAATTCTATACCGAAGACGAATTGCAGAATATCGGGCTTGCTGCGAAAGCATAGCCCCTTGCCGCAACAACGGTCTCACCGGTTTAGAACTTTGCGATAGACCCCGACAGTTTCCGTGGCGCACTTCAGCCACGAAAACCCGGCGGCCTGACGATACCCACGTTCCGCCAACTCACGGGTCAGCTTTGGCTCCGACGCCAGTGTGCGCATGGCGTCCAGATAGGCCTCTGGGGTCTGGTCCACAAACAACGCTGCATCCCCTCCGACTTCTGGCAGCGAGGCCACTGGCGAACAGAGAACCGGGCATCCGAGCGTCATGGCCTCCAACACGGGCAGACCGAATCCTTCATAACGCGTCGGGAAAACAAACGCGATTGCCCTCCGATACAAATAATACAACTGCCCGTCCGACACATGGCCCAAGTACACCCAGCCCGGGGGCGGCTGTCCCTCGGTGGCCAGGCCCCGCTCGCGTCCACCGACAAGCACAAGCGGCGGCAGATCGATTCCCTTTTCGGCCGCAAGTTCATAGGCTTGCCTCAATAAAGGCAGGTTCTTGCCGGGTTCGATCGCGCCCACAAACAAAAAGTAGGTCGGCGGAAGCGCTTGGGATGGAGCCTGCTCTTCCTGCGTTGCCGAGTCTCGTGTGAAATGGCAGCCCTCGTAGACAACCTCCAGCTTGGAGGCCGGCAATCCCAGAAGTCGCATGGCTTCGTCCGCGGTAAACCGGCTGACGCAAATGACCGCATCCTGCTTCGCGATCATTGGCAAATGTCGCTGGAGACGATGCCTCGGCCAGGGACGAAAGCGCTCGGGATGATGAACGATGTCAAGATCATGCAGCGTGTACACCCGTCTGGGCGACCGCAGATCAGCCAGAATATGTCCCGTCAGATGAACCACCTCCGCGTTCCGCCTGCGAAGAATCCGTGGCGCCTGCCAGTTCGCCCATACCAACTCGCGATACGCTGTTCGGATCGCCCGCCGCGGCTGGGCGGATGAAAAGTTCTCCACCGGCCACGCCAGCGGGAACCAGTCCAAATCCGGGGCGTGAAGTTGTTCCAATCCGCGCAGCAAACCTTGAACGTATCGCGCGCATCCCCGCTGCATCATGTACAACCAGTTGGTCTCCACCGCCACTTTCATTCGTATCACCCTACGGCGATTGCGCTCGCGAGCTAGTTTAAGGTCGATCACCCATTCGAGCGCGCTGCGACTGCCGAGGCGGTAATCTATAAACCTCGGCGGGGATGCTCGTCAACGTCAGGAAATTGTTGCAGGCCAGCAACGCCTTGTCCTTGCTCGGCCTCATCGCCGCCACTCGCCAGTCGAGTTCGACTTCCTTGTTCTCGTGCCGCTTTAGTACGGATCCGTGCCCCTCACGGTGACGTTCACGGACGTTCCTGGCGGTGCGATCACGGACCGCCTGTGACAGTTCGGCGATGGATTTGTGAGCAACGCGTCGGCGCCGATTGTAGCCCACCAATGCACGACTGTGGCTACGAACGCGGTTCAACTAATCATCAGTGGGCCGTCCGGGGTTGACACCGGCACACTGACCACCGTGGTCACCTCCTTCCCGCCCCCGCGGGCCGGAGATAGGATCAACAATTTCCCCCCGCCGCTTGGCGGGACGAGTGGCAACATCACTTGGCGAATTATGATGACGTATTAGCTGCGATTTGCCCGGCTGCCTTCTTCACTTCGTCCGACCGACCGTACTTCCAAACGAACGTCGGGTGGGGCACCTCGAACCGGGTCCGATGTCCGGGTTCCGCTTGCGTAAAGATGCTGTATGTAAACGGTTTCTGCGAGTACAAACCATGTGCGAATTTCCGGAGATGGTGGTGCAGCACGACCGCCGGCGCGAATCTACGGATCCAAGGGGGCGTCATGTTCCATTTGATTCGATCTTCGCGTTCCGCGTTCGCTTTGAGGTTCATGTTGTCCCCGGTCACCGTAAACGCGGAGGTGAACCGGCGCATCACCGAGATGCTGACCCCCTTTTCCAAGAGGCTCATCGCCCAAAACAGGTCGGCGATGTCGTGCCACCGGGTGTCGAAATACAGTTGGTGCGTCTCCAGAGCGCGTCGACGAAAAAACATGGAGCACGTGTAAGCCGGGAACCGCAGCCAGAGATGGGATTTCAAGGGAACCATGGCCTTGCGTTGGCAGATGTAGTTTCCGTTGGGATTGATTACGACCATGTCGGCAAACACCACGGCCGTGTTGGGACGTCGGCCAAAGAAATCGTACACCGCCCGCAACGTCCCCGGAAGATACTGCTCGTCGCAATTGATGTAGGCGAGGATTTCCCCGTGGGCTCGGCGCAGGCCGCGATTGACTGCATCGTACATGCCGCCGTCTTTCTCCACATACGCCGCGACTCGGGGATCGTGCGGCAGCCAGTCTAGGGTACCGTCATCCGAGTACGCATCTTGTACGATGTGCTCGTGCTGGACGCCTTCTTGATCAGCGACCGAAGCAATACACAGTTTCAACCACTGGCTGCCCCGGAAACTGGGAGTGATAATTGAAAACTCCATAAGATCGCCGCTCAACCACCTGAATGCCACGGGCTTCCGAGAGGTTTTCCTCTCTTACGGTGGTGGCAACCATCATCGGCATTCAAATTCCAAGCGATACTCCGCGCTTGACACATGTCCCACGACTGTCGTGAGTTTCGGTAAAATGGCTGCCCGCCACTCTATCACGGTTGACAGTGATGTCGAGCCGTTTTTGTCGGGGACGAATTGGATTGTGACTTGGAACATCTGATGCAGTGCCCTGTCAAAGTCGATTTGCGGGACGGATGGGGGCACTCTGGGGCAGGTCAGGGAGGTTGTACGCCACAGAAGCCTGTTGTGCGGTTGGGCAACGGGGATCGCCAACAACTGCGTTCGTCGATTCAGCCGAGCCTCGCCCCGGGCCCCACACTCGCTCGCCCCCGCATTCTACTGAAGGCCGATCAAGAACTGTCCGATGAGGACATTGCTGACGGACTGGAGATCAGCACGGACACCGTGTCGCGCGTGCGCCCACGGTTCTGACGGCGGCCCTGCATCGGCGGCCCCAGCGATTGAACTTTGACGGAGCACTAATTGGTGTTGACCCATCGTCGGATAACAACCTTCTTCCCCGCACGACGCGCCTTGTTGCAGCGCCTCTTGTCTTGCATCAATTCGCAGCGCGAACAGGTCACAAAGTTTTGCTTGCACAGCGAGCTGATTCTGTGGTGAATTGTCAGTCTCAAACCGGTATGACTACTCAAGGGCCAGCAGGGAGATTGGGGGTTGCTGTCATCGGATGCGGCCATTGGGGGCCGAATCACATCCGCAATTTCTCCAGTCACAAGCAGGCCAAAGTGTTGTACTGCGTGGACTCGAATCCGAGGCGCTTGGAATCGATCCGCGATCTGTTCCCCATGGTCGAGGTGACCGGTGATCTACAGCGGGTCCTTGACGACCAGCAGGTCAAGGCAGTGGTCATCGCCACGCCGACAGCCACTCATTTTGACCTGACTAAGAAGGCGTTATTGGCGGGCAAACATGTGCTTTGCGAAAAGCCGCTGGCGGCCAGCACAGCCGAGGCGATAGAACTCGTCGCGTTGGCGAAGCAGACCGGCATGGTGTTGATGGTCGGGCATGTGTTCCTATTCAACGCGGGCATCGTCAAATTGCGCGAGCTAATTAGCTCGGACGAACTGGGACGGCTCTATTATCTACATGCCACGCGGACCAACCTGGGTCCGATCCGTCAGGACGTGGATTGCGTGTGGGATCTGGCCACGCACGATATCTCCATCTTTAATTATCTGCTGGGCCAGCCGCCGCACGAGGTCAGCGCACGGGGCAGTTACTATCTGCAAGAGGGCAAGGCAGATGTGGCGTTCATTACGCTGACGTACCCAGACCAGGTGCTGGCCAACATCCGCGTAAGTTGGCTTGATCCCAAGAAGGTGCGGCAGGTCACCGTCGTTGGCGATCGCAAGATGGTGTCGTGGGACGACATGGCGACAACCGGGTCGATCATGATTTACGACAAAAAAGTCTTACGGCACACGTTCTACAGGGATTTTGGCGAATTCCAGTTGGTTACCAGAGAGGGCGATGTCGTGATTCCCATCGTCCATGCCTTTGAACCGATGCGCGCTCAGGCTGATTACTTCATCTCGTGTCTCCAGAAGGGCGAGATCGGCCTCTGCAGCCCGTCCGACGGCTTGGCTGTCGTCCGCGTGCTCGAGGCCATCGCCCAGTCGATGAGAGAAGGCGGCAGACCGATACGGGTCACGAAATGAAGCTGAACGTCCTCGTGATGTCAGCGGGGTCCATCCCCGGCGTTGCCATCATTGAGGCTTTGAGGAACCAAAATGAGGTTCCCGTTCGGCTTATCGGGGCAGACATGGGCAGACTTTCTGCGGGCTTCCTGCTGGCCGATGCATCGCATGTCGTCTCGGGAGCCCATCAGTCGGACTTTATTCCCTCCATTCTCGCAATCTGCCGTCAAGAGCAAGTCCACGTGATTTTCCCGGTCATTGACGAGGAGCTTCAAACATTTGCGGATCACGCGCCCACGTTCACGGCCGAGGGTATTCGCGTAATAACCAATCCCCCTGAGTTGGTGCGGGTGGCCAAGGACAAATCCCTGACTGCCCGCCGTTGTGCCGAGCTTGGCGTGCTCGCCCCTCCCACGTTGTTGAAAGATGACTTGGGCAGGGTTCCTCTGCCGCCGTTTCCGCTCGTCGTAAAACCCCGCGATGGCCGGGGAACGGTGGGGGTTCACATCGTGCGCGACAAGCATGAACTGGATTTCTTCCTTGACCGGGTGTCCAACGCAATGATCCAGCAGTTTATCGAAGGCGCGGAATTCACCATCGACGTACTGACAGATTTTGATGGCAATTTGATCAGTCTCGTTCCCAAGCAGCGCCTTCAGGTCAAAGCCGGTATGCAGGTCAAGGGACGCACAGTCAAAGACCCACAACTGCTTGCCTACGGCGCAGAAATCGTGAGGAAGTTTGGTCTTGTTCCTCGCGGCAACATCCAATGTATCCGTGCTGTTGATGGATCGCTTTACCTGATTGAAATCAACCCGAAATTCCCCGCCAGCCTGCCATTTACCCTCAGGGCCGGAGTGAATGGCCCGCTGCTGCTGCTGAAGATGCATCTCGGCCAGAAGATCGCACCAATGATCGGCCAATTCCAAGAGAACTTGGTCATGATGCGGGTTTGGCGGGAGCTTTACACACACGACCAAGTCTCGTAGCCATGCTCGACTTGGCCAACAGAAAGATGTTTCTCAGGCACCGGATTCGTTGGTTCACCTGTCGCCGAGAGTCCTGTACCCCCATCACGACGGAAGGTCCGTATCTGCCTAGGGAGCGCAAACGCGATGACGCCAGCCGGGCGAAGCCCAATGCCGGCCCGGGGGGCAGAAGGTCGACTTGAATACAAGGTTTCGGAACCAAAGTGAGTGGCTGAAAGGCAAGTCGGCCCGCTGACGTATGGCCCAAGTCTAGCAGGAGCGATTTGCCAATGGGATTGCCGAAGTTTTCGATTTCAACCATGGCGTTCTCGGCATGACCATTTACCTTGACCTCGATGGGCCGATCTTGGATGTGTCGCAGCGCTACTGGAAAGTTCACTGTGACATCGTGCTTCAGCACGCGGGTTTGGGAATAGGCAAAGATATCTATTGGGAAATGAAACGAGATCGCATGCCCGTCAGCACCATCCTATCGCGCACGGGCAACGAGCACATTCCACAAAGCACGTATCAGGCGCTTTGGCTTGAGAGAGTCGAGAGGCCGGATTACTTGGAATTCGATTCGATCATTCACGGTGCGAAGGAGCAGCTGAGCCGTCTCCGTGATTGTCACCCGTTGGTCCTCGTTACATTGCGTCAGAAGCCGGAATTGTTGCATCAACAGATTGATCGGCTCGACCTCCGCCGATTCTTCTCCGGGATACTCTCTGCAAGCCCGATTGGAGATGGTGCTGACACCAAGCGGCGTCTTATCCAAACAAATCGGTTCAAGTACGCCGGCGGCGTGATCGTCGGCGACACCGAAGTGGACATCGGTGCAGGCAAGGCGCTCGGATTATCAACGATTGCCGTTTTGAGTGGGATTCGGAATCGGAAGCAATTGATGAATGAAAAACCCGACCACATTGCGGTTGATATCAACGCTGCTTCTGATATTATTCGGGCCATGCGACCGGGACGAGAGAGTGTGAAGTCTTCAGAGGATCGGGAGGCGTGACGGAGCGCGATCCCATCCGAGATGCCAACAGCGCGATGACGGACCAAGGGGCATCAAAGACAAACTCGGCTCCCCTTCGGGTATTGGTCGCTGTGGCCTGTTACAACGAAGGGGTCAAGATCGACCGGACGCTAAGCCGCTTTCCAAAGGAGCGTTCATACGACATCGCCGTAATGGACGACGGCTCGACGGATGACAGCGTTGAGCGCATTCGGAAGTTTCCCAATGTCGCCATCGTGAGTCATCCACGGAATCGAGGTGTGGGAGCGGCTTTACGAACCATCAACCAGTACGCCTTGGACCACAGCTACGACGTCGTCATCAATATGGCAGGCAATGACAAGGATGATCCGTTGCTCATCCCGAAACTGCTACAACCGATGGTCGAAGAGGGCTGTGATTATGTCCAAGGGTCACGCTACCTCAAGGGCGGGGGTTACGGCAATATGCCACTGTATCGCATTTTTGCGACGCGGGTGGTGCATCCTCTTCTGTTCTCACTGATTACAGGAAACCGTATCACCGACAGCACAAACGGCTTTCGCGCTTATCGCACCTCGCTATTGCGTGATCAGAGAATCGACCTGAATCAGGACTGGCTCGATAAGTACGAGTTGGAACCGTACTTCTTCTACAAAACCATCACACTGGGTTACAAAGTCAAGGAAGTGCCGGTAACGAAAATCTACCCACCACACGAACTTGGATACACCAAAATGAAACCGATTACCGGTTGGTGGAGCATCCTGAGACCGATCGTGTTGCTGGGACTGCGGATACGAAAATGACAACGATACCCTTCGCCGACCTCCAAGCGCAGCACAAGCCGTTGCACGCAGACCTGAACGCGGCCATTGCAGAAGTCCTGAAGAATTGCGATTTCATCTTGGGCCGCGCGGTTGACGCATTTGAGAAGGAGTTCGCCCAATTTACCGGCGCCCAACACGCAGTCGGCGTTGGTTCCGGCTTGGACGCGCTGCGCTTGTGTCTCCAGGCGTCTGGCATCGGAGCCGGCGACGAAGTGATCGTGCCCGCGAATACATTCATTGCTACCGCACTGGCCGTGTCAGCGGTCGGCGCGCGGCCCGTTCTTGTGGACGTGGAGGAAGCGACGTTTAACATTGATCCCGCTCGCATCGAATCAGCGATCGGCCCTCGAACCAGGGCGATTATCCCTGTCCACTTGTATGGTCAGGCCGCCGAGATGGATCCCATCATGGCCATCGCGCAACGACACAAATTGGTGGTCATCGAAGATGCCTGCCAGTCGCATGGGGCCCAATATAAGGGCCGTACAACGGGGACCTTCGGCTTGGCGGGCTGCTTCAGCTTCTACCCCGCCAAGAACCTCGGTGCCTGCGGCGATGGAGGAATGATCATCACGAACGATGAGTCGTTCGCCGCCCGCTTGCGTCTGCTGCGCAATTATGGACAGAAGCAGAAGTACGTCCATTTGGAAAAGGGCGGAAACACCCGATTGGATACCGTCCAAGCGGCGATCCTGCGCGTGAAGTTGAAACATCTGGCGGACTGGAACGCGTCGCGCGCCCGGCACGCGCAACGGTACGCGGAGGTGCTGGCAGGAGTGCCGGCGATCACGACGCCGCGGGTGGCGCCGCATCGCACACACGTGTTTCATCTGTATGTGGTGCGGCACCCCAACCGCTCTGGACTGCAGGAGTTTCTGGCGCAGCGCGGCGTTCAAACCGGCATCCATTATCCGGTCCCGATCCATCGTCATGCGGCGTATGCCGACCTCCAATACCCGCAGGGGAGCTTCCCTGTGTCGGAACAACTGAGCGAAGAAATTCTGTCGCTACCGATGTTCGCAGAGTTGACCGATACTCAAATCGATGCCGTGTGTGACGGCGTTCGTGCGTTCTCGCATGTATGCCAATGAGCGGAAATCGGCTGGGAAATCTGATTGCACTCACGACACGGTAATCAGACGGCTGTGATCGGTGAGGCGGCGTGACCATATGAAGGACTGGCAAAAGACTTCTGCTTGCCTGCTGGCGATCACGCTGGTGTTGACGGTGTTCTTCTGGCCCGTGATCTGTGGACGGAGCACCCTGGCGGCAACCGATATTCTGAACCAGTTGGAGCTTCCCTTTGGAGCGAACGTCACACACTTCCACGTCAAGAACCATTTCTTGATCGATACGATCGGGGACAGCTGCAACGAAGCAATCTACTTCCAGCGTTGCGTGCGTAGCGGCCAATGCCCGATTTGGAACCCCTTGGTCTGGTGCGGCTTCCCCTACTATGCAGTGAGTACCCTTTCGTATGCCTGCCCCCTCCAACTTCCCTGTTGGTTGCTGCTGCCAATGCCAGCCGGTTATGACTGGAGCATCATGCTTCACTTTCTGGCAGCCGGCGTGTTCATGTTCTTGCTGCTCCGACATTGGCGGCTGGGTTTCCTGCCGTCCTTGCTCGGATCCCTGGCATACTGCCTGAATACCGAGTTTGCCTTCTTGTATTGGCATCCAACAATCCGGGCGTTCGCTTGGATGCCCTTGGTGATTATTTGTTTCGACAAAGCCCTGCAAAGTAGGAGCCCCCGGTACGTGGCCGCCACGGGTCTCTTTGCCGGCGTGGCCATCATCTCAGGCAGCATCCAAACCGCGGCCTTTGTGCTCTTATTGCTGGCGATATACGCGGCGGCGACGGCGTTCATCAGGCGCAGGGAATTAAGCCTCCCCCGCCTCGTCTCCGTAACGGCTTGGGCCGGGACAACAGCCATACTCTTGTCCGCGTTCCAGTTATTGCCAACCTTGGAGCTTATGCATGTGGACGCGTCGGGACGCCTCGCCGGTCAATCGGGTGGTTTTCTTGAGGGATTGGAATCGATTCCATACTTGAGCACATTTGTCATCCCGGCCTTGTGGGGCAGCACGGAGTCGTTCGATTTGTTCAAGGCGATTCACACCACGGCCATTGATTTTCAAGGGTATATCGGCATCGTTTCTTTCGCCATGCTGCTGCTGGCGGTTGCCGCCTGGCGTGAACCGCAGGTCAAGGTGCTGACATGGTGCGCGCTCGGTGTCGTGGCCTTGCTCGTGTTCGTACCACCGGTAAGAGAGCGTTTCTACTACCGGTTCTTTATCGCCTACGTTTTTGCCGCCGCGGGGCTGGCGGCATACGGACTGGACAGCTTGTTGAAGCAAACCTCCCCTGCCCACTGGGATCCGAACCGCCGCTGGCGAAAGACACTCTGCGGACTGCTGGTGTTCTTGGGCCTTGTGGCAATCGGCATACTGGTAATCCAAACCGCTTACACATTGTGGCCCGAGCCTCTCACGCGTATCTCGAATCGTTTTGTCGCGCGCCGTGCGGTGGGTACGCTCACGGGTCTTCTGGCCTCGGGAACAGATTGGCTGAAGACACGGGTCGATGCATTCTGGAAGCACTATCGTTTGACGGACCCGGCATTCTGGATTCCATTGGGGGCCGGCGGCGCCTCGATTGCCGTGGCGCTGGCGCGGCTGCGGGGCCGATTGCTAAAGTCTTGTGGATGGATTCTTCTTGGATTGGCGATTATTGACCTCACAACCACCGCGTGGTGCCTGGTACCAATGCTCGACCTGAAGACATCCCCCCTGTATCCACCCTCTGCGCAGACGCAGTTCTTGCAGCAATCAGCGACCCGTGTGTATCACTGGCCGAATTCAATGCGGGGGATTCTCGATGTCGACATCCTGATGGCCTATGACATCCAGGCATTCGACGCAGACGGGTCGATGCGGCCCCTGACGATGCGGGATGTGCTCAGGCAAACCAAGTGCCTGTCGAATGCCGCGGTGCTGGGAATGTGCGCCGTCACCCACGTGCTATGCAATACCAACGAGATTCCGATGGATCCGCGCTTTGAGTTGGTAAGCGATCAAGACGGGGTTCGAATCTACCGCAATACCGTGGCTCTCCCACGCGCCCAATTCGCCGCTCACTACCTGACGGCGTCCAATCTGCAGGAATGCAAACGAACAATGGCTCGTCCTGACTGGCAGGCACAGCCGATTCCGATCATCGAGACGGATCGTCAGCCGCCAGCGGAGTGGAGCCCGCTCTCGGTGCATGCCGAAGTCCGCATCGTCACCGACAGAACAACCCGCGTGGACATTGCGTCGCAAACCGACACGCCCGGATACGTGATACTTGCCGATACCTTCTATCCTGGCTGGCGCGTGACGGTCGATGGACATCCAACGGTGATTTCCCGCGCCAATGGCGTTCAACGCGCGGTGTTTGTCGAACCGGGTACACACCTTGTCCAGTTTCGCTATGCGCCAACCAGTATTCGTCTCGGTGTAGCGATCAGTGCTCTTACTCTGCTTGCGGTTGCGTTATTTGTAGGGCCTTTGGGAAGGTGTGGAGTGAAATCCGTTCCTGCGACGGAGAAAAACCCGCGTGCCAAGCTACTCGTTTTCGGCTATCTGCCGCCGCCCATCTACGGCCCCGCCATGACCTATCAGGCACTGTTGCGATCCTCCTTCCCCCAGCGGTTCGAGGTAACCTTTGTTAACCTGACCGTGGTGCGCGACTACCGCGAGTTGGAAGTGTTCCATTGGCGGAAGCTCGCGCTGTTGGCTCGACAACTTGTAAGTGAGTTCACTCATCTTTTTAGTCAGCGGTTCGATTTTGTCTTTTACCCGATTTCGCTCAACCGCAACGCTTTTCTCAAAGACACACTGTTTCTCGCGATCGCCCGGATCTTTGGCGCGCCGATTGTTCTATACGGACACGGCAACGGGTTGCCCGAGTTTCGTGAGAAGTCGCCCGGTTGGCTGCGGCGCTCGCTCGACTGGACGATCCGCGGTGCAACAGCGGCTGTTGTACTCGGCAGGGGCTTGCGCTTCAATTTCCTGAATCATCTCCGCGAAGACCAGGTGTTTGTGGTCCCGACCGGGATCGAGGTTCCATCCACATTGCCGGCGGTAACCAAGCTGCCCAGCCGATTCACCGTGCTCTACCTTGGCAATCTCGTGAAAGAAAAGGGTGTATTCGTAATCCTCGACGCCATTCCACTGGTGCGGGCACGCTGTCCGGAAGCCCATTTCGTGTTTGCGGGCGCCTGGTGGTCTGAGAAAGACGCCGCAGAGGCCGAACGTCTCATTCGCGAGCGCAGTTTGGCTTCCTGCATTGACTTCATGGGGATGGTCGACGGCGTGCAGAAATGGAAGATCGTCTGCGGCAGCGACGTCCTCGTGTTCCCGACCTTTTATCGATATGAGACCTTTGGTTTGGTACTGGTCGAGGCGATGGGCGCGGGATTGCCCGTTGTCACCACGCGGCGTGCGGCAATCCCCGAGATTGTGGAAGAGGGTACCAACGGCCTGTTTGTGGCCGAACGAAACCCGGCGGACCTCGCCGAGAAAATCATCACCCTTGCCAGGGATCCCGCCCTTCGCGCCCGCATGTCCGAAGCCAACAAGCAGAAATACGCGAATTACTATACGATTGAACATTATGGGCAACGCATGGCCGCCGTGTTTGATGAATTACTCAAACGACGGAGTCAGCCTGGTTGGTAATCCTTTCACTGCTTGACCCCGGTCGATGGTGTGCTAGAGGTAAACCGTGTCAGACCTTCCGAAGATCTCCGTCATCACCCCCAGTTTCAACAGTATTCACACCATTCGCAACACCATCGAAAGCGTCCGATCGCAGGCCTATCAGAATTGGGAACACATCGTCATCGATGGCGCCTCAACGGACGGGACAGTGGATCTGTTGAAGCAGTATCCCCACCTGTCCTGGCTATCGGAGAAGGACGAGGGTCACTACCACGCGATGAACAAGGGGATTCAGCGCGCAACGGGCGACATCGTTTACATCCTGAATTCGGACGACTGTGTTCGTCCGGGTGTGTTTCAAATGGTGGCCGAAGCGTTTCGAGAGCATCCCGAGTGGGACGCACTCTTTGGCGATGCGCGATTCGTAGATGACAACGGCACATTCATCTTTAGTCGCCGGGAAGCCTGTTACGACTACAACGTGCTACGCTATATCCGGTTTTGCTATATCATTCATCAAGCACTGTTTGTACGCAAGGCGGTTCACGATCAGATTGGGTTGTACCGTCATAAAGATTTTCTCAACGGCTGCGACTACGAATTCATCCTGCGCCTGGGCAAGTCCGGTTATAAGGTCGGTCACTTGCCCTTCTACTTGGTGGATTACCGTTTTCACGAGCACGGTCAGTCAGCCGACCTGCGGGTGAAGCGTAACATGTACCGCGAGGCCGGGATCATCTGCCGGGAGTACGGACGGCCGGACGGTATGCTGGGCAGGGTCTATCGAACGTTGTACCGATTGAAGCGGCAGTTACAGAAATTGTTCTACCGTGGCGTCGTGGATCTTATGCCGGGGAGTTGGATATTGCGGTTCCGCAAACAGCTGAAGGAACGAACCAGCTTCACTTCGAACATCGACATCGGTAAGCTGCGCGACAAGGATTAGCCTCCCAGTCCCGGCTGTCAGCGTCCTACAATTGCCAAGCCGACAACACCTTGGTTGAAGAAGCAAACTTCACGTCCTTATACTGCGGCCACGGGCAGCAGATGACCGCCAGCGCAATGTCCTCGCGTGATGGGAAATCCGACGGATCTTCGATCACTTCAAACTCTCGCAGTACAGTATTGGTGGCTGGCTTCGCGGCGAAATCGTGGACGACCACACGGTATCCCTGCTGCTTCAGATGCTGCGCCAGATGCAGACCTGCCGATTCCTCCGTGATATACGTGTCCGGCCGGTAGGTCAGACCAAGGACAGCCACCGTGTCCCGGCTTGTGATCCGCGACTTCACTCTCTCGAGCAAATCTAGTTTGGCGTCCTCATTCACCTTGTCCGAGGCTTCCGCCAGCGGCGCGGACACGCCGACTTGCCGCGCTGTGTATGCAATGAGCCGGTTGTCACGCGGAAAACATGGACCGCCATAACTCAGGCCGGCCCGCAGATACTTCTTTCCGATCCGGCTGTCGTTGCCGATCGCGTCCAGCACCGCGTGGATGTCCGCTTTTGGAAACCGTTCCGCGATCATCCGGAGCTGATTCGTAAAACTGATTTTCATCGTGATGTAACTGTTGAGCGAAATCTTCGTCAACTCGGCGCTGACGACCGACATGCGGCTGATCTGCGGCCGATTCCGGTTGTATCTCCGGTACAGATCCTCCAACGCTTCCCCGCTCTCGGGATCGGATTCGCCGATCAATACCAGGTCCGGTTCCAGCAAGCCGTTCACGACGTTGCCGAGGGCGATGAACTCGGGGTTGTAGCAGAATCCGAAGTCGCGCCCACAAGTCCATTTCGTTTCCTTCTCGATCATCGGGATCAACACTGAATCGCAGGCGCCCGGCGTCGTCGTGGAGCTGCAGACAAACACGTGTCCGCGTTTGCCAGCGGCGGCCATTATCTGGGCGCAGGGGCGCATGGCCCTGAGAAGAAATTCGTTGGAAAAACTCCCGTCCGGCAGACTCGCTGTCGGCGGGATGAAGAATGACGCGTCTGTCTGCACTGCTTCCTGCGGATCGCCTGACGCCCGCAAACGCTTGCGGCCTGCGTGGATCATGTCAGCCAACAAGGGCTCCTCCACGGGCGGCAGACCATCGTTCAACCGCCGCACCTTTTCATCATCAATGTCAATACCCACGACCTCAATTCCTCGCGCCGCCAGAGTCGCGGCGATGCAGGCACCGAGTTTGCCGAGACCGAACACGGAAGCAGATTGGATCGTCTTCATCTGATACACAATGAGACAGGTCGAGGCGCGGAAGCGTCAAGCTTAAACTGCCCCAACCCGCGATCGCACCGACTGTCTGTGGCACCTCTTCAGCAGTCGATGGAAGGTTTTGAACTTGTATTTGTGACCAGAAGGCTGATACCGATTGGCTGTTCGACAAACCCGACATCTATGATTCGCGAAATCATCCTAAATGTCGCGCTGTTGCTCGCTTGCACTCTTTGCCGGGCGGCCGATCCATCCTCGGGTTCATCCGCAACAACGGCTACCAATGCGTGGAACGTGCGCGGTTGCGGGGCCAAGGGTGACGGGCACACCAGGGACACGGCAGCCGTGCAGAAAGCGCTCGATGCCTGTGCGTCCGCCGGCGGCGGGACCGTGGTTGTGCCGGCGGGCAACTACCTCATCGGCAGCATCATTGTTGGCTCGAACACGACACTGAAATTGGAATCGCGAGCAAACCTCAGCGGCAGTCCCGATATCGATGATTACCCGCTCGTTCGCGTTCGTTGGGAGGGCGAATTCACCGAGGGCCATCGGGCGCTCATCTCATCCGAGAACGCCAACCATGTCACAATTACCGGCCCGGGCTCGATTTTCGGCCCGCCGATCAGCCTTAGCAGTCTCCGCCGTCCCCGCGGACCCGTGCTCATCGAACTCGCCAACGGCACGAATGTCGTTCTGGAAAGCTTCACCACACAGTACCAACAGCTCTGGTCCATTCACCTGCTGTTCTGTCAGACTCTCCATGTTCAAAATCTCACCATCCGCTCCGTCAGTTCCAACGGCGACGGGATCGACGTGGATTCTTGTCGCGACGTGCTGATTGAACACTGCAACATCGATACGGGCGACGACGCCATCGCGCTCAAGTCGGGTCGCGGCTTGGAAGCAATGCGGATGGGTCGTCCCACCGAAAATGTCGTCATCAAGAACTGCACCCTGTTCAGCAGCATCTTTGCCGGGCTGGCAATCGGCACCGAAATGTCCGGCGGCATTCGCAACGTTCACATCGAAGATTGCCAGATCGCGGGCCGGCAAAACGGCATTTTCATTAAGAGCAGAGACGGACGCGGCGGGTTCATCGAGAATATCAGCGGCAACAACGTCACCCTGGATCACGCCCGCACATTCCTCGCCATCGACTTGCTGAACAAGGGTATTCAGGCCAGTGACCCTGTGCCCGGCCCGGTGGAGAAATGGGCACGCGCGCACAGCATCAGCTTCAGCAATATCCGCGTAAACGGAGTCCGAAACCTCGTCACGGGGTCGAATGTCCCGCTGGATCGCCCTCTCGATGGATTGTCAATTTCCAACGTCATGGGCACCTGCTCTACCGGTATCTCACTGGCAAACATGACCAATGTGAATCTTGCTGCAATCGATGTGACTGGTTTCAAGGGTCCGCTGTTGACGACGAATAATGTGCAAGGCTCCGGCCTGGACGGCGCAGTTGGCGCCAAGCCGTCTACCAACAGCGATTGATCGCCCGGCTCGCCCCGATCGTCACCTCGACACCTGTCAGTTCTTTGCGAGCGGCACCGTCTTGGGAAGTGTCGGATCGTCAACTTCCAGTTTGAGAACGTCGTACATGATCGAGCCGTGGCTAAGTCTCAAGACCACCGTATTTGTCCCCCTGCGCAACAGGGATGACGGGAACCGAATAACCTTGGTCTCATAGTAACTGCTGCCGAGGACCGCACTACGATAGAGAGCGCTGCTGTTGCCGCCAGAGTAGTCACCCACGGCGGTGTTGTTGACCAGCACTTGTAGTTTCGGATCCCGAGTCTGGCCGGCAACGCCAATCGTCAACACCCCGTCCCCTTTGTAAGAACGATCGACATCGAAATCGACTTCCCAGTCCCCAGGCTTGGCCTGTGCGTAATACCAGTCGCGTGCGGGAATGCTGCTGCCGATCTTGTATACCAGATTTGACGGCACAGCGGCATCCAACCCGTACTGGCGCGGCTGGTCGCTGAGATGGAAACCAGCGGTTGTTCGGTCCGCGAACCCAATCTCCCACAACACGGCCGAGTAGTACGCGGGCGTGAACACGAGCGTTCCCAAATCCGTCGTCTTGCCGGCAACGACGGTAATGTGGTCTTTGCGAAATTCATCGGTCGCACCGGGCACAGCCCCAAAGAGCGAATACGTCCCCGGCCTGACGTGCGGCATCACGAACCGGCCGTTGGCATCCGATCGCGTGCTGAAAATGTAATCCAAAACCTGAACCTGCCAATCGGGATCCGGCGCGGCCAGCACCATCAGCGCGTTTGTGACGGACCGTTTGCCATCGTACAGCTTCAGTGTCCCCGTAACCTCGCCCCGCTGCAAGGGGTACTCCGCATTATTCATCCACTCGTACGGCCACTGCGACTTCTGTTTCTCGGCTTGCGCCTTGGCATCCCTCCACATCTGCTGCGGCGAATCGCCCGCATTCAGATACACCATCCACGGCCCGCAAAGTTTGCTCCATCCGTCGGGAATCGACGGACTCGCCAATTCCCTCGGTTCAAAATGGCCCGATGCCAGAAACCGGTGAATAATCGGACCGGCGTGAACGCTGATTTCCTGCTTGGTGGGTGCCTGCAAAAACTCCGTACTCGGCGTGACAATAAAGGCCCCATAGCTGCCCGGGCCGCTGCCGCACAGCCCATGCACCCAGTCGTTCTCCAGGTAAACACAGTAATTATACTTCGTGTACACGGTCCCGTTCGCCAGTCGGAACGTCGCGTCCTGAACCGGCCGTGCGCCCTTCAGGTCGGGGATCGGCCCCTGCTCAGTGTCGCTGGCCAGATGATAATTGAACAACCTGTCGTTCAGATAAAAAGACCAGCGAATCTGGCCCGTGTGCTCCGGCGGGTCGCCCGGTCGGCGCTGTTCGAGCACGTATACATAGAACCCGTGATCGCCTCTCCGCAAAACATAGTATTGCGTGAAATGAACTCCACCGATCTGTGCCCCGAACGATAGCTCAACGAGGTCCGGCGTGTTCCGCACCACGTTGAAGTCCGCATTATGAACATCCCAACCGTCGTGGCCACCCGAATTTGCGACCGCAAAATACGCTCCGCGCCCCGCCAGGTTCGGACTGTTCCCCAACGTCATCTCGCGAATTGTCGCGTCCGCCTTGTTAACCGTGATGGAGATTGCTCCGTTGGAAAGTCTGACCTGTGCGCCTTCATCCTGCAGTGTCACGGGATCAGACGGCGAACCGAATGTCAGCGAACCCGTGCCCAGGATTAGAGCCGAACAGAGGATCCAAAGCATGCGCAAAACCGCATCCCGCTTGTGCTTGTCGAACAAGTTGAAATCTCCGGTTGCCAAAACCACGAATCCAATAATCCTATGTCGATCGAGCTCTCGCCAGTCTCGCGGCCATATTGATCGCCGCGATCATCCCCCCGGGACGCGCGATTCCTTTGCCCGCAATATCCGGCGCCGTCCCATGATCCGGCGATGTCCGCACAAACGGCAGCCCCAGCGTCAGGTTCACCCCGTTGTCAAACGCGATCAGCTTCAGCGGCGCCAATCCCTGGTCGTGATACATGGCCACCACGGCATCAAACTCCCCATGTGCCGCGCGATAAAACAGCGTGTCCGCCGAATGAGGTCCACTGACGAGAATACCGCTCCTCGCTGCCCGCTTCACAGCAGGCGCGATGATGCGCTGTTCGTCGTTGCCGAGTAACCCGCCTTCTCCCGCATGTGGATTCAATCCCGCCACCGCGATTCGCGGCCGGCGAATGCCGAACCGCCGGCACACCTCATCCGATAACTCGATTACGTCGATGATCTTCCCCGGTCGAATCAGCTTCGGCACATCGCGCAACGGTTCATGAATGGTCACGAGCGCCACTCGCAACGGTCCGCCCGCCAGCATCATCGCGAATCGCTTCGTGCCCGAGAGATGCGCCAACAGTTCCGTCTGCCCCACGAACGGATAGCCGGCGCGTCGGAGCAACTCCTTGGTGATTGGAGCCGTCGCCAGCGCGGCCAGACCGCCTTTGAGGCACCGCTTCGCCCCATCCACGATCCAATCCACCGCATCGGCACGGCGTTTCGTGCGTGGGTTGCCGATGACCTCATAGTCGAAGCGTCGATCCAACCGGCCCGACTTCAGCGCCTTCGCGACAACCTCGGGACCGATGCCCGCGGGGTCGCCAAGCGTGATCCCAATGCGAGGGCGAGCTGGCATGTGTCAGAACAACCGGATGTAGGCTTTCGCGCGAAGATCTTTCACCCAGGATTCCTGCATGGCGGCGCGCTCTTGCTGCAGCAGCGTCTTCTCGATATCATCGCGCACCTGGGCCAACGGGGTCGTGTGCGCAGGCTTCACGTCGTCGACCTCAAGGATGTAGTACCCTTCGGGCGTCTCGATCATGCGACTGTGTTGGCCGGCTTTCAGAGAAAAGGCGACTTCGTTGAGCTCCTTCCGCAAAATATCCCGACCGATCCAACCCCAGTCACCGCCCTCCTTCGCCTCCTTGCCCTCGGAATAGACACGCGCCATGTTGTCGAAGCTCTCGCCCGAATCCAGCTTCGCCAGGATTTCCTCCGCGAGTTTGCGCTGGAGATCGACAGCAGGTGCGGCGGGTGCCATCGGAGCGGCAACCGTCGCTGAAACATTGGTCGCGACCGCCTCACTCTCATTCGTCGCATTTGCTGCCGCTTCGACCGTCGACGACGTTGATGCCGCAACTGACGCCTCGGAGTTCGTCCACTGCCATCCTGCCCGGTTCGTCGCAATCGCCGCCGTCTGCACAACCTGTGTAGTCGCCACGCCAGCATTCACTTCCGCATTCGTGACCGGAACGGTTGTCACGGAATTGGTCAACGGCGCCGGACTGCCCGTTGACGTCAATGCGTTTGTCGTCGTGGTCGATACGGCAGCCGACGTCTCGGAATTCGACGCCCCCAATCCCGCCGCGCTTGCCGCCGTTTCCGCAGTCCGAGCAACGTTGGTCGCGGAACTGCCAGCACCCGCTTCCGCATTCGTGGCTGGGGCAGCCGCCCCCGGGCCTGTCGTTGGCTGATTGGTCGTCGACACTGATCCTTGTCCGCCATCGACAGCATCCGCTGCGACCGGCTCCCCGCGCTTGATGTAGATCATGCGGAGCTTGACCTGGTCACCCACTTTGAATTGGTCGATGTGGTCCTGGTAATACTTCTCGATCTTGTAGGGGGAAACAATCACCGCCTTGCGCAGCCGTTGTTCCCGCATCACATCCAGGATAATGTGCTCGCGTTCCTGATCCCGGAACTGCGACATCGTCATATTCTCCGCTTCGAGCGTTTTGATAAACGCCGCGCGATTGCCGCCAAATTCCGTCGCGATGCGGCTGTTGATCTGCCCCTCCACATACGTCTCGGGAATTTTGTAGCCCTTGGCGTCAAACTCCTGAACAATCAGCGCATGCTCGATAAGCGTATTCAGCGCGTCGGTCTGGGCCTTTTGCCTCTGTTCCTCCAGCTCCCGACCCGAAAAATTGCGCCGCAATTCGCGGTCAACCGGCTGCACAAGCTGAAGCACATCGCTGACGGTGATCACCTTGTCGTTGACGATCGCCATGACCCCATCGACCAGTTCCGCCGCCCGTCCCATCGCCCCGAGCGCCAGCACCGCCGCCACCAGCATCACGATGCACCGTTTCATCGGCCCTTTCCGCTGCCTCCACCGAGCTTCCGCAACACGCGCGGATTCTCGCGTAGAAATCGCACCAGGCCCTCGATCCGTCCAACCGTCGCCGCGCTCAGGTGATGTTCGATCCCTTCCAGATCGCGTTGCGCCGTCTCTCCCTTGACGCCGAGCAGCCCGAAAAATTCCTCGAGCACCTGATGCCGCCGACGAATGGCCCGCGCCACGCCCTTCCCCTTCGGCGTCAACACCAGCCCGCGGTATTTCTCGTACCGCACGAAACCCGTCTCGCCAAGTTTCTGAACCATCTGGGTCACCGAAGCCTGACGAATGCGCAAGGTCCGCGCGATGTCGATCATCCGCGCGTAGCCCTTGTCCTCGATCAATTCGTAGATGCGCTCCAGGTAATCCTCGGCGCTCTCAGAGGCTTTCGACATGCAGGTACAGTAACCGAAACCCGCCGGCTCACGCAAGGCCGCAGACCAATACGACGGCTCGAAAAATCACGCCCGCGGACCGGCCGCAACAATTTCCACCGGCACGCCCTGAAATTGCTCGAAGTTCTTCACGAACTTCGCCGCCAGGTCCTTCGCCCGACGATCGTAATCCGCCCCCTCCTTCGCCCCGTACCGCGAGGCCAGCAATTCGGCAGGCACCCCCGGCAGCGCCTTTGGCACCTCGAACCCAAACGTCGGGTCCTTGGAAAACTGCGCCTTGTCCAGCGTGCCGTCAATGATCTGCGTGACGTTGTCGCGATTGATCTTCAGCGAAATCCGCGGGCCGCGCCCAAATGCGTTCCCCACCCATCCGCTGTTCAATAAATAACAATGCACGTTGTGCTTCCGCATCTTCTCCGCCAGCAACTGCGCGTATGTCTGCGGCGGCAATGGCAAAAACGGCGCCCCGAAACATGTCGAGAACGTCGGCGTCGGGTCCTTGCCCAGGTTCGCCTCCGTGCCCGCCAGCGCCGCCGTGTAACCCGCCATGAAATGATACATCGCCTGCGCCGGATTCAATCGCGCCACCGGCGGCATCACGCCAAACGCGTCGCACGCCAGAAACACGATTGCCTTCGGATGCCCCCCCATCCCGCTCGCCACCGCGTTGGAAATGTAGTCCAGCGGATACGCGCACCGCGTGTTCTCCGTCACCGAATCATCCATGTAATCCGGCTCGCCCGTCGCCGGATCCACAATCACGTTCTCAATCACTGACCCGAACCGGATCGCGTCCCAGATCAGCGGCTCGCGCTCCTTCGTCAGCTTGATGCACTTCGCGTAACACCCGCCCTCAAAATTGAACACGCCATGATCGCTCCACCCGTGCTCGTCGTCGCCAATCAACCCGCGATTCGGGTCCGCCGACAACGTCGTCTTGCCCGTGCCGCTCAATCCGAAGAAGACCGCCACGTCGCCCTTGTCACCCACGTTCGCCGAACAATGCATCGGGAACACACCCTTCTGCGGCAGCACGTAATTCAGCACCGAGAAAATGCTCTTCTTCATCTCGCCCGCGTACTGCGTCCCGCCGATCAGCACGGCCTTGCGCTGGAAATCCACCACGATGAACGCTTCGCTGTTGAGTTTGTGCTTCTTCGGGTCGGCCGCAAATCGGCAGGCGTTGATCACCGTCCACTCCGGCACATGCGCTTGGAGTTGCTCCGGCGTCGCCCGACGAAACAGCTGTTTCACGAACAGACTGTGCCACGCATACTCCGTCACGATCCGGATCGGCATCTGGTACCGTGGATCGGCCCCGGCGAATCCATCCATCACAAACAACTCGCGCCCCTGCAAATACGCCAGCACTTCCTGACGCAGCCCGAGATAGTTCTCCTCCGAAATCGGTTGGTTGACCTTCCCCCACCAGATCTTGTCCCGCGTCGACGGCTCTTCCACCACCCATTTGTCCCGTGGCGATCGACCCGTCCGCTTCCCCGTCATCGCGTTCAATGCGCCGCTGCTCGTCAACATCCCCTCGCCGCGCTTGATCGACTCCTCCACCAACCGCGCCACGGAAAGGTTCCAATGGACCTTGCCCGCACTAAGAATACCGTGATTCTCTAGACCGTAGTTGCTCATGATAACTCCCTCGCCAGAAGCGCCCACCCGCGCTTTGCACGGATTTACACGGTTTCCCTCCAAAGCGCAACTCCAAAAACCAAACGCGGCCCGGGCCGCATGACGCACCTCGATGAACTCTTCGCGCCAACCCATCATCGCCACCAGAATTGGCTCCGACTGGCCAAAAACGAAGCCATTTTTTGCCCGAACGAAGCCAAACGAAGCCATTCAGTTTTTCGCGCCGCCGTTCTTCGCAACTCGTTGGCCTCGAATCCATTCTGAATAATGAAGTCGCCGAA
The DNA here is from genome assembly GCA_035501175.1 of Verrucomicrobiia bacterium. Lineage (GTDB taxonomy): Bacteria > Verrucomicrobiota > Verrucomicrobiia > Palsa-1439 > Palsa-1439 > Palsa-1439. The sequence continues at coordinate 37,950 of DATJWQ010000016.1, read as the reverse complement.
AAGCGTTGGCTTCGTTTCGCAGAAATAGGGGGGGTATGGCCTTCCCCTCCCTTGGCGCGACATCCTTCTCCCTGGCCTCTCTTTATGATGGCCAAATGCCGAAGCCGCGGAGCCAGCCCGTCTATCATCCATTCCGTCCTGATTTCCTGGGCCCATGTCAAAGAACGCCGCGACCATACCACCAATCCCCTGCACTGTCCAGCACAAATATCTTAATACGATACTTTATCCCATCGATCTTCACCCTGATTCACCCTTACTCACCCTGAATTCCTTCGGGACTCGCCTCTGGCATGCGAATCTTCTGGCAAGCCGCTCTGCCGTCGTATTCCGCCTCGCGCTCTGCGCACCGGTCACCCTAAGCCCGTCGGAGCCGAAGCGAAGACCCGCCACGGGTTTGCCGGTGGCGGAACGGTCTCTGCCGTTTGCTTTCCCCAAAAGCCAGGAACGCACTCTCCCCCGCGAACTCGCCATGGCCCGGGACAAACCCCGCCATCGACATTCGCCAAACGCACCGGTTGACGGGTCCGTATCGGAACGCTTGGATTGTAGGCCGCATGCCCTCACGCGGCGCGCTTCGTTGGAGGGCGAGGCTCCCGCCGAGCCGCATCCGTCTTTCCCAATTCTGTCTGGAGCGACGCGATCGCTTCGGGCGCCCGCGAAAGATTTTCCCACAGCGCTTCCATCGCCACCAGCTTCTCACGCACGCTCATTTGTTTCAGCGGTAACTCCGTTGCCATGCACTAACTATATCCTTCCGACGGACACCTGCAATCACCTTCGCCCCCGAAAGCACCAACGCCATGCTCCCATCGCCGCCGCCAAACCGCGCGGTAGCAGAAGCCACCCGTGCGTCACTCTGTGGCATCCGCCACATCCGTCGCCCCCCAGCCCATCACACACCGGTGTCGACTCGACGAGAGTTCCGGCGTTGGCCCAACTTGAGATTTCGAAGCAACAGGGTCAACCTGAGCCGGGGCTGAAACGCACTACGGCGGCAAAATGAATCCAAACCCCTTCATCAACCAACGGGAAGTGGTTGGCTGGATCCGTTCCCTTCCCGCAAGCGCGCCGCGCAAGTCTCCAAACGGGGGAAAGTGCGCAAGCTTTAGAACAAACCGATTGAACATCAACGCGTACTCCAATACGTCCACAATCGCTTCTCGCATCTTCGCCTCTGTCGGCTCGCTCCCATGCATCGCGGCGTCACGGATTTTTTCAGCCGCAGCCAATTTGTTCCGAATAGCATCGTGAAGTGGCTGTCCAAAGACATTCTGGAAAAGAGTCTTAAAAAAGTCGCGGGTTATGTGCTGATTCTGGACAACAGACCGAGCAAGCCGACTGTCTGCGTGATGCAGTTTAACAACTCCACAATAGAGCGTGTCTCGATGGGCCAATTCCACTCGGTAGAACATGTAACTCAGGGCGATTTCGAGAGGCAGGCCGCGTCTTAGCAGTTCTGGAAAGTGTTCGAAATGAGTTTGAATGTCGTCCGGCATACGCCCAAAGTACTTTAAGACAGTCTTGCGATTCGGTGTCCGCCTCCCCTTCTTCCTCATGAACCATCTTTCACGGACTCGCAACATCTTTCCTTTCCATTACCGCTGGCGATTGATTGTCGTTTCGTTGTTGGTCACGGGCATGACTTGCTCCGCGACAGGTTTAGCCCTTAGCACAGATCGCGCGAGCGTATTCGGCTCCGGCCCTTGTAAGTGCGTAGATTGGATTTCCACTTTCATTATGGTGTGTAAATTTAATGAATCCGAAGCCTTCAAGAATCTCAATGTCGTCGGCCAAAAAACGACCGTCGCGTACAGTAAAACCACGGCCCTCCGGAAAGAGTGCGCACTGCGGAGGATCGATATTCAAGAAAACACCGAGGTCAGTTGACCTCGACTTTTCAAATTCCTGAAGAATTGCAACCGCCTGATCCGATAATCGCACGTCCTTCGCCCCCAAGGCACCCGCAATGCCAGAAAGCCCGTCAATCCTTGAAGCAAGAGCAACGATTGACTCGTTAATCAAATCGAGCTTCGCGCGAACATCCTCCACATCTCGTTTCAGAAGGTCCTGAATTTCAATTTGGAGATTAGTCGAGTTCTGAATGACATTCTTAAGTTCTTCGAACTTGTGATATCCGAGCCAAGAAAGAAAATCGGCTAATTTGGCTGCTTCACGTGCTGCCTGCTCCTGCCGAAAATTACAAACCAGCTGGATCACAGTCCCGAAGGCTGTGCTTGCAGTGAGTGGATCCATGTTTGCCAAGCTTGCGATTCAACGCTAGTAATTACGAGTTGCGCCAGCCGCTAGGCGGCCTTTGTCACTCTTCTCCAAAATATTCCTCCGCCATATTTCGATGTTCGAGCAGCCGATCTTTCCCATATTCCATGGATTGCGCGTGCCGATCGCACCAATCAAAGTACTTTTTAAGTGCGTCTTTGAATTCGGCCATGAACGGATAATCGGTTTGGTTGTGCCAAATGAACCAGCGCCCACTGAGAGGGACGAACCCATCTTCTGAAAACCCACGGGCCGATACATCAATGGCTACGCCGAATGGAGGTGCATGATGTTCCGCCTCGAACGCCTGGATCATCGGAATGCCAAAAAGAAGCGAATCCCGGTAGGAACCTGCTTCCGCAATGATTGGCGACGCGCCTTTATCGATATCGGCTCCGTGAACAACATGACCAAAGGCTAACCCACCTCGCACAAGAAACCGGTGCCTATCGTCTTTGGCCTTCGCAAAAGTAAATGCTAGATTCGCCAGCACGGCGCGCACTAGAGAAAGCATATCCCTATGTGACCGACTCGTTATGAAGACACCGTCCATTACGGGGTAGACTCTTGCGTTAACACGATCGCAGCTAAGTACCGCTGAATGAAGTCTTCCGATGAAATTGGCACTGCGCCGCCACGAATACGACATTGCCTTACGGCTGCCCATGACGTCGAGCCAGCACACATAATGCGGCTCGGCTTGCGGAAGTGCGTCCGCATTGAAGTACAACGGCTGCGAAATGACGGTCTGCTTCGGCATCTTAAGCTATCCGATGGCCCGCGTCTCCATGTAGTATGCCAGCGTAGGGCGGTTGGGACAAGCCTGCAGACAGGAGCGATCTGGGCTCATGACTGCCCGTAATAGCTCTCCGCCTTCACTCCCGCTTCCTTCCTCACCCGCTCCGCAATCGCATCCACTTCCGCATCCGTCAGCGCCGACACAAATTCCCACGCCGGGATGCCGTCCACCACCGTCATCGCCTTCCGCGCTATCGTGTACACCTGAACCAGCCTGATATTCCCAATCTCCCGCAATCGCTGGCAATATGCGCCGATCTCGTCCGCCGACGGACCTTCCCCGCGCACCTTGAGAAACAAACTCTGAATGACTATCGGTCGCGCCTTCGCTGTCTCGGCAATGTTCTTCAAGATCCGCGCAAACGGGATCTTTGTCCGGTTGATCAATTTGAAGTACTTCTCCGTCCCGGCATCGAGCTTGGCCCAGACTTCGCCGTTGTTCGCGTCCATGATCTCCAGCCCGCGCTTCACATCACCACGGTCCAACCCGCCCGCGTCCGTGATCAACACGATCTTCGCGTCCTTCGGCTTGACCCGCGCCACCATCCCGATCGTCTCGGCAAAATTCGGCAGCGTCGTCGGCTCGGCATCGCCGCTCAACGCCACGTCATTCAACCGCAGCATCTCTCGTGACACCGACTTGAATGGCTCATGCTGCGCGATCTCTCCCGACTGCACCATCTCGACCATCTCCCGCAACTCGCTCTCGGCCACCGCCACATCAAACTTCTTCACCGCCGACTCCGTTGTCCGATCCACCTGGCAATAAATACAATCGAAATTGCACACCTTGTCAGGATTGACGTTGAGCCCGATGGAGATGCCATGACTCCGCCGCGATAGCACGGGATAGACGTATTTGAATTCCTCAAACCGCCGCGAATGTTGACGATGTGCTGCAAGAATCATACTGTCTGTGCTCGATGTCGGCACCCACTCAATGCCTTTTGGCTTTCTGTTTCACGATCTTGTTCATCCTTCCGTGCCACGCACAAATCACGCTCAAGGATGCCTTCAAGGATTACTTTCTCATTGGCGCTGCGCTCAATCAATCGCAGTTTTCCGGCCTCGCCACCAGCGAGATCTCGCTGATCACCGCCCAGTTCAACTCGATCAGCCCGGAAAATGCCCTGAAGTGGGCCGCCGTTCACCCCGCACCGAACCGCTACGATTTCACCGCCGCCGACCGCTACGTGGAGTTCGGTGAAGCCCACCACATGTTTATCGTCGGCCACAATCTGGTTTGGCACTACCAAACACCGGCTTGGGTCTTTCAGGACGAATCGGGTAAACCCGTCGACCGCGATACGCTCCTGAAACGGATGCGCGATCACATTTCCACCGTCGTTGGCCGTTATCGTGGCCGGATCGCCGGCTGGGATGTGGTCAATGAAGCGTTGAACAACGATGGTACCCTGCGCCAGTCCCCGTGGCTGCAAATCATCGGCGAGGATTATCTCGTCAAGGCGTATCAATTCGCCCACGAAGCCGACCCGCACGCCCAGTTGTATTACAATGACTACATGCTCGAACTCCCGGCCAAGCGCGCGGGAGCCATCGCATTGATCCAAAAACTTCAGGCCCAGGGTATCCATGTCGCCGTCGGCCTGCAAGGACACTACTGGTTCGACCGTCCCACAACGGTGGAAATAGATGATGCGATCAAGGCGTTCTCCAACCTCGGCGTGAACGTCATGATCACGGAACTGGATGTGGATGCGCTGCCCTTGCCCGCCAACCCGCTGACACTCAACGCGGACTCGAACTTCGAATTGAAGTCGGAATTGAACCCTTACACCAACGGCCTGCCCGATATCGTGCAGCAAACACTGGCGAAACGGTACGCCGACATCTTTGCCGTGTTCCTGAAAAACCGCGCCGCAATCAAACGCGTCACGTTCTGGGGTGTGACCGACGCCGACTCGTGGCTCAACTACTGGCCGGTCCGCGGCAGAACCAACTATCCCCTGCTCTTCGATCGCCGTTGCCGCCCCAAACCCGCGTTCGATGCCGTCGTTCGCGCCGCTCGTTCTACCGCTTCACCATAAACGCCAACCGCTCCCGCGGATCGTCGGCCGCCTGTGGCGCAATCGTCGCCTTCCCCAACGCCTTCGTAATCACTGGCTCAAACTTCTCTCGCGACGCCGCATCATTCGGCGCCAGCAAACGATCGTTCGCCACCACGAGTATCTCATCCGTCTTGAATTTGATCCCTTCCAGCTTCGGCTCCGACTCCAACAGCTTGCATGCCTGCAGCGCCGTCTCCATCACCGCCTTCAGGTTCGCCTCCAGCCCGCCATCCGTCGGCCGCTTGCGATAGTAGAACATCCCCAGCCGACCGCCTTCCTGATCCATGCTGAAATTGCCTTCGTGCGCCACGAGCAGAATCCCCGGCCCGTTCGTCACGTGCGAGTAGTCGTGCACATCGATCAGCAGATGCCCCTCGATCTTCTGCGCCTGGATCCATCCGTGAAATACCGGCACGAAATCGCGGATGTCCACCTCCTGCGGGCTCGCCACGAAAACTTTGACGCCGATTTTGTACAGGTCCATGTCGATCCACTTCCCGCTACTTCAACAACGCCGCCATCTGCGCCGCCTTCTGTTCCCGCAGTTTGTCCGCGCACGCATGCGCTGCCTCAATGAACAATTGCGATTCCTCAACCAGACGATGCACTTCATCGTAATCGTATTTCGCCGGCGGATTCTCATGCCGACGGAAAAAATCCTGCGCAAACTTCCCGCCCGCAAACCGATCCCAAAACAACTTCGGCTCGACCAGCCGCGCGCGAAACTCTTTCGCAATCACCTGGGGATCATTGGGTACGTCGTACCACAGTTCCTTCACCAATCCCTGCGCCGCCTGCAACATCGACTGGTAGGCCAACTCGTCCGCCTTTGCCAAATCCTTCGCTTCCAGTTTCAACTGCGCCTCGAAACACAGCCGTTCCGCCGCCTGCAAATCAAAATCAATCCGCGACACAACCTCGCCCGCGCACTCGCCCATGCCCATGTCCCCCATCGTGAACTCCCGCGGGTCGCCCCAGTCCGAATACAGTCCCGGGCTCAGTTCGTACGCCAGCACTTCCATCAAATCCTCAATCATCTTCCGGCTCTCGGCCTTGCCGATGCGCGCGATGAAATCCTGAAAACTCTCGTTGCCCTGACGCTCTTTCACGAACCGTTGCGTGATCCGCTCGACCACCGCCGGCACGTTCTTCGATGGCACCGACCCGATCGCCAAACCATACGATCCCGCGTTGTCCCGCCACTTGCCGCCCAGCAATACCTGAAAATGCGGCACCTTGCGGTTCCCCAGCGTCCGACTGTTCCCGTAAAATCCAATGTCCGCGAGATGATGCTGACCACACGAGTTGAAGCACCCGCTCACCTTGACGTGCAGACCCTTCACCGCCGCATCCATGTTGAAATACTGCGCCGCCAACCGCTGCCGTAATTCCCGCGCCAGCCCGCGCGACGACGCAATCCCTAGTTTGCACGTGTCCGTCCCCGGGCACGCGACGACATCCAGAATGGTCCCCGCGCCGAAACCACCGAGCCCGATCGCCTTCAGCTCGCGATACAACTCCGGCAAATCCTTGTCCGGCACCCAACGGAGTACAATGTTCTGCTCCACCGTCGTGCGGACGTTCTCCCCGCAGTATTTCCTCGCCAAATCCGCAATCTTCCGCGCCTGCGACGACGTCAGATCGCCGATCGGTAACGTGATCGTCACCACCGCATACCCCGGTTCCCGTTGGTGATACACATTCGTCTCCGCCCACGCGCCAAAACCATCCGGCTTCGCCCCGCCCGTCAATGACGCCGACGGTTTGAGCGCGGTTTCTTTGAATCGGTGCGCTTCCGGGATGTACGCCGTCCATCGCCGATCAGGCGGCAACACCTTGCGCTCTTCCATCACCAACCGCTTGAATTCGTCAACGCCCAGTTTGGCGACGAGAAACTTGATCCGCGCCCGCGCCCGATTCTGTTTCTCTCCCAGCCGCGCGAACACACGCGCAATCGCCTGCGCGATGGGCAGCAATTCTTCCTCGGGCACAAAATCCGCAAACACCTTTGCCTGGTACGGCACCGGCCCGAGCCCGCCGCCGACATACAACCGAAATCCGCGCTTGCCGTCCTTTACCAACGCCAGCGCCCCCATGTCATGCATGTTGACCAGCCCGCACGCTTCCTGTTCGCACCCCGAAAACGCGATCTTGAACTTGCGCCCGAAATCCTGCGTGTCGGGATGCCCCAGCAAAAAGTACGCTATCGCCTTCGCGTACGGCGTTACATCGAACGCCTCGGTCCGGCACACACCCGCAATCGGACACGCGGTGACGTTCCGGATCGCGTTGCCGCACGCCTCGCGCGTCGTGATCCCCACCGCCGCCAGCCGTCGCATGATCGTCGGCGTGTCTTCAATGTGCACGAAATGCAGTTGGAAATCCTGCCGCGTCGTGACGTGCAAAATGCCGTCGGCATATTCCTCCGCGCAATCCGCCAGTGTCTCCAATTGCGCCGGCGTCAGCCCGCCAAACGGGATCTTGATCCGCTGCATCCCCGGCGCGTCCCACATCGTCTCCGGCCCCTTCGTCAGCGTCGCCGCGGGGAACTTCAACGGCTGCGTCTTCGTGCCGTCGTGCCGCTGCCCGTTGTCGTAACGCTGCCCGTACGCGCCCCGACGCAGCCGCGTCTCGGCGAAAAGTTTCTCGTCAATCTTCCCAAGCTTCCGCAGCTCGAGCTGGGTTTCGTAGACGTCAATCTCTTCGGCCAATGGACGCGGGATTTTGCCAGCCAGTTGTTCTTTCCAGGTCATATGCAGGGGCCAATGTCTATCAGTTCTGATGTTTCGCAACAAGAAAAGATGCGCCCCACCACGCATAAACTCGGTTCCCAACCAAAGATTCGTGTCCATTCCCGTCCATTCGTGGTTAAATCATCGTGTGGAACAAAAACCTGGCTTCAAATCCGGCCTCGCCGTCCTCGTCGGCCGCACCAACGTCGGCAAATCCACGCTCCTCAACGCCCTCGTCGGCACCAAGATCGCCATCGTCACGCCCAAGCCCCAAACCACCCGCGACACCTACCACGGCATCGTCCATCGCCCCGAAGGCCAGATCGTCTTCGTCGACACCCCCGGCCTCTTCAAAACGCAACCCAGCAAGCTCGTCCACAATCTCCACCACAAAGTCCGCGACGCGCTCGAAGGCATCGACGTCCTCGTCCACGTCGTCGACCCCACCCGCTCCATCGGCACCGAAGACCAGCGCGTCAACGACATCGTCGACCACAGCATTCTTCCGAAAATCCTCGTCCTCAACAAATCCGATCTCCCCGATCGCTACTACCGCGACTCATGGATGGAACGCGGCCCGAAATACGCCGCCGTCATCGAACTCTCCGCGCTCAAAGGCAGGAACGTCGATCTCCTCATCAACGCCATCTTCCGCCATCTGCCCGTCGGCCCGGCGCAGTATCCCGAAGGCCAGGTCACCAACGTCACCAACGAGTTCTGGATCGGCGAACTCATCCGCGAAAAGCTCTACCTCCAGACCAGCCAGGAAGTCCCCTACACCGCCTCGGTCCATGTGGAACAGGTCGAGGACCGCAAAGACAAACAGGGCAAACCGCTCCTCTACGTCAAGGCCGCCATCCTCACCATCGACGACCGCCACCAGCGCATGCTCATCGGCCAACACGCCAAAAAAATCAAGGAAATCGGTTCCGCCGCCCGCAAAGAACTCGAAGTCGCCATGAACAAAAAGGTCTTCCTCGACCTCTCCGTCCTCATCGACGACCAGTGGATGGACCGGCTGTCCTGATGAACCCTCGGATGTGCTACATTCGCTCATGCCGAGGCCAAGCCGTAAAAAATCCGCGTTGGTATTCACCATCGGTCACTCCACCCACCCACTCGACGAGTTCATCGAAATACTGCGAGCGCATGGGGTCCAACAGTTGATCGATGTCCGCACGATCCCGCGCTCGCGCCACAATCCGCAATTCAACCGCGACACGCTCTCCACAAAATTGCGCAACGCCCGCATCGGCTACCGCCACATGAAAGGTCTCGGCGGGCTCCGTCACCCGCGCAAGGATTCGCCCAATTCCGGCTGGCGCAACGCCGGCTTCCGCGGGTTTGCCGATTACATGCAAACCACCGAATTCGCGGAAAACATCGAGAAACTCATCGAGCTGGCAAGGAAGAAACCAACCGCCATCATGTGCGCCGAAGCGGTCCCGTGGCGCTGCCATCGCTCGCTCATTGCCGACGCCCTTACCGTCCGCGGCATCGCCGTCGAGCACATCACCAGCCGCACGAGCCGTCACGTCCACAAGCTGACTCCGTTCGCCCACGTAGACGGACCCCGCATCCTCTACCCTGCTGAATCGACCCCCGACTTTCCGACGATCCTCAACGCTTCGTAGTCGAATTTGCGCTCGTCGTAAGACATCGGCCTTCGCCCGTTCCGCCAGTTCGACTCTGTCAAATGCCCGTGGCGACCGTCCTCTTTCCACCGTGACCATTTACCTATCGAAATCGTGTCTTCGGGGTCTGCCGCAACCAAGCGCCACTCGCTACAGTCCACTCGTTCAAAACAGGAGAAGCCAGAACCAACGAAAGGAACCGCCATGAAAAAGTCGATGTGGATACTGATCGGTGGCGTACTCGCCACAACAATTACTGCCGTTATCGTCCTGCGCCAGACAACTCCAACGCCGCCACCACCACAGTCGACAGCCGGAATTCCGGAAACCCCGCCTCTGGTCATTCGACCTCAAGCACGAGCGATCACCGCTCCGTCCATCGAGCCCGCGGCCGAAAGCCAGACCTCGGAATTGCCCGCGCCACCTCCACCCACCCCCACAAACATCTCCGCCTCAATTCCCACGCCCGCCGAACCGGAGTTGAGCCCACTCGTCCAAACCCTCGTGTCCCCCCACGCAACCTATGCGCAAAAACAGGAGGCATGGAAGCAACTCCGCGACCATGGCGAACTCGACCAGGCCGTCACGGAACTTCAGCAGGCCGTCAAAGTGAATCCCGCCAACGCGGAGTATTCGGCCGCGCTCGGTGAAACGTATCTGCAAAAACTCCAGACCACCCCGGACGTGCGCGACCAAAACGTCCTCGCCATGAAAGCCGACCAAAGCTTCGACACCGCGCTCAACGCCGACTCGTCCAATTGGGATGCGCGCTTCTGGAAAGCCCGCGCCCTGTCCTTCTGGCCGGCCGAGTTCAACAAGTCCCAGGAAGTCATGCAACTCTACTCCACCCTGATCGATCAGCAGGAGGCCGAGCCTCCCCAACCGCAATTCGCCAAAACGTATGTCTACCTCGGCGAGCAATACCAAAAAGCCGGCTACAACGACATGGCCGTGGATATGTGGAAACGCGGCGCGGCCCTTTACCCGAGCGACCAGGGCCTGCAGGCAAAACTCGCACCGGCAAAATGATCGCGGCCGACAATCATTCTTCAACAACCACAACATTCAGGTATGCTCAATCCAATGAACGCAAACCCTCGTGCGGCGGCGGCCGAGCCGGAATGCGCCCTGAGTATCCCGCGCATCACGGTTCACTTCCTGCTCTTCGGACTCATCGCGTACTTCCTGGCCTCGTACCTCTACTCGATCTGGCCGAATTGGGGCTACCAACAAGTCCTGCTCTGCCTTCTGGCCGGCATCCAGGCAGGACTCTACCTGAAACGCTGGATGTTCACGCCGATGGAGGACTCTCCGCAGTGGTGGTATATCTACTTCGCGGGCAGCCTGGCGTGTTGCTTCCTCGAATCATTCATCGCCAGGCCTTTCTACTGGCTCGCCGCCGTTTACATCGGCCAGATGTGCGCCATCCTCGCCCCGGCCATTTCCATCCCGGTATCCCTCCTCTCCTTGACCATCGTCCAGTTCACCGCCTACGGACCCTCTCGATTGGCGAACAGGTCCGGCGACGATTGGGTGTTCCACATCTCGTTGTTTGTATCGTGGATGGCCATGGGATTGTTCATCAAACAGGTCGCCTCCATCAGCGAGGGCCGGGCCGACCTGATTGTCGAACTGGAGTCAGCGAAGCAGGAACTCAAGCTGGCCCGCGACCGCGAAGTCGAATACGCCACGCTCCGCGAGCGCGAACGCCTCGCGCGCGACCTCCACGATAACCTCGGTCATGCCCTGGTTACGTTGACTGTCCAACTCGAAGCCGTGCAGCGATTGCTCTCCGTCGATCCCGCCCGCGCCACGCAGTTGCTCGAGGAAATGAAAACTCTCTCGCGCTCCAGCACCGACGCGCTGCGCCGTTCGCTGGACAATCTGCGCGCGCCCGCGCTCGGCGATAACTCGTTGACCAGGACCCTCGAGTCCGCCTGCGCCGACGTGGGCCGACGCACCGGGCTGAAAATCGATTGCCAGATCGCCGCAGGCGCCGACGCCCTGCCGCATGCCGTCTCCGAAGCCCTCTGGCGCGTCGCCCAGGAGGGATTGACCAACGTGGAACGACACGCCCGCGCCAAACGAGCGGCTGTCCGGCTGGATCTCCCGCCTCATCTCGCTGTGCTGCGGGTCACCGACGATGGTATTGGCCTGCCTCCAGACGCGGAAAGCAAGCCCGGCCATTACGGTTTGCGCGGTCTCCGCGAACACATCAACGGCGTTGGCGGCACGTTCTCGTTGACAACCGCCCCGCCACAAGGAACAGTCATCGAAGCGCGCGTGCCGTTGATTGGCTGAATGAAACCGACACGGATCCTCCTCGCCGAAGACCAAACCCTGATGCGTCAGGGATTGAAAACCATCCTCGAATTGGAGTCCGGATTCCGCGTTGTTGGCGAAGCCCACGACGGCCCGTCCGCCGTCAAACTCGCGCTGCAATTGAAACCAGACATCATTCTGATGGATGTCCAGATGCCCGGGCAAACCGGCGTCGAGGCGACCGCCGCCATCTGCCGCGTCTGGCCGGAAGCCAGGATCATCATCCTCACCACGTTCGACCGCGACGACTACGTCTTCGCCGGCGTGCGCGCGGGTGCCGTCGGCTATCTTCTCAAGGACGTGGCCGCGCAAAAACTCGTGGAGACCATCCGCGCCGTGCAGGCCGGCGAGGTATTCATCCAACCCGAGATCGCCTCGCGCGCGCTCCGGGCCAGTTTGCATCCCACCGATGCTCCCATCGAGCCGCTCTCGGACCGCGAACGCGAGGTCCTGACGATGCTCGCCCAGGGCGTCGCCAACAAGGAAATCGCCGATAAACTCCACATCGCCGAAGGCACCGTCAAAAATCACGTCTCCAATATCCTCGCCAAACTCCAGGCCCAGAACCGCACCCAGGCCGCCGACATCGCCCGAAAACGCGGTCTGATTTAGACCGCCGCTTTGTTCTCGCTTCACTGATACAGTCTTGGCTTGATTGCGGCACCCGTATTGTTTAGTGAGAAACGTCCACAATGAAAGATCTCCGCCGTTTCCTTGGTTAGTATTCCCCCGGCATGTAAACATGAACGCCTTTCATCGTGAACCTCTCAACGCGCCCGCCTTCGGGGAAGCACAGGGCAAACTCGATGATCTTGGGGTTGCCGGGTAATGTTGTATCGCTCTGGAAAAACCGTAGTCCGTCTCGTTCCCGCTCGTAAGAATGTCTTCCAGACAGCCGGAAGTAGATGAACCAAGGACTTCGTTCTTTGTCCGTCCCTACATGTAGTAAATGGATACTGAATACCGTGTCGTCTGCCGTAAAATCAGCCGGTACCCACCCGGCAATATCGTAGACCCCTTCAACAGTTGACTCCTGTAACCAACGGGTATCTACAAGGACACGCCTAATCTCTACGGCAGAGTCGCCCGGTCGGATGTAGTTTGCGAACAAGGAGAACACAGCCCTCGCTCGATCCGCCCGGCTTGCCTTCTTTTCGTTGGCGAGAGCATTTAGTTCCGCAATCGTTCGGTTTGAGGACATGATGCTGCGTCCTCTGACGGTTATGGAACCGCCATAGGGGCTAGAACAAGCCACCAGCATCAGGAAGAAACCGATGACACTCCAAAGCCGCATCTCTTTAGCCAGATTTTTGTCCATATGTTGATTCTAATCTTGTGTTGCCCCCCTTGCCAACGCGCTGCTTTGCGCTACAGTAACGCCGCGAGTATGGGGGCATCCACAGGCGAATTCATCGTCGTCGAGGGCGCGCGCCAGAACAACCTGAAGGGCATCAATCTCAAGCTGCCATTGGGCGAACTGGTTGTCGTCACCGGCGTCAGCGGCTCGGGCAAATCGTCCCTCGCCTTCGACACGATTTACGCCGAGGGCCAGCGCCGTTACGTCGAAACCTTCTCGCCCTACGCCCGCCAGTTCCTCGACCGCATGGACAAACCGAAAGCCGACCGCATCGACGGTATTCCGCCCGCCATCGCGATCGACCAAACCAATCCCGTCAAGACCTCGCGGTCGACCGTCGGCACGATGACGGAACTGAACGACCATCTCAAGCTCCTCTTCGCGCGCGCCGCGCAATTGTTCTGCCTCCAGTGTGGCAAGCCCGTCCGCCGCGATACGCCCGACTCGATCTACGCGCAGCTTCCCAAATCGAGCGGCGAATTGGTCGTGACGTTCCCGGTCCCCATCCCCAAGAACTTCACGGAAAAGGAAATTCGCGAACTCCTCGCCAAACAGGGCTACCACAAAATCGAGCAACACGGCGACGCGCTCGAGGTCATTCAGGACACCGTCGCGTTCACCGACAAAAATCGCGGCCGCATCATCGAAGCCATCGAATCTGCCCTGAAGGTGGGCAACGGTCGCGTGGCGGTGAACGGCCAGAGGTTCTCCAGCGATTTGCACTGCGCCGAATGCGATATCCATTATCGCGATCCCGTGCCGAGCCTGTTCTCATTCAATTCCCCCATCGGCGCCTGCGAAACCTGCCGCGGTTTCGGCCGCACCATCGGCATCGACTACGATCTCGTCGTTCCCGATGACACGAAATCTCTCGCCGACGGCGCCATCAAACCCTGGCAAACCGAGAGCTACAAGGAATGCCAGGACGACCTGATCGAGTACGCCCGCAAAACCGGCATCCCGATCCGCACCCCCTGGGGTCAACTCGCCGAGGCGCAACGGCGCTGGGTGATCGACGGCGTCGGCCCGTGGGAGGATCAGGTCTGGTACGGCGTGAAGCGGTTCTTCAATTGGCTCGAAACGAAGAGCTACAAAATGCACATCCGCGTGCTGCTCTCGAAATATCGCACCTACGTCCCCTGCAAAACCTGCGGCGGCGCGCGCCTGAAACCCGAGGCCCTCCTGTGGAAGGTCGATGGCCGGACGATCCATGATGTGATGCTGCTGCCGATCGATCGCTGCCACGAATTCTTCAACGAACTCAAACTCCCGGCGCCGCTCGATGAAGCCGATGACCTCCTCCTCGCGGAAATCCGCACGCGCCTCCGCTACCTCGTCGATGTCGGCCTCGGCTATCTCACGCTCGACCGCCAATCCCGCACGCTCAGCGGCGGCGAAGTCCAGCGCGTCAACCTGACCACCGCTCTCGGCACCTCGCTCGTCAACACGCTCTACGTGCTCGATGAACCCAGCATCGGCCTCCACCCGCGCGATATCAACCGTCTCATCGGCATTCTCCATCGCCTTCGCAACGCGGGAAACACGCTCCTCGTCGTCGAACACGATCCCGACGTCATCCGCGCCGCCGACCGCATTCTCGATCTCGGCCCCGGCCCCGGCGAACGCGGCGGCGAAATCGTCTGCTTCGGCACACAATCCGAATTGCGGACATGCGAGCGTTCGCTCACCGCGCAATACCTGACGAGCCAAAAACACGTTTCCGCCGATTCCACGCGGCGCGCCGTCTCCACCAAAACACCACGCGTTCGCATTCTCGGCGCGCGCGAGCACAATCTGAAGAATATCGACGTCGAAATCCCGCTGAATCGTCTTGTCTGCGTCACCGGCGTCAGCGGTTCGGGAAAATCGACGCTCATCCAGGACGTCTTCTACAACGCCTTGTGCAAACTGAAACACAAACCCGATCAGCCCGCCGGTCGCCACCGCTCCATCACCGGCCACGAGCAGATCGAAGACATCGTGATGGTCGATCAATCCCCCATCGGCCGCACCACGCGCTCGAATCCCGCCAGCTACGTCGGCGCGTTCGACGCGATCCGCAAACTCTTCGCCGCCGCCCCGCTCGCGAAGGAGCGCAGCTACACCACCGGCACGTTCAGCTTCAATTCCGGCGAAGGCCGTTGCCCGACCTGTGGCGGCAACGGCTTCGAGCACGTCGAGATGCAATTCCTCAGCGATGTGTACATCCGCTGCCCCGATTGCGATGGTAAACGCTACCGCAGCGTCGTGCTCGAGGTGAAGATCGGCGGCAAATCCATCGCCGACGTGCTCGACATGACCATCAACGAAGCCGGTGAATTCTTCGCCGATCAATCCGAAGTTCTCAGCGCGCTGGCCCCACTGCGTGAGGTCGGCCTCGGCTACATGAAGCTCGGCCAGCCCGTGCCGACGCTCAGCGGCGGCGAAGCCCAGCGCCTCAAACTCGCCGCGCATCTCACGCAAACCACGACCAAACGCACCCTGTTCCTGTTCGATGAACCGACCACCGGCCTTCACTTCGACGACATTGCCAAACTGCTCCACGCCTTCAATCAGCTCATCAGCCGCGGCCATTCGGTTATCGTCATCGAACACAATCTCGACGTCATCCGCGCCGCCGACTGGATCATCGACCTCGGTCCCGAAGGCGGCGATGCCGGCGGCGAAGTCGTCTGCGTCGGCACGCCCGACGAGGTGGCGCGGGATCAGAAAAGTCACACCGGTCAGGCGTTGCGCGGACTCGCCCAACCAGCGAGTGTGGCAGAATCCCCCGCGCAGAATTATGTGACAGGCCCGAACCACTCGATCCGTATCCACAACGCGCGTGAGCACAACCTCAAGAGCATCGATGTCCATGTGCCGCGCGACAAGTTCACCGTCATCACCGGCATCAGCGGCAGCGGCAAAAGCACACTCGCGTTCGACATCCTCTTCGCGGAAGGCCAGCGACGCTATCTCGAATCGCTGAACGCGTACGCGCGCCAGTTCGTCCAGCCCGCTTCGCGCCCCGACGTCGACGCCATTTTCGGCATCCCGCCGACCGTCGCCATCGAGCAACGCACGAGCCGCGGCGGCCGCAAAAGCACGGTCGCGACAGTCACGGAGCTTTATCACTTCCTGCGTCTCCTCTTCGTGAAACTCGGCACCCAATACTGTCCCGACGACGATATCCCGATCCAGTCACAGACACGCGAGATGATCCTCGCGAAACTCATGCAGGACTATCGCGGTCAGCGCGTCGATCTGCTCGCGCCCCTGATCGTCGCCCGCAAAGGCTACTACACCGACCTCGCCGAGTGGGCGTTGCGAAAGGGGTTTGCCCTGTTGCGCGTCGATGGTGAATTCCTCCCGACCGCCAACTGGCCGCGTCTCGACCGATTCAAAGAACACAGCATCGAATTGCCCGTCGGCTCGTGCGAGGTCGTCCCCAAGCGCGAGACGCAACTGGGCGAACTCCTCGACGTGGCGCTGGAATTCGGCAAGGGCAATGTCCTCGTCAAGGATCGTATATTCTCCATCCGCCGCGCCTGTCCGAAATGCAGCCGCAGCTTCGAAGAACTCGACCCGCGTATGTTCTCGTTCAACTCGAAACACGGCTGGTGCCCCCGCTGTTACGGCACCGGCTTGTTGTTCTTCGGCTTCAACGAAGAGCACACCGGCGAGGAGATCTGGTGGAACGAGTGGTTCGAAGGTCAGGAAAAACCGTGCCCTGCCTGCAATGGTCAGCGCCTCCGCCCCGAAGCGCTCGCCGTCCGATTCCAGGACATGAACATCGCGGAAATGACGAAATGGTCCGTGACCCGGGCTGAGAAACACTTTCGCACGTCGAAGCTGCGCGGACGCGAGGCCGAGATCGCCCGCGACATTATCGCCGAACTTCAATCGCGCCTCCGATTCCTCGATCAGGTCGGTCTCTCGTATCTCTCGCTCGATCGCGCTGCGCCGACGTTGAGCGGCGGCGAAGCCCAACGCATCCGGCTCGCCTCGCAGCTCGGCTCGAATCTCCGCGGCGTGTGCTACATCCTCGATGAGCCCACCATCGGCCTGCATCCGCGCGATAATCGGATGTTGCTCGACACGCTCCACGAACTCGAAGCCAAGGGCAACACGGTTGTCGTGGTCGAACACGACGAGGATACGATCCGCCGTGCGGAACACATCATCGATCTCGGTCCCGGTGCCGGCTCGCAAGGCGGCCGCCTCGTGGCCGAGGGGACCATCAAGGATATCATCCGCAGCAAAGACTCGTTGACCGGCAAACTCCTCCGCGAGCCGCTGCAGCATCCGCTTCACAAACCGCCGCGCAAAGCCCCGACCCAATCCGTCGATATCATCGGCGCGAATCTCCACAACCTGAAAAGTGTCCGCGTGAAAATCCCGCTCCAGCGACTCGTCTGCGTCTCCGGCGTGAGCGGCAGCGGCAAGAGCACGCTCGTGCGCAACGTTCTTCACGAAAACCTGAAGACCCTAACCGGCAAGTCCTACGTCAAATTCCATCCGAAGATCACACTGAAAGGGTGCACAGAAATCCGCGGCGCTGAACAGGTCGCGCGCGTCCTCGAAGTCGATCAGACGCCCATCGGCAAGACGCCGCGCTCGTGCCCGGCCACCTACGTCGGGTTCTGGGACGACATCCGCCAACTGTTCGCCAACACGACCGAGGCCAAAATGCGCGGCTACAGCCCTTCCCGCTTCTCGTTCAACGTTGCCAGCGGACGCTGCCCTGAATGCGAAGGCCAGGGCCTGAAGAAAATCGAGATGAGTTTCCTGCCCGACGTATCGGTCACGTGCGATTCATGCCGCGGCAAACGATTCACGTCCGAAACGCTTGCCGTGCTCCACAAGGGCAAATCCGTCGGCGACGTGCTCCACATGAGCGTCGATGAAGCCGTCGAATTCTTCGCCGCCCACCGGCACATCGCCCACTGCCTCAAACTGCTGCAGGAGGTCGGCCTCGGGTATCTCACGCTCGGTCAACAAAGCCCGACCCTCAGCGGCGGCGAAGCCCAGCGTATCAAACTCGTCACGGAACTGGCCAAGGCCAAGGGCGACGAATCCGATACCGCGCGAAAGAAATCCGGCGCGCTCTACGTCCTCGATGAACCCACCATCGGCCTCCACATGGCCGACGTCGAGAAACTCATCCGCGTCCTCCACCGCCTCGTCGATGCCGGCAACACCGTCGTCATCATCGAACACAACCTCGATGTCATCGCCGAAGCCGACTGGATCATCGACCTCGGCCCCGAAGGCGGCGATGCCGGCGGCAAAGTCGTGGCGTACGGCACACCGCAGCAGGTTATGAAATCAAAATCGCATACCGCTACATTCTTGAGGGCTTTCCTCGAAGGACGACCATGCTCTTAGGCTGCTGCTACAGCAACAGCTTCCGCACATCCTCATAATTCCGTGCGACGTGGTCGGCCCGGGAGAGTTTTTCGGGCGGGAGACTGCTGGTGAGGCCAATGCACGTCATCCCGGCCATTTTGGCGGCCTGGACGCCAAGGCTGGTGTCTTCAATAACGCAACAGGTCGACGGTCGAACGCTCAGTCTCTTCGCGGCGGTGAAATAAACTTCGGGATCGGGTTTCGGGAACCGCACATCCTCGCGGGCAACGATGAGTTTGAAGTGCGGGCCGAGTCCGGAAATCTCCATCACAACATCGGCCACGTGATGCGTCGAGCTGGTCGCCACCGCGAGCTGATATCGCTTCGCGAGTTCGGGAACCAGCACCTGCAGTTCTTTGAATACGGGCCGCCGCTCCCGCAGGTAGCCGAGAAAGTACTTCAGTTTGCGGGCGGACAAGTCCTCCATTTCGTGGGGGAGCTTGTGCCGCTGGATGAAATCCCGCAGCAACGCGCCATCCGACCGCCCGTAGTACTCGGGAAACACGATGCCGTGATCGTGTTTCTTGCCGAGTTCCTCGAACAATGCTTCAAACGCCTTCTGATGGAGCGGCTCGCTATCCACGATCACGCCGTCCATGTCGAAGATGATGGCGGAGAACCTCTTCATCCGCGGTAGACGCGGACCTGGACCCTGTCAGGCCGCAAGAACCAGTTCAGCAAAAAGCTGATCACGCTGATGACGAGCGCGCCGCCGAGCGCGGTCCAGAAATCCTTGATGTGAAACGCGGGAATCAACCAGCTCACCAGTTCCAGCATCGCCGCGTTGATCACGAACGTAAACAAACCGAGCGAGATGATGTTGAACGGCAGCGTCAGGACGATGACGATGGGCCGTAGGTACGCGTTGACCAGCGCCAGCACAACGGCGGTGGCGATCAGGGCCTGGTTGTCATCGAAGCGAATCCCCTTGAAGATCGAGGTGACAACCAGCAACGCGAGCGCGTTGATGGCGAGCTTCGTGAGCAGAATGAGCAATCGATAAAGCATCGCCGTATTCGGTACAATCTACAGCTTCCACTTGATCGTGCAACCAATGGCATGCGTGACGGGGTTGGCCACCTTTTTGTGGGCCAGCACGGCATCGATCGCCGTGCGCAGATCCTGGGAATGCGCCTTGTCAGGATGCTGCCAGTTGTCGTCGACGCGGCCGATGTAGCGGACCTCCTGCTTCGAGTTGAGCACAAAGACTTCGGGCGTGTACTCCGCGCCGTAAGTACGCGCCACGCGCTGTGTCTCATCGCGCAGGTAGGGGAAATTGAACTGCTTCTTCTTCGCGCGCCTGACCATGTTGTCGAAACTGTCCTCGGGATAGCCGGCCTCGTCGTTGGCGTTGATGGCGAGGAGTTGTACGCCCTTGACGGCGTAATCGCGTTGGATCGCGATGAGACGGTCTTCGTACGCCTGCGCGTAGGGACAATGGTTGCAGGTGAACATCACCACTACGGCCTTCTTGTCCTTGAATGAACTCAGGGAGTAATCCTTCCCATCAACTCCCGGCAGAGTGAAATCCGGCGCGTGCTGGCCGATCTCGACTTTCTTCATCGTCTCACCCGATCCCCTATGTCCCACCCATGGTTCCGTCGTTGAGCGAACATGACGCTCCAAAGCCTATGCAGCGCGCCCGCAAACGTCAAGGCCTTGTTCACCGCCAGAGGAAAAGTGATTGAGCGACACGCGCATTTTTGTTACACACAATCCACACGCACGGAATTTGCCTCCGCATCGCCGTTCGACGGATCGCCAATTTCACAGATAATCGATTGAACATGGACCGACTTCCACAACGCGCCGCGCAACAATTGCGGGCCAAAGCCTCCACGATTGCCGCGCAACGCCTCACGATCGGCCTCGACGGCTTTGTCGACGAAATCATCAGCGTCGTCGACAAACGCGAGTCGGCGGAAACATTTACCCGCGTTCCCACCCTCGCCGCCTTCGGAGCGCGGATCGCCGCCGCCGCCGGCAAGAGCATGAACGCGGAGATGGTCGTCGAACGCGTCAAGCTCGGCGGCAACGGCCCGATCATGGCCAACGCCCTCGCCGCGTTCGGCGCGCAGGTAACCTACATCGGCAACCTTGGCTACCCGAACCTTCACCCCGTCTTCGCGGAATTCGCCACGCGCGCCACGGTCTACAGCATCGCCGAGCCCGGACGCACGGACGCGCTCGAATTCGACGACGGCAAACTGATGATGGGCAAACACGCATCGCTGCGCGATTTGAACTGGCCCAATCTCCTCGAGCGCATCGGCCGCAAAACTTTGGCGGAGTGCTTTAGCAACGCGCACCTCGTGGGCCTGCAGAATTGGACGATGCTTCCTCACATGAGCGATATCTGGGAGCACGTTCTCGCGGAGATTTGTCCCCAAATGCCTGCGCAGCCGCGTCACACGTTCTTCTTCGATCTCGCCGACCCCGAGAAGCGCAACGCCGATGATATCCGCCGCGCGCTCGATTTGATCGGCAAGTTTCAGAAATTCTTCAACGTCTATCTCGGCTTGAATGAGAAGGAATCCTTCGAAATCGGCGACGTGCTTGGCTACAGCGGCGCACACGAGGGTGAAGCCGCGATCCAGACCGTGGCGAAATTCATCCACGGCAACATCAAAACTTCCGGCGTGGTGGTCCACCCGCGAGCCTATGCGGTCGCGGCGTCGACAGATGGCGTGGTCAGGGCGGCCGGCCCGTTCGTCGAACAACCACTGATCAGTACGGGCGCCGGCGATCATTTCAACGCCGGTTTTTGCCTCGGCAAATTGATCGGAGCGGACAACGAAATCGCGTTGCAGATCGGCGTGGGTACATCGGGCTATTATGTGCGGACGGCCAGGAGCCCCAACGCCATCGAACTGGCAGACTTCCTGCAGTCACTGTAGCGTATGCACCAACTGGCTGAGTTGATTGCCGCAAACCGCGACATCGAGGGATTGCTCCTCATCCTGGGCACCACGGTCATCGCCAGCATCTGCGTGCACTGGTTTGTCATCTGCCCTTCCCTGTATCGGCGCGGCTCCCGTTTCCCAACGGGATTGCTGTTCTGGCGCGTGTTTGCGGAACTCCGACGATACAAGGAAGTCATGACGGCTGCCGCAAAAGGGCTGACCCCGTACTACATCAGTTTTATCCTCGCGTGGTTCAATCTGCTGCTCGCCTTGGGGACCGCCATCCGCATGTTGTGGGCGCAGACGCATCCGCCCGGATATTAGCCTTGCTCTCTCCCGTTCCTCCTCTCCCACCTGACGTCTGGGCTCGCCGTCCATTCCGTGCGGAGGCCGATTGAGTCTTGCGGCTCGCGCGCACCCTCTGCTATTTTCCGCCCACACCATGAGCATTCGCGTTCGATTTGCGCCCAGTCCGACCGGCTTTCTGCACATTGGCAGCGTCCGCACCGCGCTGTTTAACTGGCTTTATGCCCGCCACACGGGCGGCACCTTCGTCCTGCGCGTCGAGGATACGGACACCGCGCGCAATACGGACCAATCTCTTCGCACCATCCTCGACGGCTTGCGCTGGCTGGGCCTGGACTGGGACGAAGGCCCGGAAAAAGGCGGCCAGTTCGGTCCCTACTTCCAATCGCAACGCGCCGAGATCTATCAACGCCACATCCAGGAACTGAAAGACAAGGGTCTGGCGTACGAACGTGACGGCGCTCTTCGATTCCGTATGACACGCCAGCCGGTCGAAGTGCCCGACCTCATCGCGGGCCGGGTGACGCGTCCACTCAACGAAACCGAGTCGCTCGATCCCGATTTTGTGATCGTCCGCAGCGACGGCAACCCGGTGTTTCATTTCGTCAATGTGGTCGACGACATGGAGATGAATATTACCCACGTCATCCGCGGCGAGGATCATCTTTCCAATACGCCCAAGCACATTGCGCTGTTCCGCGCGTTCGGCGTCGAGCCGCCCCAATACGCCCACATCCCGATGATCCTCAATCCCGACGGCACAAAAATGAGCAAGAGCGATCCCGACGCCGCCAAGGCCCGGCTCGCGTCGCTCCAAACCTATGTCGACGACGGGTACGTGCCGGAGGCCGTCCGCAATTATCTGTGCCTTCTCGGCTGGTCCCCCAAGGACAACCGCGAGGTCATGCCCATCCAGGATGTCGTCGAATTGTTCGATCTTCCGCAGATCCTGCGCAACAACGCGCGGTTCGACGTCTCCAAGCTGACCTGGATGAATGGCGAGTACATCCGCGCCATGTCATTGGACCGGTTCATGGAATTGGCCCGGCCGTTTACGGGCGGCCACGACGATCCCAAAGTCCTCGGCCTCGTGAAGGAGAAGCTGAAGCTCCTCAAAGAGCTGCCGGCATGGACGGATTATTTCTTCACCGATGATTACGCGTTCGATCCCGCAGCGGTGCAGAAGTCGTGCAGCGCGCCGCACACAAGCGAACGCCTCGCCAGGCTCGCGGACCGATTTGCCACGGCGAACCCGTGGGACGCCGCGCATCTGGAGTCATCCTTAAAATCGCTCGCGGCAGAGATGGGCGTCAAGACCGGCGATCTGATCCACCCATGCCGCGTCGCCGTCAGCGGCAAATCCGCCGGCCCGTCCCTCTATCACATGCTCGAAGTTCTGGGCCGCGACCGCGTGCTCGCGCGGTTGCGACGCGGCGCCGAGAGATTTCATCCATGACGCTCCCGAACAAAATCACGATCGCCCGAATCCTGTTGATTCCGGTCTTCGTGTGGCTGACGCTCGATTACATCCGCGACTACCAGCGGGAACAGGAACAGGAATGGGAACGCGGCCTCGCCTTCGCCGTGTTTACGCTCGCCGCGATCTCCGACGCCGTGGACGGTTACATCGCGCGCCGCTATCATCAAAAGAGCGAACTGGGCACCTATCTCGATCCGCTGGCCGACAAAGCCCTGTTGCTCTCGGCGTTGATCCTGCTCAGCGTTCGTTTCAAGGACGGCACGCCATTCGATCAATTGCCGCTCTGGTTTCCCGTTCTCGTGGTGAGCCGCGACCTGATGCTGCTGGGCGGAATGGTCCTCATCCACATGTTGGCGGGTCATGTCGTCGTCCGCCCGCGTCTCGTCGGCAAATGCTCGACCTTCTTCCAAATGATCGCCCTCGGCTGGGTGTTGCTCAGGGTCGAACGCCCGTCCTACCACTGGGCCCTGTACGCCGCGGGCGTCTTCACCATGGCCTCGGTCGTCTGGTACCTGTTCGACGGCGTCAAACAACTCAACGTCCACGAACAGAAGAAGTGATCGCTCCTCCGAGTCGCCCCCGCTAAGGATACGGCAATGGCATTGGTCGCTTTTCTCCGGGGTGTCAATGTGGGCGGTCACAAGACATTTCGTCCGAGCGCCCTCGCGGAGAAAATGCCCGACCTCGGCGTGACCAGCGTCGGCGCGGCCGGGACCTTCGTCGTCCGTAACGCATCCAGCCCCGAAGGCTTGCGCGCCCGGTTCGAGGAACAGTTGCACTTCGATCCCGAGTTGTTCATTTGCCATGACCGCGAAATCCTCGATCTCGTGACCGCCAATCCGTTTCACGATGCGCCCGCCGAGACCAGGCATGTCCGCCGTTTCCTGACGGTGATGGCAAAACCGCCCCGCGCGCTCCCTCCCCTGCCACTCGAGAAACTCGCGGGCATCAAGTGGGAGGTCAGGGTCATCGCCATTACCGGCCGATTCGCCTTCAGTCTCTGGCGCCGCGTGGGCCACGCGATCGTCTATCCCAACGCCGTCATCGAAAAATCTCTCGGCATCCCGTCGACGACGCGCAGTTGGGACACGATCTCCGCCATCGCCGATATCCTCAACAAATCCTGAGGAAATATCGTCGTTTCGCGGGCAGGAAACCTGCTCTTGCAAGACTTGTGAGGTCAATGCTGCCAGCCGCCCTGTGCCTCGCCACCGCCCTTTGCGTCCGAGCGGACGTTGTCGAATTCCAGGATGGCACCAAAACCGAATGCAAGGTGCTCAGCCTGTTCAATCAGCGATTCGAGTTCGCCGACAAGGATGGCGGCGTCAGTCACGTCGATTTCCAGCAGGTCAAACGCATCGATTTCGATTCCAAGACCGCCATGCTCACCACGCGCGGCCACGTCATATTGAATGGCGAACTGGGCGGACTCGAAAACGCCATGTTCACCATCACGACGACCCACGGCGGAAAACAGCTCATCGCCGCTTCCGAGGTCACCGACCTCACCGTCAGCGATGAGCGGGCCGAACCAGCTCCCCCACCGCCGCCAGCCCCATACCATCCACAACCCGCCGCTCGCGACGACTCCAACTCGTCTTCTCCCGCGAAAGGATCGATTCAGCCCGAACGCGGCAAGATCACCATCGTCGACTTCTATGCGGACTGGTGCGGCCCGTGCCGGAGAATCAGTCCCGTCCTGGAAAAGATCGCCGAGGAAAATTCCGACGTGACCCTCCAAAAGGTCAACATCGACAAGCAAAAGGATCTGGCCCAGGAGTACAACATCACCGCCATCCCCCACATCATCATCTTCGACAGGATGGGCAACGAAGCCGGCACCGTCATCGGCGCCAACGAAGCCCGCGTCCGCCAGATCATCAAACAGGCCAGCAACAGCTAGCCCTCTCCCTCCCGCAACACGCGCCGAGAAGGCTTACCCCTCATTTTCCTCGGGTTCGTTCCTCTCTTTCTTGGGTTCGTTCTTCCAATTCTCGGGTTCGTTTTCGGTCGAAAAGTGTAAAGATTTCCGACAGCCGAATTATACAACCCACTCAAGCAACGCCTCTTGCGAAATCCGGGATGGCTGGTAACTTCGGGTTCGTTTCGTAATTTTTTACTTTTTCTCGGATTGCCCTCCCCGACCGCAGCCTGCAATCGGGCTCCCAGCCACCATTTCCCGTCCCCGTTCGCTCCGTCAACCGAGAACCGCGAACGCTATTTCAAAGAACCAACAGCTGCTTATATTACAATCACAACACAGATACTGTCAAGCATATACTATCGCTACAACGATTGTTTATCCAGTTTCGACAACAGGGCAATTCTGTCACGAGTCTAAAGCCGGCCCCGAAAACACCCATCGATCCACCAAGCCGCCGCCGATGCCGGCAGTCAGTTGGTTCCGACCCGTTACTGGTTTCGCTGAAACAAGTGTGGAACGAATTCCGCCAGGTAACGCCGCCACACTACAAAACTGTGGGCCCCGGGCGTTTCCAGCCACTGGTGAGTCACCCCTTTGGTCTGGAGCCACTGCTCGAACCCCCGATTGCTCGCCAACAGTTTGTCTTCGGTTCCACACGCCAGCCAGATCAGACGGAACCGGCGACCCGCCCCACGATTCAAATCGGGAAATCGCTGCTCGAAGTCCATCTTGCCAAGCCCGCCGGAGCTGAACGCGCCAACCCACGCAAACCGATCCGGCGCGTTGAGTCCGAACACCAGGGATTGTTCGCCACCCATCGACAGCCCGGCAATCGCCCGCGACGTGCGCGCCGTCGAGACACGATAATCGCGCTCGACCATCGGCATGATCTCCTGATAGAGCGATTCGCGGAATTTCGCGAAGCTGTCATCGTGATACGTCTGCCAGTTGGGAACGCGAAATGCCTCCCAGCCGCCCGCGAGGATTTGCCGGTTGCCGTAGCCCAACGGCATCACCACGATCATCGGCACCGCCTTCTTCCGCGCGATGAGATTGTCCAGAATCACGTTCGCCCTGCCCGCGTCAATCCAGGCGCTCTCGGGATCGCTGAAGCCATGGAGCAGATACAACACGGGATACGTCTTTCGCGCCGCCGCTTGATACCCCGGCGGCGTGTACACCAGCAGGTCCCGCTCGTCCCCGATGATCTTCGACCGGTAATGATGACGATGAATGACGCCGTGCGGCACGTCGTTGATTTCCCATGGCAACGTCAGCGGACCGGGCACATGAACCTGGCTCTCCGTGAAGATCAGATTGCGCTTGAGGAACGGATTGGCTGGATCAACGATCCCCAGACCGTCCACGAGAAACGAATACGCATAGATATCCGGCTCCAGGGCTTCGCTCGTCACCGACCAGACCCCCTGCGTATCGATTTGCATCGGCCATGTCTTCCCCTCGCATCGCACCACGACGCCCGTCGCCCCCGGCGCGTTCAGCCGAAATGTCACGCGGCCATCCGCGTGCACTTCGGGGGAAACCAACGGCTCGGCGAATGATGATGCGGCGGACGTTGCGAGTATCATGGCGATCACATGCTTTCCGTTCATGGATGCCGCATTTGTAGACAATCCTCCGCTCCCGCCGCAAGCACAACGGCGAAGGGTGGCTACCTTTCTCTGCTCCCAATCTTCGCCCAGGTGTCCTTCATCGTGATCGTGCGCTTGAAGACGGGCTTGTCGTCGCTGGGGACAGAGGCGAGCCGCCCGGCTGGTCGGTTACCTCTTCGGTAGCAATTCCGCGCGGAGTTTCCACAATGTCAGACCACGGAGGATCTTCTGACGTTCCTTGGCGCAGTCGCCACGACCTTTTTCAAACTCGTGGACGAACTGGAGCGCGCCGCCCCGACCGAGCCTATCGACTGGAGCCTCGAAACCCTTGACGGCGATTTCATGCGGCGTGCGGTAACGCTTCGGCTCCATGGGTGCAATTCCTTGAGTAAATCCATCACATCGACCATTTTTGCACCACGCCTCGTTTCTATTCTCTGCAGTAGCACGAGCCGGAATGCCAATCGGCGCTTGAAAAAGAGCCGGTCGCTGGCGACGGAGCGCCCTGACTCACGATTCGGATTCTTGGTAAACGCGCACGCGATCGGGCTCGACGATCCAGAGTTTTCCTGCAATGGAGTCGCGCCTCAGCGCGGCACCGAGAACATGCACCACACGCGCCAAATCCGCCCCGCTCGGTTTCGATGGCAACCGGAGAACCGCGATTCCGGGATAACGGCTGGGCTGGAATCGAAGCGGATTGGCGAAATCAAGGTCAAGGGAAACTAGAACGCGATCTTCCGCGCGGCATTTCTCGATCAGATCGGCGTCGGTTGCGCCTTCCGCGTGCTGCAGCGCCACCGTGGAAACATCATGCCCCTCGCCCTGAAGAATGGAATAGCCGCGCTCACCGAGATTCTCGTCGAGCTTCAGTCTCATGTCCCAACGGGCTCAAGGGGAATGGAAACGTAACGTTCACGAGCCATCTCCGACCCGTAGGCGATGCAAGCGAGGATGTCTTCCTCCGTCAAGCCGGGATAATCGTGAAGGATTTCCCGGACCGTACTGCCCGAAGCCAGCATGTCGAGAATCAGCGAAACCCAAATTCGGTGCCCCCGGATGCAGGGCTTTCCCCCGCACCGCGCCGGGTCGATCCAAATCCGCTGCAAGAGTTCTTCTCGTGTCATACCGCGCCTATCCTAATCCTTCACCACTTCTATATCAAGCACCACACGTCCTTCGGAATAAGCTATTACGCCTATTTCTGTTTCCCCTCAATCTTCGCCCAAGTGTCTTTCAAGGTAATGGTGCGGTTGAAGACCGGCTTGTGGTCGCTGGGACGCGGCGAATCCATCTTCGAATCGGGATCGAGGGTGAAATAGCCGAGGCGTTCGAATTGGTAGCGGAGCTCCGGCCGGGCGTCGATGAGGCTGGGTTCGCACTTGGCGGTGACGACTTCGAGACTCTTCGGATTAAGGTGGGCCTTGAAATCGCCCCCCGCATCCGGCTCGGCGACGGTGAACAATCGATCATAGAGACGCGCTTCGGCGTCGATCGCGTGCGCCGCCGATACCCAATGAATTGTCCCCTTGATCTTGCGCGAACTCGTCGGCCCGCCGGTCTTGCTGCCGAGATCGGCCGTGCAACGCAACTCGGTCACGTTCCCGCTTGCGTCCTTGACGACCTCGTCGCACTTGATGATGTAGGCGTACTTCAACCGCACTTCGCCGCCGGGCTTCAATCGGAAGAATTTCGGCGGCGGCGTCTCCATGAAATCGTCCTGCTCGATGTACAGCGTGTTGCCGAACGGCACCTTCCGCGTGCCGGTCGACGGATCCTCCGGATTATTGACCGCGTCGAGTTCCTCGTAGTGATGCGGGTCGAGGTTGGTGATCGTCACCTTGAGCGGGCGCAATACCGCCAGTCGCCGCAACGCGCGTTTGTTCAGGTCCTCGCGAATCGCATGGTCGAACACCGCCATGTCGGTCACGCTATTAAATTTCGTCACGCCCACGCCGATCGCAAACGCCCGCACCGCCTCCGCCGGCACGCCCCGCCGGCGAATGCCGCTGATGGTCGGCATCCGCGGATCGTCCCAGCCCGACACCACCTTGTCGTTGACGAGCTGGATCAGCTTCCGCTTCGAGACAATGGTGTACGTCGGGATCAGCTTGGCGAACTCGTACTGGTGCGGCAACGGCCGCGGCAAATCCAAATTCTCCAGAATCCAGTCATACAGCGGCCGATGAACCTCGAACTCCAGCGTGCAAATGCTGTGGGTGACGCCCTCGATGTAGTCGCTCAGGCAATGCGCGTAATCGTACATCGCGTAGATGCACCATTTGTCGCCCGTGTGATGGTGCGCCGTGTGGCGAATACGGTACAACAAGGGGTCGCGCATCCAGATGTTCGGCGACGCCATGTCGATCTTCGCCTTCAACGTCCGCGCCCCGTCGGGAAACTCGCCCTTCTTCATCCGCACGAACAAATCGAGGTTCTCCTCGACCGACCGATTCCGAAACGGGCTGTCCTTGCCCGGCTTGTCCGGCGCGCCGCGATAGGCATCCGTCTCCTCGGGCGTCAAATCGCACACGTACGCCTTGCCCTTCCTGATCAGCTCGATCGCCCACACGTACAACTGATCGAAATAATCCGACGCGTAAAACGGCTCGAGCTTCGCATCCTTCGGCGCCGATTTCGGATTCACGGGCGCGAGATAAAAATCCGGTTTGCCGTTCACGGCCTGCGGCTCCGGCGTCTTGCCGAGCGGCTTGAACCCCAGCTTGTCGTCCGCCCAATTCCCAATCAGCCAGTTCACGTCCTGGATAATCGAATCAACGTACTCGACGTCTTCCTTGGCCGGGTTGGTGTCGTCCATCCGCAGGTTGCACTGGCCCCGGAACTCCCGCGCGATCCCGAAGTTCAGGCAGATCGATTTCGCGTGCCCGATGTGCAGATAGCCGTTCGGCTCGGGCGGAAATCGCGTGACGATCTTCGGGTATTTCCCTTCCGCCACGTGCTCGTGCACGATGTCGCGAATGAAATCTTTCGGTTCGGGCGCGGCAACAACATCATTTGGGTTCTCGTTCGACATAACGCTCCTAGGAAATCGCATTCAGCCCACAAAAGCAAGAGCGCCAGAACCTCGCGGCCCTGGCGCTCCGTATGTACGAATCCCCCGCTTACGCCGCGGTCAATTCTTTGACAACCTTCTCGCGAGCCGGCTGGTCGGCGCACCGGCTCGGATCGGCAAGACCAGAGTCGAGACGCGACTTGCGCGTGGCATAATCCCCGCGCTCGTCCTTCAAAATCATCCACGGATCGCCCGCGTCCTGCCTGGCCGCGGCGATCTTCCCTGTCAATTCTTCGTTCGCCATGCTGGCGTGCGAGCCGAAATCGCTCGGATATACGACCTTCGCTTCCTTTTTGCCGCCCGCTTTGTCGTCCTTCGCCTTCGGACGCGCGTGGGTCGTGCCGGCTTTGGGTGCTACCGTCGATGTTGCCATAATATGCGTCTCCTGAAATCGTCTCTGCTGTAAGAGGCCGAGAATCTAACCGCCCCGCCCCCCGCCGTCAAGCCCGGTCACGAAGGTGGTCCGGTGAGCTAATTTGAAAGTACCGGTCGCGGGAGATTGTGTCTATAAATGATATAGACGGCGACGCAGGCCAGGAACAGAACGATCACGATCGCCCACGCGCAGCGACGGATGACATGGCTGACATAGCCACAACCAGGGCATCTCAAGGCTGTGAGATTAATTGGACCGCCGCATTCTTTGCATTTTACGAATGGCATGTGACCGACTTCCCACGCTGATGATTCTCCGGTTGCATCCTCTGTTTGCGTCCTCGCCCGTAATTGCGGCCCCCACTTCCGCGTGAAGCGAGTTCATCGCCGCAGCTTGCCCCACCATCATCCAGGTTGCCAGCCAAAATCTGCGCGGCTTGTGCCGTCTTCGCCACCAACAAAAAGCCCCGAGGTTTTACCCTCGGGGCTTCCTGTGTGTGTGGGGGGCTCCGTGGAATCAGGAGCATCCCATTGAGTTGCCGCAGTTAAGGCACTTGTAGCAGGCGCCGTTGCGCACGGTGATCGCCCCGCATGTGTCACACGCGGGCGCGTCCTGCATGAAGTGCTCGACGGTCCGGCTCAAACGATGCACGGGCGTCATCCCGCCATCGCCACCCGTCGGCCGGGCCGGTGCTTCTTCCGTTCTCTCAAGGTCTTCGACGGGTTTGTTCACGATCCGTTTCTCTTCTTCCTCAACGCCGGGCAACGGCAGTTCCGACTGCGCCGCATTCGGCGAATTCGCCTCGCGATAGCCGGCAATGAACTGGCATCCCAGCCAGCGGAACAAATAATCGCTGATCGACTTGGCAATCGGGATATCCGGGTTCTTCGTGAACCCGCTCGGCTCGAAGCGTTGATGCGCAAACTTGTTGACGAGGGTTTCCAGCGGCACGCCGTACTGCAGCGACAGGCTTACCAGCGTGCCAATGGTGTCCATCAAACCGCCAATGGTTGACCCTTCCTTCGCCATCGTAATAAACAACTCGCCCGGGGTTCCGTCCTCGAACAGACCCACCGTAATATAGCCTTCGTGGCTGGCGATGTCGAATTTGTGCGTGATCGCCCGGCGCGTGTCGGGCAGACGATGCCGCGCCGGTGTGCCCAGCCGCGCGCGCAATTGCCCGAGCATCTCTTCGAGCTCCGCGATGCGCGCCTTGAACAGGTCGGCCTGTTTCGCCGCGGTCTCGGCAACGGTCGATCCGCTGTTCTTCGAGGTGTTGAGCGGCTGGGATCGCTTCGAGCCATCGCGATAAATCGCCACGGCCTTGACCCCGAGCCTCCACCCCTCGATGTACGTCTGCATAATGTCCTCGACGGTCGACTCCTGCGGCATGTTGACCGTCTTGGAGATCGCCCCGCTCAGGAACGGCTGCGCCGCCGCCATCATCTTCAGGTGCGCCATGTGCTGGATGCTGCGCTTGCCTTTCGCCGGCTTGAACGCGCAATCAAACACCGCCACGTGCTTCTCCTGCAGGTGCGGCGCGCCTTCGATCATGTCGTTCTCGTCGATGTACTTCACAATATCGGCAATCTGCGCCTCGGTGTAGCCGAGTTTCCGCAACGCCATCGGCACGGTGCGATTGACGATCTTCAACATCCCGCCGCCCGCCAACAGCTTGTATTTCACGAGCGCGATGTCGGGCTCGACGCCCGTGGTGTCGCAATCCATCATGAACGCAATCGTTCCGGTCGGCGCGAGCACCGTGACCTGCGAATTGCGATAGCCGAACCGCCGGCCCAGCTCGACCGCTTCATCCCCGCAACGTTGCGCCGCGCTGCGCAGATAATCCGGGCAGCTCGGATGAATCCGTTTCACGGCGTCGCGGTGCATCTCCGCCACGTGCAGCATGGACTCGCGGTTCTTCGCGTAGCCCTCAAACGTGCCGATCTTCTCGGCCAGGTGCGCCGATTGCGCGTACGCGTGCAAATGCATGATCGCCGTGAGCGCCCCGGCCATCCCGCGTCCCTCGTCGCTGTCATACGGCAGCCCCATCGACATGATCAGCGAGCCGAGATTCGCGTACCCCAAGCCGAGCGGACGGAACAAATGACTGTTCATCGCGATTCGTTCGGTCGGATAGCTCGCGTTGTCGACGATGATTTCCTGCGCCGTGATGAAAATCTCCACGGCGGACTTGAATCGATCGACGTCGAACGTGCCGTCGGGCCGCAGGAACTTCATCAGGTTCAGCGACGCGAGGTTGCACGCGCTGTTGTCGAGGAACATGTATTCGCTGCACGGATTGCTCGAATTGATCGGCCCCGTCGTCTTGCACGTGTGCCAGCGCTGGATCGTGTCCTCGTACTGCACGCCCGGATCGCCGCAGGTCCACGTCCCCTCGGCGATGCCGCGCATCAGCTCGCGGGCTTTGTACGTCGGCCCCGGCCGGTGGGGATCGGTCACCCAATGCGTCGTCCAATTCCTGTCTTCGAGCACCGCGCGCATGAAATCGTCCGTCACACGCACGCTCAGGTTCTCGTTCTGGAACGAGACCGAACCGTACGCCGGCCCGTTGAAATCCCCCGCGTACCCCTGCTCGATCAACGCCCACGCTTTCCGCTCTTCGTTGGGCTTCGCTTCGATGAACTCCTTGATGTCCGGATGCCAGACCTTCAGCGTGTTCATCTTCGCGGCGCGGCGCGTCTTGCCGCCGGATTTCACCACGCTGGCAATCGCGTCGTACACCTTCAGGAACGACAGCGGGCCGCTGGGGCGTCCACCGCCCGAGAGCCTTTCCTTCGCGCTGCGCAGCGACGACAGGTCCGTGCCCGTGCCGCTGCCGTACTTGAACAGCATGGCTTCGCTGCGGGCCAGCTCCATGATGTCTTCCATCGTGTCGCCGACGGATTGAATGAAGCAGGCCGAGCACTGCGGATATTCATACTGGGACGACGCCCGCCCCACGGCTCTGGTCGCGCGGTCGAAATAGTAGCTCCCCGCGCCACTGTGTTTGCCCACGCCATACTGGCCGTAGAGCCCGCAATTGAACCACACGGGCGAATTGAAGGAACCGTATTGATTGAGGCACAGCCAGGTCAGCTCGTCGCAAAATGTTTCGGCGTCCTTGTCGCTGGCAAAATAGCCATCGCGATTGCCCCAATCGGCAATCGTGCGCGTGACGCGGTGTATGAGCTGGCGAACGCTGCGTTCTCGCTCGGCGGTTCCATTCTCGCCGTAGAAGTATTTGGACACGACCACCTTGGTCGCAAGCATCGACCAGGCCTTCGGCACTTCGACATTTTCCTGCTTGAAAATGATTTTGCCGGTGTCGTCGCTGATCTCCGCCGTGCGCTGGTCCCATTCGACCTCATCGAATGGTTTTACGTCCGCGCGGCTGAACACGCGCGGCACCACCCATCCATTCTTCTTCGGCGGCTGCGGCGGAGCGTTTCGCGAAATGGCACTGGACCGCCGCGCGCGTTTCGGTGTTTCGGTCGGGACTGCCGTCGGCACTGCAGAATCCTCGCGGGTTTTGCCCTTTCCCGCAGAAAGCTCCCCCACTCCTTGCTTCACATTGATCACTGTACCCTCCTCCAAAAAAGCTGGCCAACCGCGACTTTTCGGCGGTCAACGTCAAGGTTGGAAACCACCGCTAATAGTGCGGGCGGCACTATATGCACCCCATATATTGTGTTTCAAGACAAAAGTACGCCCGTCGTCACTTTTTTTCAAATTCGCTGAGTTCTTCTCGCTTTGACGAACGTTCGCCGCTCCCGTTCCCGACACTCCAACAATATCGGGCACCCCGTCAACGCCCAGGCAGCCCTGATTTTATCGATCAAGAACCGCTTGTAGTGCGGCGTCAAACAACTCGCTTGATTCACGAATAGCCGAAACGTCGGCGGATTGGAAGCTTTTTGATACGCGTAAAAGATTTTTAATCGCTTGCCGCCGAAAAATGGCGGCGGATACGCGTCGATGGCGCGCATAAACAACTTGTTGAGCTGCGGCGTCTCGATGTGTCGCGTCATCTCCTGCTCGATCACCGCAACCTGATCGAACAATTGATGCAAATTCTCGCCCGTCTTCGCCGACGCAAACAACACCGGCGCCCAATCGAGAAAAAACAATTCCTTCCGCAACGCTTCGAGGTACTCCTCGCGGAAAGTTTTCTTTCGCTTCATTCCGCGACGCTCTCGCGCGCGCTCCTTGCGTTCCTCTTCCGCCGCAAGATCCCATTTGTTCACGAGGACAATGCAGCCGCGCGACGCATCCGCAATCTGCCCGGCGATTTTCTTATCCTGCTTCGTCACGCCGGCGACGGCATCCAGCACCAGCACCGCGATATCGCACTCGCGGATGCTCCGCTCGGCGCGCATCGATCCAAATTGATCCACCGACGTCTTGATCTTGCCCCGGTACCGTAACCCGGCGGTATCGACGAGCCGGTACGGCTTGTCATTCAGCACAAACGGCACGTCGATGGAATCGCGCGTCGTACCGGGGATGTCGCTGACGATCGTCCGGTGATCCTTCAGAATGGCATTAATCAACGAGGATTTGCCGACGTTCGGCCGCCCGACAATCGCAATGCGCGCTGGCGGGGCGGTTTCTTCCGCTGGGCCGGCCGTGAAGGCTTCCGTCGCCGCGTCCAGCAGCTCCGACACGCCGGTGCCGTGCACGGCGGCGATGGAGAATGTCTCCTGGAACCCGATTTCGCTGAATTCCGACTCGGTGCGAGCCCGGTTGGCGTTGTCGACTTTGTTGACCGCGAGGAAAATCGGTTTGCCGCTGCTCCGCAGTTTGCGGGCAATCTCCAGATCGAGCGGGACGACGCCTTCGGTGACGTCCACCACCATAATAATGGCCGTCGCCATCTCGATGGCGATTTCGGCCTGATGTCGCGTCGCATTCGCCATCAGGTCACCGCTTTTCTCATCGTCCATGAACGCGATGCCGCCCGTGTCGATGACCTCGAACGATTTCTCGCCCCAGCGCGCCATCGCGCTGACACGATCCCGCGTCACGCCCGGTTCTTCGTGAACAATGGCCACGCGCCGCCCGACGATCCGGTTGAAGAGCGTGCTCTTCCCGACGTTCGGCCGACCCACAATCGCGAGAATGTCGTGTGCTTTTTCCATAAAACTGCAAGGCCGCCATGACGCGGCCTTGCACGATACCGAACTTGGACAAAATGCGCTAGAGGTTATATCCGCTTTCGCCGTGCTGGGTCCAATCGAGGCCCTGCTCCTCTTCCTCGCCATTCACGCGCAAGCCCATGATCGCGTCGACCAGTTTCAGCAGGATCCAACTCACGACGACGGCGTACACCACCGTCGCGACGACCCCAATCGCCTGGATAAGCAACTGCTTCGGGTTGCCCCGAATCAGGCCTTCCGCCCCGCTGGAATTCACGAGCGTGGTCGCGAACACGCCCGTCAGCAGCGCGCCGAGCATCCCGCCCACGCCGTGTACTCCAAACGTATCGAGCGTATCATCGAACCCGAATTTATTCTTCACGGTGACGCCGTAGTAACAGACCGCGCCGCCGATCAATCCAATGATGAGCGCGCCGCGCACGGTCACGAACCCCGCCGCCGGCGTGATCGCCACCAGCCCGGCCACGCATCCCGAGGCAATTCCGAGCACACTGGGTTTGCCGCGGAATCTCCATTCCACAAACATCCACGACATCGCCGCTGCCGCGGAAGCCACATGCGTATTGATAAACGCCTGCACGGCCAATCCATTCGCCCCCAGCGCGCTGCCGGCGTTAAAGCCGAACCACCCAAACCACAAAAGTCCCGCGCCGAGGACGGTCAACGTCATATTGTGGGGCTCCATCTTGCGTTCCCCGCGCCGGGCGCCAAGCACCAGCGCGCACACCAACGCCGTCATACCCGAGCTGATGTGGACCACGGTCCCACCGGCGAAGTCCAAGGCGTTGAGCTTGTGCAGCCAGCCGCCGACATTCCACACCCAATGACAAATCGGATCGTACACCAGCGTCGCCCACAGCACCGAGAAGACCAGCATCGCGGAAAACTTCATGCGTTCAGCCACGGCCCCAAAAATCAACGCCGGCGTGATGATGGCGAACATCATCTGGAAAATCATGAACGCCTGATGCGGAATCGTCGCGGCATAATCAGGGTTCGGCGCGCCGCCCACGCCGTACAAACCGAACCAGCTCAGATTGCCAATCACCGAGCCGACGTCGGGTCCGAACGCGAGGGTGTAGCCCACCAACATCCATTGCACGGTCATCACCGCCAGCAGCGCGAAGCTCTGCATGATCGTGCCCAGCACGTGCTTGCGGTGAACCATCCCGCAGTAGAAGAACGCCAGGCCGGGCGTCATCAGCATGACCAACGCGGCGGAAGCCAGCACCCACGCTGTGTCTCCCGTATCGACCTTCAACCCGGCTCTTGCCAATGGTACCATCTCGCCAAAGGCGTTCGCAGCCGCCAACACCAAGAGGGGACACCATATCCAAAACAGGGACCGTCGCACAGTTCGACTCCTTCTTATCGCAATCGGGGTATACCACGGATTGTAGTGGTAGCGAGTTTGAACTCAAGCCCATTGTGGTAGCTGTAGCACTCCTCAAGACGCTCCAAGCGCCTTCCGGTGAGAGCTTGCAATTGGCCGACCCCGTATTAGGCTCAGTATCAAGTGATTACCAGCAAGCCAAAGGCGGATTCTTCGCGCGCTCTGGTCGGCCAGTTTGCCGCAACGCGGTGGACCGTGGTGCTGACAGCGGGTCAAACGGCGTCGCCACAGGCTGGTCGGGCGCTGGAGGAATTGTGCCGCGCGTATTGGTACCCGCTCTATGCGTACGTGCGACGGCGCGGCTACGACGTGCACGAAGCGGAGGACCTCACCCAGGAGTTCTTCGCGCGGCTCCTGGCGAAAAACTATCTCGCCGACGTCGATCGCGCGAAAGGCAAATTCCGTTCCTTCCTCCTCGCCTCGCTAAAACATTTCCTCGCCAACGAATGGGACCGCGCGCACGCGGCCAAGCGGGGAGGCGGCCAGCTATTCTTGTCGTTGGATACAAAGACGGCGGAAACGCGATACTTGTCAGAGCCGGCTGACGAACTGACCGCAGAAAAACTGCTGGAGCGCCAGTGGGCGCTGGCGTTGCTCGACCAGGTACTGGATCGATTGCAGGCGGAATTCGTAGCGGATGGTAAAGCGGCGCAATTCGAGCAACTAAAGGTATTCCTGACCGAAGGGAAAGGTTCGACCTCGTATGCCTCGGTGGCGGCAAAGCTCGGGACGACCGAAGGCGCAGTGAAAGTTGCCGCGCATCGCCTCCGGCGCCGCTACCGCGAGTTGTTGCGGGAGGAGATCTCCCACACCGTCGCCACGCCCGCCGAGGTTGAGGAGGAAATCCGCCACCTGTTTGCGGCATTCCGATAATCTTTTCGTGTCGCAAAACCGCCTTCTCCGGCCACTACTCAAGTGACCACGGAAACCATGCGCGGACCCAGGCTGTACCTGCGCTGTAACTTTGCGTTCGGTTTGCTTCTGTAAGAACTGGAAGCTTGGGAGCATCTATGAAGGCACTGTTGATTGTTCTGGTCGTAATCATGCTCGGCGTCGCCCCGATCCTGATGATGAACGCGGTGGAAAGCTCGCAAAGGGAGAATCCATCAGTCTCGTGGCCGGACTCACCGGACTACATCGCCT